>NZ_JYJF01000171.1 GCF_000955975.1 Saccharothrix sp. ST-888
GGCCGCGTTGAACGCCGCCATCGCCCGCGAGCTGATCACCTTCAACCCCGCCTCGCATGTCGAGCTGGAGTCCGGCAAGCGGCCGAAGGCACTGCTCTGGACCGAGGAGCGCGTCCGGCGTTGGGAGTTGACGGGCGAGAAGCCGAGCGCGGTCATGGTGTGGACTCCCGAACAGCTCGGGCGGTTCCTCGACGAGGCCGAGGGCCACCGGCTCTACGCCCTGTTCCACCTGATCGCCTTCCGGGGCCTGCGCCGTGGCGAGGCCGTCGGCCAGAACTGGGCGGACGTGAACCTCGAGCGCGGTGAGCTGACCGTGGCGAAGGAGATCGTTCAGGACGGTTGGACTCCGTACGAGTCAGATCCCAAGACGGATGGCAGTGCAGCGACGATCGGGCTGGACAGCGGTACCGTCGCGGTTCTCCGGGCGTACCGGATCCGGCAAAACGAGGAGCGCTTGCAGTGGGGTGCGGCGTGGACGGATACCGGCAAGGTGTTCACCCTCGAGGACGGCAGGTGGCTGCACCCCGAGACGGTGTCCGATGCCTTCCGCCGGATCTACCGGGCCGCCGGCCTGCCCCCGATCAACCTTCGGGACCTCCGACACGGGGCCGCGACCCTGACCCACGCGGGCGGTGGCGACCTGCACACGATCAAGGAGACGTTGCGGCACTCCACGATCACGCTCACGTCGGACACGTACACCAGCCTTCTCCCGGAGATCGACCGGGAGGTGTCCGAGGCCGCCGCGCGGTTGGTCCCCCGTGCCCGCAAAACGGCGGTCGGCGAAACCGTCGGGCTCACTTCGGGCTCACCTACGGCCGGGAAAGCGAAAGCGCTCCGACCGGTGAAGCCCAGTCAGAGCGCTGCGCCGCAGGTCGGCGGGGGTAAACCCGGTCCTGAGGATGGTGGGCCGCCAGGGGCTCGAACCCTGAACCTACGGATTAAAAGTCCGCAGCTCTGCCAATTGAGCTAGCGGCCCGCCGGCTCGCGCTCCACCGTGGTGGTAGGGCGCCTGCCAGGGCGATCCTACCCGGAGATCACCGGCTGTTGGCCAGTGGATTGCCCGGGTCGCGCCGAGGTGTCCGGCGGGGTCGGGTGGGCGGGGGCGGCCGGTGGGGCGTTCGGGCTGGTCAGGACGGAGTGGACAGGTGCGCCGCGCGGACGCGGCGCAGCCAGGACTCGACCGGTGCCTCGTCGGGCTCGGCCGGGAGGACACCCGGTCGGCTGAAACGGGACTCCGCGTCGGCGAGCAGGTCCACCGCCAGGTCCGGCCGGTCCGCGTAGCGTTCGCCGAGTTCGCGGACCTGGGCGGGGTCGGCCAGCCGGATCCCCAGCTCGCCGGTCTCGTGCAGCGCCAGGCCCTGCCGGACCAGTCGGACCAAGTGCCTGGCGTGCTTGGAAGCCCGCCGCCGGGACGGCTCGTCGGAGCTGTCGCGGCTGCTCAGCTTCCTGAACTGCTGGGTGGCGTAACCGAGATAGGCGTTCCGCACCGCGCGCTCGCTCAGGAAGGAGCGCCGGATTCCGATCAGCTCCTCGCCGAGCGGCGTGCGCACCTCGTACAGCTCGGCGGGCAGCCAGACCAGTTCGGAGGCGGTCGGGTTGCCGTTGAGGGCGAGCCGGCACCACTTGGCCGCCTCGTGCAGGGTGGTGTCGGGGGCGGTGGTGACGTGCGACTCCACCGGCCGGTGCAGACCGTGGAACTGCTCGGTGGGCGCGGCGAACAGGCCGAGCCGGTCGAGGTCGGAGTCGGCGTGCGCGAGGCCGTAGGCGGTCGAGCCGACGATGCCGGAGAGCAGTAGGTGCATGAGTTACGTCGCTCCCTCGGCGAGACGATGTGTGGTGCGCACGGTGAACGGTGAACAGTCGGCGGCGGACCGGGATCCGGGGATGGACCCGGGCGGCGGCCCGGCGCACCGTTGGCAGTCTCCCCCGACGGGCGAGCCACGCGCGAACGAATTCCCGTTGGCCGAACAGCCGCGCACGCTCCTGTCCGCCGCCCGTCCGGCACGTCGCCGCCCCGCCCGGGGCACCGCGCGCCGATACTGGACCGCATGGTGAACAGCGAGATCCCGGCGGCCAGACTCCGTGCCTGGTGGGCACATCGGCAGTGGCTGGACGGCGCGCACCCCGGCGCCTCCCCGGCCGAGGTGCTGGCCGCCACCGGCTGGGCCCGCTCGGTCGGTGGCGCGGCCCCGTACCTGGGACTGTTCGCCCGCGCCGGTCTCGACCGGGAGGCCGTCGACGCGGCCGTCGCCGACCTGCAGGTGCACGAACTCCCGTCCGCCCGCGGCTGCACCTACGTCCTCCCGGCCGCCGACTACGCACTCGGCCTGGCCGTCGGCGCCGCCGCACCGGAGGGCGAACTCGCCACGGCGGAGCGGCACCTGCGCGTCCGCCGGGACGAGATCGAGAAGCTCTGCCTGCGGATCTCCCAAGTACTCGCCGGCTCAGCTCCGTTGAACCCGGCCGAGATCCGGGAGAGGGCCGGGGACGCCGTCCGCAGCCTCGGCGAGGCGGGGAAGAAGCGCGGGCTGTCCACCACCCTCCCGCTGGCGCTCGGACTGATGCAGGCCCGCGGCCTGATCCGCCGGGTCCCGGTCAACGGCCGTCTGGACCAGCAGCGTTACGGCTACGTCGAGTGGGACCAGCCGGTCCGGGGGTCCGCCACCGAGCTGGCGCGGCGGTACTTCTCCTGGGCGGGCCCCGCCTCGCTCAAGAACTTCCGCTGGTTCTCCGGCTTTCCGGCAGCCACCGCCAAGCAGGCCGTCGCCGCCCTCGACCTGAGCCCGATCCTCGGCACCGACCTCCTGATCAGCGCGGAACTCGC
Organism: Saccharothrix sp. ST-888; assembly: GCF_000955975.1. Taxonomy (GTDB): domain Bacteria; phylum Actinomycetota; class Actinomycetes; order Streptomycetales; family Streptomycetaceae; genus Kitasatospora. The sequence continues at coordinate 2,828 of NZ_JYJF01000171.1, forward strand.
CGACGAGTTCGCCGAGTTCACCGTTCCGGCCGCCCCCGGCTACGCGCTGCTCGCCGGCATCGACGGCCTGCACCTGCTGCACCGGGCGCTGCCCCGCCTGATCGACCCGGCCGACGCCCAGCGCCCGGTGCCCGGCGCCAAGGCCGGGCGCAGCTTCGGCAGCGAGGCCGACCCGCAGACGCACATCGTGGTGGACCGCGGCCGGATCATCGGCTTCTGGGAGTACGACACCCAACAGCGCGAGATCGTGCACCAGTTGTTCGTACCGGCCGACGCCGAGCTGCGCGACACCATCGCCCGCACCGAGGCCTTCGTCCGCGATCAGCTGGGCGACGCCAGGGGGTTCAGCCTGGACTCGCCGAAGAGCCGCGCCCCGAGGATCGCAGCGATCCGGTCCGCCGCCGCAGCGGGCTAGCTGTTCCGACCCGTGAGGTTGGGGACGCGGCCGGCCGGGCCAGGACCGGCCACGGCAGACCGGTCCGGGCCGGCCGCGCCGGGCCCCGGCGCACCTACAGCTCCGACGGCAGGTAGCCGTACCCCTGCGCGCCCGGCCGAGCCCGGTCGAGCGCCTGCCGCAGGACCGGTGGCGTACTCGGGTACACCGTCGGGTAGTCGAGCTCGCCCGCCGCCGGATCCGGCACCCAGGCCAGCCGCTCCGCACCGGGTTCGGTGGCGAACCGGGCGTCCACACCCGGCTTGTTGCCGCGCGGGTCCAGCCGCACCCAGCCGCCCGTCGCGGGCCAGTGGACGGCGACCAGCCCGTGCAGCACCCCGAGCCGCTGGTAGCAGAGGCCGGCGGCGGTGCCCTGGGCCCGCAGCAGCGCGGTGAGCAGGTGCACCTTGCCGTGGCAGATGGCGTTGCCGCTCGCGAGCACGTCGGACGCCCGGTACGCGGCACTCCACTCGCCGACGTCCGCGGAGTGCGCGACCTCGTCCCGGACGTACTCGAACGCGGCGCGCGCCCCGGCCTGTCGGCTGTCGCCGCACAGCCGGTCGGCGAGGGCCCGGATCTCCGGGTGCCCGTGGTCGATCACGTCGTCGGCGGCCAGGTAGTCGGCGAGATCGCTGGAGGCAGGCAGCAGCCCGATCGGTCCGGGGTCCATGGCGTCATGATCTCCGAACTCGGGCCCGTGCTCATCGAATTCCAGCATGTGGGCTACGGTGACCCGAGCAGTGCACCCAGCCCGCATCGGAGGCCGCCCGTGTCCGAGGTCGTTCTGGTCACCGGCGGCAGCCGCGGGATCGGCGCCGCCACCTCCCGGCTCGCGGCCGCCCGCGGGTACCGCGTGTGCGTCAACTACCGTGCGGACGAGGCCACCGCGGCCGCCGTGGTGGCGGAGATCCGCTCGGCCGGCGGCACCGCGGTCGCGGTCCGGGCGGACGTCAGCCGGAGCGCCGAGGTGGAACGGCTGTTCCGCGCCGTGGACGACGAGCTCGGACCACTGACCGCCCTGGTCAACAACGCCGGCACGCTCGAAAAGCAGTGCCGCCTGGACGAGTTGGACGAGGACCGGCTGGCCAGGATCTGGTCCGCCAACATCACCGGGCCGTTCCTGTGCGCGGGCGCGGCCGTCCGCCGGATGTCCACCCGGCACGGCGGCACGGGCGGCGCGATCGTCAACGTCTCCTCCACCGCCGCCCGGCTCGGCGCGCCGAACGAGTACGTGGACTACGCCGCCTCCAAGGGCGCGCTGGACAGCATGACCCGCGGCCTGGCGCTGGAGGTCGCCCGCGAGGGCATCCGCGTCAACTGCGTACGCCCCGGCCTGATCCACACCGGCATCCACGCGCTGGGCGGCGAACCGGGCCGGGTGGACCGGGTCGCGCCCAACCTGCCGATGGCACGCGGCGGACAGCCCGAGGAGGTCGCCGAGGCCATCCTCTGGCTGCTCTCCCCCGCCTCCTCGTACGCGACCGGCACCTTCCTCGACATCTCCGGCGGACGCTAGCCGCCCTCGGCCGGGCCGTCGGACAGGCTCCGCAGCGAGTCGGCCACCCGACCGTTCACCTGGAACGCCTCCTCCCGGACGGTCCGGCGGGCTACCGTTGCGGACATGAGCCTCCGTCACTCCGACGCAGCATCCCCCCTCCTCGACATCCCCGGCGTCCGGAACCTCCGCGACGCGGCCGTCGGCCCGATCCGTCCAGGTCTGCTCTACCGTTCCGGATCGCTCAACGAACTGACCCCGGAAGGCGCCCAGCGCCTCAAGGCCCTGGGCGTCCGCTCCGTGATCGACCTGCGCGGCGCCAACGAGCTGACCCACTGGCCGGACCGGCTGCACGGCCTCGACCTCGCCACCCGCCACCTCCCGACCCTCCCGGAGCGCACCTCGGAGGGGCAGCCCTGGCCGGACGACCAGCCCGCGCTGTACCGCTTCATGGCCGAGAGCTCCGGGCCCTCGATCGCCGCCACCGTCCGGCACCTGGCTGCTCCCGGCGGGCTCCCGACCCTGGTCCACTGCGCGGTCGGCAAGGACCGCACCGGTCTCACCATCGCGGTCCTGCAGCACCTGCTCGGCGCCGCCGAGTCCGACATCACCGCCGACTTCCTCCACTCCAACACGGGCCTCGGCCTCCTCGGCGGCCCCACCCCGTACATCGACGAGACCGGGGCCGAGCGCCTCTCCCGGCCCGTCACCGCCGAGTTGCTGGCCGAGGCCCTGCACCGGCTCCGCACCCTGCACGGCTCCATCGAGTCCTTCCTCGACGCCCACGGCGTCACGGCCGCCGAAATCGCCGCCCTGCGCACCGCCCTGACCCGCTGACGGCCCGACTCCCCCTGTCGAACTACCACCCGATGGCCCTGTGGCAGGCTGGGCACCGTGCAGCGACACGACCTCCTCAACGCCCTGGGCGCGCTGCGCCAAGCCCCGACGGACAGCCGGCGCGCGCCGCACAAACCGCTGCTGCTGCTCTGGCTCCTCGGCCGCTTCGCCGCCACCGGTTCGACGTTGGTGACCTACGCGGAGGCCGAGGAGCCGGTCAGCCGGCTCATCAACGACTACGGTCCGCCGGTCAGCGCGCGGACCGCGGCACAGCGCGCCGTCCAACCGTTCGTCCGCCTGGAACGCGGGCTGTGGGAGCTGCACTCGGCCGACGGCATACCCCTCGGCCCGGACACCCGCCCCGAGGGCGGCCATCTGCGCAGGCTCGGCGCCTTCGGACGCCTCCGCCCCGAGGTCGAGACGCTGCTCCGGGACCCGGCCACCTTCGCGGCGGCCGTCTTCCTCCTCCTGGACCGGAACTTCACCGGCACCCTGGAAGCCGCCATCTGCCACCGGACCGGCCTCGACCTGCCGACCGTCGAACTCTCCGCCCTCGAAGCACCCCAAGCGCCCGAAGCGCCCGAAGCGCCCACATCTCCCGAAGCCGACACAGCCGCCGCGGCCGCCGAGCCGGAGACCCCGGCGGCCGAGGTCCGCTACCGGATGACCCGCCGACGCGTCCGCGCCCCGGGCTTCTCCGAAGCCGTACTCGACGCGTACGGGCACGCCTGCGCCATGTGCGGCTACGACGGCGTGCTCGGCCTCAGCCCGGTCGGTACGGAGGCCGCCCACGTCCGCTGGCACAGCCAGGGCGGTCCGGACCGGATCGACAACGCCCTCGCCCTCTGCGCCCTGCACCACACCCTGTTCGACTACGGCGCGCTCGGCATCACCCCGGACCACACCATCCGGGTCTCCCCGCGCTTCACGTACGACAGCAAGGCGGGCCACCGGGCCGTGGCCGCCCTGCACGACGCACCGGTGGCCCGGCCCCGGGCGAGCAGGCCGCGGGTCCGGCCCGACTTCCTGCACTGGCACGACCGCGAGGTCTTCAAGCACTGAACGCCGCCCGGCGGCACCGGCCTCACCCGAACCGCCGACGGACCCGGCACTGCCGGCGAAGGGCGCGCGTTAGGGTCGGTGGGAAGCCCAGGACAGAGCACCGGAGGAGTTGGACGATGGCGAAGATCCCGACAGCGGCGGTGGCGGCGGCCGGTCTCATCGGCGGTTACGGCACCGCACGTTGGAGCGGCCGGCGCGAGCTGGGCGGAGTGGTCCTCGCCGCGGCGGGCGCCGCCTCCGCGTACCAGTGGCAGCGGCAGGCCGGCCCCGGCACCGCCGCCGCGCTGACCGGCCTCTACGTGGCGGCCTTCGGCGGCTCCCACCCGCTCGCGAAGAAGATCGGCGCCTGGCCCTCGGTCCTCGCGGTCACCGGCGTCGTCGCAGCGGCCTCCGCCGTCGCCACCCGCCGCTGACCCCGGGCCCCGGCGGGGCCGCCCCCGAACAACCGCCCCCGAGCAACCGCCGCGACGAAGCTACGAAGCGCCGAAGCTACGAAGCGCCGAAGCGCCGCTCGAAGGCCGCACGGTTCGCGGACACCGGCGACCGGTCCCAGACCGCGAAGACCACCCGGGTGAATGCCGCGCCGTACACCCCCAGGGCGTGCTCGAAGGCCGCCGCGACCTCCGCCGGGTCGTTGCGGAAGACCCCGCAGCCCCACGCCCCCAGCACCAGCTCGCGCACACCGTGGTGCGCCGCCACCGCGAGCACCCGCTCGGCCCGCTCCGCCAGCACCTTCTGCACACCCGCCGGGGCACCGCCCGAACGCAGGGCCAGCTGACCGGCGTTGGGCGCCGGTGAGGTGAGGAAGGAGACCTGGTACGGCTGCGCCAGCAGGGCTCCGTCCCCCTGCCGGATCACCGGCACCCGGGGGGAGAAGATCACCCGGTGGCTGTAGCGCAGGTCCGAGGAGGCCCGGTGCGCCTCGTAGTAGTCGGGTGCGGCGAGCAGGCAGTGGTACAGCAGCGCACTGCGGCAGAGGTCCTCCTCCTGCGCGCGGGCGCCGCGCAGATAGCCGCCGCCGGGGTTCCGTGCGGAGGCGAAGTTGAGCACGCCGACGTGCTCGCCGCCGCCCTCCACCAGGCGGCGGGCCGCCTGCATGCTGCCCTCGGCGGTGACCTCCGGCGTCCCGGCGAATGGCCCACGGGACGCCTCGGCCACGCCGACGGCGTCCCCGGGCGCGTAGGAGACCGTGCCGGCCCGTGCGGCGGCCAGTGGTCCGCCGATCTCCACCACCGCCCCGGTGCCGTCGGCCCGGTAGCTGCCGCGCTCCGCGATCTCCTCGTTGACGGTCGCGACCTGGTGCAATCGACTGCTCATACCACTGACGGTACGTGAGTCGCCCGCCGGCCCACCAGGGGGTTTCGGCCACAACGCGGACGGGCCCGCCCCACCGAAGTGGAGCGGGCCCGACCAGCGGTCACTGCAGAGCGTCAGTTCTTCCAACGGGGCTTGCGGTCGCCGCCGTTGAAGCTGCCGCCGCGCGAGTCGCGGTCACCGAAGGAACGGCCGCCACGGTCGTCGCGGTCGCGGCCGGCGAAGCCACCCTGCGGACGGCCACCGGAGCGGTGGTCGTCGCGGCGGGCGAACGGACGGGTGTTGCCGCCGCGGTCGTCCCGGTTGCGGT
>NZ_JYJF01000172.1 GCF_000955975.1 Saccharothrix sp. ST-888
CGGCGAGCTCGCCGCCCGCGACTACCTCGCGCTGGCCCTCTCCGGCCTGGCCCGGGAGACCGACATCGGCGTGGTCCAGTCGGTGCAGCGCCAGGTCCAGCTGGCCCTGAACGCCTACGTCGACCCGTCCTGGCGCGAGCAGGGCACGGCCCGCTGGGCCGAGGCCACCGAGCAGCAGCTGCGCGCCGCCGCCCCCGGCAGCGACCACCAGCTGACCTGGGCCCGCGCCCTCGCCTCGGTCGCCCGCACGGACCGCCAGCTCGACCTGCTGGCGGGCCTGCTGAACGGCACCCGGACGCTGGACGGCCTGGCCGTCGACACCGAGCTGCGCTGGACGCTGCTCTCCCGCCTGGTCGCCACCGGCCGCGCCGACGACAAGGCCATCGACGCCGAGCTGGCCCGCGACAACACCGCCGCCGGCCAGGAGCACGCCGCGAGCTGCCGCGCCGCCCGGCCGACCGCTGCCGCCAAGGCCGAGGCCTGGGCCTCCGTGGTCGAGTCCGACAAGCTCACCAACTACGTCCAGGACGCGGTGATCGGCGGTTTCCAGCAGCCCGACCAGCGCGAGCTGCTCGCCCCCTACAGCGCCAAGTACTTCACGGCGATCAAGGGCATCTGGGAGACCCGCAGCCACGAGATCTCGCAGCAGATCATCACCGGGCTGTACCCCTCCCTGCTGGTCGAGCAGAGCACCCTGGACGCCACCGACGCCTGGCTCAAGGCGGCCTCGCCCGCACCGGCGCTGCGGCGCATGGTGGTCGAGGCCCGCGCGGGCATCGAGCGCGCGCTCAAGGCCCAGGCCGTCGACCACGCGGCGGGCGCCCGGGCCCTGGGGCACTGACCCAGGGCCGCCAGCCAGGCACGTGGGGGGCGCGGGGATGCGCGGGGAGCTGCTCGAGAGACTCCGCACCTTTGTGGAGGGCTGATCGCGCAGTTCCCCGCGCCCCTGGGGGGTTGCAACTTGCCTACGGTGCACACCGGTTCGTGGGTGTGGGTTGCGCGCGCGGTTACCCGCTCCCCTGAGGGTGGTGCAACTTGCCTACGGTGCACGTCGATTCGTGGTGGGTTGCGCGCGCGGTCACCTTGTATGGGCGATCGGGGTCCTGGTGAGCCGGTAGCCGGACGGTGAAAGAGGTGCGGCCGGGGCGGGTCGAGAGTTCGACGCTGCCGTGGTGGGCCGTGCTGACGGCGCGGACGATGGCCAGGCCGAGGCCGGTGCTGCCGGTGGTTCTGGCCCGGGCCAGGTCGCCGCGGACGAAGCGTTCGAAGACCCGCTCCGCGAGCGCCGGTTCGATGCCGGGGCCGGTGTCCGTCACGGTCAGCCGGACCTGGCCGTCGCCACCGGATCCGGCCGAGAGCGCGAGCGTCACCCGGGTGCCCTCCGGGGTGTGGACGCGGGCGTTGGCCAGCAGGTTGGCCACCACCTGCCGCAGCCGGTCGGCGTCGCCCGTGACCAGCACCGGCTCCTCGGGCAGTTCCAGCTGCCAGCGGTGTCCCGGACCGGCGGCTCGGGCGTCGGCGGTGCAGTCCAGCGCCACCCGGGTCAGGTCCACCTCCGCCACGGCGAGCGGCCGCCCCGCGTCCAGCCGGGCCAGCAGCAGCAGGTCCTCGACGATCGCGCCCATCCGCTGCGCCTCCGCCTCGATCCGGGTGAGCGAGTGCCGTACCTCGGCCGGCACCGGGCCCGGGTGGCGCAGCGCCAGTTCGGCGTGGCCCCGGACCGCCGCCACCGGGGTGCGCAGTTCGTGACTGGCGTCGGCCGCGAAGGCCCGCAGCCGGTCCTCGACCGACTGCCGCCGGGCGAGCGCGTCCTCGACATGACCGAGCATCCGGTTGAGTGCGGCACCCACCCGCCCGACCTCGGTACCGAGGTCGTCGTCGGGCACCCGGACCGGCACGGCGACCTCGCCGCTGGCCAGCGGCAGCGCGCTCACCCGCTCGGCCGCACCGACCACCCGGTCCAGCGGGCGGAGCGAGACCCGGATCCAGAGCGCCCCCGCAACCCCCGTCGAGACCAGGGCCACCGCGAACACCACCAGCTCGATCGTCACCAGCCGGTGCACCGCGTCGTCCAGCGGGCGCAGCGGGAGCCCGGTGACCAGGACGTCGCCGTCCCGCCCGGCGACCGCTCTCAGCCGGTAGTCCGCGAGGCCGGACAGTCCGACGCTGCGGGCCGGGCCGCCGGCCGGCAGGGCGGCCAGGGCACGGCGGTCGCCGGCGGTCAGCGAGACCGTGTCGTCGGTGTCGGCGGCCACCGTACCCTCCGCCACCGCCGGATCGTCCGCGTCGCCGTCCACCACCCGGGCGGCGGTGACCGTGCCGTTCAGCAGCCGGGCACCGAAGGTCCCCGGGGCCTGGGCCCTGGTGTCGCCGCGGGCGGCACCTCCGGTCGAGGGTTCCGGGTGCTCCAGGCTGGCCGCGTACCGGCCACCGGTGTCGGCGAGCTGCTGGTCGAGCCGGTCGACCAGGAAGTGCCGCAGCGCCTGGGTGGTGGCCAGCCCGACGCCCGCGCAGGTGAGCAGCAGCAGCGCGAGCAGCCCGGCGATCAGGCGGGCCCGCAGGGTGCGCGGCACCGCCCGGCGGAGCGTGCGGGCCCGCTGTGCGTTCGGGCGGATCACTGCGGTGCCTTGATCACGTAGCCGGCGCCCCGGACCGTGTGGATCATCGGGGAACGGCCCAGGTCCACCTTCTTGCGCAGATAGCTGATGTACAGCTCGACCACGTGTGCCTGCCCGCCGAAGTCGTACGACCAGACCGCGTCGAGGATCTGCGCCTTGCTCACCACCTGCCGGGGGTGCTGCATCAGGTAGCGCAGCAGCCCGAACTCGGTGGGGCTGAGCTCCACCGCCTCGCCGCTGCGGAACACCTCCCTGGCCCGCTCGTCGAGCACCAGGTCTCCCAGGACCAGCGCGCCCTCCGGCACCTGCGGTCCGGTGGGCTGCGCGCGCCGGAGCAGGCTCCGCAGCCGGACCACGACCTCGGCCAGGCTGAACGGCTTGGTGACGTAGTCGTCGCCCCCGGCGGCCAGGCCGGCGATCCGGTCCTCGACGGCGTCCTTGGCGGTGAGGAACAGCACCCTGATCTCGGGTCGGGCGGCGTGGATCCGGCGCAGCACCTCCATCCCGTCGACGTCCGGCAGCATCATGTCGAGGACCACGGCGTCGGGCCGCCAGGCGTCCGCCTGCTCGACGGCCGACTGCCCGGCGGTGGCTCCGCGCGCCTCCCAGCCCTCGTAGCGGAGTGCCCCGCAGACCACCTCGATCAGGTCGGGTTCGTCGTCGACGACCAGGATCCGCCACGGGCGCCGCTCGGCACCGGCTGGGTTGTCCATGGGCACATCCTGGGGGTCGTCTCGTCACCGGTAGCTGCCATCCTGCCGCCTCGCGATGAGAATGCGGTGAGATCCACATCCGGCCCGAGGCTTGCGAAACCCTCGCTGAGCTGGCAGAACGTGGATTCCGGGCGGCTCGGTGGCCACCGTTTCAGAGGTAACTGAGAGCTTCCGGTGCCAGGGTTGCTGCCGAAGCAGCCCGGACGGCAAGGAGGTCCCCCGTGGCAGCGCTCTCCCCCGCCGACCGCAGGCCGCACGACCTGCCCCGACGTCCCCGGCGAACGCCCGGGCCCCGGTACTCGGCCTGGCTCCGGCAGCTGCCGGGCGAGGCCCTGCCGTCGGCCGTCCTGGCGGCGATCGCGCTCGGCGGCCTGGGCGTCCTCGCCCTGTGGTGGCGCGACACCCCGTGGGTCAGCGGCGCGTCCGAGTGGCTGACCGAGGCCGGCCGGATCACCGGCCTGCTGGCCGGGTACACCGCTCCCGTCCTGCTGCTGCTGATGGCCCGTATCCCGCTGCTGGAGCGCGAGTTGGGGGCGGACCGGCTGGCCCGCTGGCACGCCGCGGGCGGCCGCTACCTGGTCGGGCTGGTCTCGCTGCACGTCGTGACGATCGTCTACGGCTACGCGCTGACGGACCATCGGGGCCTGATCGGCGAGGGAGTCGAGATCGTCTTCCACTTCCCCGAAATGATCAAGGCCACCCTGGGCACGCTGCTCCTGCTCGGTACCGGCGCCCTCTCCGCCCGCGCCGCACGCCGTCGGCTGCGCCACGAGACCTGGCACTACCTCCACCTGGCCGGCTATCTGGCCGTGGCCCTCGGCTTCGGCCACCAGCTGGCCACCGGAGCCAGCCTCGGCGGCGGTCCGGGGCGCGCCGCCTGGTACGCGCTGTACCTCGGCACGGCGGCCCTGATCGGCTGGTACCGGCTGGCCGTGCCGTACCTGCGGGACCGGCGGCACCGGCTGCGGGTCGCCGAGGTACGCCCGGAGGGCCCCGGGGTGGTGTCGGTGTTCCTGGTCGGCGAGCGGCTGGCGGAGCTGCGGGCCGAGTCCGGGCAGTTCTTCCGGCTCCAGTTCCAGGCACCCGGCCTGCGCTGGGCCGCCAACCCGTACTCGCTCTCCGCTCCCCCGCAGCACGGCTTCCTGCGCTTCACCGTCAAGAACCTCGGCGACCACAGTGCGGCGGTGGCCGGGCTCCGGCCGGGCACCAGGGTCCGGGCCGAAGGCCCGTACGGTGCGTTCACGGCGCAGCGCCGACGTGGGCGCAGAGTGCTGCTGCTGGGCGTCGGGGTCGGGATCACCCCGCTGCGGGCCCTGTTCGAGACGCTGCCCGGCGAACCCGTCCTGGTCCAGCGTGCGCGGCGGCCCGAGGACCTGCTGTTCCGGGCGGAGCTGGCCGCCGTGGCCCGGGCCAGGGGCGCGCGGTACCACGAGCTGCTCGGCGGCCGGGAGCAGGTCGGCGACCTCGGCGGCGCGCTCCGGCGGCTGGTCCCCGACCTGGCCGGGCACGAGGTCTACCTGTGCGGCCCGGACGCTCTCACCGAGGAGGCCGTCCGGGCGCTGCGGGCCGCCGGGGTCCGCCGGTCCCGGATCCACCACGAGTCCTTCGCCCTCTGACCACCCACCGGACTTCCCGTCAGGAGCCCACCGTGCGACGCGCCGTCGTGACCAGTACCGCCACCGTGGCAGGGGTGATCCTGCTGCTCTCGCTCAAGCCCCACGCGGGTACGGCCACCACCGCCCAGGTGATCAGCACCGGCGGCGGGGCCGGCGCCACGGACTCCGCCGGTTCCGGCTCCGGCCCGAGTGCCGGTCCCGCATCCGGTGCGGGGGCGGGTTCCGGCGGCTCGCGGACCGTCACCGGCGATGCCGTCGACACCCGCTACGGACCGGTGCAGGTCCGGCTGTCGCTGAGCGGCGGGCGGATCAGCCGGATCGACGTCCTGCAGTACCCGGCCGGCAGCGGCCACGACCGGCGGATCAACGCCGACGCCCTGCCCACGCTCAACCAGGAGGCCATCGCCGCCCAGAGCGCGCAGATCGACGCCGTCTCCGGGGCGACGTACACCAGCGACGGCTACACCCGCTCCCTGCAGAGCGCGCTCGACAGGGCGGGGACCCGGTGAACCCCGCGGGCCCGGTGATCCGGCACGCCGAGCACGTCATGGGCACGGTGTTCTCCTTCGCCGTCCGCAGCACCGGGGCCGGGGCCGAGGTCGGGGTCGCGGAGGCACTCGGGCCGGTGGTCCGCCGGCTGCACCGGATCGACGAGGTCTTCTCGACCTACCGGCCGCAGAGCGACATCAGCCGGTTCGGCCGCGGGGAGCTCGCGCTCGCCCAGTGCGATCCGGCCGTGGCCGAGGTGCTGGAGCGGTGCCGCGAGGTCGCGGCCGAGACCGGCGGCTGGTTCACCGAACGGCCGGGCGGCCGACTGGACCCGAGCGGGTGGGTCAAGGGCTGGGCGGTCGAGGAGGCGTCCGAGCAGCTGCGGGCGGCCGGTTTCGTCCAGCACACCGTCACCGGGGGCGGTGACGTCCAGACCTGCGGCGGACCCTGGCGGATCGGTATCGCCGACCCGCTGCGGCCCGGCGCCGTCCTCGGCGTGCTGGCCGGCCACGACCTCGCCGTCGCCACCTCCGGGACGGCCGAGCGCGGTGCGCACATCGTGGATCCGCACACCGGCCGGCCGGCCACCGGTCTGCTCTCGCTCACCCTGGTCGGCCGCAGGCTCGCCCTGACCGACGCCCGGGCCACCGCGGCCTTCGCCATGGGCCCCGACCTCGGCCTCGCCTGGGCGGCCGGGCACCCCGAGGTGGAGGCGCTGGCCGTGCTCCCCGACGGCACCCGGCGCCGTACGCCCGGTTTCGCCTTCGCGCCGCCACCGGCCGGTTCGGCCGACCCGGCCCACCTCCCGTCCCTGGCGCTGCCCGGCCGGTCCTGAGGGGTGCACGGCGCCGGGCATCGCCCCGAGCCCGGCGCCGGGTCCGTGTTCAGGCCACGCCGGTCAGCTCGCGGGTGCCGGAGGCGATCCGGAACGTCTCCGCGAGCAGCCGGTAGGAGTCGATCCGGTCGGCGGGGTCGTGGGTGAGGGTGTTCACCACGAGCTCGTCCACTCCGTGGGCGGCCGCGAGCCGGCTGAGTTCCGCGTGCACCTGCTCCGGCGTACCGGACACCAGGGCAAGGCTGTTGTCGGCGGCCCGCTCCTCCTCCAGGGCGGTCCAGCGGTGCGCGCGGACCTCGGCGAGCGAGGGGAACGGCCGGTCGTCGCCGAGGTCCTTGCGGCTGCGCCAGAACAGGAAGCTCCGGGCCAGTTCGGCGGCCTTCGCCTCGGTCTCGGCCGTGACGACCCGGACGGCCAGCGCCCCGCGCGGCGGTGCGGCGTCGTCCGAGGGGAGTCGGTCGCCCGTCCGGTACGCGGTCAGCGCGGCCCGGCCGAGCGTGGGCCGCAGGAAGTGCGCGAAGGCGAACCGGGTGCCGAGGGCCGCGGCCAGCTCCGCCGATCCGCTGCCGGCCCCGAGCAGCCACAACTCCGGTGGGACATAGCCCTCGTAGGGCTCGGCCAGCAGCCGGGCCAGCTCGACCACCTTCTGCGGGAAGTTCTGCGCGGGTCCGCCGGCCCGTCCGATGCCGAGGTCGACCCGGCCCGGATGCAGGGCGGCGAGCACCCGGAACACCTCGGCGACCTTGTACGGGTCGTAGCGCGGCAGCAGCACACCGCCGGAGCCGATCCGCAGCCGGCGGGTCTCGCCGAGCAGGGCGGTGACCAGGATCTCCGGCGAAGTCCCGGCGAAGCTGGGGGAGTTGTGGTGTTCGGCGACCCAGTAGCGGTGGTAGCCGAGGCCGTCGGCGGCCCGCGCGACGTCGAGCGAGGCGCGCAGGGCGTCGGCCGGGGTGCCGTCGGCCGGCACCGGGGACTGGTCGAGGATGGAGAGCCGTAACGTCACTGTGCCGCTCCGTTCATGGTGGCCGGGATGATCCGGAAGTCGCGCTGGAAGACCAGGTTGTGCAGGTCGGCGGCGGCGATCGCGCGCAGCGTGGGGAGTTCGGCCGCCGCCTGCTCCGGGGTGAAGACGTTGAGCGGCCACTCGCGGACGGTGCCCCCCTGCAGGTGCGGGTGGTGGAAGCCGCGGCCGAAGAACGCCCTGATGACGATCGGGTTGATGCCGGTCGCCTGCTGCTCGGGCCAGGAGAGGGTCCAGAGCGCGTCGACGCCCTCGGCGAGCGAGCGGCGGATGCCGGTACCGGCCACCTCGCCGGTGCCGAGCAGCAGATGGGTGTTGATCTCCGCCAGGGCCTGCCGGGCATACGGGTCGAGCAGGTCGACGGCGGTGCCGAAGAGCCGTTCCTTGTCCTGGCGGCCGGCGGCGTCGCCGTGCAGGCCGTCCCGCAGATCGGCGAAGTGGCGCAGCAGCGCCTCGGCGTGGCCCGGCACGGTGGCGGTGTCCGGACCGGTGGTGCTGGTGGCGCTGTTCATGCTGCCCTCCGAGCGTAGGTGGTGCCCAGCCAGTGGCGGAGCGCGGGATCATTGAGGAAGGTTCCGTGCGGCATTCCCTCGAACTCCCGCATCTCGACGGGGACTTCAGCCGAGCGCAGCCGCCGGGCGTAGTCGCGGACGTCGTCGGCCACGGGGTCGAGGGTGCCGACCGCGAGTATCGCCGGGGCCACCCCGCCCAGGTCCTGGGCCTCGTACGGGGTGCTGTAGGCGACCGGGTGGCGGCGCCCGGTGCCCCGGTAGTCCTGCCAGGCGGCCAGCAGGCCGGCCCGGCTGGGGAACATCTCCGGATTCCGCCGGAAGGACTGCGCCCGGCAGGCCGGGTCCATCGGCGGGTAGGCCAGCACCTGGGCGGCGAGC
>NZ_JYJF01000173.1 GCF_000955975.1 Saccharothrix sp. ST-888
GGCCGCTGATGGCCGGAAGACCAAGCGGCTCATGGTCAGCCACGCGTTCCACTCGCCGTTGATGGAGCCGATGCTGGCGGAGTTCCGTACGGTCGCGGAGGGTCTGAGCTTCCGCGAGCCCCGGATCCCGGTCGTCTCCACCCTGACCGGCGAGGTCGCCGATGAGCTGGTCACCCCCGAGTACTGGGTGCGCCACGTCCGCGAGGCTGTCCGCTTCCACGACGCCGTGCAGACCCTGGAGGGTGAAGGCGTCCGTACGTTCCTGGAGTTGGGTCCGGACGGCACGCTCTCGGCGATGGGTCAGGAGTGCGTGACGGAGGAGGCGGTGTTCGCACCAGTCCTGCGCCGTGACCGCGCCGAGGCGCAGAGTTTCACGACTGCTCTGGCGCAGCTGCACGTCCGTGGTGCCAGGCTCGACTGGCAGGCGGTGTTCGCGGGTACCGGCGCGCAGCGCGTCGACCTGCCGACCTACGCCTTCCAGCGGGAGCGCTACTGGCTGGAGGCGCCCGCGCTGTGGGCCGCCGACGTCGCCTCCGCCGGGCTGGTCGCCCCCGGGCACCCGCTGCTCGGTGCCGGCGCCCCGCTGGCCGAGTCCGACGGCTACCTGTTCACCGGGCGGCTCTCGCTCCACACGCATCCCTGGCTGGCCGACCACGCCGTCTCGGGCACCGTGCTGCTGCCGGGTACGGCCTTCGTCGAGCTAGCGGTCCGTGCCGGTGACCAGGTCGGCTGCGACCGGCTGGAGGAGCTCACCCTGGAGGCGCCGCTCGTCCTGCCGGAGACCGGCGCGCTCCAGTTCCAGCTCTGGGTGAACCCGGCGGACGAGAGCGGCACCCGGCCACTGGGTCTGTACTCCCGTCCCGAGGATGCCGACCCCGCCGAGCCGTGGACCAGGCACGCCAGCGGTGCACTCGCCGACCGCCGCCCGGCGGGTGAGGCGGCAGGTGACCTGACCGTCTGGCCGCCCGTCGGCGCCACGCCGGTCGAGGTCGCCGGGCTCTACGAGCGCCTGGCCGGCGGCGGATTCGCCTACGGCCCCACCTTCCAGGGCCTGACGGCCGCCTGGCAGCGCGGCGAGGAGATCTTCGCCGAGGTCGCCCTGCCGCAGGACGCCGAGGCGGACGGGAGCCTGTTCGCTCTCCACCCCGCACTGCTCGACTCCGCGCTGCACGGCACCTTCCTCCAGGAGGCGGGCGGCGAGCAGGGACGCCTGCCGTTCGCCTGGAGCGGCGTCACCCTGCACGCCACGGGTGCCACCGCTCTCCGGGTCCGGATCACCCCGCAGGGGACGGACTCGGTCGCGCTGACGCTCGCCGACACCACCGGCCAGCCGGTGGCCACGGTCGAGTCCCTGGTGCTGCGCCCGGTCGCCGCCGAGCAGTTGCGCGGCGCCCGCAGCTCGCACCACGAGTCGCTGTTCGAGGTCGAGTGGACCGCCCTCCCGCCGAGCGCGGGCACGGGTACGGGCTCAGGCGCGGGCCCGGTCACCGCCCCGCAGCCCGGTCAGTGGGCCGTTCTCGACAGCCGGCCCGGTCAGGGCGATGGCCTGGCCGCCGACCTCCGCACGGCGGGCATCCCGGCCGACGCGTACGCCGACCTGGCCGCGCTCGCCGCCGCCGTCGAGGCCGGTACACCCGTGCCGGACACCGTGCTCGTCCCGTTCACGCTGCTGCCGCAGTCGGCTGCCGTCCCGTCCGCCGAGGCCGTGCGGGCCGCCACCCACCGGGCACTCGCGCTCGCCCAGGCGTGGCTGGCCGAGCCTCCGTTCGCCGAGGCCCGCCTGGTCCTGGTGACCAGGGGAGCCGTCGCGACGGCGGCCGGTGAGGCGCTCGCGGACCTGTCCCAGGCCGCGGTGTGGGGCCTGATCCGGTCCGCCCAGGCGGAGAACCCGGACCGTTTCGTGCTGCTGGACCTGGACACCGCCGAGTCCTCGACCACGGCCGTCCCCGAGGCCCTGGCCTCGGCCGAGACGGAGCTGGCGATCCGACAGGGCACCTGCCACGCACCACGCCTGGCCAGGATCCCCACCGACGCCGCGCTCACCCCGCCGGCGACCGGTGCCGCCTGGCGGCTCGGCATCCCGGTCAAGGGCACCCTGGAGAACCTCGAACTGATCGAGTTCCCGGCCGCGGAGGCACCGCTCGACCCCGGATACATCCGGATCGGCGTCCGCGCCACCGGCCTCAACTTCCGCGACGTCCTCAACGCGCTGGGCATGTACCCGGGCAACGCCGGGCTGCTCGGCCTGGAAGGAGCGGGCGTCGTCCTGGAGGTCGGCCCCGGGGTCACCGATCTCGCCGTCGGTGACCGGGTGTTCGGCATGCTCTCCGGCGGCTTCGCGCCGGTCACGGTCACCGACCGGCGCATGGTGACCCGGATGCCCGAGGAGTGGACCTTCGCCGAGGCCGCCTCCGTCCCCGTGGTGTTCCTCACCGCGTACTACGCCCTGGTCGACCTCGCCGACCTCCGGGCCGGGGAGACCGTCCTGGTGCACGCCGCCGCCGGTGGCGTCGGCATGGCCGCCGTCCAGCTCGCCCGCCACCTGGGCGCCGAGGTGTACGGCACCGCAGGACCCGGCAAGTGGGACGCGCTGCGCGGCCTCGGACTGGACGAGCAGCACATCGCCTCCTCCCGTGACCTCGACTTCGAGCAGAGTTTCCTCGCGGCCACCGGAGGCCGGGGCGTGGACGTGGTCCTCGACTCGCTCGCCCGCGAGTTCGTCGACGCCTCGCTGCGCCTGCTGCCGAACGGCGGACGCTTCGTCGAGATGGGCAAGACCGACGTCCGCGAACCCGAGCAGGTCGCGGCCGAGCACCCCGGCGTCCGCTACCGGGCCTTCGACCTGATCGAGGCCGGTCCGGACCGCATCAACGAGATGCTCACCGCCGTCATCGCCCTGTTCGAGAAGGGCGCCCTCCAGCACCTCCCCGTCACCACCTGGGACATCCGGCGGGCCCCGGAGGCGTTCCGCTTCGTCAGCCAGGCCAAGCACATCGGCAAGGTCGTCATCACCGTGCCCGCCCCGCTCGACCCGAACGGGACGGTCCTGGTCACCGGCGCCACCGGCACGCTCGGTGCGCTGGTCGCCAGGCACCTGGTCACCGAGCACGGCGCCCGCCGCCTGCTGCTCACCAGCCGGCGCGGCAGCCAGGCTCCCGGCGCTGCCGAACTCACAGCAGAACTGGTCGAGTTGGGAGCCGAGGTCACCGTCGCCGCCTGCGACGCGGCCGACCGCGAATCCCTCGCCGCGCTGCTCGCCGCCGTACCCGCGGAGCACCCGCTCACGGCCGTGGTCCACACCGCCGGGGTCATCGACGACGGCGTGGTCGCCTCCCTCACCCCCGAGCGGCTCGACACCGTGCTGCGCCCCAAGGTGGACGCGGCGCTCAACCTGCACGAGCTCACCGCATCGGCCGACCTGGCGGCGTTCGTCCTCTTCTCCTCCGTCGCCGGCACGTTCGGCGGCGCCGGGCAGGGCAACTACGCGGCTGCCAACGCCTTCCTGGACGCACTGGCCAGGCAGCGCGGCGCGGCCGGGCTCGCCGGGCTCTCCCTGGCCTGGGGCCTGTGGGCGGAGAGCAGCGGCATGACCGGCACCCTGTCCGCCGCCGACCTCCAGCGGATGGCCCGCGGCGGCATCACCCCGCTCGCCTCCGCCCAGGGGCTGGCCCTGCTCGACACCGCCGCCACCGTCGGCCGGCCCGCCCTCGCCCCGATGGGCCTGGACGTCGCCGGACTGCGTACCCACGCCGACCCCGCCGCCGTCCCGCCGCTGCTCCGCGGTCTGGTGCGCACGCCCGCGCGCCGCGCCGTACGGGCCGCCACCGGGGCGGTGGAGGGGCCGAGCCTGGAGCAGCGGCTGGCCGGGCTGGGGGAGGAGGACCGCCGCAAGGTCCTGCTGGACCTGGTCCGCACCCAGGTCGCGGCCGTGCTCGGGCACGCCGGACCGGAGGCGGTCGAGCCCGAACGGGCCTTCAAGGAGCTCGGGTTCGACTCCCTCACCGGTGTCGAACTGCGGAACCGGATGAACGCGGCCACCGGTCTGCGGTTCTCCGCGACCCTGGTCTTCGACCACCCGACCCCCGCCGCGCTCGCCGAGCTGCTGGTCGCCGAGACCGCCCCGGCGGCCGATGCCTCCGGGCAGCCGCTGCTGGCCGAGCTCGACCGCCTGGAGGCTGCGTTCGCCGCCGCCCCGGTACCCGACGAGGAGGCCCGTACCGCGCTGGCGGCCAGGCTCCAGACGCTGCTCGGACGCCTGTCCGCCGCGGCGACCGCCGAGCTGGCGGCCCCGGTCGTCGACACGGAGCAGCTCCGGGCCGCCTCGGACGAGGAACTGTTCGCCTTCATCCACGACCAGCTCGGCCGTTCGCAGGGAGGTAACTGACCCCTCGGCGGGGAGAGCGGTCGCGGCCCCGGTCCGGACGTCGTCGGCGTCCGGGCCGGGGCCGGCCGCTGTCCGGTCCGTTCCCGAGGCGGTGGCCCCTCATGGCTGTCCCGGGACTGCCCGGCGGCCGGCGCGTTGGCCAGATCACGGGTGGGGTGATCAGTCGGTCGGATCACGGGCGAGGTTGATCGCGGTGAACGATCCGAAGCGGAGTGAGCCGTTCCCGGGGCTGACGCAGCAGCAGTTCGCCAGGCCGGTCGAGCTGGTGCGGCGGCGTGGCGGTGGGGCGGGGTCGTCCCGGCCGTCCAGAGCCGCTCGGTTGACAGATCGTCAGGTTTTGTCATGGATCCGTAACGGTGGCTGGCCGGGTGCAACCGGGCGGGACGGACGGCCCGTCCTGGTGCTCAGTGAGGCGCATCGGGCGCCTCCGCGAAGGGGTGGGTCTCACCATGGGGGAGACCCACGGGGAGGGAAGTCCATGAGCAGGACGAAGAAGACCGGGACGAAGATCCGGGGCGGCCGTGTGGCGGTGATCGGTGCGCTCGGTCTGGCCTCGGTGACTCTGGCCGCCGCGCCGGCGTTCGCCAAGGGCGGCGTGGACATCACGGCACCGCACACGGCACATGCCGGCCAGACCTTCACGGTCACGGCGCACGGGGACGACGACGCTGCCGTCTACCTGCGGGTGTGCCTGGAGGGCCGCAGTGGCGGGCAGGCGTGGCACCGGGTGACCTGCGGCGCCGTGGTCGCCACGGGCACCGAGGCGCAGGCCACCGCACACGTCAAGGCCGCGCACAGCGGCGTCCTGGAGTACCGCGCGGTGGTGTACGGCCTGACCAGCCCGACCGACGGCCAGCCCGTACGCGAGAGGACCTCCGGCCTGGCGACGGTGAACGTCCGCTGAGTCCGGCAGCGCGGCCGCGGACAGCCGGTACAACCACTGTCCGCGGCCGCGCGGTTCACTGCCTGATCCGCGAGTTCGTCCTTTGGCCGCTGTGTGAGGGTGCTCTACTGGCCCATGGAGTCGCCCAAGTCGTTTTCGGCGAACCGACGATGAGGCCGGTCATGCGCATTCCGGCCCGTCCCGGGCCTCCGCGCGTGCAGGTCTTCGTCACCGTGACGCCGTTGCGAACGGCCACCGAGTCGTTTCTCGGGACGGCAGCCCGCTGACCCGTACGGTCCGAGGTCGCCACCAGGGACCGGCCGGCCCGGGGTGCCGTGTGACGGCCCTGACGGCTCAGGAAGGTCCGGCAGTCAGCCGAGGAAGTCGACGTGGTCGATCAGGCCGTCGCGGACCCGGTAGGCGACCAGCACGCGGAGGGGGTCGTCCGTGACGCCGTGGGCGATCTCGTGGTCCACCACCCAGTCGCCCTCGGTGAGTCGGCCGACGATCTCGGCCCGGCAGCGGCCCTTGGCGAACATGTCGGCGTACGCCTGCCGCACGGCGTCGCGCCCGAGCAGGCGGTCGCCGCTGCGGCGGTTGATGCAGACGTCGGGGGCGTACGTCGCTGCGAAGGCGTCGAGGTCATGGCTGTTGTAGGCGGCGAGCTGGCGTTCGACGATGATCTCCGGGGCGGTCACCAGTTGATCATGCAGAGTGTTCGCTCGTTCGTCCAGGGAAAACCGGGACCACCTGCCGATCGGCACGACCCCACCTCGCAGCCGGATCCCGACGGCCGGCCGATCTCGCCGGCGCTACCGGGCTCACCCGCGCCTTCGGCGATGCCCTGCGCCGCCTGCGTCCGCGCGGCACCGGCCACGACCCGGGCCGGAACACCGCGGACCTGGTGGTGATGCTCCCCGACGGCGAGTCGATCGCCGATCCGGCCTCGACTGCGTGACCGGCCCGAGGTGTTCGGCCCGATCGCCTGCACCCCGACTGCCTGCACCCCGACTGCTCGGCGGCTGCCGGCCGGCATCGATCCGCCCGTGCTCACAGCTTTTCAACCCGGCTCGGCCAGGCCCAACTGAAAGGCGGAGGCTAGGGGCAGAATAGGGGTTGAGGGCCGCTCGGGCCGAACCATAATCTCGGATCGCGAATTGCAATAGGCGATCCCGGCGAAGCTCCTGGTGCCCGAAGTTGCCGACAACTTCGCCCAGGGGCTTCCTGCATGTCGCCGGCTTTTGCCGAAAGAGTGGCGAGTTCCTGCCGGTGAAATCCGTCGAAACGACGTGAGCCGACTGGATGCGTTGAAGAGGTGGGCATTTAATGGCGAATGAAGAAACGCTTCGTGACTACCTCAAGTGGGTCACGGCCGATCTGGCCCAAACCCGCCAGCGCCTCCAGGAGGTGGAGGCGGCGGACCACGAGCCGATCGCGATCGTCGGGATGAGCTGCCGGTTCCCCGGCGACGTGAGCTCCCCGGAAGAGCTCTGGCAGCTCGTCAGCCAGGGCCAGGACGCCGTCGACGGCTTCCCCGTCAACCGCGGCTGGGACCTCGACACCATCTACCACCCAGACCCCGAGCACCCGGGCACCTCGTACGTCAACGAGGGCGGATTCCTGCACGGGGCGACCGAGTTCGACCCGGCTTTCTTCGGGATCTCGCCGCGCGAGGCGCTGGGCATGGACCCGCAGCAGCGGCTGCTGCTCGAAACCTCCTGGGAGGCGTTCGAGCGGGCCGGCATCGACCCGGCCACCCTGCGCGGCAGCCGCACCGGCGTCTTCGCCGGTGTCATCTACCACAACTACGCCGCCCGTCTGCACTCCGTCCCCGAGGGCGTCGAGGCATTCCTGGGCACCGGCAGCTCCGCCAGCATCGCCTCCGGCCGGGTGGCCTACGCCCTGGCCCTGGAAGGCCCGGCCGTCACCATCGACACGGCCTGCTCCTCCTCCCTGGTCGCGCTGCACCTCGCCGTCCAGTCGCTGCGCTCGGGCGAGTCCACGCTGGCGCTGGCCGGCGGTGTCACCGTGATGTCCACCCCCGAGGCGTTCGTCGACTTCAGCCGCCAGCGCGGGCTGGCCGCCGACGGCCGCTGCAAGGCGTTCTCCGCCGAGGCGGACGGCACCGGCTGGGGCGAGGGCGTCGGCATGCTCCTGCTGGAGCGTCTGTCGGACGCCCGCCGCAACGGACACCCGGTGCTGGCCGTGGTCCGTGGCACCGCCGTCAACCAGGACGGCGCCAGCAACGGCCTGACCGCCCCCAACGGCCCCTCGCAGCAGCGGGTGATCCGGCAGGCGCTCGCCAACGCACGGCTGACCGCCCAGCAGGTCGACGCCGTCGAGGCACACGGCACCGGCACGGTCCTCGGCGACCCGATCGAGGCCCAGGCCCTGATCGCCACCTACGGCCAGGACCGCGCCGAGGACCGGCCGCTCTGGCTCGGCTCGGTGAAGTCCAACCTCGCCCACACCCAGGCCGCCGCAGGCGTCGCCGGTGTGATCAAGATGGTTCTCGCCATGCAGCACGGCGTGCTGCCGCAGACCCTGCACGCAGGCGAGCCATCGCCGCACGTCGACTGGGCCGAGGGCTCGGTACGGGTGCTCGCCGAGGAACGCCCCTGGCCGGAGACCGGTGAGCCGCGCCGCGCGGGTGTCTCCTCGTTCGGCTTCAGCGGCACCAACGCGCACGCGATCCTGGAGCAGGCGCCTGCCGTCGTCGCCGACGACGAGGCCGAGGAGCCGAGCGGGCCTGCTGCGCCGTCTGTGGCGTCGGTGGTGCCGTGGGTGCTGTCGGGTCGTTCGGCCGAGGCGCTGCGGGGGCAGGCCGGTCGGCTGTCGGCGCATCTTGAGGAGCGGT
>NZ_JYJF01000174.1 GCF_000955975.1 Saccharothrix sp. ST-888
AAGACCGCGTCGCTCGGGGTGCCGGCCGGGGCCGCGCAGTGGGCGGTGGCCACCGTGCTCGGCACGCCGTCCAGCCTGGCGCCGAAGCTGAGCCCGACCTTGACCGGGAACGGCCCGCAGTCCATGGGCAGTTGGGCCTTGGCCGGATCCGGTGCCGCGGCCGCCGTCAGCGCCTCGGCCGACCGGCCGGACGGACTCGGGGTCGGGCGGCCCTGGGCCGGGGCGGCGACCAGGGTGCCCCCCACGACGGCGGCGCAGGCCGCTGCGACCAACGCCCAGTGCCGGGGCCCGGCATGAGTGGGATGGCCGGTCCGGTCGTCCGCCGGGATCCGGCGCACCGTCTCGTCTGCTTCCTGCACCGGGCAGTCCCCTCCACGGTGGTGGTGTGAGGCAGCATCGTCCCACATGCCGGCGTACTCCGTTGCACGCGGGGAGCACTCGCCTCGGACCCGGCGCACCGGCGGCGACCGGACAACTGACAAGGGGGCGCGGGGAACTGCGCGGACCGGAGGACAACTGCCTTCAGCCGAAGGCGATCGGCGCAGGACGCCGCCCGACCTCTCGGTGGGCGGCGTTCCCCGCTCGCCGGTGGCGGCGTACCGCACCGGGTCTTCCGTTCCGCTCGGTTCCCCGCGCCCCCGAGGACGCTTCGCCGCCCGGTGGCCCGGGTCAGCCGAGGTCGGGCTGCTCGTCGGTGTCGCGGGCGGCCTTGCGGGCGGCGGCACGTTCCTGCAGGCTCGGCTCCGCGGCGCCGCTGTCGTAGTCCTCGCCGTACGCGCCCTTGGCGGGGCGGCGGCGGCGCAACGGCGGCTCGACGCCGTCCGCGAGCCGGCGCGAGGTCAGCAGGAAGCCGGTGTGACCGATCATGCGGTGGTCCGGGCGGACCGCCAGGCCCTCCACGTGCCAGGTGCGGACCATGGTCTCCCAGGACTGCGGCTCGGTGAAGGTGCCGTGCTCGCGCAGTGCCTCGACGGTCCGCGACAGCTGGGTGGTGGTGGCCACGTAGCAGCAGATCAGACCGCCGGGGACGAGCGCCTTGGAGGCGACGTCCAGGCACTCCCAGGGGGCGAGCATGTCGAGAATGACCCGGTCGACCTCGGTCTCCACCAGGTTGTCCTGGAGGTCGCCCACGGTGAGCTTCCAGGCCGGGTGGGGGCCGCCGAAGTAGCGCTCGACATTGCCCTTGGCGATGTCCGCGAAGTCCTGGCGGCGCTCGTAGGAGGCGAGCAGGCCGGTGTCGCCGACCGCGCGCAGCAGGTAGGTGCTGAGCGCACCCGACCCGACGCCGGCCTCGATCACGCGGGCGCCCGCGAAGATGTCGGCCATCGCCAGGATCTGCCCCGCGTCCTTGGGGTAGATCACGGCGGCGCCGCGCGGCATGGACAGGACGTAGTCGGGGAGCAGGGGGCGCAGCGCGAGATACGGGACGTTGCCCGTGGTGCGCACGACAGTGCCCTCGGGGGCGCCGATCAGCTCGTCGTGGGGGAACGCACCCTTGTGGGTGTGGAACTGGTTCCCGGCCTGGAGCGTGAACGTGTAGTGGCGGCCCTTGGGGTCGGTCAGCTGGACCTGGTCCCCGACCTGGAAGGGCCCGCGTCGGCGGGTGGCACCGGTCGGTTCGGACATGCGGACAATCCTAAGGGAACCGGAACGCTCCGCCGACCACGTGATCACCACAGCCCTCCGGAGCCGGCCGTCCCGGGGCCGGGCGGGGCCTCAGGGAGCGGCCGGACGGCCCGCGACGGCGGCGGTGAGGCGGCGCTCGATGTCGGAGAGCGCCAGCACCCCGTACGCGCTGCCGTCCGCGCGGACCACCAGGTACTCGCTGGCGGGGGTGCGCCGCAGCGCGGTCAGCAGTTCCTCACCGCTCAGGTCCAGGCTCAGGCGGAGGCCGGGTTCCAGGGTGCGGGCGAGCGGACCGACCGCCACCCAGGGGCGGCGGTGCTCCGGCACGGCCCGTACCGCGGACTCCTTGACCAGTGCGGTGGGTTCGCCCCGGCCGTCCACCACCACGACCGCGCCTGCCTCGGCCTCGCGGGCCCGCCGCAGCGCCTCGCCCAGCGGGGTGTCGGCGGCGACCTCGACCGCGCGGCGGGCCAGCTCGCCGATCCGCAGGTCGGGCAGCGCCTCCCGCAGCCTGGCGTTGCGGACGGCGCCGCTCGCGCCGTTCCAGATGATCACGGCGAGGACGGCGGCGAGCGCACCGTCGATCAGGCTGTCGGTCGTCGTCCGGTCCACCCCGCGCGAGGCGGCGACCATCGGCAGGCCGAAGAGCACCACCAGGGCGAGCGCCCGGCCGACCCAGGCGGCGGCCACCGTGCCGGTCATCGGACGGCCGGTGATGCCCCAGACCACGGCGCGCAGCATCCGGCCGCCGTCCAGCGGCAGTCCGGGCAGCAGGTTGAACGCGGCCACCACCAGGTTGCTCACCATCAGCCCCGCCAGCAGCACGCCGGGCACGGTGGCCGGTTCGACCGCCATCAGGGCCAGGTAGAACAGGCCGCCGAGCACCAGCGAGAGCAGCGGTCCGACGGAGGCCAGCCAGAACTCGCGGGCCGGGCTCTCGGCCTCCTTCTCGATCTCCGAGACGCCGCCGAAGAACTGGAGCTGGATCCGGCGGACACCGAGCCGGTACCGCAGCGCGACCAGGGTGTGCGCCAACTCGTGCACCAGCACCGAGCCGTAGAAGGCGATCGCGAAGGACAGCGACACCAGGTAGCGGGTGCCGCCCAGTTCGGGCAGGACGGTGGAGAGCTGGCCGCCGAAGATCCAGGTGATCAGCGCGGCGACGACGAACCAGGACGGTGTGACGTAGATCGGCACGCCGAACGGGCGTCCCATCAGGATGCCGCCGGGCCGCTCGGGTCCGCCGGGCTTGCCGCTCCCGTCGGTCGGCGGCTGCGCGGAGGTCTGCTGCCCCCTGGTGTCACTCACCGTGGCCCCTTCGATAGGTCCGTCCGTCCCCCCACTGTGCGCCCACGCTACGTGATCTCCGCCGGAAATCCCCGTGCGCCCCTCCTACCGACCTCATACCCGCACCGTGCCCACGGCAGACGGTGTGCGCGTGCCCCTCCTGCGCGCCGGAGACCGGCTCCGCGCGGTGCCCCGGCGGGGCTCGTGGCAGCGACTTGGCAGCGGTATGTGAGCGGGGGGCAATAGGGTCGGGGTATGCACCAGACCGACAGCGCCCAGACCACCGCGCCCGCCGTACCCCGGCAGGCCGCGGCGCCGACGGGGCTGTCCCCGTCCCGGGCGGGCGATTTCATGACCTGCCCGCTGCTCTACCGGCTGCGGGTGATCGACCGGCTTCCCGAGCCGCCGAGTCCGGCCGCGACCCGTGGCACGGTGGTGCACGCGGTGCTGGAGCGCCTCTTCGACCACCCCCCGGCCGAGCGGACCCCGGAGCGCGCACTGAGCCTGCTGCACCCGCAGTGGCAGCGGCTGCTCACCGAGCGCCCGGAGCTCGCCGAGCTGTTCCCCGGCGACGAGGACGGCAGCGCGGTGGCGCGCTGGCTGGGCGACGCGGAGAAGCTGCTGGGGCAGTGGTTCCGGCTGGAGGACCCGACCCGGCTGCACCCCGCGGAGCGCGAGCTGTACGTGGAGACGGTGCTGGGCTCCGGCCTGCTGCTGCGCGGCTACATCGACCGGGTCGACGTGGCGCCGACCGGCGAGGTCCGGCTGGTGGACTACAAGACCGGCCGGGCGCCCTCCCGGGACTTCGAGGGCAAGGCCATGTTCCAGATGAAGTTCTACGCCCTGGTGGTGTGGCGCTGGAAGGGCGTCATCCCCAGGCGGCTCCAGCTGGTGTACCTGGGCGGTGGCGGCGACGTGGTCACGTACGACCCGGACGAGGCCGATCTGCTGGCGGTGGAGCGGAAGTTGGAGGCGCTCTGGGAGGCGATCTCCGGCGCGGTGGCGACCGGCCGCTTCCCGGCCACCCGAAATCGGCTGTGCGACTGGTGCGACCATCAGGCAAGCTGCCCGGAGTTCGGCGGCACTCCCCCGCCGTACCCGCTGCCGGTCCAGGCGGGCCCCGACGGCCCCACCGAGCCCGCCCGACCGGCAGGACCAGACGAGCCCAAGAGCGACGAAAGCAACAAGGAGTCGTAGGTGACGATCCGAGTGCTGCTGGTGGACGACCAGCCACTGCTGCGCACCGGTTTCCGGATGATTCTGGAGGCCGAGTCCGACCTGGTGGTGGTCGGCGAGGCAGGGGACGGTCAGCAGGCGCTGGAGCAGGTGAGGGCGCTCCAGCCCGACGTGGTGCTGATGGACATCCGGATGCCCCGGATGGACGGCGTGGAGGCCACCCGCCGGATCGCCGGCCCCGGCCGGGACGGCCCGGTCAAGGTGCTGGTGCTGACCACCTTCGACCTGGACGAGTACGTGGTGGAGGCGCTGCGCGCGGGCGCCAGCGGCTTCCTGCTGAAGGACGTCCCGGCCGAGGAGCTGGTACAGGCGATCCGGGTGGTCGCGGACGGCGCCGCGATGCTGGCCCCGAGCATCACCCGCCGCCTGCTGGACATGTACGCCACCAAGCTGCCGTCCGGCGACGAGGCGCCGCCGCAGGCGCTGACCGCGCTGACCGAGCGCGAGGTGGAGGTGCTCAAACTGGTCGCCCGGGGGCTGTCCAACGCCGAGATCGCCGGCGAGCTGTTCGTCAGCGAGACCACCGTGAAGACCCACGTCGGCCATGTGCTGACCAAGCTCCAGCTGCGCGACCGGGTCCAGGCGGCGGTGTACGCGTACGAGAGCGGCCTGGTGCGGCCCGGCGCACTCTGACCCGCGGCCTCCCGCCGGTACGACGAAGGACGGTCCTCCCCCAAGCTGGGGGGAGGACCGTCCTTCGTCGTACCGGCCGGTCTTACTTCTTGATGCGGCCGATGTCCCAGAAGCGGAAGACGCCCGTGGTGTCCACGGTGTTCTCCACACCGGTGATGTTGTTGCGCGAGACGTAGAACGACTTGCTCTGGAACAGCGGGATCAGCGGCGCCGAGTCCGCGACCATGTTCTGGATCTGCGCGTAGTTGCCGCCCGCCGTGCGGTCGGTCTGCTTGATGCCGTCCGGCACCAGCTGCTGCGAGATCTTCGGGTCGTCCCAGCCGGTGTGGAAGACGCCGCCGTCGACCAGCAGCGGGCTGATGAAGTCGTCCGGGTCCGGGTAGTCGGGGGTCCAGCTCACCAGGTAGGCCTGGTAGGCGCCGGCGCTCCAGCCCTCCTGGTACTTCTTGAAGTCGTTCTCCTGCTGGAGGGTCACCTGGAACAGGCCGCCGTCCTCCAGTTCCTTCTTGATCTCGTTGATCTCGCGGTCGCCGGCGCGGCTGCGGGACGAGGCGATGTTCAGCTTGATCGGGACCGGGGTCTGGACCTTGCCGTCGGCGAGGTACCGCTTCGCCTTGGCGACGTCCGGGTCGCGGTACTTGTCGAAGAAGGCGGTGCTGTGCCCGGTGATCCCGGCCGGGACGAGCGAGTAGAGCGGCTGGACGGTCTGCGCGTACACGGTGCCGGCGAGCGCCTTGCGGTCCACCAGCTGGGCCACCGCCTGCCGTACGGCCTTGTTGCTGACCGTGGAGTCCTTGGTGTTGAAGGCCAGGAACCGGCTCTCGCCGCTGTCCCCCTCGGCCACCTTGAAGTCGCCCTTGCCCGCCAGCTGGTCGCTCTGGAGCTTGGCGGCCACGGTCGGGTCGAGGCTGTTGTTGTCGACCAGGTCGAGGTCGCCCTTGTCCAGGGCCGCCTTGATGTCCTCCGCCTTGTCGTAGAAGCGCACCACGAACTTGTTGTTCTGCGGCTTGGCATCGCCGCTGAACTGACTGTTGGCGGAGAGGGTGACCTTGCCCAGGGCGTGGCTGTCGCTGCCCGTCATGTTCTCGACCGAGTCGATCTTGTACGGCCCGGAGCCGACGACCTTGTCGTTCGGCAGCAACTGGTCGGCGGGGAAGACCTGGTGGTCCACGATGGACCCGGCGGCCGAGGCCAGCTTGGCCGGGAGCACCGCGTCCGGGGTCTTCAGGTGGAAGACCACACCCGCGTCGCCCTTGGCCTCCACCGACTTGACGGTGGAGAGCAGCGTGGCCGGACCGTTGGCGTCCTTGATCTTCAGCATGCGCTGCACCGAGAACACCACGTCCTCGTTGGTCAGCGAATGCCCGTTGGAGAACTTCAGCCCGTCGCGCAGGGTGCACTCGTAGGTGAGCGCGTCCGACCCGGTGAAGGAGCAGGACTTCGCTGCGTCCGGCTGCGGCGAGGTGGCACCCTCGGGGAACTTCAGCAGCGACTGGAAGACGTTGTTGAACAGCAGCCAGGAACCCGAGTCGTACGCACCGGCCGGGTCGAGCACGGTGGTGGTGTTGACCGTGCCCATCGTGATCGGGCCGCTCGCGGAGCCGCCGGAGACGGCTTTGGTGGCCGAGGCGCAGCCCGCCGCCGTGGTGGCTACCAGTACGGCACAGCCGAGCACGGCCAGTCGATTGGCTGAGGTCATGCGGATACGTTCCTTCTCCTGCGGGCCGGCCGTGGGTGCCGGTGGCTGCCACGCGGCGCGCCGGGGTATGGCGGGCGCCTGCAAGTACCTACGACCGCACGGCCGGGACATCGACGGGATCACCCGTTCGACGGCGGCGGTGCGGCGGTGCGGCGGGAAATTCTGGGACAGCCGTTCGTGCGGACACTGGTCGAGATGTAGCGTGCCACATCGAACAATGTCCGAATTACGCCCATCGCCAGGCCCGGTGAACACCGTGCGGCCGGCCGGTGTTCACCAGCCGACGAGTTGTCAACAAATGCCCGATTTATCCAACGATGTACCACTGAAATGCCACATCAGCACGAGACCAATCTCACACTGCGGACAGGTGCGGAACGCGGCGGGCGGACTTTGCACCGATCTGACGCTCACTCAGACCGGTTGCCCGGCCCCGGCCTCAGACCCGGGCGGCGACCACCGAGCGCAGCAGCTCCAGATCGACCTGCTCCAGCGAGCTCAGCACCGTACGCCCCGGGCCGGGCTCGATCGGCGCGACCGAGGGCACCGCGATGACCGGGCAGCCCGCGGCCAGCCCCGCCTCCACGCCGAGCGGTGCGTCCTCGACCACCACGCAGCGGCCGGGCTCGGCGCCGAGCCGGGCGACGGCGGCCAGGTAGGGGTCGGGGTACGGCTTGGTCCTGGCGACCTCGTCGCCCGCGATCGAGAACGCGAAGTGCTGGGCGCCCAGACTCTGCAGCACGATGTCGATGATGTGCCGCTGCGAGGCCGACACCAGGGCCGCCGGGATACCGTGCGCGTTCAGGGTGTTGAGCAGCCGTTCGGCGCCGGGCATCAGCGGGACGCCGCCCGCCAGCAGGTCCACGAAGCGCTGGTTGATCAGCACGGTGAGGTCGGCCGGGGCCAGGTCCACCCCCGTCCGGGCCAGCAGGTAGTCGATCACCCGGCTCATCGGACCGCCGACCACCCGGGCCCGGTCCGCGTCGGTGAGCTCGTGGCCCAGCTCGGCGAAGAGCGAGAACTCGGCCTGCCACCAGAAGTCCTCGGTGTCCACCAGGGTCCCGTCCATGTCCAGCAGCACCGCCTGGAGGCCCTGACCGTCGGTGCGGTCGAGTCCCGTGGTGGCGGTCGAGATGGTGGTCATGGCGGGAGGTCCTTCCGTCCAGGGAACCTGGAGATGGCACAGGCCGGCCCGCTAATGAGCGGACCGGCCCGTTCAGGATGATCCAGGATACGCCCCGCTCGCCGAAATGGAGCGAACGGATCGCAGCTCCCGGGTTACCGTGCGTTGAAGTACTTGGCCTCGGGGTGGTGGATCACGATCGCGTCGGTGGACTGCTCCGGGTGGAGCTGGAACTCCTCGGAGAGCACCACCCCGATCCGCTCCGGCCGCAGCAGCTCGGCGATCTTGGCCCGGTCCTCCAGCTCCGGGCAGGCCCCGTAGCCGAGCGAGAAACGGGCACCCCGGTACTTCAGGGCGAACATGTCGCGGACGTCCTGCGGGTCCTCGTCGCCGA
>NZ_JYJF01000175.1 GCF_000955975.1 Saccharothrix sp. ST-888
GCCGTGGCCGTTCTCGTGGCCGTTCTCGTGCTCACCATCGTGGCCGTGGCCGTGGCCGTTCTCGTGGCCGTTCTCGTGCTCACCATCGTGGCCGTGGCCATGGCCGTTCTCGTGGCCGTTCTCGTGCTCACCATCGTGGCCGTGGCCATGGCCGTTCTCGTCCCCGTGTTCGTGGCCCCCGGGGTGGTCACCCTTGCAGCCACCGTGGTCGT
Source organism: Saccharothrix sp. ST-888 (assembly GCF_000955975.1). GTDB lineage: Bacteria > Actinomycetota > Actinomycetes > Streptomycetales > Streptomycetaceae > Kitasatospora. The sequence goes on from NZ_JYJF01000175.1 coordinate 213, forward strand.
GGTCCTCGCACGGGGTGCACTTGACAATGGCGAGCGTGTTGCTGGTTGCGGTCACCGCGCCGCCTTCGGGGTCGGTCACGGTGACCGTCGCGTTGTCGGTGATCCTTCCTTCCTCGACGTCGTCTTCGGTGGTGGTGTAGGTGGCGGTGCAGATGGTGGAGGCACCCGGCGCCAGCGTGGTCACCGGACAGGTCACCGTCGGCGAGCCGGCGCCGTTGTCCGCGACGGCGAGTGAACTCAGATTCTCTCCGCCGGTGTTGGTGACGGTGAAGGTGAAGTGCAGCGTCTGCCCGGGGGCGGAGTACGCGGTCTCCTCGACAGCCTTGACGACCTTGAGGCCGGCGAGCGGCACTGTGGTGACGCCCTGGCTGGTGGTGGTGATGATCTGGCCGGACTCTGTCGTGCCCGACACGGTCGCCGTGTCTGTGATCTTGCCTGCGGCCACGTCCGCGTCGGTGGTGACGTAGGTGGCGGTGCAGTCCACCGAGGCACCGGGCGCAAGCGAGGTTGCGGGGCAGGTGACCGCCGGCGCACCCGGACCGGTGTCCACGACGCTGATGTTGCTCACCGGCGTGGTGCCGTTGTTAGTCACATGGAAGGTGAAGTGGATCGTCTGCCCCGCCGCGGTGAACCGGGCCGGGGAGGCGGTCTTGACGACCGACAGTGCCGCCAGCGGGGTGGTGACCGTGTTGCTGCTCGCGGTCACCGTCTGCTCGTTCGAGTCGGTGGCGGTGACCGTGCCCTGGTCGGTGATCGTCTTGGCGGCGACGTCGGCCGCCGTCGTGATATAGGTGGCCTGGCAGGTCGTGGACTGGCCGGGCCCCAGCTGGTTGGTGCCGCAGCCGGAGACGGTGACACCGGGCGTCACGTCGGTCACGACCACGTTGGTCAGCGGGGCCTGGCCGGTGTTGGTGACGGTGTAGGTGTAGTGGACCGTCTCACCGGGGGCCTGGAAGTCCGCGTCGATCGCCGACTTCGTGATGGACAGCGCCCTGAGCGGGACGGTCAGCGAGCTGCTGCTACCAGTCACTGTGCCACCCCCGGGGAGGGTGGCGGTGACCGTCCCGGTGTCCGTGATCTCGCCCGCCGCCACGTCCGCGGCGGTCGCGGTGTAGGTGGCGGTGCAGTTCTCCGAGGCGCCTGGCAGCAGCGTGGCGTTGGGGCAGCTGACCGTCGGCGAACCCGGGCCGTTGTCCGTTACCGCGATGTTGCTCAGCTGCTGGGTGCCGTTGTTCTTCACGTGGAACGTGTAGTGGAGCGTCTGCCCCTCGACGAACGAACTCTCCGCCGCCGTCTTGGTGACCGACGGAGCAGGAGCCGCGCCTCCGCACTGGACGTGCCCGACGACGACGTTGGCTGCGCCGAGTTGCGGCAACAGCACCAGGTGCGCGGCGTTGACCGTGAGCACCCCGTTGGCGTCCGTCGACTGCTCGTTGAGCGTGAGCGTACCCAGACCCGCGAGGTTGACGCTGGTGTTGGGTGCCGCGTGTGCCTGGAGGGCTACCGGGGGGAGGGCGTCGACGGTGGCGGTGCCGCTGGCGATCACTCCGGACCCGGTCGCCCCGTTGGGGGTCGCGCTGCAACTGGAGTTGACACCGGTGAGGCTCAGGGAGCCGAGAATGCCGAGGTTGACGGCGAGTTGCTGCACCGTGGCGGAGGCGCTGGAGGTCCCGGTGGCGGGGTCTCCGGCGGTGGTGGAGGTCAGGGTGGAGCTGGTGACAAACGGCCCGGCGTTGATGCCGAGCAGGGTCTGCGTACCACCGGGTGGGTAGGTCGAGAGCGGCGTGGGCGACACGGCGACGATCGACCCGATGGCATCGGCCGACACGACGTACGCGCTCGCGATAGGCGAGGGAAGTGCTGCGTAGGCCGGTGTGGCGAAGCACATCACGCTGGAGAGAGTGGTGAGAGCGGCGATGGAGGTGCCGCACCTGATACGTGAGCCCATGGAAGATCCCTTGTGAAGCACAGCAGGAGAGCCAGTCATGTCGCCGACGGCAGGAGGGACGACTCGACGCTGCGGCGGGGCGGGAGGCTGGCCGCGAGAGCGGCCCGGTTCATCTTTTCCACACGGACTGGTGTCTCCCGAGAAACCGCTTCAAGAAATATGGCGCGTCATCCGAGAATCACTTGAGCGGCCTAATAATCCAACAACACTTCACCCATCACCACGGCCAAAGGTCATGTGACGCCGTTACTCGCACCCGCGGAGTACGCCGCCGCGGGTGAATCAAGCGGCCGGGCCCCAGTACGTCCACGTCCGGCAGCCGCGGCTATGCGACGGCTCGACATCCGGCAGCAGCACCCCGGTCCTTCTCCAACCTGGACCGCAGCATGCCGACGAGACGGCGCTGGGCTTGTGTGGATACCTGTGGTTGACGGTGTGTATGGCGGGGCTGCGGGCGGCCGGCGATCTTCTCTATGTCGACTTCGTAAGCCACAACCTACTTGTTGAGCCAAGGGCATGACTGGCGGGACGGTCCGAACCGGGTCGTGCCGCGAAGCCTCCCACGAACCCGACCTGCACCCACCGCCCAGGAATTTCGGCCCCTGTTCGAATCTAGGCCTCCTGCGGCTCTGCGGGAAGCAGAGCACTGCCGTGATGGTTTGTCAGTGCGCTCGCCGAAATGGGCCGACCAGCAGTCACGCGACCGTGCGGAGTAGGGGTTGCGCGTCCCGCATAGAGCGAGTCGGCTCCGGATATGGCTGTCCATATCTGATCATTTGTGTGCAGACAGCTATTGGCCGGAACGGGTGCCAAGAATGGGAGATGAGTCGATGGGGACTGTGCGCCAGATGGGAATGGCGGGGGTCTGCCTGTGGGCGCGGGCTGTACCGCGATGCTGTGTGGTGATCACGGTCGCCGCGATGCTGCTTCCGCTGGCTGCTCGGAGCGCGGACGCTGCGCCCGAACCTCCCCCGGCCGTGGCGCCCGGCTCCGATCCCCTGGCCGACTCCAAGGCCGCCCTCGGCCCGTTGTTCATCCAGGTCCACCAGCTCTACCAGAACTCCGAGGCCGCCACGGAGCGCTACAACGCCACGGTCAGCGAGCTTGCCCAGCAGCAGAGCACGATCGACGACCTGAAGGCCAAGGTGGAGCGCCAACAACGCCAGGTGGACGCTGGAATCGATGTTGCGGCGCAGCTCGCCGCCGCCCAGTACCGCAACGGTGATGCCTCGGGTTTTGCCGACCTGTTGCTCTCCAAGAACCCGTACGAGACGGTCGATACCGCGTGGCTGCTGGCCGAAGCCAGCCGTTCCCAGGCTGGCCTTTTGACTCGGTTGAAATCGGACCAGTCGGCGTTGGACTCGCTGAAGAAGCAGGCTGAGGGTGTCCTCGAGCGGTCGCGGATGCTGGCCGCCGAGCAGGAGCAGGCGAAGGCTGAGGCCGCGAGGCAACTGGCAGCAGTCGAGCACGTGGTCTCTTCCCTGACCGGTGCACAGCGCGCAGACCTTGAGCGTTTGGAGAAGACCGAGGAAGGCCAGGCACAGGCGGCTTTGCTGGCCTCGGGTGTGCTCGGCAAGGATGACGGCGCCCCCTCACAGCCGGGGCGCGCGGCCGTGACTTACGCGCTGGCGCAGATCGGTAAACCATACGTATGGGGTGGTGTGGGCCCTGATGGATACGACTGCTCCGGGCTCACCTCGCAGGCATGGTTGCACGCCGGCCGGCCGATCCCGCGCACCAGCCAGGAGCAGTGGGCGCAGCTTCAGCATGTGCCGTTGAAAGAGCTGCGGCCGGGGGACCTGGTCATCTATCACTCCGGGGCGACGCACGTTGCGATGTACATCGGCGGCGGCCTGGTCGTGCAAGCCCCGCACGCCGGGGCGACCGTCAAGGTGTCGCCGATCGGCGGGATGCCGATCCTGGGTACGGTCCGTCCGGACCCCAAGGCTGAGGCGGACGAGAAGGACGGGACGTGGGAGGTCCCCGACATCCCACAGGACACCGGCGAGTGACCCCGATTCTCGCTACCTCCGGGGCCACCGTGCAGGCGCCCTCCTGCCCCAAGACCTGCTGTCTTGGCCGGTAGGCAGTAGCCTGGCGATCCTCCGCTGGGGCGGAGGACATGCCCGTCAGCCCACGAAGACCGCTGCGGGTCGATACGCCTCTGACGGGAAGATCACGAACCGGGCAGAAGCCACCTGTTCGGTCTCGCAGCACGCTCGTCGAAGGCTCCCGCGCCCTTCCACTCCATAGATGGAACGGGCGACGACACGGAGCCTCCCACGTGGTCACCTGAGAGGTAGGTGCCCCCAGGCGTCGGGCTCGGGAGAGGGCCATCCAGGCGCGGTCCGGCGCCCGCCCCTCAGGGTGGGCGCCGGGCTCGTGGTGCTCTGGTTGTCGGCGGCGGTTGAACCCGACGCCGACACTGGTGCGGGAAGTTCAGTCCGTCCTCGATCGGGTGATGGTTGGCTTTACTGAGCACGGGATGTGACGAGAAGACAGAAGCATCGGCGGTGTCTGTTCACCCTGGCTGAGAGGGAGCCGCCGATGCTTCCTGACGGAACGATACCGCCGTCCTTGTCCGCTTTGCCGGCTGTCTGCCGTTGCTGCTTCACCGCTCCGACGTTCCGCACGTTCTGTACCCTCATGACGGGGCTGATAGCGCAGACCCGCCGCCGCACCGTGTGCGGGATGCTGCTGGGTATCGGCCTGGAGCGCGTCTGGCATCACGCCCGGGCCCACCGCCCGTTCTCCACTGCCCGCTGGTCCATCGACGAGGTCGGCCTGTCCCTGGCCCAACTGATCGTCGACCGCCTGCTGCCGGCCCGAGCGGTACTGCAGGTCGCGGTCGACGACACCTTGTTCAAACGGTCCGGCCGCAAGGTCTTCGGTGCCGCCTGGCAGCACGACGGCGCCGCGAGAGGACCACGACCGGCGGGCTTCGGACCGCGGCTACGGCGCCACCCTGGTCACCACCGACTTGACCAGCAGCGCCGAGCGCATCGTGGAACGCTACGCGGCCCGATGGGCGATCGAGACCGCGTTCCACGACGTCCGACAGACCCTCAGCATCGGCGAGGCCCGCAACCGCACCCCACTCGCCGTCCAACGCACCGTCCCCTTCGGACTGATCGCCCTACATCATGGTGATCGTCTGGTACGCGCTGGTCGGCCACCAGCTCACCGACACCGAGAACCACCCTTGAAACGCCCCTGCCGGGCTCAGGACTCACACCAGCAGCAGGCCGCCGCACCGTTGGGCGCCGTCCTTCATCGCGATCAGGTTGGCCAAGACGTAAGAGATGTTGTTTCTGGAATGCCAGTCGGTCGGGTAGTAGGTGACCAGCCGGGAGCTCTGGAAACGAGCATCAATTTCCGGAACAAATGCGCGGTACTGGTTATCCGTATAATACCAGAAAGAGTTCTCGTTGTAGTAAGCGACATGCGTCGGGTCTTGATACGCGCCCCGGCCATCAGAGCTCGGAGTCAGCGTGAGGAGCATGCCGCCCGGCGCCAGCAGGCGGTACAGCTCGTTGATCAGCGGAATCTTCGCAGGTACATGCTCAAGGAAGTCCACCGCGCGGAGCAAGCCGACCGAGTCGTCGGGGAGGTCCAATCGCCCAGGCAGCGTCGCGACAATATCGACGCCATCCCCCGGGTACTGGTCCACGCCCAGATATCCAGGCGGTTTGCGATGCGCCGCGCCAAGGTCCAGTGCTAGCAGCCCGCGCCGTTTGGTCCAGGCGAGCGCGTTGGCCTCAACGTACTTGTCGTACAAGGCGATGGTCTCGCGTTGGATATGCGTGTTCACCTCGGGATCGCGCTGGGTGTTGTTGGCGTGGATCCGCTGCAGGTAGAGGCATCGAGGGATGAGATGGAAGTCGCCGATCTGGAAGAGACGGCACATGAGGTCCTGGTCGTCCAACACCGTGCGCGTGGCGTCGTACCCCCCAACCTGCTCGTAGGCGTCCTTCCGGAACGCCCGCACATGGTTGGGGGCGTACCAGATATACGAGACGTTGTGCGGCGTCGGTGCCATGGAGATGGCCTGCAACAGCCGATGGCCGTCAACGTCCACCTCCTCGTAACGCCAACCGTGTGCCTCGTTGAAGCGCGAGTCGTCCCGCTTCCCTTCCTCGGTGATCTGAGCGGTGTGGCTGTAGACGAAGACGGCCTCGGGATTCTCCTCGAACGCCTTCCCCACCTCCGCCAGACAGTCCTTCGCCAGTAGGTCGTCGTGGTCGAGCTCGACGAGGATCTCGCCGCGTGCAAGTTCGCAGGCTCGGGCCTTGACTGCTCCGACACCCGTGATGCTGTCCGTGATCTCTACCCGTACACGGGCGTCAGGTTGCTCCGGTCGCCATCGGGCGCCGTTGTTGAGTAGCACGATCCACTCCCAGTCGGAGCGGGTCTGCGCTTGCAGAGTCGCAAGGCACTCGTCCAGGAAACGCGGTCGGTGGCTGGGGGTGAAGACGGAGAACTTCGGTGTCGCGGACGACGTCATCAGTTGGTACCTGCCTGAGTGACTGACGGTGACGGTGTTGCGCTCGCAGAACCTTTGAACTGTTCCGGGACGAGCTGTTGGAGCGATGGATCTGCCTGGATGGCGTGGTCGAACGCGCCCCTTGCCTCTTCGTCGTGATCTTTCTTCGCCAAGGCATGCCCGAGGTTCAAGTAGGCAGTGGCGGCCTTTGGGTCGGCAGCCACAATGCGCTGCAGGATCGCGATCGCCTGATCGGTGTCGCTGGGCCCGACCAGGATCGCCTTGTTGTAGAGGGCAGACTCGAAACCTGGATCGGTTTTCAGAGCTTTGTCGTAAGCCGCCAGCGCGTCAGCCGTTCGGTTGTCGTGCTGGGCGATTACCCCGAGGTTGTACCAGGCCAGTTTATTGTCGGAGTCCAGCTCCAGGACCCGTTTGAAGGTCCGTGCCGCGCCAGGCAAGTCGTGGATCTGCCCCTGCTTGATGCCTGCTTGGAGCAGCGCCTCGGCCTCGGATACCGGCTTGGCCGCGGAGGCCGCGTGGCCGGACTTCGCCGACGGGGTGGCTGCGGGATTTCCCTTGGACAGTTGAACCCAGCCGGCTACCACACTGGTTACAACGGCTGTCGCGGCGAGCCCTGCCCACAGCTGCCTTCGTTTCACGGGGGTTCACCTCGTCGATCTGGTCATTCAACTCAACTAGTGGTCCGTCAGGCGTGGTTAACCGCACCGGGGCGGTGCCCCCCGAGACCGGAGTCCGGGTGGCACCGCCGCTCAGTACCGCCATGAATACGGGTATCCGGATGGGGTCGTGGGCCGATGGCGGCCTACGGCGTGCACACCACGAACGCGCTGACGGGGCTTGTCACGCTGGCGGTGTTCGCCTGCCAACCCGTAGCCGGCGGCCCGCCTACGGGACCGTTGAAGGTGATGGCATCCGAGGTCGTGTTCGCGAATCCACCGCCGACGGCAAAGGTTCCAACCGGGCAGGACGCGATGGCGCTGCCAGTACCGGCCGCCGTGACGACGGTACTCTGCGCCCCAGCGCTTGGGCCCTGTGAACCTTGGACACCCTGGGCGCCGGTGTCACCCTGGAAGCCCTGGGCGCCAGGAGTACCTGCGGGGCCAGCGGGTCCTCCGGGCCCCGCGACACCTGCTGGCCCTGCGGGGCCCGAAAAGCCTTGCGGGCCTGCGGGACCCGCTTCACCTGCGGGGCCAGCGGGTCCTCCCGGGCCCGCGACACCTACTGGCCCTG
>NZ_JYJF01000176.1 GCF_000955975.1 Saccharothrix sp. ST-888
CGGCAGTGCGGGCACGGCCTCGGCGCTCGATAAATTATCAGGCAGGGAACCTGACAGAAACCTCTGGAAGGATGCGTTCTCATGACCACCGCGCGCACGGCCACCCCGAGCACCGCCCGCGCCATCAACGACCGGCTGGCGCTGGACCTGCTGCTCGGTCAGGGCCCTCTGACCGCCCCCGAACTGCGCAACCTCACCGGCCTCTCCCGTCCCACCGTGGCCGACCTGCTGGAACGGCTCCAGCGCAGCGGCCTGGTCGCGGTGGTCGGCGAGAGCGGGGAGGTGCGCCGCGGCCCCAACGCCCGGCTGTACGCCCTGGTCGCGGACCGGGCCCACCTGGGCGGCCTCGACCTCCGGGAGACCGGCGTCAGCCTGGTGGTCGCCGACCTGACGGGCCGTACGCTCGCCACCGCCGAGATCCGGGCCGGCGACGGCGCGCCTGCCGGGGACCTCGCCGCCCGGACGATCCGCACCCTGCGCGAGCGTGCCCGGGAGGCTGGAGCCGAGGACCTGCGCACCGTGGCGGTCGGCGCGCCCGGCCTGGTGGACCCGGCCACCGGCGAGCTCTACGGTTCGGGCGGGCTGCCCCGCTGGCACGCCGAACTGCTGGCCGCTCTGCGCGCCGAGCACGGCACCGAGCTGATCCTGGAGAACGAGGTCAACCTGGCCGCGATCGCCGAACACCGGATCGGCGCCGCCCGGGACCGGGACACCTTCGTCCTGCTCTGGCTCGGCCACGGCGCCGGCGCCGGCGTGGTGCTGGACGGACGGCTGCGGCGGGGCGCCTCGGGCGGCACCGGCGAGATCGGCTTCCTGCCGGTACCCGGCACCGGGGCCCTCCCGAGCGCCACCGGCTGCGAGGGCGGGTTCCACTCCCTGGCGAACAGTGCCGCGATCTGCGCCCTGGCCGCCGCGCACGGCCTCCCGGTGCCGACGGCCGGCCGGCCGCCCCGGGCGCAGGCGCAGGCCGACGTGGTGACCCGGGCCGAGGAGGCGGTCCGCACCGCGCTCGGCGGCGGCCCGGCCGCAGCGGCCTTCCTGGACGAGCTCGCCGAGCGGATCGCGATCGGCGCGGCGGCGGTCTGTGCGGTACTCGACCCGGGCTGCGTGGTCCTGGGCGGCGAGATCGGACGGGCCGGCGGCGAACTGCTGGCCGCGCTGGTGGAGCGCCGGCTGGCCGGGCTGCTGCCGCTGCGCACCGAGGTCAGGGCCGGGACGGCCGGTGGCGGTGCGGTGCTGGCCGGCGCGGTGCTCACGGCGGGCGACGCGGTGCGGCGGGAGCTGTTCGGGGGCGGTGAACCGCTCGGCGGCGCCCCGGGCGCGAGGTGAGGTGCGGCCCCGCGCCTCGGGGGAGCGGCCCGGCTCAGGTAGTGGGGGAACTCAGGGCCGACATGCCCAGCAGGACGGCCGTGGTCAGCGCCGCCACCACCAGCAGGGTGATCAGCACCCCGCCCAGGACCGCTCTCACCGAACGCCGTTCTCGCGCGGGCGGGGTGACATTGCTCTGGTACCGCTCCGCCTCGGCGACGAACGCGAACGGGACCGATTCCGCCCCGGGTGCCATCCGGATCTCCCTCTTCAGCTCTCTGTACCGTCACACCGGGCAACGGCCGAATACGTCGGATCGTGCCCAATTCAGACTATTTAAGCCTGAAAGGTTTCCCGAAGGCTTCCGCCGGCCGCCGGTCGAACCGAGCCCCGGTGTACGGCAGGATGGCCCGGACGAGATCAGCACCCACCGGACCACACCGCCAGGAGCGCTCATGGGCCAGCCCGACCGGCCGATCAACCCCTACCGCATCGGCGAGGCCGCGGCGATGCTCGGCGTGAGTGCCGACACCATGCGACGCTGGGTCGACGCGGGCCGGCTCGCGGCCCAGCGGGACGAGCACGGCCACCGGATCATCGCCGGTGCCGAACTGGCCGCCTTCGCCCGTGAGCTGGCCAGGCCCGAGACCGCCGAGGCGGAGGGCCGTCCCTCGTCCGCCCGCAACCGCTTCCCCGGCATCGTCACCGATGTGCTGCTCGGGGACGTGGCCGCGCAGGTGGAGATCCAGGCCGGTCCGTTCCGGGTGGTGTCGCTGATCAGCCGGGAGTCGGCCGAGGAGCTCAACCTCGTCCCAGGCGCGCCCGCCACCGCCGTCATCAAGTCGACCAACGTGGTCGTGGAACGACGCGGCTGACGAGCTGTCATCCTGGTCCGCCATGTTCCGCCACACACCGCCGAGTGAGATAACCGTGCCCGCTCCGTCTTCCCGTCCGGTGCTCGCAGTCGCCCACCGGGGCGACCCGTACCGCCACCGCGAGAACACCCTTCCCTCGGTCGAGTCCGCACTCGCCGCCGGGGCCGACGCCGTCGAGGTGGACGTCCAGCTCACCCGCGACGGCGTCCCCGTCCTGCTGCACGACCGCACCCTCGACCGGCTCTGGGGCGATCCCCGCCGGATCGGCTCGGTCACCCTCGACCGGCTCGGCGGGATCGGCAGCGGTGAGCTGCGGGTGCCGACCCTCGCCGAGGCGCTGAAGGCGGTCGCCGCCACCCCGGCGGCCAAGCTGCTCATCGACCTCGACGACGCCGGGCCGGTGGCCGCCACCTGGGCCGCCGTCACCGGCCTCGGCGTGGAGGACCGGGTCGGCTTCTGCGGCCCGGTCGCCGCCATGCTCGCGGTCCGGGAACAGGCGCCGGACGCAGAGCTCGCCCTCACCTGGAACCACCCCCGGCTGCCGGGCCGCCCGCTGCTGGACGACCTCCGCCCGCGCTACGTCAACCCGCCCTTCGGCCTGGTCGACCCGGCCTACGTGGACGCCGCGCACGAGCTCGGACTCGCCGTCAGCACCTGGACGGTGGACACCCGCCGCACCATGCTCAGGCTGGCGGCGGCGGGGGTGGACTCGATGACCAGCAACCGGATCGGGGTGCTGCGCCGGGTCCTGGACCGCAGGCGGTGAGCGGTACGGGCGGAAGCCTGCCGGTACTCGGCGCCCGCGCCCTCGGCCGCGCGCTGCTGGCCCGCCAGCACCTGCTCGCCCGCAGTGCGACGACCCCGGCCGTGATGCTCGGACACCTGGTGGGCCTCCAGGCGCAGGCGGCCCCCGAACCGCCCTACCTCGGGCTGTGGTCCCGGCTGGAGGGCTTCCACCCCTCGGAGCTCAGCGAGTTGATCGAACGCCGCGAGGCGGTCCGGATCGCACTGCACCGGGCCACCATCCACCTGGTCACGGCCGAGGACTGCCTGGCGCTCCGTCCGTTGCTCCAACCCGTGCAGGACCGCGGCTTCGCGGGCAACTGGGGCAAGCGGCTGGGCGGCGAGGACCCGGCCGCGGTCCACGCGCGGGGCCGGGTGCTGGTCGAACAGGAACCGCGCACCTTCCAGCAGTTGGGACAACTCCTCGCGCCGGACTTCCCCCGGGCGGAACCGGCCGCGCTGGCGCAGGCCGTCCGGACCGGTCTGGCACTGGTCCAGGTACCGCCGCGCGGCCTCTGGGGACGCGGCGGCCCGGCCGCGCACACCACCGCCGAGCACTGGCTCGGCCGCAGGCTCGACCCCGCGCCCTCGGTGGAGCGGCTGGTCCTGCGCTACCTGGCCGCCTTCGGCCCGGCGAGCGCGGCCGACGTCCGGAAGTGGTGCGGGCTGACCGGGCTCGGACCGGTACTGACGCGCCTCGCACCGCAGTTGGAGCTGTTCCGGGACGAACGGGGCCGCACCCTCTACGACCTCCCGCAGGCACCCCGGCCGCCCGAGGACACCCCCGCCCCCGTACGGCTGCTGGCCCCCTTCGACAACCTGCTGCTCTCGCACGACGACCGCACCCGCGTGCTGCCCGAGGAGTACCGGCCCCGGATCATGACGCAGAACGGGATCGTGCTCGGATCCGTCCTGGTGGACGGGCTGGTCGCGGGCAGTTGGCGGTCGGACGGCGGCACGCTGCGGATCCGGCCGTTCGCCCCCCTGGGGCGGCAGGCGCGGGCCGGTCTGGTCGACGAGGGCGAGCGGCTGCTCGCCTTCACGGGCGGCGAGCGGCTGGTGGTGGACCAGGAGGACTGACCGCGCGGCCCTGCGACCGCGCGGACGCGCCGGAGCCTGGAGATCGGACATTCCGTCAGATCGCGTGCTGAGATGGGCTGATCACGACCGGCTAGTCGGAGGTGCAGGCGGGAATGTCGGCAGAGCCCACGCCCCCGGGAGCGTCGGACGGGCGGCCCGAGGACGACCGCAGGCCATACCAGCCACTGCCGCCCGCGGTGCGGAGCGCGGCCGCGTGGTCGGCCGCCGTGATCCTCTTCCTCGCGGTGGCCGGGTTCGTCGTCTTCGCCCTCGTCTCGCTGCGGGCGGCCACGGTTCCGCTGATCCTGGCGCTGCTGGCCACGGCGCTGCTCCAGCCCGTGATGCCGTGGCTGGTGGATCGCGGCCTGGGGCGCGGCGCGGCGGCCGCGCTGACCTGTGCGGCGCTGCTGGTCGCGGTGTTCGCGGTGCTGGCCGTGCTCACCAACTCGCTGGTGCACAGCGCCCCGCAGATCGCCGACTCGCTGCGGCGGGCCGGCGAGCAGCTGGCCTCCTGGCTCGGGCCGCTCGGCGAGAAGATCCGCTACGCGCTCTCGCAGTCCGCCGGTTCGGGCAGTTCACTGGTCTCCTCGCTGGCCAACGGCGTCCTCTCGGGACTCGGGTTCGCCACCCAGGTGATCACCGGCGCGGTGCTGGCCCTGGCACTGGTCTTCTTCTTCCTGCGCGACGGCCACCGCAGCGGCGACCTGGTCCGCTCGGTAGTGCCGGACGAGCGGGCCGAGACGGTGATCGCCTGCGGGCACAAGGCGTTCGCCGCGATGGCCGGGTTCATGCGCGGCACCACCCTGATCGCCCTGATCGACGCCGCCTTCATCACCGTCGGCCTGGTCATCCTCGGGGTGCCGGGCGCGGCGGGGCTGGGCGCGCTGGTGTTCATGGGCGCGTACATCCCGTTCGTGGGGGCGTTCCTGTCGGGGACGGTGGCCGTTCTGGTGGCTCTCGCGGAGGGCGGTCTCGGCACCGCGCTGTGGGCGCTCGGGGTGGTGCTCGCCGTGCAGATGATCGAGGGCAACATCCTGCAGCCGGTGATCCAGAGCCGGACCGTCGAACTGCACCCCGCCACCATCATGATCGCCGTGGTGGCGGGCGCCGGGGTGGCCGGGATCCTCGGCGCGCTGCTCGCCGTCCCGGTCAGTGCGGCGGGCCTCGGCGTGATCTCCGTCCTGCGCGGCCGGGCCGCCGAAGTCCGAGGCGGCGCCGAGGGCTGAGACCCGGAGCCCGCCCGGTATCGTCGGTGCTCCGGTAACGGCGGGTCAGAGTAGAGATTGGGTGCGGCAGCAGACGTGGAGTTCCGAGAAGACATCCTGGGTGCCCCGTACGAGGCGGCCGAGCTGCCGCTGGTCCCCGACGAGGAGGGTGACGTCAGCGCGACCCTGGTCAGGCGGCTGGTCCCCGGGTCCCAGCGGGCCGTGCTCTACCTGCACGGCTACACCGACTACTTCTTCCAGACCAATCTGGCCGAGCACTTCGTCGCGGCGGGTTTCTCCTTCTACGCCCTGGACCTGCGCAAGTACGGGCGTTCGCTGAGGCCGCACCAGTCGCCGAACTTCGTCCGCGACCTGCGGGCCTACGACGAGGAGCTGGACGAGGCCGTCCGGATCATCCGGGACGTCGACGGGCACACGCAGCTGCTGCTCAACGGCCACTCCACCGGCGGACTGATCGCCGCGCTCTGGGCCGCCCGCCGGGCGCGGCGCGGACTGATCGACGGGCTCTTCCTGAACAGCCCCTTCCTGGCGATGCCCACCGCTCCGGCCGTCCGCGCCCTCGGTGCGCCCGCCGTCGGAGCGATGGGCCGGCTCGCCCCGACCCGGGTGCTGCCCGCAGCCATCAACCCGCACTACGTGCACAGCCTGCACCGCGACCACCGGGGCAGCTGGGACTTCGACCTGACCCTCAAGCCGGCCGAGGGCTTCCCGCTCTACGCGGGCTGGCTGGCCGCCATCCAGCAGGGCCACCGCCGGATCCGCCAGGGCGTCGCCATCGACTGCCCGGTCCTGCTGATGGCCTCCACCGCGTCCATCACCACCACCAAGTGGGACCCGGCGATGCTCCAGCGCGACGCCGTCCTGCGCGCCGACGACATCGCCGCGCTCGCGCCCCGGCTGGGACGCCACGTCACCGCCGTCAGGATCGAGGGCGGCATGCACGACCTGGTGCTCTCCGGCGAGCAGGCCCGCGCCCAGGTCTTCGCCGAGCTGGACCGCTGGATCGGCGCGTACTTCCCGGCGCCGCCCGCATGAGCCGGGAGCAGGCGGAGCACGACGAGCCCCGCCCGGTCGAGCGGGAGGTCGCGCTCGGCACCGCGAAGCTGATGCCCGACCTCGACCGCGAGCACGGCTGGCTGCTGACCCTGAACGGCACCACCCAGTCGTATGTGGACCTCGCCGACCCCACCTACCTGGAGTTCGAGTACGTCCGGCGGATCGCCCACCTCGTCGACGTCCTCACGCCTTCCGGGGAGCCGCTGGAGGCGCTGCACCTCGGCGGCGGCGCGCTCACCGTCCCGCGCTACCTGGCCGCCACCCGGCCGGGGTCGCGCCAGCGGGTGGTGGAGGTGGACGGCCCGCTGATACAGCTGATCGCCGACCACCTGCCGTGGCCGGCCGGGATCGAGGTCGCCATCGGGGACGCCCGCGAGGGTCTGCGCGAGGCCCCGGCGGGCGGTGCGGACCTGGTGGTCGCGGACGTCTTCCACGGCTCGCGCACCCCCGCGCACCTCACCTCCCTGGAGTTCCTCCAGCAGGTGCGGGCGGCCCTGCGCCCCGGCGGCTGCTACGCCGCCAACCTCGCCGACGGGCCGCCGCTCACCTTCGCCAAGGCCCAGGCCGCGACCGTGAGCGCGGTCTTCCCCTGCACCGCCCTGGCCGCCGAACCCTCGGTCCTGCGCGGCCGCCGCTACGGCAACATCCTGCTGATCGGCTCGGACCGCCCGCTGCCGGTCGGGGAGCTCGGCCGCCGGCTCGCCGCCGACCCGTTCCCGGCCCGGCTCTGCGAGGGTCCCGACCTGGCCCGCCTGATCGGCCGCACCGGGCCGGTACGGGACGCGGACGCCCAGGACTCCCCGCCGCCGCCCGACGGCGCATTCGGCCTCGGCTGACCGGCCGCGCCGCCGGGGCGGTGCCAGAATGCCGACGTCGGACCATGTGCGGACCAGGCGGAGGAGAGTCGGATGACGGTGGATCAGCCCAATGGTCCCGGGGCCTCGCCGGCGGCCCCGCCAGCGGCACCGGCGAAGGTGAAGGTAGAGCTGGAGGCGGTCCCCGAGACCACGCTCTGGACCCTCTACCACCGGGCCGTCGAGGCCCGCCGCCCCGACGGCCTGCTGCACGACCCCGAGGCCGTCGAGCTGGTCGGCCGGATCGACTACCCGTTCGCCGAGCGGTTCGGGGGCGAGCGCGATCTCCTGGCCCAGCTCCAGGCCCTGCGGGTGCTCTCCTTCGACCGCGAGGTGGCCGACTTCCTGGTCCGCTGCCCGCGTGGCACCGTGGTCTGCCTCGGCGACGGGCTGGAGACCGAGTACTGGCGGGTCGACAACGGCCGCGCGCAGTGGCTCTCCGTCGACCTGCCCGACACCATCGCGCTGCGGGAGCGGC
>NZ_JYJF01000177.1 GCF_000955975.1 Saccharothrix sp. ST-888
CTCCGACGGGTACGCCGCCGCGCTGGTGTTCCTGGCATGCCTGACCGGCGGTCAGCCCGCCCCGGTGGGCCACTCCCCCGGCGCGGCGGCGCCCGACGACCTGCCCGAGCCGCTGCGCCGGGTGGTGGCACGCGCCACGGCCGAGGCGCCGGAGGCCCGGTACCCCGATGCCCGGTCCTTCCTGGCGGAGTTGGAGGCGGCCGCTGCCGAGGTCCACGGCCCGCAGTGGCCGGAGCGGGGCGAGCGCCTTCTCGCCGACGCGGCCGCGGCGACGGCCGGCGCCCAGCCGCTGCTGGGCCCCGACGGGCCCGGGGCCGGGCCGTGGTGGCGGCGTCGGCGGGCCCGGCTCGCGGTGGCGGGCGCCGTAGTCATGGCCGTCCTGGCCGTTGTCCTGGTGCTCCTGCTGGACGGGGGCAGCCCGAAGCAGGAGGTGCGCGAGCCCTTCACCCAGGCAGTGGCCGCGCTCGCCCGGACGCCCGGGGTGCGGTACCAGGACCACGACCAGTACACCGGCTACTACGACGTCACCGTGACCGCCACCGCCGAGCGGTTCGGCTCCGTGGGCGAGGCTGCGGACTTCTCGGACAAGGTGGACGAGGACCTGGTGACGGTCGCCGGGCACGACTACCTGAGCTACCGGAACGACACCATGCTCAAGGGCTGGACCTACGACCCGGGTAACGACGAGAAGAACATGGCCTCGCTGCTCAAGACCTACGTGACGCCCGCGAAGCTGGCCGCGACGCTGAGTTCGGCCCTCGACCAGCAGCCCCGCCTCCCGGTGGTCGGTGACAAGGCCGCCGCCGCCGTCACCGTGGACGGGCAGCCGGCCTGGCGGGCCGACACCGTCCAGGGGTACCTGTACGTCACGCAGAAAGCCCCCTACCGGGTGCTCCGTTGGGAACCGGCGAACCCGGTCACGGCGCTGGCCGGGCTGAAGGCGATGGCGAAGAACCCGTCGAGCCAACAGCCGAGGTCGCTGGAGGCGCACACGCCGCTCACCAACTCGCTCGGCATCACCCTCACCCCGGTCACCGATGCCGCCGGGCTGTACGGCAAGGTCGTGCAGTACACCAAGGAGCTCACTACCGCCACGACCGGCAGCTCGGTCCAGATCCTCCAGCAGAACGACGGTGCGAGCAACGTCGCCTGCAGCCACACGGGTTGCCTGGTCAACGTCGCCTTCTCCGGCCCCGTCTACAACGCCTCCTCGGCGGCTTACGTGCTGGACAAGGTGTACATCGAGCTGACGGTGGGCTCCATCACCACCGGCGGCCGCGAGGTCGGCGGGTGCACCAGCGGCCTGCAGCCCTACCAGCTGACCGGGACGAGCCTGAGCGGGAAGCTCACCTGCAACAACCCCGCGGGCGGTCCGCTCTTCGACCAGGCCGCCGCCGAGAACCAGGACAGGGCGAACGCCTCCGGAAGCTCCCAGTTCTGGGACTACGCGGACCGGCTCGACCTCGTCGTCCACCCCCTCAGCCCCACCGACGTCGACCAGTTGGTCGCCAAGGAGCAGCATGAACTCCAGTCCCTCGGATGAGCACCTGCCGGAGCCGTCGGCCGCGGACCTGCGGGACGCCATCGTCACCGCGGTGATCGCCCGACTCGCCCCGGCGGAGCTGCCGTTGGCCGAGTCGTTGCGCGGGCTGGACCCCGCGACGGTGCTGGAGCGCCTGGGCTCCCGGCCCACCCGGGGCGAGCCGCTGGGCTTCGGGCTGGAGGAACTCGGCGTCCTGCTGACTCCGGCCGTCTGGATCGTCGTGGACGAGTCCGTCCGGCGGGTCGTCGACACGGTGGTGGAGCGGGCGGGCCGGTCCGGGCTCGCCCGGCGCGGGTTCTTCCGCCGCCGCCGGACTCCGGTGCCCGTCGCCCTGCCCGCCCTCACCCCCGAGCAGTTGGCCTCGGTCGAGCAGTGCGTGCTGGAGGCGGCGCGGCAGGCCCGCCTGTCCCCCGAGCGGGGCGAGCGGATCGCCGACGGCGTGGTGCGGCGGCTCGTGCTCCTGCCGCAGGCCCCGGAAGGACCCGAGCGGAGCGCCGAGGGCGAGGGGTGACCAGGCGGCGCAGCGGGGGAAGCGGATGACCGGGTGGCGTGCCGAGGGCAGCCGATGAGCGACCGGAGTGCCCGGCTCCTCCTCCCCCGGCCCGGGGCCGGGACGACCCGGCGTTTCGTCCTGCTGGCCGGGGTGTTCACGGCCGGTTCGCTGGCCATGCTCTCGGACTTGCTGCTGTTGGTGACCGACCCGCTCAACACCAGCGGGGGCTGCGCGCTGGCGGCCGGCGCCGACCCGGACCACACCAGCCTGGCCAACTACCTGCCGCTGAGCGTTCCGGCCTACCGCCGGTGCGTGGACACCCACCTGGGCCCGTGGAAGCTGTTGGGGCTGCCGCTGCTCGGCACCGTCGGCGTGCTGGCCCTCGCCGTCCTGGTCCACCTGCTCATCCCACGCTGGAAGCAGCACCGCACCCAGGCCGTCCCGCTCGACCAGGCCGAGCTGACCGAGTGGTTGACCGCACTGGCCACCCGCTGCGGGCTCCCGAGGACGCCCGCCTTCGTGGTGGACCGGGCGGCGCCGTTCAGCGCGAACGCCGTCGCCCTCGGACGGTTCGGACGGTACAGCCTCCGGCTGGACCTGGGCCTGGTGACGCTCTACCGGACGGACCGCCGGGCCTTCGAGGCGACGCTGCTCCACGAGTACGCCCACCTGCGCAACCGGGACGTCGACCTGACCTACCTGACCATCGCGCTCTGGCGCGTGTTCCTGGTCTGCGTGGTCCTCCCCTTCGTGGTGGCCGTCGGGTGGGAGCTGCTGCCCGCCGTCCTCGCGCCGACCTTCCACTCGCCCCCGCCGGCGCCGCTGGCCCGGGATCTGGCCCTGGCGGCGGCCATGGTGCTGCTGATGCAGCTCACCACCGCCGAGCTGCTGCGGGCCCGCGAGATCCACGCCGATCTCGACGCCGTCGCCCACGGCGCCGACCCGGGCTACTGGACGCGGCAGCAGCGCCGCCGGACGGCCGAGCGCCGCCGGGGCCCGGTGGCGGCGGCGGGCCGGGCGGTGCGGGCGCTGCTGCGCACCCATCCGTCCTGGGAGGCCCGGGTCGCCGCGCTGGCCGACGCCGCCGCGCCGGTCGCGGTCCGGCCGCCTCAGCTGGTGCTGACCGGGGTGTCGGTCGCCGTCCTCGGCTACCTGCTCACCTTCACCCCCGGCCTGAACACCTACCTGCCGACCTGGCTGGGCAACCCCGGGGTCTGGCCGGCGGCGGTGCTGGCCGCCGTCGTGGCGGCCGGCGCCGTCCGGCGCAGCGTGGTCCACGCCCCGCCGGGAGCCGCCCGGCCGTCAGGGGTGCGCGCGGGGCTCTGGTTCGGGGCCGGGCACCTGCTGGGCGAGCTGGTCTGCAGCCAGTTCCTCGGGCTCGACTGGGCGCCCCGCTTCCCCGAGGCGCTCCTGCTTCTGCTACCGGTGCTGGTGCCCGCCGCCGTGCTCTGGTGGACGGCGGGCTGCGCGGCGCTCTCCGCCGGGCTGCGGCCCGGGCTGCGGCGGTCGGCGGCCGGGGTGGCCACCGTCTCCGTCGCCGCTGCGGCCTTCGCCTGGTGGTACGGCTGGTGGCAGGCGGCCGGGACCTCCTTCGCCGCCGGGATGCCGTACTCCTCCGCCACCGCGCTCTCGTTCCTGAACGCCGGTTTCGAGCCCTCGCAGCAGTTGTCGCCCTCGCCCACCTCGGACGTCATCGCCAACCTCACGCTGATCGTCGTCCTCCTGGCGCTGTTCCGGTGGACCGTCTGGCTGACCGTCGCGCTGTGGCTCGTCCCGCTGGTCATCCCGCTGCTCGGCGGGGTGCGCGCCCGGGCGGCCGGTGTCCTGCCCGGTCTGCTGTGCGGCGCGGCCGTCGGCGCCGGGGTCCTCGCCCTGACGCACCGGGCCCAGGTGTGGATCTGGCGGGACGAGCAGCCGTTGGTCCCGGCCCTGACGGTCTACACCGGCTGGATCTTCGTACTGCTGCTCTGCGGTGCGGTCCTCGCGGCGGCGGCCGGGGCGCTGATGGGCCGGGGCAGCGGTGCGGCGGCGGCCGTCGGCGCGGGCACGGCGACGGCCGTCGGCCTGACCGTCCTGCTCGCCGTGAACGCGACCGACGGTTGTGTACCCGCGCTGGAGACGGTGCGAGCCTCCTGCGGCTTCCCTGCCGGGAACGGCCGGCAGCTGCTCACCTTCTTCCTTCCCCAGTTCCTTGCCGTGGCGGGGATGGCGAGCATCGTGGCAGCGCTCCCGTTCGCCGCCGCCGCACGGCTCCGCCGGCGGGCCCCTTTCGCTCCCCCCTGCCCCGCGGCCGAGCTGAGCCCCAAGTACCGTGTGGTACACCGTATTTGCGGTGCTGTCGGCTGCCTGGCCCTGCTCGGACTCGGCCTGGTCGGCTACACCACGCCCGGAGGTGCCGGGTCCGGCCCGGTCGGGTCCGGCCCGGACCCGACCGTCACCGCACTGCAGCGCAGACCGGTGGACAGCCTGACGGCAGGTCTGCAGGTCTGGGCCTGGGGCTACTTCGGGGGGCGCAGCATCATGCAACAGTACGAGCACGCCCTCGCCGCCGCCGACCGCAGCGTCGGCCCGGACGGCAACGTGGATGCCGCGGCGCTGCGGAACGCCTGCACGGACCTGCTCGACGCGGCCGACCGGGCCGACGCCTACTTCCCCGTCCCGGTCGCCTCGGAGCAGGCCGCCTGGACGGCCGCCCTGGCCAACACCCGCACCCAGGCAAGACACTGCCTCGACGCCCCACCCCCGGCCGGCCCGGCGGAGACAGACCGGTTCTTCACCGCCCTCGACCCGCAGCCGGACCCGGTGGCCGCCATCATCGACCACTTGCTCAGCCTCTCCGGACCGACCCAGAAACTCCTGCTGCCCTAGGCCGTGTCTCGTGATTGATCTTGTGGTGGGTCGTGGAGAGATACCGGATGCTGCGTGGGCTCGGATTGAGCCGTTGCTGCCGCAGCGAGATGGTGCCGGGCGTCCTTGACGGGATCACCGCCAGGTGGTGAACGGGGTACTGCGGCGGCTGCGCACGGGTGCCCCGTGGCGTGATCTGCCCGAACGGTACGGCCGTGGCAGACCGTCTACCGGCGCTTCGCCCAATGGGAGAAGGACGGCACCTGGGCCGCACTCCTGCGGGAGGTCCAGGTCCGCAACGATGCGGTGGGGACGGTGGAGTGGACGGTCTCGATCGACTCCACCGCCGCGAGGGCCCGCCAGCACGCGGCCGGCGCCCGCAAAAAGGGGATCAGCCCGAGGACGAATCGGATGAGATCCTGTGGCTGCGAGCCGAGGAACAGTGACCCACCACAAGATCAATTATGAGACGCGGCCTAGAACAGGGCGTCCTGGGTGGCCGGTGCCTCGGGGCGGCGGCGCGGGCGGAGGTCGAGGCCCGCGCCCACCGGGCGGTCGGTGGCGGTGAGCGTCCAGCCGGCCAGGCGGCGGGTGTCCAGCAGCAGCGGCAGGCCGTCGGGCTGGTCGAGGAAGAGGTGGCGGCCGATCGGGCGGCGCAGCGTGCCGGAGAGCACGGCGCCGTCCGACAGCCCGGCGACCTCGCGGTACTCGGCGGGGGCGCCGTCCGTGAGCCCGAACAGCTCGACGTGGTCGGTGATGTCGCCGTCCGGGTGGTGCTCGATGCGGTGGTGGTCGGCCAGCAGGCGCAGTGCCTCGGCGCGGGCCCCGGCCAGGTCGTCGCGGCGCCGCCCGGCGCCCGGCAGGTGCCACCAGCCCTCGGTCTTCGCGTGGCCGCGGTACCGCTCGCGCGCCAGCCCCGCGCCGGAGACCGTCAGTTCGGCGCGCCGGATGCCCGGCAGCGGGCCGCGCGCCAGGAAGGTGAAGGCCAGTGCGCCCTGCTCCAACAGGCGGCTGGTGCCGCGCTGTTCGGCGGTCAGGCCGACCTTGAGCAGGCCGGTGCCGAGCCAGGCGAGGTAGAGGCGGTAGGTGCGGCCGTCGTCGAGGATCTGGTCGCGGGCCAGCGCGAGCCCCCGGTCCGCGCTCTGGCAGGCCGGGCACTGGACGGCGGCGCCGGCCGGGTCGATGGTCGCGCCGTGCGGGCAGGGGCGGCGCTGCGGCTCACCGGGCAGCAAGACGCCCGTGCAGCGGCGCGGGCCGGTGAGCAGCCAGCCGATCCGCTCGCCCGGGGCCACCGGACGCTCGTGCTCCCGCTCGCCGTTGCGCGCGCTCAGGTGGGGGCGGCCGCCGTGCCAGTGCAGCCCGTTGGCGGTCCATCCTGCTGTCTGCGTCACCCTGATCCCTCCCTCGCCGAATCCGTAAGGGTACCCGGGGGGACCGACAGTCCCGCCGGTCCGGGACAGCCGCCCAGCGGGCGCGGGAGAGTCGCGCGCGAGCGGCACCCCGAATTCCGTGCGGCTGATCCGCTGTCACCGAAGGGTGGTTGACGATGTGTCAGCCATCCACGGGCTCGGCGACCGTGACCTGGGCCGGGCGCAGCAGCTGGGCGCCGACGCGGTAGCCGGGCCGGTGGACGGCGCTGCAGGTGGGGGCGGTCACGTCGGGGGAGCAGGTGTGGAGCAGGGCCTCGTGGCAGGTGGGGTCGAAGGGCTCGCCCACCGTGCCGAAGGAGAGCAGCCCGAGGGAGCCGAGGTGGTCGGACAGCTCGTCGGCGACGGCCCGGAAGCCACCGGTCACATCGCCGCACGCGCGGGCCCGGTCCAGGGCGTCGAGCACGGGCAGCAGGCCGAACAGGACGTTCGCCACCGCGATCTCGCGGACGGCCAGCCGGTCCCGCCGCACCCGCTTGCGGTAGTTCTCGAAGTCGGCCTGCACCCGCTGGAGGTCGGCGGTCCGCTCGGCCAGCCGGGCCGCCAGCTCGTCGGGCGTCCTCGGTACCTCGTCGGTGGAGGCGCTGACCGGGGTGGGGAGGAACTCCGGCTCGGGGTGCCGGCGGGAGCCGCAGAGGACCAGTTCCGAGGAGCGGTCGCAGTCGTGGGAGTCGTTCATGGGGCTGTCCCCTTCGGCCGGTCCTCGTCGACGATCTCGGCGTCCACCACCTCGTCGTCCCGTGGCGCGGACGGGCCGCCCTCCGTCGCCTGGCCGCCCTGCGCCTGGGACTGCGCCGCCTGCGCGTACATCGCGGTGCCGATCTGCT
Organism: Saccharothrix sp. ST-888; assembly: GCF_000955975.1. GTDB lineage: Bacteria > Actinomycetota > Actinomycetes > Streptomycetales > Streptomycetaceae > Kitasatospora. The sequence continues at coordinate 7,138 of NZ_JYJF01000177.1, forward strand.
GCGCCGCCGTGTTCGCGTGTTCCAGTGCGGTGCGGACCGCCGCGTCGTCGGTGCCCTTCAGGGCGTCCTTGAGTTCGGTCATCGCCCGGTCGACGTCGCTCTTCACGTCCTCCGGGACCTTGTCCGGGTTCTCCCTGAGCAGCTTCTCGGTGGTGTAGACGAGCTGTTCGGCCTGGTTGCGGGTCTCGGCGGCCTCGCGCCTGCGGCGGTCCTCCTCGGCGTGCTGCTCGGCGTCCCGCATCATCCGGCCGATGTCCTCCTTCGGCAGGGCGGAGCCGCCGGTGACGGTCATCCGCTGCTCCCGGCCGGTGCCGAGGTCCTTGGCGCCGACGTGCATGATGCCGTTGGCGTCGATGTCGAAGGTGACCTCGATCTGCGGCAGGCCGCGCGGGGCCGGCGGCAGGCCGGTCAGCTCGAACATGCCGAGCTTCTTGTTGTACGCGGCGATCTCGCGCTCGCCCTGGTAGACCTGGATCTGCACGGACGGC
>NZ_JYJF01000178.1 GCF_000955975.1 Saccharothrix sp. ST-888
AACCGCTGCGGACGGGTGGGTCGCCGACTCTGGGAGTCGGCGCCACCGGGGTTGCCTCCGGGCGCGCCCGCGCCCGGAGCGCCGGGGATCGGCGTACCGGCCGCCGGTGTCGTCCCGGTGCCCGCACCGGCCTGACGGCCCTGCTGGATACCGCGACGCAGGTTGGTGAGCCGGCCGCGGACCTCCTCGGGCGCCCGGGAGACCTGCGGGCCGGTCAGCGGCGCCGCCTCGGCGGTACCGGAGACCAGGTTGGCCTGCGGCGTACGCCGGGGCAGACCCGAGAGGGTCATACCGCTGGTCGAGGGCTGGCGGACCTGCTCGGCGCGGCGCCAGCGCTCGTCGTTCGCCGACGGGCGCCACGGGGCGTCCGAGGGCTGACCGGGCTGGCCCGGCTGACCGGTCAGCTGACCGGGCTGGCCCGTAGCCGGACCGGGGCGGCCGGGCTGCGGGGCGAACGGGTCCTGCGCGGCCGGGCGCGGGCGCTCCTGCTCGGGGCGCTGCTGCGGCTGCGGGGCCCGGCCCTGGGGAGCCTGCGGCCGCTGCTGCTGCGACTGCTGGGGCCGCTGCTGCGGGGCCTGGTCCGCCGGGGCGCCCGGCGCGGAGGTGCCGGGACGCTGCGGCTGGTAGCTCGGGCGCGGCCGGTCCTGCGGCCCGCCCATGGGCTGCGGCTGGAACGGCGAGCCGTCCCCGTTCTGGGGACCCGAGAGCCCCGGACCGGTCGGCAGCGCCATCGGCTGCTGGCGCTGCGGGGCCGGCCGCTGCTGGCCGGCCGGCGGCAGACCCGGCTGCGGCGGCTGGATGGCCGGAGCCTGCGGCTGCCCGGGGGCCTGCTGCTGGAAGGGCGGCTGCGGGGCCGAAGGCACCTGCGGGGCGGCCGGGTTGGGCACGCTGGGCAGGACCGGCTCGACCAGGCCGAGACCCAGCGGGTCACGCGGGTCGATCTGGCTGGCCTCGAAGCGGGGCCGGGCGAACTGGCCCGTGGTCTCGGCCGGAGCCTGGACCGGTGCCGGCACCTGGGCCGAAGCCTGCGGCACGGGCGGCTGGGCGGCGGGCGGCTGCGCGGCGGCCTGGGGGGCCTGCGGGGCCGCACCGGCCTGCAGGGGCTGCGCGGGGCCGCCCTGCGGACGACGGGTGGGCAGCTCCTGGCCGGGACGGCCCTGCTCGCCCCGGGCCGGACGGCCGGGGAGGCGGTTGTCGGAGGGCTGCTCGGCCCGATTGTGCTGCGGCTGCTCGGGGTTGGGGCGCGGACGCTCCTGCGCCGGGCCCGGACGTCCGGCACCGGGCTGACCCTCGCCACGGCGCGGCAGACCGCCGCCGGGGCCGACCGGCGCACCGGTGGCACCCGGGCCGCCGGGGGCGCCGGTGGCACCCGGGGTACGGCGGGGCGGCTGGCCGGGCGTCGGGTTCTCGCGGAGCGACTGGCCGACCGCACGGGTCGGCAGGCCGCCACCGGGGCCACCGGCCGGGGCCGGCTTCGGGTCGCGGCCGGGCAGGCCGTTCGGGCCGTCGGCCGGGCCGCTGCCCGGCTGTCCCGGGTTGGGCCGGCCGGGGTTGGGCTGTCCGCTGTTGGGGCCGCCGGGCAGGGTGGCCTTGGGATCGCGGGTGGGCAGGCCGTTCGGGGTGCCACCGGGCGCACCCGGGCGGCCACCGGCCTGCGGGCCCTGGCCGAGCTGCGGACGGCCGGTCGGCGCACCGCCGGACGGGCCCTGGCCGAGCGCGGCGGCCTGGCGGCCGGACAGCGCCTCGGCGGCACCGCCACGGCCCTGCCGCGGCGCCGGTGCGACCCCGCGCTGCTGCTTGGCCTGCGCGGCGCCGGGACGGCCCCCCGGGCGGTCGCCCATGTTGGTGACGTCGATGGGGAGCATGACGAGCGCGGTGGTGCCGCCGGAGTCGCTGGGGCGCAGCTGGATCCGGATGCCGTGTCGCAGGGACAGGCGGCCGACCACGAAGAGGCCCATGCGGCGGGAGACGGAGACGTCGACGGTCGGCGGGCTGGCCAGCCGCTCGTTGATCTCGGCGAGGTCGTCGGGGGAGAGGCCGATACCGGTGTCGTGGATCTCGACCAGCACCCGGCCGTCCGGCAGCGCGTGACCGGTGACCCGGACGCGGGTCTGCGGGCTGGAGAACGAGGTGGCGTTCTCCAGCAGCTCGGCGAGCAGGTGGACGAGGTCGTTGACGACGCGGCCGGCGACCTCGGCCGAGGGGACGGCGGCGAGTTCGATGCGCTCGTACTGCTCCACCTCGGAGGCGGCGGCGCGGAGCACGTCGACCAGCGGGACGGGCCGGGTCCAGCGGCGGCCCGGGTCCTCACCGGCGAGCACGAGGAGGTTTTCGCCGTTGCGGCGCATACGGGTCGCGAGGTGGTCCAGCTTGAAGAGGCTGGCGAGCTGGTCCGGGTCGGCCTCGCGGCTCTCCAGTTCGGAGATCAGCGAGAGCTGACGCTGGATCAGGCCCTGGCTGCGGCGCGAGAGGTTGGTGAACATAGCGTTGATGTTGCCTCGCAGCAGGGCCTGCTCGGCGGCGAGCCGGACGGCCTCGCTGTGCACCATGTCGAAGGCGTGCGCCACATGGCCGATCTCGTCGGCGGAGTCGACGCCGACGGGGGCGATGGAGATGTCGACGTCCTGCGGGTCGCTCTCGGAGAGCGTCTTGACCAGCTCGGGCAGTCGCCGCTCGGCGACGTCCTCGGCGGCGGACTGCAGACGGGTCAGCGAGCGCACCATCGAGCGGGCCACGATGGCGGCACCGGCGATGGAGACGATGAGGACGAGGGCGATCAGCGCGCCGTTGATCAGGGTCTCGGTGTCGGCGTCGTTCTGGAGCTGCTGGGCCTTGCCGTCGAGGACCTCGAGCAGCGAGGACTCGATCTTCTGCTCGGCGGTGATCTTCGCGGTGGCGCTGTCGTACCAGTCCCTGTAGGTACGGGTGTCGCCCTGCTTGATGCCGTTGGTGTTGAGGACGGCCTTGGTGTACCGCTCGGCCTGCGCGATCACCTGGTTGTAGGTGAGCGGGGCGCGCAGCGCGGTGGCCGCGGCGTCGCCGTAGATGGCGGTGAAGTTGGTGTTGGCGTTGTCCTCGGCGGTCTGCAGCCGGATGCCGAAGGTCTCGTCCGAGGTGCTCAGGTCCTGGCCGCCGGGGCGGGCGAGCGCGGCGCTGATCAGCGCGCGCTGCATCGACGCGGCCTCCTTGGCCAGCGAGAACTGCTGCAGGGCGCGGGTGACCTTGACCAGCTCGGTGCTGTTCGAGGCGATCGCGATGTCCTGGGTGATGCTCAGCAGGTCCTTGATGATCACGTCGTAGTTGGTGATCGTGGCCTGGATGTTGTCCCAGTTGGTGTACGCGGTGCTGCGGGCCTCGGAGAGCTGGTTGAGGTCCTTGCGGACCTGGAGCAGCAGCGCCTTGCCGCCGGCGAGGTCCAGGTTGTCGAAGTTGTCGGCGCTGGTTGCGAACGCCTTGCTCAGGGTGTCCGTGGTCTTGCGGGCGTTGATGACCTCGGGGTCCTGCTGGTTGTTGTTGGTCGTCAGCGGCCCGGCGCTGATGTCGCGCTCGGTCTGCAGCGCGTTCGCCAGCGCGGTGGCTTTCTGGGCCAGGTCCGAGAGGCTGGTCATCTGCGACAGCTGCTTGGAGTTCTGCACCGAGGACTGGACGCGCAGACCACCGAGGACGATGGAGACGACCACGGGGAGCAGCAGCAGGGCTATCAGGCGGGTACGGATTCGCCAGTTGCGCATCGCGAACCGGCTGATACCGGTGGCGCGGCGGCGGTTCAGGGTTCCGCGCAGGCGGGAACGGCGCTTCTCGGTGGCTTCCTCGCCCTCCTGAGCGCCGTCGCTGGAGCCCGTCTGTTCGGGCTCGGCGCTGCCGCCGACGGCCTGGTGACCTGGCTCGGTGATCGGTGCTGCCTGGTGGGGGCCTGCCACGGGCTCGCGCGACTCCGGGTCACCCGCGGCGCCGCTGCCCCTCTTGAAACGTCCCTGCACTGGCGTCGCAACCTCTGGACCGGGCGTCCCTCTCCGCTGGCGCGGATGGAACGGTGTCGAGTTTTTCCGTCGCATTCCAGCACAGCGGGAGAAGTCCAACAAGGGGCGTTACCTGGCGGTGTCCTGAGCTACCCAGCGCACTCACATTTTCACGGACTGTACGGTAACCCTGCCCGAATACGGCCTTTTTCGGACACTCGCCGGATACATGCCAACTTGGCCGTGGATCGCCAAGAGTCGCAGACGTTCTCTTCTGTCCGGAATGCCGTAATTGTCTGGCCGATCGGCGGGTGTGAAATGTCCGCGATGTGTATTCTGTTCTCGAATTTGTGAGCAAAGTCACAGCCGAATGTATAGCCTTGATCACGGCGCCTGTGGAAAGAGATCCCTACTCTGGCTGGGCGGAGCAGTGCGCGTTGGTCAGCCTGCCCGGAATCACGCAGGCCGACTCCTCGGGTCGGCCCCGAACCCCAAGGTGTGACGCAATGTCCCAGCCGGCGAAGCAGCCCGCCACCAAGTCCACGCTCGTCAGCCGTCCCACGGCGAACCCGCGTCGGACCACGCTGGCCTCCATCGAGGACTTCAGCCAGCTGCCCGGCGCCCGCAGTGCGCAGGAGCCGATCGAGTACGCCACCGAGCTGCCCGCCAGCACCGCAAACCCGCGCCGCACCATCCTGATGGTCGCTCCGGCGCCGCGTACGCCGCTGGACTGACCGCGGGTCGTCCGGAAGGGGGCGTCGGCCGCAGCGGCGGCGGGCGTCCCTTTCTGCTGTCCGGCTGCTGCTGTCCGGTTTCGGTGGCCCGGTTTCTGCGGGCAGATCCGGCGCCCGGCCGCGCGCGAAGGGCCCGCAGTGGCCCACGCGATAGCCTGAGGGCGTTCGAGCAGGGCCCGGTAAGGCCGGTGCCCGACTGACCGAGAGGCTCCCAACCGTGCGTATTGCCAGGTTCTCCGTCCGGGAAGGGAGCCCTGCCGCCGGCAGCGTCTCCTTCGGTGTGGTCGAGGGAGATCCCTCCCAGCCCGAGTCTCTGGTGGTCCACGCGCTGGCCGGGCACCCGATCGTCTCCATGCAGCTCAGCGGCGAGAGCTACCGGATGCAGGACATCCGCCTGCTGTCGCCGATCCTCCCCAACAAGATCGTCGCGGTTGGCCGGAACTATGCGGCGCACGCCGCGGAGCTCGGCAACGAGGTCCCGGACGTTCCGCTGACCTTCTTCAAGCCCTCCACGGCGGTGATCGGCCCCACCGAGTCCATCGCGTACCCGCCGTTCTCCTCGGACGTCCAGCACGAGGCCGAACTGGCCGTGGTGATCGGCCGGATGGGCCGGGAGGTGCCGCTGGAGCGGGTGCCGGAGATCGTCTTCGGCTACACCTGCGCCAATGACGTCACCGCGCGCGACGTCCAGCAGCGCGAGGGCCAGTGGGCGCGGGCCAAGGGCTTCGACACCTCCTGCCCGCTCGGGCCGTGGATCGAGACGGAGCTCGATCCGAGCGATCTGGCGATCACCTGCACCGTCAACGGAGACCTGCGGCAGACCGGCCGGACCTCCCTGATGGTCCGTTCGATCGCCGAGCTGATCGTCCACATCTCCGAGGCGATGACGCTGCTTCCCGGCGACGTCATCCTGACCGGCACCCCGGCGGGTGTCGGCCCCATCAACGTCGGCGACGAGGTCGCCGTCTCCATCGAAGGCATCGGCACTCTCACCAATAAGGTGATCAAGCGTGGTTAGCACCGAGCCGGGGACGACCCCGGCCACCCCGAAGGACCCGAGCGTCCGGGTCCGTTTCTGCCCCTCCCCGACCGGCAACCCCCACGTCGGCCTGGTCCGCACCGCCCTCTTCAACTGGGCCTTCGCCCGCCACCACGGCGGCACGATGGTCTTCCGGATCGAGGACACCGACGCGGCCCGCGACTCCGAGGAGTCGTACGACCAGCTGCTCGACGCGATGCGTTGGCTCGGCTTCGACTGGGACGAGGGCCCGGAGGTCGGCGGTCCGCACGAGCCGTACCGGCAGTCGCAGCGGATGGACATCTACGCCGATGTCGCCCAGCGGCTGCACCAGGCCGGCCACGCCTACCACTGCTACTGCTCCACCGAGGAGCTGGACGCCCGCCGCGAGGCCGCCCGCGCGGCCGGCAAGCCCTCCGGCTACGACGGCCACTGCCGCGAGCTGACGGAGGACCAGGTCGCGGTCTACAAGCAGGAGGGCCGCCGGCCGATCCTGCGCTTCCGGATGCCCGACAAGACCATCGCCTTCGACGACCTGGTCCGCGGCACGCTCAGCTTCGAGCCGGAGAACGTGCCGGACTACGGCATCGTCCGGGCCAACGGCGCCCCGCTGTACACCCTGGTCAACCCGGTGGACGACGCCCTGATGGGCATCACCCACGTGCTGCGCGGCGAGGACCTGCTCTCCTCCACCCCGCGGCAGATCGCCCTCTACGCCGCGCTGGCCGAGATCGGCGTCGGACCCGGCATCACCCCGCGCTTCGGCCACCTGCCGTACGTGATGGGCGAGGGCAACAAGAAGCTGTCCAAGCGCGACCCGCAGGCCAACCTCAACCTGTACCGCGAGCGCGGCTTCATCCGCGAGGGCCTGCTCAACTACCTCTCGCTGCTGGGCTGGTCGCTCGCCGAGGACCGGGACCTGTTCTCCCTGGACGAGCTGGTCGCCGCCTTCGACATCGCCAAGGTGAACTCCAACCCGGCCCGCTTCGACCTGAAGAAGTGCGAGGCGATCAACGCCGAGCACCTGCGCCGGCTGGCGCCGGAGGACTTCGTCCGGCGGCTGGTCCCGTACCTGCAGGCCCCCGGCCTGCTGCCGGCGGAGCCGACCGCCGAACAGCTCGACCTGCTCGCCAAGGTGGCGCCGCTCACCCAGGAGCGGATGGTCGTGCTGAGCGAGATCGTCAACATGGCGGGCTTCCTCTTCGTCGACCCCGCCGACTTCACGGTCCAGGAGGAGGACGCGGCCAAGGCGCTCACCGCCGACGCCCGTCCGGTTCTGGAGGCCAGCATCAAGGCGCTGGAGGAGCTGGGCGACTTCACGCCCGAGCCGATCCAGGCGGCCCTGCGCGAGGCGCTGGTGGAGGGCCTGGGCATCAAGCCCAAGTTCGCCTTCACGCCGCTGCGGGTGGCCGTCACGGGCCGCCGGGTCTCGCCGCCGCTGTTCGAGTCGATGGAGCTGCTCGGCCGCGCCGAGACGCTGCGCCGGCTGACGGCCGCTCTGGAGCTCGTCCCGGCCTCCTGAGCCCGGTCCGGACGGCTGCGTGACCTGGTCCGCAGCCGTCCGGCGCCCTGCCTGGGGTTATCGATTTTGGACCCAGGCCAGACGTCGGGTAATGTTCTTTCTGCGCCGCCCGGGAGGGAACGGACGAGGGAGTGAAACCCCGTCGGGAACCGACCGAGAGGCGCAACGCCCGAGAAGAGCTCGCAAGGGTTCAACTCTGGTGGGGTATGGTGTAATTGGCAGCACGAGTGATTCTGGTTCATTTAGTCTAGGTTCGAGTCCTGGTACCCCAGCGCAGTACAAGTGAAGATCAAGCCCCCGTTGTGTAGCGGCCTAGCACGCTGCCCTCTCACGGCAGTAGCGCCGGTTCGAATCCGGTCGGGGGTACTGGTCCCGCAAGGGATCGCCAAG
>NZ_JYJF01000179.1 GCF_000955975.1 Saccharothrix sp. ST-888
CCGCCACCACCGCCCCGCCCCTACCTCCCGCCCGGCACCCACGCCTCCCGCTGCCCCAATCCCGCCCCACCCCGCAGGCAACGCACACAGTGCCCCGCCGCCGCCATACAGCCGACACTTCCCCCCACACCGGCTGCCTCAGCCCCGACCCCGCCGCAGGCCGCTCGAGCAGCGCCCCGCCGAACGGTCGGCCAAGTCCCCCGCATCAGCTGCCCCACCCCCACCGCAGGGTGTTCGCGCACCGCCCACACTCCTGCCGTCACCTGCCATACAGTCGGCACTTCCCCTGCATCTGCTGCCTCAGCCCCACCCCGCCACAGACTGCTCGTGCAGTGCCCACCCCTCTCCACGCCCCTCCGCCGCGCAGCTGGTCGCCTCCCCCGAATCAACTGCCCCAGCCCACCCCGCCGCAGGTCAAAAATGGTTGGCCGGTTGTCAGAGGCATGCGATAAGTTCTGCTCAGCTGGAGAACGACCGGTTCCTCGGGGGGAGGTGCGGTGTGGCCACGCCACCAGTGACGACGGATCAGCAATGGCCGGCGGCCCACGAGCCGTGCGCCTACGCGCCGATCGCCGTCACCGTCGACGTGGTCGTCCTGACGCTCTGTCAGGGCAGGCTGCATGTCCTGCTCGTCCAGCGTGGCGAGCCGCCCCACCGGGGCTGCTGGGCACTGCCGGGCGGCTTCCTCCGTGCGGGGCGGGAGACCTTGGCAGAGGCTGCGGTCCGCGAGCTCGCCGAGGAGGCGGGCTTGCGGCTCGGCGCCGACCCGAGCACGGCACTCGGTCGAATCCACCTGGAACAGCTCGGCACGTACGGAGACCCGGGCCGCGATCCACGGATGCACGTGGTCTCGGTCGCGTACCTGGCCTTCGCCCCCGATCTACCGGCCCCCGAGGCCGGCACCGACGCGGCAACCGCCGCATGGCACCGGGTCGACTCGCTCGACCTCGCTGCCAACCGGGCCTCCGGCCCGTCCGCCGAGGCCCACGGGGGTGGCGTCGGCGGACGGACCGGAGCCCGGCCCACCCAGGGGCCGCCCCAGGCGACTACTCGGCCAACCGATCCCACCGGGCCCAGCGCCGTCATCACGCTCGCCTTCGACCACGCCCGGATAGTCGCCGACGGCCTCGACCGCGCCCGCGCCAAGCTCGAGTACAGCCCGCTGGCCACCGCCTTCCTCGGCCACGACTTCACCATCCCCGAGCTGCGCGCCGTCTACGAGGCGGTCTGGGACGAGAAGCTCCACCCCGGCAACTTCCACCGCAAGGTCCTCTCCGTCCCCGGCTTCGTCGAAGGCACCGGCTCCACTGCCGACCGCGGCGGAGCCCGTGGCGGCCCCAGGGCCCGCTGCTACCGCCCCGGCGACGCCCAGGTCCTCCACCCACCGCTGCTCCGTCCCGCCCGCGAGAGCGAACCTGCCGCTCCGGGCTCCCCGGCGTGCTCCCGGCCACTACCATCCACCCCATGACCACTCATCCGGCCGATCACCCTGCCGAGCGCCGGCCCCACGGCCCGGGTACGCACTGCCACTGGTGCGGTACGGCCTACCCGGACGGCACCGTCGCCTGGCCCCGTACCTGCCCTGGCTGCGGCGAGATCAGCTACCGCAATCCGCTGCCCGTCGTGGTCACCCTGCTCCCCGTCACCACGCCCGACGGCCAGGCACTGACCGTCATCCGCCGCACCATCGAGCCCGGGTACGGCAAGCTCGCCCTGCCCGGTGGCTACGTCGACTACGGCGAGAGCTGGCAGCAGGCCTGCGTGCGCGAGCTCCGCGAGGAGACGGGCATCGAGGCCGAGGCCGAGGAGATCACCCTGGTCTCCACCGACTCCGACCGGGCCGGCGGCTTCCTCTGCCTCTTCGGCCTGCTGCCCGCCCGCGACCTCGCCGACCTGCCCCCCTCGAAGCCGACCGACGAGACGGACGGCTGGCAGCTGATCCCCGCGCCCATCCAGCTCGCCTTCCCCTTCCACACCCGTGTGTCGACCGCCTGGTTCCAGGGCGCCTACGCCCATCTCTGACCGGACCCGCACCGGGCCTCCCAACCCATCGCCACCGCTCACCCCGCCGACCGGCCGCCGCCGATCCCGCCGAAGAGCCACCGCTCCTCCCCGGGAGACCCTGGCGCAGCCGACGATCACATGGCATGGTCTGCACGTCAGTGCCAGTCGGACGGGATCCGCCACAAGCACCCCCGTCCCCACCTCCGGCCGGGAGACCACCACCGTGAGCACCCCCACCCAGGAACAGCCGCTCTGGCGGCCCGCCCCCGCTCGCGCCGCCGCCACCCAGCTGGTGGCCTTCCAGACCTGGGCCGCCGAGCACCACGGCGCCCCGGCCGCCCCCCTCGCGCCCGCCACGGACGACGACCAGGCCGCCGCCCGCTACGCCGCCCTGCACAGCTGGTCCACCGAGGACCTGGAGCGCTTCTGGACGGCCGTCACCCAGTGGTTCGACGTCCGCTTCTCCACCGCACCCGAGGCGGTCCTCACCGACCAGTCCATGCCCGGTGCCCGCTGGTTCCCCGGTGCTCGCCTCAACTACGCTGAGCACGCCCTCCGTTACGGCGAGTCCGCGCCGCACGGGGAGCGGTCGGACGGGGAGCAGGCCGACCGGCCCGCGATCCTCCACCTCGACGAGACCACCGAGCAGCCCACCGCCCTGAGTTGGGCCGAGCTGCGCCGCCAGGTCGGCTCCCTCGCCGAGGCCCTTCGCGCCCAGGGCGTCCGCCCCGGCGACCGCGTCGGCGCGTACCTGCCCAACATCCCGCAGGCCGTCGTCGCCCTGCTCGCCACCGCGGCCGTCGGCGCCGTCTGGACGTCCTGCGCCCCCGACTTCGGGGCCCGCAGCGTCCTCGACCGCCTCCAGCAGATCGAGCCCGTCGTCCTCTTCGCCGTCGACGGCTACCACTACGGCGGCAAGGACCACGACCGCACCGAGGTCGTCGCCGAGCTGCGCCGCGAACTCCCCACCCTGCGCGCCGTCGTCCACGTCCCGCTGCTCGGCGCCCCCGCCCCCGAGGGCGCCCTCCACTGGGACGACCTGGTCGCCGCCGACACCGAGCCGGTCTTCGAGCAGGTCCCGTTCGACCACCCGCTCTGGGTGCTCTACTCCTCCGGCACCACCGGCCTGCCGAAGGCCATCGTGCAGAGCCAGGGCGGCATCCTGGTCGAACACCTCAAGCAGGCCGGCCTGCACCTCGACCTCGGACCCGAGGACCGCTTCCTCTGGTACACCTCCACCGGCTGGATGATGTGGAACTTCCTCGTCGCCGGCCTCCTCGTCGGGTCCACGATCGTCACCTACGACGGCAGCCCAGGACACCCCGACACCGGCGCCCTCTGGTCCGTCGCCGCCCGCACCCGCGCTACCGTCCTCGGCACCTCCGCCGCCTACGTGATCGCCAGCCGCAAGGCCGAGCTGCACCCCGGCCGCGACCTCGACCTCAGCGCCGTCCGCTGCATCGGCACCACCGGCTCCCCGCTCCCGCCCGACGGCTTCCGGTGGATCTACGACGAGGTCAAGCAGGACGTCTGGCTCGCCTCCGTCAGCGGCGGCACCGACGTCTGCAGCTGCTTCGTCGGCGGTGTCCCCACCCTGCCGGTGTACCTCGGTGAGATCCAGGCTCCCTGCCTCGGTGCCGCCGTCGAGTCCTGGGACGTCCAGGGCCGCCCGCACACCGGCCAGGTCGGCGAACTGGTCGTCACCAAGCCGCTCCCGTCCATGCCCACCGGCTTCTGGAACGACCCGGACGGCCGCCGCTACCACGACAGTTACTTCGACACGTACCCGGGAACCTGGCGCCACGGCGACTGGATCACCGTCACCGAACGCGGCACGGTCGTCATCCACGGGCGCTCCGACTCCACCCTCAACCGCCAGGGCGTCCGGATGGGCTCCTCCGACATCTACGAGGTCGTCGAGCGCCTGCCCGAGATCGCCGAGTCCCTGGTCATCGGCCTGGAGGAGCCCGAGGGCGGGTACTGGATGCCCCTCTTCGTCGTCCTCGCCCCCGGCGCCGCACTCGACGACGCGCTGCAGGCCCGCATCCGGACCACGCTGCGCCAACAGCTCTCCCCACGCCACGTCCCCGACGAGGTCATCGCCGTGAAGGGTCTCCCGCACACCCTCACCGGCAAGCGGATCGAGGTCCCGGTCAAGCGCCTGCTCTCCGGCACCCCGCTCGACCAGGCCGTGAACCCGGGTTCCGTCGACAACCTCGACCACCTGCGCTTCTTCGAGACCCTCGGCCGCGAGCGCCGGGCCTGACCCGTCCCCGGACACGGAAGGGGCGCCCCTCACCGGGGCGCCCCTTCGTCAGTTCCTCACACCACTTCCCGGCGCATCACTCGCCGGAGAGCACCTGCTGCGCCGCGGCCCGCGCCTCCTCGGCGGTGTCGGCGGCCCGCGCCGCCTCCGCCGCCCGCTGGCACTGCGCCAGCGTGTGCTTGGCCAGCGCGCTCCGCACATACGGGATCGACGCCGCGCCCATCGACAGGCTGGTCACCCCGAGACCCGTCAGCACACAGGCCAGCAGCGGGTCGGACGCGGCCTCCCCGCAGACGCCGCAGCTCTTCCCGGTGGCCCGAGCCGCATCGGCGGCAGCGGCGACCAGGTCGAGCAGCGCAGGCTGCCACGGATCCTGCAGCCGAGCCAGCGCGCCCACCTGACGGTCGGCCGCAAAGGTGTACTGCGCAAGGTCGTTGGTCCCCAGCGACAGGAACTCGACTTCCTGCAGGATCGAGCGGGCGCGCAGCGCGGCCGACGGAATCTCCACCATCGCACCGAACTTGGCCGACAGACCGGCCTCCCGGCAGGCCTCGGCGAACGCCCCGGCATCCACCCGGTCCGCCACCATCGGTGCCATCACCTCAAGGTGCACCGGCAGGCCCTCGGCCGCCCTGGCCAGCGCACGCAGTTGGTTCTGCAGCACCTCGGGGTTGTCCAGCAGTGTGCGCAGACCCCGCACACCCAGCGCCGGGTTCGGCTCGTCGGCCGGGGTCAGGAAGTCCAGCGGCTTGTCGGCCCCGGCATCCAGCACCCGCACCACGACCCGGCCCTCCGGGAACGCCTCCAGCACCTTCCGGTACGCCTCGACCTGCTTCTCCTCGGACGGCGCCTTCGCCGAGTCGTCGAGGAACAGGAACTCGGTGCGGAACAGGCCGACACCCTCGGCGCCCGCCGCCAGCGCGGCCGGCAGATCGGCCGGACCGCCGACGTTGGCGAGCAGCGGCACCTTGTGCCCGTCCGAGGTCCGGCCCGGTCCGGAGGAAGCGGACAGCGCGGCCTTCCGCTCGGCAGCGGCCCGGCGCAGCTCGGCCTGCTTCTCCTCGGACGGGTTGACCAGCACCTCACCGGTGCTGCCGTCCACGGCCACCACCAGGCCCTCGGCCAGCTCGGTCGCACCCGGCAGCGCGACCACGGCCGGCACGCCCATGGCACGCGCGAGGATGGCGCTGTGACTGGTCGGCCCGCCCTCCTCGGTCACGAAGCCGAGCACCAGCGTCGGGTCCAGCAGCGCGGTGTCGGCCGGCGCCAGGTCCCGGGCGAACAGCACGTACGGCTCGTCGCTGTCCGGCACACCGGGCATCGGCACACCCAGCAGCCGGGCGACGATCCGGTTGCGGACGTCGTCCAGGTCGGCGACCCGCCCGGCCAGGTAGTCACCGGCCGCGGCCAGCAGCGCCCGGTACGCGGCGAAGGCGTCGTACACACCGCGCTCCGCGCTGCTGCCGACGGCGATCCGACGGCTGACATCGGCCATCAGCTCGGGGTCCTGCGCCATCAGGGCCTGGGCCTCCAGCACGGCCTGGGCCTCGCCGCCGGCCAGGTTGCCACGGGCGATCAGATCCGCCGCCACGGCATCCACGGCGGCCTGCGCGCGAGCCTGCTCACGCGGCGCGTCCTCGGTCGGGACCTGGGTCGCGGGCGGTTCGAGGGCCGCAGTACCCATGTGCCGGACCTGGCCGATCGCGACACCGTGGCTGACACCTACACCGCGCAGCGCCTGTTCCATCTTCTTGGGTTCCTTTCACCCGTACTCCGGCCGCTCGCCACTCCTGGTGGCAGTCGTCGGGGCCGGGCCGGGCTTGTCCGTCTCGGGATCACTACGGGTGGTGGCCGCTCTGCGGCCCGATACTGCGGTGCGCCGTCCCACGCGAGTACGCGGGGGACGGCGCACGGTGCGCATGTACCCGGGATCAGTTCCAGGTGAACAGCTCGCCGCCGACGGCGACGTCACCGCTCTCGACCACGGCGCCGAGCTGCTCGAGCGAGGCCTCCAGCGCGACGATCGGCGAGATCGGGGACTTGCCCGCCGCCTCGACGGCCGCCGGGTTCCACTTGATGACCGGCTGACCGCGCTTGACCTGGTCGCCCTTGCTGACCAGCAGTTCGAAGCCCTCGCCGTTGAGCTGCACGGTGTCGATCCCGAGGTGGGTCAGCACACCGTGGCCGTCCGCGTCCATCACCACGAACGCGTGCGGGTGCATCGACACCACCAGACCGTCCACCGGCGCCACCGCGACAGTGGGCTCACGGACCGGGTCGATGGCAGTGCCGGGACCCACCATGGCACCGGCGAAAACGGGGTCGGGCACATTGACGAGCCCGACGGCGCGACCGGCCAGCGGCGAGGTCACAGTGGTCATGGTGGAGCCTCCCAAGTACGGAGTACAGCGTGCCGCCGCGGGCAGCGACGGAGACATCGACTGAAGCCTAAATCATGCCAAGTTGGGACATATCGCAAGAGTCCCGCGGATGACACGGGCGGCGCCTGACGGGCTGTACGTCATGCGCCACACCCCTGAGTACCGCCGCCGCACCGGCGCCGACGGCCTCCGCGAGCCCAAGTGGTCTAGTCCTCTTGGCCAACGCGCCGCACTCTACGGCATGCAGGTGCGCCCCGACGATCGCGACGGCCGGAGGCCGCCACCGACCTGCTGCGTCCGATCGGGCGACAGTGCACGCGCCCCGATTAGGCGCTGACGCCGGGAAGGGCTATCGTTGCTCAGGTCGCCGCGCTTCAGCGGTGAACAGAGCAAGTCGGATCGGTAAACACCCGGTCAACACCGGGAAAACGAATCTGCTAAGCTCGAATCACGAAAGAACGAAGCGCCCGGAGGGCCCGCTGGAAGGCGGCCGGAAGGAAGCGTCCGTTCCTTGAGAACTCAACAGCGTGCCAAAAGTCAACGCCAGATATGTTGACATCCCCGGCCTCGGATCCTTGTGGTTCGTGGTTGG
>NZ_JYJF01000180.1 GCF_000955975.1 Saccharothrix sp. ST-888
CTCGATGTCGATGCCGTGGTCCATCAGCTCCAGGAAGTAGTTCTCCTTGCCGAAGATGTCCTGGTAGGCGCCGGCGGCCTTGACCGCCTCGTCGTACTGCCCGAGCCGCAGCCGGGTCTGCACCTCGCCGGACGGGCAGCCGGTGGTGGCGATGATGCCCCGCGCGTTCTCGGCGAGGATCTCGCGGTCCATCCGGGGGTTGCCGTAGTAGCCCTCCATCGAGGCGAGCGAGGAGAGCTTGAAGAGGTTGCGCAAGCCGGTCGCGTTCTCGGCCCACATCGTCATGTGGGTGTACCGGCCACCGCCGGAGACATCCTTGCCGCCCTCGCCGTCGGCCCCGGGCGTCCTGCGCCCGCCCGGGGCCCAGAAGACCTGCTTCTTGTGGAACCGAGACTCCGGCGCGATGTACGCCTCGATGCCGATGATCGGCTTGACTGTGCTGTCCTTGGCCTTCTGAAAGAACTCGTAGGCACCGAACATGTTGCCGTGGTCGCTCATCGCCACCGCAGGCATGCCCTGCCGTTCGACCTCGGCGATCAGCTTGCCGTTCTTGGCCGCACCGTCGAGCATCGAGTACTCGGTGTGAACGTGCAGGTGTGCAAAACCGTCTGGCACAGGGGTCTCCTCATCCACCGCGAGCAACCCACCATAGCGGCGCTCGCGGGGCGACTCGCCGAGCTGAAATGGCCGCTGAGCCGGGGCGTTGGCCACGCCCCAGCTCAGCGGCGAGATCGTTCGTTCAGGACGGTCGGAAGAAGTTCAGAGCGGCCGGAGAGCCGCTTCCTGGACGCGCTGAGCGGCCTCCGCTGCGTCGAGCTTGAGGAACGCGCCGATGAGGTAGGCACGCATCTGCCGGATCGCCTCGGACGGATTGCGGGTGATCTCGATCGGCTGCACCCACTCACGCATGGCCGGGTCCACCAGCGCCTGGGCGAGTACCTCGTGGGCCAACTGCTCGGCCACCCAGTGGTAGGTGCGCTCCTTGAACGCCACCGTGAGATGGAGCGACGACTCGTCGCCAACGGTGTACGGGGAGTGGACGTAGCCGCGAGGCAGCCACAGGACGTCACCAGGCTCAAGGGTGAAGGTCTGGGCCGGCGGGGTGTTGGCGAGGTAGCGCTTCTGCTCGACCGTGAACCCCACCGTGTGGAACGAGGCGTACTCCTTGACCGGGTTCTCCACGAACGGCTCGTGGACCGGCCACGCCTTGCTGCCGGAGAGCTGGAGAATCAAGGTGACGTAGGGGTCGAAGTGGTACTTGAGCCCCTGGTGCCCGGCGGGGGTCAGGTAAGCGTTGATGTGAACGCCGTAGCCCGTCTCCTCCTGAAGTGAGCGATGCAGGTCGGCGATCGAGGGGACCAACCGCTCCAGGGACCGAACAGAGATCGTTCCGCCGGCATCGAGGTGCGCGCGGATCGAGCCCTTACGGGGCATGTCGCCGTCGGCGTACATCCACTTCTCTACGACTGAGCTGTCCTTGATCAGCGCGAGGTTGCGCATGGCCAGGCACTCAGCGTCGATCAGCCGGTCCACCTCGGCGAGCGTCAGCAGGTGCTCGAAGGCGGACGGCTCACGGCGGTAGCGCTGCGGCTGCTCCGGCCAGCGCGCCAGCACCTCGTCTGCGTTGTCGATCAGGGTCTTTAACATCAGCGGCTCTCCTAACCGATGGGCGGGGAAGGCGCAGGGCGCCCCGGACCGATCCCGAGGCGCCCTGCACTCGTGCTGCGTGTCAGGCCGACAGGTTCTGCGCCAGCCACGCCTCGGCGAAGCTGGTGATCTCCTCGCGGCTCATGCGCAGCTCGCGGCCGGCGCCCTCGGGCTTGGTGTCGCCGAGGGCGTACCCGCCGCCAGCCAGCTCGGCGACGCTGATGCAGCTCTCCATCGAGCCGTCGTTGTCGGTGCCGCCGCCGCAGAGCGCGGCGAACGGCCCGGCGAGCTCGCTCTTGTACAGGTTAGAGTTAGACATTTTTACCTCTCAGTGTTTAGCCGCACAGGTGTAGTGCGGCGCCTTCTCATTGCTGGACAGCAATGGAGGTTCGTGAGCTGGCTGACTCTCGTGGATGCCGTAAGACACTGCAATTGCCCAGCCTGTGTGCGGTCAACTGCAGTGTCCACCAGGCCAGTTGAGTCGCTGTGCCTCGGAGCCGTCACTAAATGTACCCGTGGAAATGCTGCACTGGAACGCTGAACGCCATGATTTTTCAAGGCGTCATATGCCATTTGTGGACTGCTAATTACGGGCATGCTGAAGTGCCCCATTCTAATTAAGAGAACGGGGTGAGTGTTTGGGTGCAAAGGTCTTTCTTCGACGGCGGGGTGACTTTCTAGCCCTCAACAGGCGCCCGCATCCCCCACGGCCATTAGCAAGCTCATGGGTGCGGGCCCGCTTCGTGACCTTCCCCCTGGCCGTTGCCCACACGGGCGACAGTCAGGGAGAAGGTCAGGGGCGTCCTCCCGGAAGAGTAGGCCCGCTACGCCTCACTGACTGGTCATCGTTTGCCACAGGCCCGAGCGGCTCAGGCACCACTCGGTCGGCAGGTGGTCGGAGATGTGTCGTAGACGCGGGGTGTCGAGCACCCCGGCTCGGACAGTCAGCGGCGCGAGCGCCGCCGAGCCGTAGACGCCGTCGATGGCGTGGGGGCCACCGTGGCCCTTTACCGCGTACCCTGCGGTGATGCCGACGGCCTTCGGGTGCCCCAGCACATCCCGCGCGTAGTGGCACGGGTCAACGAACCCGAGTTCGTTCATGCCCTCGTCGGTGCGGTCGTCGGCATACCGGTCGCCGTCATCGGACCGGAGCGTTCGGTTGTGCCAATGCGCCCGATCGAACCCCGGGTACAGCTGGAGCTTGTCCCAGTCCGGACCCTCGCCCACGAGGTAACCGTTGCGATCCATGCCGATGATCGTCAGCATGCCGGGTTTGGCGAGGGTGGAGAACCAATCGGCCTCGATCTCCCGAACGGCGGCCGAGTAGTAGCACAGGTGAGCACTGACCAGACCGAGGATCCCCGAGCTCTCCGCGTCGGACCCGCCCGACGCACGCAGACGCACGGTGATGTTCGCCGGCGGGTGCCAAGGCGCCCAACCATGATCGTAGGCTTGGACCTTGACGAACGGCCCGCCACTCTTCAGCAGAATCGCGTTGTCGTTACGGGACGCCCCCGGCAGCATGCCGTCAGCCACGAACCGCGCGGCCAGCGGCGCAGCCGCCGGGTAGCCGTCCATACCCAGCCGGGCTGTGACCTTCTCCAAGTCCCCGGGCTGCATTTCCTGCCACAGGACCACGTCCGGGTCCTGCTCCGCGATCACGTCGCATGCCGCGTCGAGCTGCTCACCCTTCTTGATGTTCCAGGTAAGGATCTTGACGACGTCGTCACCCGTGGCGACGTCCGGCGCTTGCGTGGGTGGAGAACTCAATGTTGCCCCTTAGTTTTTCGTGGCGGCTGGGTCGTGCAGCTCGACCCACGGGCGGGATCAGTACCAGTGGTGCGAGGACGCGAGCAGGGCGACGCCCAAACCCGCGACGCACCAGCTCGACAGGATGTAGCTGAGGATCGAGATGAGCGGATCTGGGAGGTCGAGAGGGCGCCGTCTGGCGACCTCGCGGCAGTCCTCCAGACCGTCATCCATGTGGATCGCTCGCGGCGATCGAAGAGGGGGCGATAGTCACTTGCGCTCCTTGATCTAGGGAAAACGCCTGTCCGATTCGGAGTTGGGCGCACATGGTTTTTCCATCTGGATCGATCTCCACGCGCAGGTCGCCCTCGGCCAGCGTGTGCACCAGAGCCAAGCCGCTCAGTGGCGCGCTGCCGTCGAGAAACCACACGGGAAGCTCGCGAGAGCCGTCCCGTACGGTGATCCGCAGCATCCGCTGTTTTCGGCTTACCTCGACGAGCAGATGCCTCTTGCACCCGGTACTGACCGAGATGGTGACCAGCTCGCGGGTTACGGCCACCGCCTTGCCGATCAGCTTGTCAAGCCCTGCGTTAGCCAGTGTGTTCTCAACCAGTCGGCAGGCAAGCCCTATTGAGTCGTCGTGATACGGGTACTTCCCCGAGGCGGAGATGCTGAGTGAAGCTGCTGGCGTTGAGGAGGGCGTCTGCGGGGCGGCGTCACCGGACGAGACCAGTGTCTTCGGTCGTGCACTCGCGCTCGGTGGCATGCCGCGTTCATCCCTCTTCAGCTTGAAACAGACAATCTTGCGGTGGCCGACCGGGGCTTCGTCTGCCCACCGTGCCTTGAGATGTGCGGAGCCGAGGGCACCCAAGGGGGAGGAGAAGGGCTCCTCGGCTCCGCGTTGCCCCACCGTCTGCCGGCGGGGTGCCCCGCCCTCACGCCTGAGAAAGGCGCACTTCGCTCGCTGGGGAGTCCACGAGGTGGGCGGGAAGTTCAGCCGGCTTGTGGTCCCGGCGGAGTGCGATCAGGAGTCGCGCGAGCATCTGCGTTTCGGGATCTGTTCGGCTGTGCAGGACCGCGTAAGCGGCCAGAAGGCCGTCGACCTCAGCGACACCGGGTAGGTACGCGGGGTGGATGAAGCCGACGCACTGTCGGGCGTCCTCGGGGCACTCCTCGTCTCGAACGGCCCCATCAACTGGTTTAGGCAACCGACGCTGGAAGAAGAGCGCGAGGACCGCGTCGTGGCCGTTCATCTGTTCTTTCCTCCCTGAGAGTGACACACACGAACTTGCCGCTGCCGCGCTCCTGCCAGTGCCACTCAGCTGACAGCAGATCGACGAGGGGGATGCCGCGCCCAGACTCCGACCACGGCGTCATCGGTGCCAACACCGGACCTTGAGGGTTGTCGTCAGCCACCTCGAACCGCAAGAAGCGGCCGTCTGACGTCTCGTACGGTGAGAAGACCTGGACTGCGAACGCGCTCGCTGCGTTTGCCGAGTTCGTCACGAGCTCGCTGACCAGAAGCTCCAGCGCCCCGGTGTCCTCCCAGCCGCGCTTCCGAGCGGTCTCCACGGCGAAGCGCCGGGCACGGGGGACGGAAGCTGCTTCAGCTGCATAGACAGCGGCGCTGGCTTCATGGGTGTGCTCGCCTTGCATCGCTCCTCCAACCGCACGGAAGAGCAGCGCTCACCGCGCACGATCCGGAAACGCACCGTGATGGGGTGACCCCGGTGCGTGGCTATCCGAGTGTGGACCTGACGGGGCGTCGGGCGCAAGCCAAAGTGCTGACCAAATTCTCGGCATCTTGGGAATCGCCAACCTTGCAACTCATGTGTGCGGGTAGCAGACTGACGCCATACCAAGCGAGGACGAGGGAGGGGCGATGGGGCAGGAGACGGTATCGGCTGTCAACGCCGAGGCCCTGGGCGCGGAGCTGAAGGCAATCCGGGGTGACCGGACGCTCCACGAGGTCGGCCAGGCGGCCAGGATCAACGCTGGCGATCTCAGCAAGATCGAGCGCGGGAAGAAGGTGATCAACGAGCAGCAGCTTGGTCGCCTCCTCGACTACTACGAGATCCAAGGCGGCCAGCGGGAAGCGCTCGTCGAACTGATCACAGAGGACCGCATCAACGCCTGGTGGACCCGCTACAAGCAGCTGATCTGGCCCGAGTTCGCCGGCCGTCTCGCAGTCGAAGCCCTGGCCGACCTCCAAGAGGACTGCACGGCCGGCACGTTCACCCTGCTCCTCCAGCGTCCGGCATACGCCAGAGAGATCATCGAGCACAGTTGGGACGCGCCCTCGCCTGATGACCTCGAAGTCTGGCTGGACATCCGTCAGCGGCGCCAGCAGCGGCTCTACGACGACCCGCCTCTGCGGCTGCACAGCATCTTCTCCGAAGCTGCTCTATACAGTTCGGCGGTTCCCGAGATCCTCGGTGACCAGCTGAAGCACATGCTGGGCGCTGTGCGAGAAGGGCGCGTGGTTCTCCAGATGGTGCCGTTCAGTGCGGGGCGACCCGGCATGCTACCAATGACGCTGGAGAGGTTGACCTGCCCAGGCGAGGGTTCACCCAAGTTCGTCTTCGCTGAGACCCTGAACCTTCAATACGTGAGAGAGTCGGAGCGCGACAATCAGAGGTTCAACCGGGTCATCAACCGGATTCGAACCGTCGCGCTATCGCCCAGTGATACTTTCGCCAAAATCGAAGATCGACTGAAAGAGATCACCTGATGGACCGCCAAGACCCCTACGCCCACCACGAGTTCGACAGCGTCCACGGCTGGGGTGTGCCTCTGGCATCAGCAGGCAACAACGGCTGCGTCGAGATCATCGAGTTCCCGAACGGTGACTGCTGGCAGCGCGACAGCAAGCACCCGGAGCGCCACTTCGTGGCCTACAGCGACGTCTCGCGCACTCCCGCCCTGATCGCGGTGATCCTTGGCGAGGGCGCGCCCTTCTACCTCGACGCTCCCAAGCGCGAGGCGGTGCTGGAAGCAGTGCAGACCGGCGACACCGACACCGCCATCGCCAAGATCAAGGGCATGCTCGCGGAGGGCCGGCACGACCCTTACGCCCACGACGAGTTCGAGAGCGGCTACGGCTGGAACACTCCCGGGGCTTCGAGCAGCAACGTCGAGATCATCGAATTCCCCAACGGCGACCTCTGGCAGCGTGACCGCCAGCACCCGGATGGTCCCTACCTGGCCTACAACCTGATCGAGCGCGTCGCCGCCCTGCTCTCGGCGCTCCTCGACAACGACCCCCGGTTCTACCTGTCCCGGGAGGCGCGCCAAGCGGTGCTCTCGGCAGTGCAAAGTGGAGACGTCGCGACGGCCCTCACCGAACTCAGCCTGGCGCCGACTGCCTGAGGCGAAGTCAGGATGAGTCGCCGAACCCCCAGACAAGCTCTGGGGGTTCGGCATGTCCGTGATCAGTACGCGGACTGCATGAAGACCGAGCTGCGGCTGGCACCCATCGATGGCTCGCCGGTCGGGGCGACCCCAGGTTCCAGACCGAGCTGACGTGGCTTCGGCCGGCCACGTACCGGC
>NZ_JYJF01000019.1 GCF_000955975.1 Saccharothrix sp. ST-888
TCAAGGAACGGACGCTTCCTTCAGGCCGCCTTCCAGCGGGCCCTCCGGGCGCTTCGTTCTTTCGTGTTTCCAGCTTATCAGATGTTTTCCGCTCCGTTTCCGGAGTTTCACTCATCCGATCCGCTTTCCTTCGGCCTTTCGGCGTTCCAGACTCTATCAGATTGCTCTGACCGTCTTTCGCGCTTCCCGGCCTTCAGGAGGCTTTTGCCGGGCTGACCTGACGGCCCGTCCGACGCTCCAAACCCTAGCCGATCCCCGCTCCGAGAAGCGAATCCGGCCGCAATCCAGAAAAGCACACAACAATTCAAGCCAAGGCATGCCAGGGCACGACTCAGCTCGAACAGAAGAAAGTGGTGTTTCAGAGGATTGGCTACCCCGGGGCCGTCCGCGCAGATGCGTGTCCGGTGCTCCCTGCCAGGCAGCTCGAAGTACTCTAGACCTCCACCACATCCGAGTCAAGGGGCGGGTCGAGGCCCGGAGCATCCGGGACGTGGAAGGCGAGCACCGCGACGTCGTCGTCGTGCTCGGCGGTGACGCCCATGGCTCGGAGCAGGCGGGCGCAGACGATCTCGGGGTCGCCGAGGGCGCCGCTGAGGGTGCGGGCGAGGAGGTCGAGGCCCTGGTCGATGTCCTCGTCGCGCCGTTCGACCAGGCCGTCCGTGTAGAGGACACCCGTCGTTCCCGGTAGCAGGCGCAGGGTGTGGGAGTGGTGGGTGCCGCCACCGGTGCCGAGGGGCGGGCCGTTCTGCTCCTCGCCGCGCAGGACCGTGCCGTCGGGGCAGCGGAGCAGGAGCGGGAGGTGGCCGGCGGAGGCATAGAGCAGAGTGGCGCCGCCCGGGTCCCAGACCGCGTAGGTGCAGGTGGCGATCTGGTTGGCGTCGATCTCCATGGCGATGCTGTCGAGCAGGCCCATGATCTCGTGGGGCGGCAGGTCGAGGCGGGCGTAGGCGCGGACCGCCGTGCGCAGCTGTCCCATGACGGCGGCTGCGCGAAGCCCTCGGCCCATGACGTCGCCGATGACGAGCGCGGTCCGGCCGCCGCCCAGGCCGATGACGTCGTACCAGTCGCCGCCGACTGCGGCGTCGGCTCCGCCGGGCTGGTAGGTGGCGGCGACGCGCAGGTCGGCGGGTTGTTCGAGTTTCTGCGGGAGGAGGCTGCGTTGCAGGGTGACCGCGGCCTCGCGCTGGCGGCGCTCGGCCTCGCGCAGGCGGGCGGCGGCCTGGACCTGGTCGGTGACTTCGGCGGCGAAGATGAGGACACCCACCGGAGGGCCCGTGTCGTTCCCCTCTGCACCGCCGAGCGGCACGCAGGAGACGTTGTAGTAGCGGTTGCCGCCGAGGCCGAGGATGCAGCGGGCCTTGACGCTGCGCGGCCGGCGACTGCGGATGGCCTGGTCCATCAGCGGGAGCACCCCGAGCGCGGAGAGCTCGGGGAGGGCTTCGCAGGCGGGGAGTCCGTTGGTGCGTTCGCCGAAGAGTTCGCGGTAGGCGCGGTTGGCATAGCCGAGCTGGTGCAGCGGACCGTAGGTCACGGCGACCGGCGCGGGGAGCCGGGCGAGTACGTCCCTGAGGTCGTACAGCTCCTGGATGTCGCGTGGGTCGAGCAGGCCGGGGATCACACTGGGGTCGCGCGGTCCTGGGACGGTGACCGGGTCGCCGGGCGGACTGGTGGGAGCGGCACGCCACGGGGCTCCGGTGAGCCGGGCGCTCCAGCGCATGAGATTCAAACTCGGCCGCTTCCTCGGTCAGTTTCCAGGCGGACAATCACATCTTGTGTGCACATCGCCACTCGCCGTGATGATGTGGTTGGGGCAGATCCTGTCAGGCCGGGACCCGGTTTCGGAAGTCGTATGACCATTGCGGCGCGTACGGGTCGCCGGTGGGACCTGTCGACGGGTGCAGCGGCGGCTCGTCCGGACCGCCGTGCGGCGGCCCGGACGCGGATGGCCTCGGACGGCTTCAGGGCTCCCGGGAACCCGCCTCGAACTCCGAGCGCGGGTGCTCGACCGATCCGAGAGACACCACTTCCCGTTTGAACAGCCTGCCGAGCAGCCAGTCGGTCAGCACCCGGACCCGCCGGTCCGGGCTGGGCAGCCGCTGGAGGTGCCGGGCCCGGTGCAGCCACCAGGCCCGGCGGCCGGTCAGGTGGCCGCGCTTGGTGTGCGCCACGCCCCGGCCGATGCCGAGCGAGGTCGAGCAGTCCTGCCGGGCGGGCCGGTAGGGGTGCTGCGGGCGGCCCGCCAGCGCGGCGGCGATGTTCGCGGCGAGGAGCCCGGCCTGCGCGAGGGCGTGCTGGGCGTTCGGCGCGCAGAGCGCGACATCGGCTCCGGGAGCTGCCTCCGAGCGGGAATCCGCGGGTGAATGCGGGGAGGAATCCGCCGGGAAATCCGAGCAGGCGGCGGCCACGGAAGCGGCCTTCGAAGCGGGAGCCGTGCCGACCGGTACGGCCGCGCAGTCGCCGGCGGCCCAGGCGTCGGGCAGTGGGGCGCCGTCCGGCCCGACGATCTGGAGCGTGCGCAGACAGCGGACCCGGCCTGCGGCGTCCAGTGGGAGGTCGGTGTCGCGCAGCAGCGGTGCGGGGCGCACGCCCGCCGTCCAGACCAGGGTGCGGGCGGCGAAGCGACTGCCGTCGGAGAGTGTCATCACCCGGTCGACGGCTGAGTCGAGGGTGGTGCCGAGGCGTACGTCCACGCTGCGGTCGCGCAGTTCGGCGAGGGTGTGGGCGGCCAGTTCGGGGGACTCCTCGGGGAGGATGCGGTCGGTCGCCTCCACCAGCACCCAGCGCAGGTCCTCGGCGGCCAGGTTGTGATAGCCCTTGGCGGCGTAGCGGGCCATGTCCTCCAGTTCGGCGATCGCCCCGACGCCCGCGTACCCCGCACCGACGAAGACGAAGGTGAGCGCGGCCTGCCGGAGCGCCGGGTCCCGGGTGGAGGAGGCGAGGTCGAGCTGCTCCAGGACGTGGTTGCGCAGCTGGACCGCCTCCCCGACGGTGGCGAATCCAAGGCCGTGTTCGGCGAGTCCGGGGACGGGGGCGGTGCGGGAGACCGAGCCGGGAGCCGCCACCAGCAGGTCGTAGCCGAGTTCGGTGGGCGTCCCGTGCTCGCCGCGTGGGGCGGTGTCGATCCAGGCCCGGCGCGAGGCGTGGTCGATCCGGGTGACCCTGGCGGTGAGTACCCGGCAGTGCGGCAGCACCCGGCGGAGCGGTACGACCACGTGCCTCGGGTCGATGGAGCCGGCCGCCACCTCCGCGAGCAGCGGCTGGTAGGTCAGATGTGGCTGCGGCTCGACCACGGTGATCTCGGTTCCGCCGCTGCGGAGTTGGGGCCTGAGCAGCTGTTGGAGACGGAGTGCGGCGGACATTCCGGCGCAGCCACCGCCGACGATCAGGATCCTGATGGGGGCACCCCCTGCCGATGTGACCTGCTTCACGCTTCAATAACGCCCTGCGGGGAGGCTTCTTGTCCACAGGACGTACCGGAAGCGGTACGGAAGGCTCCGCTACGGACGGGCGAGATCTGTCCCTGCGTTGGGATTTAGGGCCACTTCTCCCCCGAACTTCCTTGAACTATGGTCGGATTGTGCGTCGGCCCGGAATCGGCCGGTGCCACAACCACCGCGGTGCCCGACTGCGCCAGGGTGAACCGGGGAAGGGTGGTCGAGGAAGGCCGCCCTGTCCTGGGTGGCGGAACTGCGCGCACCGGGGGGGTGCGAACTGGCCAGGCAGCGACGCCCGATGCCGGGCGCCTGCGGGGGGAGGTTTGGGATGACGGATCAGGAACGAGTGCTCGGCCGCCCGGTGCCATCGGGAGCCGAGAGCGGCAACGGCGGCCTTGGCGGGAGCGGCGCGGCCGGTACGGTCGACGGTGTCGTACCCGAACAGCGCGGCCCGGGGGCGGGCGAGTCGTACGGCTCCGCCGCTCACGGCGCGCACAGCGCAGCGTACGGAGCACATTCCGCGCCGGGTGGACACGGCGCGTACGGCGCACACGGCGGCTACGGCGCGTCCGAGGACACCACGCGCGGCGGTGGACCCGCCCGGCTGCGGGTGGACGCCCGCCGGAACCTGGAGAGCGTGCTGCGCTCGGCCCGCGAGGTCTTCGGTGAACTCGGCTACGACGCGCCGATGGAGGAGGTGGCGCGGCGGGCCGGGGTCGGGGTCGGCACGGTGTACCGGCGGTTCCCGAGCAAGGAGGTGCTGGTCCAGCGGATCGCGGCCGAGGAGGTCGCGTGGCTGACGGAGCAGGCGCGGGAGTCGTTGCACGGGGGCGCGGACCCGTGGGAGGCACTGGCCGGCTATCTGGCGCGGGCGGTCGGTTCGGGCGCGGGTCGGCTGCTGCCGCCCTCGGCGTTCCGCTACGCCGAGGAGCTCGGCACGGCAGCCGTACCGCACGTCCCCGAGCAGCGGCTGCCCGAGCACACGCTGCCGGAGCAGTACTTCGCGGAACAGCGCTTCGGCGGGTCGGGGTTCGGCACGCCCGGGTTCGCTCCCCCGGCGGGGTTCGGGGCAAGGGACTTCGACACCAGGGGCTTCCGCGCCCAGGGTATCGGCGAGCACCGCGTGGGCGAGTTCGGGTTCACGGAGCCGTGGGTGCCCGAGCAGCGCGCTTCGGAGGCCGACGCCCAGCCGGCCTGCGACGCCGACCCCCGGCTGCTGCTGCACCTGCTGGCGGCGCTGGTCGCGCGGGCCAGGGCGGCCGGTGAACTGCGGCCCGGCGTCACGGTGTCGGACGTGGTGCTGGTGCTGACCGCCGCCGTACCGGTGCACGTGAGCCAGGGACAGCCCGTACGAGGTGCCGCCGCCGTGGCCGGGCCCGGCTCCTTCGCGGGCGGCGGCGGTCTCGGTGCACGGGACTTGGACAGCCGGACCTCGGGAGAGTTGACGGAGGATTCGCCCGGCGGCCGACTGCTGCAGATCCTGTTGAACGGTCTACGGGCACGCTGACTCGGCGCAGTTCCGACTCGAACACACCCACGAAAGGCTGCCCGGAAGAGTGGGTCGCGGACGATCCGGCTACCGGTGACCGCCGCACTATGCCATTCTTTGGCCGTGGTTGGAGCCATTGTCCCGTTGCGTGCCGTTCGCCCGACTGTGGGTGCCCAGGGTGCGGCCGCGCATCCGCGTGCCGTCCCGTCGGGTCACACCGGCGGTCACGGCGCGCCGGGCCGTGACGGCATCGGCGGTCTGGGACGGGTCGAGCGCTGGGGGCCGCGTTGAGCGCCGAGGAGCAGAACGACCACGGTTACGGCCTCGACCGGCCGGGCCAGACGCCGCACCAGTCACCCCATCAGGCGCCGCACCAGACGCCGCACCAGACGCCGGGCCACAAGCCGGGCCACCAGCAGGGCCCGGCGTCGAACCAGGTGCCGGACCAGGGCGGCGTGCCGATCCGGGAGCCGCTCTCCGGACGGGTGCCGGGGCAGGCGCCGGCCGGGCAGGGTGGAGTGACCCCGGAGGCGTTCGTCGGCAGCGACCGGGGTCCGGGCCGGGACCGGGCCGGCACCAGGGACGGCCTCGCCCGCGCCGTGGTGCCCGCCCCCGCCGACCCGGTGGACGGCGAACGCCCACCGTCCGACGCCGAGTTGACCGCCCTGGTGCGGGCCGGTGACGACGGTGCGTACGAGGAGATCTACCGGCGGCACGCCGACTCGGTGCGCCGTTATGCCCGGACCTGCTGCCGGGACAGCTTCACCGCCGAGGACCTGGCGGGCGAGGTGTTCGCCCGCACCCTCCAGGCCCTGCGGTCGGGCAAGGGTCCGGACTTCGCGGTCCGGGCCTATCTGCTGACGGCGGTCAGGAACGTCGCCGCCGCCTGGAGCCGCAGCGAGCGGCGCGAGCAACTCATCGACGACTTCGGCACGTTCGCGCAGACCTCGGCCGCCACCGTGGACCTCGACCTGGCCGACCCCGGTGCGGACGCCTGGGCCATGGCGATGGCCGACCAGCGGATGGTCATGCAGGCCTTCGTCGAACTCCCCGAGGACGACCGGGCGGTGCTCTGGCACACCGAGGTCGAGCGCGAGTCGCCGAAGACCGTCGCGGTACTGCTCGGCAAGACCGCCAACGCCACGGCGGTCCAGGCGCACCGGGCACGCGACCGGCTGGCCACCGCCTTCCTGCAGGCCCATGTGTCGGGCAGCCAGGCCCAGGACTGCGAGGCGTACGCCAACCGGCTCGGCGCGTACGCCCGCGGCTCGCTGCGCAAGCGCGCCTCGGCGGAGGTGGGCAGGCACGTCCGGACCTGCGACCGCTGCACGGCCGCGTACCTCGAACTGGCCGAGATCAACACCGGGCTGCGGGCGATCCTCCCCGGCGGCGTGCTGGTCTGGGTCGGGACCGGGTACTTCACCGCGGCGGCCGCCGCTCTCGGTCTGGGCGCCGCCGGTGCGACGGCGGTGGTCGGCAGCGCGGCAGCCGGTGGCGGTGCGGCCACCGGGGGCGCCGGGGCGGCCGGTGCCTCGGGTACGGCCGCTGCCGGTGGCGCGGCGGGCAGCGGCGGCGGAGCCGGCGCTGTCGCCGGTGAGGGGATGGGAGCGGTCGCCAAGGCGGGCATCGCGGCCGGTGTCGTGGTGGCGGCGGCCGCCGTCGCCGCGTACGCGCTGACCGGCTCGCCCGAGCCCAAGGAGCCGGAGGCCGCGCCGGTGGCCTCCTCGCCCGCGCTGCCCCCGGCGGTCGCCCCGCCGAGGCAGGCCCCGCCCGGCACTCCCCCGCCTTCGGCGACACCCGGGCCCACGCCCACACCTGCGCCCACGCCCAGTCGGCAGGCGGAGCCCACACCACGGCCGAGCCGGGCCGCCGCCTCGACGCCGCCGGTCCCGGTGCCCGTCGTGCCCCAGCCGCCGAAACCGGAGCCGCCGACGGTCCCCACCCCGACCCCGCCGGACCTGCCGACCGACCCCCCGATCACGCCTCCGCCGGTCCCGACGCCCACCGTCGTGCCGTCACCGCCGCCGGTCCCGCCGACCGAGTTCTGGGTGAACGACCTTCCGTTCAGCCACGGCTCGAACCGCCAGCCGCCGCCGGGCCCGACCATCCGGCGCAGCGCGAGCGACTGGGTCTGGCAGCGCGACGACGCCTGGATCAGCGGTCGGCACTACCGGCACGGGCTGAGCACCCACCCGTCCTCGACGGTGACCGTGGACCTCAACCGCAGCTGCTCGTCCTTCCAGGCCGTCGCCGGTCTCGACGACGTCACCCTGCGGTTCGGCAAGGTCGTCTTCAGCGTGCAGGACAGCGACGGCACGGTGCTGTGGCAGTCCGCCGGGTTCGAACGGGGCGACGCCCCCGTCCGCGTGCAGGTCCCGTTGGAGGGCCGCCGGACGATCCGGCTGGTCGTCACCCCGGAGCGCGGCAGTTGGGGGCTGATCAGCCTGGCCGACTGGGCGGACGCGCGGTTCATGTGCAGCTGAGGGGCGAGCCCCCGGTCGGCCGTCAGACCGCGCAGGCGCCGTCCGCGCAGGCCGCGTCGGCGTCAGCCGGCCCGGTCTGCCGGTCCTGCCCGTGCTGCTCGGCGGCCTCAGCGGTTTCGGCGGCCACCTGCTCCAGGACCCGGAGGAAGGTCGACGCCTCCTGGCCGCCCTGGACGGCCCACCTGCCCTCGAAGACGAAGGTCGGGACGGCGGTGATACCGAGTGCGCGGGCCTCGGCGAGCTGCGCGCGGACCTCGGCGGTGCCCTCGTCCCCCGCCAGGTAGCCGGCCACCCGGTCCCGGTCGAGGCCGGCGGCGACGGCGATCCGGGTGAGCTGCTCCCGGTCACCGACGTCCACGCCGTCGCTGAAGTGCGCCGTCAGCAGGCTCTCCTTCAGCGCGACCTGCGTACGGGCGCCGTACTCGGTCTCGGCGAGGTGCAGCAGCCGGTGGGCGAGGAAGGTGTTGACGTGCAGCGCGGTGTCGAAGTCGTAGTCGATGCCCTCCGCCTTGCCTAGCTCGGCGACCCGGGCGTCCATCGCGACCGACTGCGGGCCGTAGCGCTCGGCCAGCCAGGCCCGGTGCGGGCTCGCCTGCTCGGGAGCGTCCGGGACCAGCTGGTAGGGGCGGAAGACCACCTCGACCTCGTCCTTGCGCGGGAAGAGGTCGAGCGCCTGCTCGAAGCGGCGCTTGCCGATGAAACACCACGGGCAGGCGATGTCCGAGTAGATCTCGACCTTCATGACGCTGGGCTCCTGTCGGGGGTGGGGATTCGGGCCGAACGGGTGAACCCTCCCCGACCTGCAGGAATTCCCCTCCCGCTCGGGGGGACCGACGGTCGGCGTCAGTGCGCCGGCGGAGCCGGGACCACCAGGACCGGGCAGGCGGCGTGGTGGACGGCGGCCGTACTGACCGAACCGAGCAGCAGCCGGGTGAAACCGCCGTTGCCCCGGGTGCCGATCACCAGGGTGTGCTGGCCCGGAGTGCAGGAGAGCAGGACCTCGATCACGTTGCCCAGCACCACATGCAGCGCGAGCTCCCCGGTGTACGGCTGCGTGCGGGCCGCCTGGACCGTGGCGACGGCCCTGCGCAGTCCGTCGGCCATGCTCGCGGTCATCCGGTCGATGCCCTCCTGCACCAGTTCGACCATCCCCGGCGGGTAGCCGCCCGGAGACGGGTTGACCACCGCGAGGACGTACAGCGGCAGTCCGAAGAGCTGCGCCTCGGTCATCGCCCGGTCCAGCGCCCAGAGCGATCCGTCCGAGCCGTCGCAGGCGGCCAGCACGCCGGGCGGGTCGGCGGCGGGTGGCGCGCCGAACACGGGGAGGGCATCGGGCACGGGGGCCTCCTCTGAGCTGGTCTCTTCATCATGACTGACCGTCAGGGCGGCGGCGAACCACTGCAGTCGGTGGGCGTTCTCGGGGACGTCCGGCGGAGGAGGGGCGAAGGCGGCGCGGCCCGCACTCCCTCGATCGCCTGCCCGGAGCAGGCGGGTGGGAGCAGCCGAGGAGCCGCCCAGGGGCGCTCGCCCGGCCTCACGCGCCCCCGGGCGGCTCCCGTCAGGCCGGGCGGAGCAGGGCCGGGCGGTCGGGTTGGGGGAGCCCGGTCCAGCTGGAGCCGTGGCGGCGGGCCCGGACGCGGCGGAGCCAGAGCTCGGTGGCGACCAGGTCCGCGAGGCCGGCCAGGGTGCCGGCCGGCAGGTCGGCGGTGGGGTCGGCGGCGCGGGCGAGGGCGTCCCGGACGGCCGGGAGGTCGATCAGTCCGGCCTCCGCGAGCAGCGGGCGGTGGAAGAGCTCGGTGAGTCCGTCGGCGGCCCGGCGCAGGCCGGTGCGGGCCGCGCCGGTACGGTCCGGGCGCGGGCCCCGGCCCCAGTCGGCGGGCAGGTCGGTGCGGCCCGCACCGGTCAGGACGGATCGCAGCAGCGCGTGCCGCGCCCCGGGCTGCAGCCTTGTCCGGTCGGGCAGCAGCCGGGCCGCGCGCACCACCTGGTTGTCCAGGAAGGGCGCGTGCAGCCGCTGGCCGTGCTGCTCGGCGGCCTGGAGCAGCGTGCGGTACTCGGCGGCGTGCCGGTGCAGGGCGAGCCTGGCCCGGCGGGCCCCGGGCGGTTCGGTGGGGACCGGTCCCCGGGCGGCGAGCCGCAGGCGGAGGGCGACGGCGGAGAGCGCGTCGTCGGAGAGGAAGCGCGCGGCCGGTCCCGGGACGCACCAGGCGAGGTCGGCGGCCGAGCTCTCGCCGGCGGTCCTGCCACGCCGGGCGAAGCGGCGGGCGGTCAGCCGGACGGCGGCGTCGTCGAGCGCCTCGGCGTACTGCGCTCTGGCCAGCCGGTGCGCGGCGCGCAGGACGCCGACGGGGGTGCGGACGGCGCCGTCGAAGGTGCCGGCGGTGGCGAGGTCGGCCCCGGCCAGCGCGGCCACCGGGGAGAGGAGTTCGCGGGAGCGCCCGTCCCTGACCAGGTCGGCGAGCCGGGCCGGGTGCCCGTCGAGGACCTGGCGGGCGCCGTAGCCGGTGAGGTGGTCCGCGCCGCCGAGGCTGAACCGGCCGCCCAGCCGTGCGGTGGCGATCAGCGCGGGACCGGGTTCGTCGGTCAGCGGTCCCGGCGGCAGCTCGGGCGGTGGGTCGCCCGGCCCGGCCGGTGGCGTGGGTCCGGCGGACCCGGCGGACCCGGCGGGCTCGCCGGCCTCCGCTGGCCCGGTGGACCCGGCGGGCGGTTCGGCGCGCGCGGTGGTCCGGCCGGCTGCCGTGAGCCCGACGAGTTCCGCGTACGGGAGGGTCGGCGGCAGCACGATGTGGTGCAGGCGCGGGGCCTCCACCGCGAGCGTCACCCCTCCGGTGCGCGCGCCGGAGCCCGCCCGGTCGGCGCCCGTACCGTCGGCGCCCGTGGCGTGGCTGCCTGCACCGTCGGTGCCCGCGCCGCCGGTGCCCGTGCCGTCGAGATCGGCCTCGGCGACCGTGACGGCGGTGAGCAGTTCGCCACCGGCCGACTCCTCGGCCGCCCGGCGGGCCATCGCGGCCGTCGGCCGGGCCCAGGAGCCCTTCACCGCACCGCTCCGCGCGGCGGCGGCCGGCCCTGTGCTCCCCGGACCGGCGGAGGCCGCCGAGGGGCCGATCGGTACGGCGGCGGCCAGCAGGGCGACGGTCGCGGAGGCGGTGCCGTACGAGAGGTCCACGCCGAGCCTGGGGCGGTCGCCGACGGGCGTCGAGGTGCGGACCCGGCAGCGGACGGACTCCAGGAGTGCGCGGGTCAGTTCACGGACCGCCGGTGCCTCCTCACGCCGGCCGGGAGTGGTTTCGTGCTCGTACGGGGCGACGTACGGGCGGCCGCTGCGGATCCCGAGCACGTGTCCGGGCGGGACGCGTTGGACGCCCAGGTACGGGGTGCCGGTGCCGAGCGCCTCGGGGGACTCGGGGCAGGCCAGCCGGGCGGCGAGGTGGCCGGTGTCGATCGGGGCGCCGATCAGGTCGGCGAGGGGGAGCGCGGCCGTGGCGTACGCCGTTCCGCCGTACCAGGGGGCGTGGAAGACCGGGAGTGCGCCGGCGAGGTCGGTGAGCAGCAGGGTGCTGCGGGTGCCGGCCCGGAGTACGACCGTGTAGCTGCCGGGCCAGGCGGTGAGGTGGCGGACCGCGCCGCCGCGGGCGGAGGTGAGACCGGCGGCGAGTTCGGCGTCGGAGGCGCCGCAGTGGCCGAGGACGGCGAGGCGGGTGGTGGCCGGGGTGTCGTCCTCGGTGGCGGCGGGGGCGGTCAGGCCGGTGGTGACCACGGCCGGGGCACCGGGTCTGAGGGTGACCAGGCGGATCTCCTCGGGGCGCCAGTCGCCCACCGCCCAGAGCGGGTTGGGCCCGGACCACAGGGTGGTGGCGGCCAGCGGGCGGACGGTCCCCGGGGGTGCGAAGGCCGTGGCGTGCGCCGTGGTGGCGTGCGGAGCCGTGGCGCCTGACGGTGCGTCCGACTCCCGTCCGCCGGGGAGCGGGTGCGCTGCGGGGCGCGCCTGTGACCCCGTACGGGGCGCCGGGCGTACGCCCGTTGACGCGGTCAGGCTCGCTGTGGGCGCGCCCCCGCTCCAGCCCGTGAGCCACCGCATCGCGCCTCCACCTGACGAGGAACCAGGTGCGCCGTTCCACCTCCAGGCGTCGACGCACCGCCAGGAGACATGGTGCCACCGGATCCGCCCGCGTCGGCCGCGGTTGCCCACGGACCACCCGGGGGCGGGACGGTCACCTCCCCGCCGAGGCGGGTCGGGGCGGGCCGGGCCTCCCCCTCCATGGCCCGGACCGCCCCGCGCGGCCTTTCTGGCATGGACATCAACGGATGGCCGAAAGGCGTCGCACTGCCCGGGAGGGCATCCGCATGCCCTCCCGGACCCACCGCCGCCCGCGGGGATGGAGGCAGCGGTGTCCCCCGGCCCGCCGGGTCCTCGACGACGGGCCGACCCACAGACACCAGCGAATCGCCCACCTGCCGCTCCAGCCAGGGGGCACGGCCGGGCGCACATCGGCACAGGACCGGAGCACAGCCGTCCGCGACGCGTGGTCCGACCCGACGGCACGGCTGCGAGGCGCCGTCCGCGGCCGACCGCGACAGGTGCGCGATCCCGCCATCCGGAATGCAGGCTCTTAACCCTCGGAACGCGGACGACTACGCTAGGTACAGCAGCACCCGGGCTCCACGCGTCGCATTCGAAACCCGAGCGAACTTCCGCACGTCACCGCGGCTCCACCCACCGCCGCAGCCCACGGAAGTCGCACGCGAGCCACCCCGGCACCGCAGGCACCACCGCAGTACCGCCGGAGCACCACCGCGCACTACTGACGTACCACCGAAGCACACCGGGAAAAACCACCGCCGCACAACCACCGCACGACGCCGCCAGGGGGTGCCGCCGCCACCATGACCGTCAGCTCACGAGGGCCGAACGAACGGCTCGGCACGCTCCTCACCCTCGCCCAGATCAGCAACGCCGGCCTCGCCCGCCGGGTCAACGACCTGGGCGCCCAGCGCGGACTGACGCTCCGCTACGACAAGACCTCGGTCGCCCGCTGGGTCAGCAAGGGCATGATCCCGCAGGGGCCGGTACCGCACCTGATCGCGTCCGCGATCGGCAGCAAGCTCGGCCGCCCGGTCCCGCTGGACGAGATCGGCCTCGGCGACACCGACCCGACCCCCGAACTCGGCCTCGCCTTCCCGCGCGAGGTGCCGGAGGCGGTGCGGTCCGCGACCGACCTGTGGCGGGTCGACCTGGAGCTGCGCCGCGGCCCCGGCGGCGGCCGCTGGAGCGACAGCCTGGCCGGGACGTTCTCGGTCTCCGCGTACGCGACACCGGTCTCGCGCTGGCTGATCACCCCCGCCGACGGCTCGGTGGCCCGCGAGACACAGGCCCCGGACCTGACGGGCTACCGGGTCGGCCACTCGGACGCCGCCAAGCTGCGCGAGGCGGCCCAGGAGGCCCGGCGCTGGGACTCCAAGTACGGGGGCGGCGACTGGCGTTCCTCGATGGTTCCGGAGTGCCTGCGGGTCGAGGCGGCGCCGCTGCTGCTGGCCTCCTACAGCGATGCGGTCGGCCGGGCGCTGTTCGGCGCGACGGCCGAACTCACCAGGCTGGCCGGCTGGATGGCCTTCGACACCGGCCAGCACGAGGCCGCCCAGCGGTACTACATCCAGGCGCTGCGCCTCGCCCGCGCGGCGGCCGACGTCCCGCTCGGCGGCTACGTGCTGGCCTCGATGAGCCTCCAGGCCAGCTACCGGGGCTTCGCCGAG
Source organism: Saccharothrix sp. ST-888 (assembly GCF_000955975.1). GTDB lineage: Bacteria > Actinomycetota > Actinomycetes > Streptomycetales > Streptomycetaceae > Kitasatospora. The sequence continues at coordinate 13,158 of NZ_JYJF01000019.1, forward strand.
GAGGCGGTCGACCTGGCCCAGGCCGCACTGGAGCGGAACCGGGGTCTGGCGACCGCCCGCACGATGAGCTTCTTCCACCTGGTGGAGGCACGGGCCCAGGCGAAGAGCCGCAACGCGCAGGCGTGTGCGACCGCGCTCGCGGCAGCAGAGGGCGCACTTGAGCGGTCACGCGCCGGGGATCCCGATCCGGCGTGGATCGACTTCTACGCCTACGACCGGCTGGCCGCCGATGCCGCCGAGTGCTTCCGCGATCTCGGAGTGCCCGCCAAGGTCCGGCAGTTCACCCGCGAGGCCCTGGCCAGGCCCACCGAGGGTTTCGTCCGCTCGCACGGTCTGCGGCTGGTGGTCTCCGCGATGGCCGAGGCCGAGGCGGGCGATCTGGACGCCGCCGTCGCCGCCGGCGAACGCGCCGTCGAGGTGGCCGGACGGATCTCCTCGCAGCGCAGCCGCGACTACGTGATCGAGATGCTGCGCCGCCTCGAACCGTTCCAGGACGAGCGCAGGGTACGGGAGTTGACCGAGCGGGCTCGACTGGTGCTGCTGGCACCGGCGTAATTCGGATGCGGGTGCGGCGGTCGGCTGGCTACCGTCGTACTCGTCCAGGTGCGCAGGCAGAGGTTACTTCCACTGTCAATGGGCGGGTCGCGGGTTCGAGTCCCGTCACCGGCTTCGGGCCGGTGTAGCTCAGCCGGTAGAGCGGCTTGTCACCTCAGCCGCTTCTTGTTCTCTGGACGCCCATATGTGAACAGCATTCCGCACCTCCCGGTGCGCAGGCAGCGGTTACTTCTCTGGTAGGTGCCCCCACGTGGGCGCTGCGGTTCGAGCCCGCGACAACACCGCTGCCGCTTCGATCTCGGGAGGCACAGCGCCGGGGCGTCCGGGGCCGCTACCGGCCTCGGGCGCCCGCTCTCCCCTGTGTCTCCCCCGTCTCGCCTTTCCAGCAGGGGGATTCAGCATGTCGCGTTTCAATGTCCGCAAGGCCAAGGCGAGTCCGCTCTCGCCCGTGCGGACCACCGGGCGTACGGTGGCCAACCACCAGGGCGGCACCGGGTTCCTGCGCGACGAGAAGTCCGAACTTTTTCTACTCGCGGTGGCCAACATGGTCGGCCAGGACACCTTCTACGAACGCGGCGGCGCACGCGACGACCGGTTCACCGCGCTGGTCCGCCGGCTGGCCGTCAGCGACCCGGAGTGGACCCTCGGACTGCTGCGGTGGCTGCGCACCGGGGCCTTCATGCGGACCGCGGCACTGGTCGGGGCCGCCGAGTTCACCCGTGCCCGGCTGGACGCCGAGGCGCCGGGCCACTCCCGTCAGGTGATCGACGCCGTGCTGCAACGGCCGGACGAGCCGGGCGAGTTCCTCGCCTACTGGACCTCCCGCTACGGGCGCCGGCTGCCGCAGCCGGTCAAGCGCGGGGTCGCCGACGCCACCCGCCGGCTCTACAACGGCCGGGCGCTGCTCAAGTACGACACCACCGGAAAGGCGTACCGCTTCGGCGACGTCCTGGAGCTGACCCACCCCACGCCGCATGCCGAGAAGCCCTGGCAGGGCGCCCTGTTCAAGTACGCGCTGGACCGGCGCCACCGCCCGGACGAGGCCGTACCGCCGGTCGGCGACGCGCTGCTGACCGCCAACCGTGCGCTCCTCGACCTGCCCGTCGAGCAGCGCCGGGCCGTCGTCACCGCCGAGGGCGGCGCCGAGCGGCTGGCCGCGGCCGGGCTGACCTGGGAGGCGCTGGCCGGCTGGCTCCAGGGCCCGCTGGACGCGGCCGTCTGGGAGGCGGTCATCCCGTCCATGGGTCCGATGGCGCTGGTCCGCAACCTGCGCAACTTCGACCAGGCCGGGGTCTCGGACGAGGTGGCCGCCGAGGTGGCGCGCCGGATCAGCGACCCGGACGAGGTGGCCAGGTCCCGGCAGTTCCCGTTCCGCTACCTGGCTGCACACCGCAACGCGCCGTCGCTGCGCTGGGGGCACGCGTTGGAGCGCGCGCTCGCGCACTCGCTCTCCAACGTGCCCGCGCTGCCCGGCCGGACGCTGATCCTGGTGGACCGCTCGGGTTCGATGTTCGACCGGCCGAGCGCGCAGACCCAGCTCAACCGGGCCGACTCGGCGGCGATCTTCGGCACCGCGCTGAAGGTCCGGGCCGAGCGGGCGGACCTGGTGGAGTTCGGCAGCAGCAGCCAGCCGGTCGAGGTGCGCCGCGGCGAGTCGGTGCTCAAGGTGCTGGACCGGTTCCACAACCTCGGCGGCACCGACACCGCCGGGGCCGTCACCCGGCACTACGCCCGGCACGACCGGGTGGTGGTGATCACCGACGAGCAGGCGTACGGCAGTTGGGGCGGTGACCCGCTGGCGGCCGTGCCCGCCGAGGTCCCGGTGTACACCTGGAACCTCGCCGGTTACGCCGCCGGCCACGCACCGTCCGGTGCAGCCGCCCGGCACACCTTCGGCGGTCTCGGCGACTCCGCCTTCCGGCTGATTCCGATGCTGGAGGCGGGCCGCGACGCCGACTGGCCCTGGAAGTAGTCCGGCCCCGCCCGGTGCACTCGACCGGTGCCCGCAGCCGTGCCACCATCACAGCCGCGGGCACCTGGGCGGCGGGTGCCGGGGAGGAAGAAGGTGCGGCGGTGGCGTACGACTTCGACGTGACGGTGGTGGGCGGCGGGATCGTCGGGCTGTCCACCGTGTACGCGCTCACCCGGCAGCGGCCCGACCTGCGGGTCCTGCTGCTGGAGAAGGAACCCGGCTTCGCCGCCCACCAGACCGGCCGCAACAGCGGCGTCATCCACAGCGGGGTGTACTACCGGCCCGGCTCGCTGAAGGCCAGGTACGCCGCCGAAGGCGCGGCCGAGATGGTCGACTTCTGCCGCGAGCAGGGCATCCCGTACGAGGTCACCGGCAAGCTGATCGTGGCCACCGGGCGGGAGGAACTGCCGCGCCTGCACGCCCTGGCGCAGCGCGGCCGGGAGAACGGCATCCCGGTCACCGAGCTGGACGCCGCCGGTATCGCCGCGTACGAGCCGGAGGTGACCGGCGTCGCCGGGCTGCACATCGGCACCACCGGCATCTGCGACTTCCCCGCGGTGGCCCGCCGGTACGCCGCGCTGGCCGAGGAGGCGGGCGCTCTGCTGCGCACCGGCTGCGAGCTGGAGGGGATCGAGCGGCGGGAGGACGGGCTGACCGTCCGGATCGGGGGCGGCGTGGAGCTGCGCAGCGCGGTGCTGGTGAACTGCGCCGGGCTGCACAGCGACCGGATCGCCCGGATGACCGGGGACGACCCCGGCGTGCGGATCATTCCGTTCCGCGGCGAGTACTACGAACTCACCAAGGAGCGGCGGGAGTTGGTCCGGGGGCTGGTGTACCCGGTGCCCGACCCGGCCTTCCCGTTCCTCGGCGTGCACCTCACCCGGGGCGTGCACGGCGATGTCCACGTCGGCCCGAACGCCGTCCCCGCGCTGGCCCGCGAGGGGTACGACTGGCGGACGGTCCGGCCGCGCGACCTCGCCGAGACGGTGCGCTTCCCCGGCACCTGGCAGATCGCGCGGCGGCACTGGCGGTACGAGATCGGCGAGTTGCACCGCTCGCTATCCAAGCGGGCGTTCACGGCCGCCGTGCAGCGGCTGCTCCCCGCGGTCACGGCCGCCGACCTGGTCCCGGCCACGGCCGGGGTGCGGGCGCAGGCGGTGGCCAGGGACGGCTCGCTGCTGGACGACTTCGCCTTCGCCGGCTTCGATCCGGGCGATCCGTCCTCGCCCCGGCGGACCGTCCACGTGCTCAACGCACCGTCCCCGGCGGCGACGGCGTCGCTCCCGATCGGCCGGGAGGTGGCCCGCCGCGCGGTCGCGGCCCTGGAGGCGGGGGACGCGTAGGGCGCCCATGGCCCGTTGGGGAGGTGCACTGGGGGCGTGAGGTGTGCGTCACGCGCTGGGCCGGTGGTGTGCACGCCCCCGTAGAATGGGGCGATTGTGACTGCCACCGCCTCCAGCACCCAGCCCTCCCCGTCCGCCCGGCTCTCCGCCGCACCGGCCGCGTACCCCGCGCCGATGTACCCGCACAAGGCCACCGAGGCCCAGCACAGCGAGCGCCGGATCCGCAGCTTCCAGCCGCGCCGAGGTCGGATGACCAACGCCCAGGCCGGTGCGCTGGACCGGGGCTGGGAGCGGTTCGGCCTGGCGATCGACGGCACTCCGCTCGACCTGCCGAGCCTGTTCGGCGGGCTCCCGGTCACGCTGGAGATCGGCTTCGGCATGGGCGAGACCACCGCCGCGATGGCCGCCGCGGACCCGATGACGGGCATCCTGGCCGCCGATGTGCACACCCCCGGCCACGGCAACCTGCTCCAGCTGCTGGAGCGCGACGGCTCCGAGAACGTCCGCCTCGCCGCCGGCGACGCGGTGATCCTGCTGCGCGACATGCTGCCCGACGCCGTACTGGCCGGCTTGCGGGTCTTCTTCGCCGACCCGTGGCCCAAGCCCAAGCACCACAAGCGGCGCCTGATCCAGCCGCACTTCCTCGACCTGGTGCTCCCCCGCCTGGCGCCCGGCGCCCTGGTGCACTGCGCCACCGACTGGGAGCCGTACGCCGAGCAGATGCTCGACGTCCTCTCGGCCTCGCCGGAGCTGGAGAACCTGCACCCCGAGGGCGACGGCACCGGCTGGCTGGAGCCCGCCGACCACCCGGCGGGCAGTGTGCCGGGCTACGCGCCCCGGCCCGACTGGCGTCCGGTCACCAAGTTCGAGCGCGCCGGGATGGCCAAGGGCCACGTCGTACACGACCTGCTGTTCCGCCGCCGCTGAGCCCGGTCCGGCCGCAGGGGGACTTCGATGCGACCGCCTGACGTCTCGTCACCCGAGGTGAGCCGGCCGACACCGATCGTGCGGAGACTCTCCCCGGAACTGCGCCGTTCCCCTACGCTTTTCAGGTGAGCAGTCCGTCCGGCGACGGCCCATACTCCGACGCGCCGCCCCTCCCCGCAGCCGCCTCCGCCGTCCCGGACGCGGCCCCGGCGGCCGTCGAACCACCCGGGTCCGCCGTCAGCGCGTCCGCGCACACCGCCGGCACCCGGCCGATCCCGGGGCCCCGGGTGCGACGGGCGGGCCGACTGCTGCCCTGGCACCCGTACGTCCAGTTGGAGCGCCTGCTCGGGTGGGCCGCCAGGCTGCGCTACCCCGCCGTCTCCTCCGCGCTGGCCGCCGTCGCGCTCGCCGCCTGCGGCGTGCTCATCCTGCGGCTGGTGCACCGGCAGACCGGTACCACCGGGCTGCTGGTCGGCCTGGGCCTGGCCCTGCTGCCGCTGCCCTTCGTGCTGGGCGCGCTCGCCTGGCTCAACCAGACCGCACGGGTGCCGCTGCGGCACACCCTGTTCTGCCTCGCCTGGGGCGCCTGTGCCGCGACCACCGTGGCGATCATGGCGAACGGCTGGGCCAGCGACTTCCTGGTCGCCCACCAGGGCAGCATGCGCGGCGAGACGATCGGGGCGGAGTTCGCGACGCCGCTGATCGAGGAGAGCGCCAAGGGCGCCGCCATGGTCATGCTGCTGCTCCCCCTGCACCGCAGACTCCGCTGCCGGGCCGAGCGCACCTGCGCCGTGCTGGTCCGGCGCTCCCCCGCGCCGCTGCGCCGCTCGGTGCGCCGCCTGCGCAACGCCCCGCGGCTGCGGCGCCACCTGCGCCCGCTGCCGTACTTCCGCCCGGCCACCTACCACGGCCCGCACCCGCGCGGCGGCCGGCGGCGGGCCCGGTCCAGCCCGCGCACCCTGGCCGCCGGGGTGGTCCTCGGCGGGGTCACCGCCTGCGGGTTCGCCTTCACCGAGAACGCCCTCTACCTCGGGCGGGCGTTCACCGACGACCAGCAGACCCGGCTGGACGGCATCGGCCTCGGCGCGCCGCCCAGCCTGCGGGACTTCGACACCACGGTCCACACCTTCGTCCTGCGCGGTCTGCTCTCCCCCTTCGCGCACCCGCTCTTCAGCGCACTCACCGGACTCGGCATCGCGATCAGCCTCACCACCGGCCGCCGCTGGCTGGCCCGGGTGGCCGCACCGACGGGCCTGCTGCTGGCGATGGCCCTGCACGGCGTCTGGAACGCCGCCGCCGGACTCGGCACGCACGGCTTCCTGCTGGTGTACGGGATGGTGATGGTGCCCTCCTTCGCCGCGCTGGTCTGCTTCGCGGTCTGGGCCAGGGCCCGGACCGCGCGAAGCGCCCGGCACCCGGACCACCCGCCCCGCGACCCGGCCGCCGGGCGCTCCCCCCGGCGCGGTACCACCGCCTGAGCTCGCCCGCACCCCGGGGCGGCCGAAGAAGCGATTTCCCTTATCGGTGGCTCTCCCGTACTGTTGGGTTCACCGACGCGGGGTGGAGCAGCTCGGTAGCTCGCTGGGCTCATAACCCAGAGGTCGCAGGTTCAAATCCTGTCCCCGCTACTCAGTAGCCAGAAGGCCCGGCAGATTCGTCTGCCGGGCCTTCTGCGTTCCCCGAATAAATTCCGTTGCCTCCGGTCCTCGGCCTGCCTATGGTTGGGCTCAGAGAACGAAAGGAGGTGATCCTGAGTTGAGTACCCACGCAACTGCGCACGTAGACGCGTCTGACTCGCTCGGGCGCGCCTCCGCAGAGGCCGCCGTCTAGGTTTCGGCCCTGCGGACGCGTAACCGCGCAGATGTTGTCGCTCCCCCGGGACACCCTCATGGAGAGGCCCCGGGGGTTCGGCATGTCCGGGCCCGGGCAGGTCCGGCCCAGCGATCCCAACCAGTGGAACGGTTAGGATCGCTCGAAGGTGAGCCGGGAAGACTGGTCGGCACAGTGATCCGCCATGCCCGGGAGCCTCCAGATGACCAGACCTCTGCGCAGAGCGCTCCTGGTGACCGGGTTCGGCCTCGTCCTGGGACTCTCCTTCTGCGCGTCGCTGTGGATCTCGCACCAGAACTGGGTCAGGAACTCCCTGCTGATCGCGGGACCGTGGCTGCTGCTCCTGGTGGTGGGCAATCTGCGCAGCTCCGCCCGGCAGGTCCGCCGGCGCCTGGGGCACCGGCCGCACACCCCGGCCGACGAACGGTCGACCACCCCCTGACACCTCGCTGCACTCCCTGTCCGGCCACGGCGCCGCCCGCTACAGTCGCTGCGACCTAACGGGTGAATCGGGGAGGCCGTCGGTGATCGGTACACGGGGGAGGGCGGCCGAGCGCAGGTACGCGCGGTACGGCGGCGGGCTCGCGCCGGAAGTGCGGTACGGCCTGGCCGGGGTGGTCGCATCCGGAGTGGCGGGGCTGGTGCTCTGCGCGGCGGCGAGCGGGCACTGGACGGCGACGCTCGGCGGGGGCCTGCTGGTGGCCGCGATGGCCACGGCGGCCGGTGGCGGCGTGGGCTTCCTCTTCGGCATACCCCGCCTGCTCAGCAGCGGCGCCGCCGCACACCCCGGTGACCTGAGCGCCACCTCCACCGCGAGCTACGCGCCCAACACCAACCTGGAGCAGGCCTCCGACTGGCTGACCAAGATCCTGCTGGGGGCCGGGCTCACCCAGTTGGGCACGGTGCCGCACCGGCTGCGGCAGCTGGGCGACGCCCTGGCGCCGATGGTCGGGGACGGGCCGGGCGCGTCCGCGTTCGTGGCGACGGCGGTGGTCTACTTCAGCGTGCTCGGGTTCCTGTCCGGGTGGCTGCTCACCCGACTGCTGCTGGCACGGGCGCTGTCCACCGCCGACCGGCAGACCCTGGCGGACTCGGTGAGCCAGACCTCCACCTCGGCGGGCGCCCTGGACTACACCCCGCCCGAGGTCCGGAAGATGTTCGACACCGGCGTGGAGGGCCTGCGGGTCCAGGCGCTTGCCCTGCTCCAGGGCAAGCCCGACCCGGCCAACCTCGATCTGATCATCAGGGCGATCGACCGCAACCTCTCGCCCTTCGAACTGCTCCAGGCGCTGCTCGCCGCCCGCGCGATCGCCACCGGCGCCGGGCTGACCGACGAGCAGCAGGCCATGCTGCGGGAGGCGGTCGACTACAAGCTGCGCAACTCGAGCGCCGTCCCGCCGTACTCGCGCCGGCGTGTGGTCGGCGAGGAGATCCTCCGACTGCTGGCCGCGCCCACCCCCACGGGCGCGGAAGCGGCCAAGGACAGCAGCGGAGCCGAGGCCGCGGCCCGGTCCCAGTAGGCCCAATCCTGCGGGGCAGCGGTTCTCCGGGGCAGCGGTTCTTCAGGGGCGCAGCTCTTCAGGGGCGCGGGGAACTGCGCGAGTCGGAAGCGAGCGACGTGCGGCCGGGCCCGGTGAGCACGTGGCACCTCGGACCCTGCCGTTTCGCGCAGTTCCCCGCGCCCCTGAAGTTCCATGCCCGGTCCCCCGCGCCCCTGAAAAAAAGTCCATGCCTGGTCAGCGAGCGGAGAGCAGGCCCTGGACGGCGGCCCGGGTGACTCCGTTGACCGCGCGGACCAGCAGGGCGGCGAGGTAGAGGAACGCGATGCCGAGGACGGAGACGCCCGCGATCTGCCAGGGCGAGGAGATGTAGTACTGGTAGTGCGAGGTGTCGGTGGAGAAGTCGGCCACCCGCAGGCCCGGCCAGCCCAGGTACCGGTGGAACACCCAGTGGTACGTGGGGTACAGCGTCAGCGCCCAGCCGACCGTCAGGAAGACCGTCGGGAGGACGAAGCTCAGGATGCTCCAGGGGAGCATCACCACCTGGTAGAGCGCCGCCTTCCAGCCCGCCGGATCGGCCAGCCGGGCGGTGCAGCCGCCCCAGAACCCGGGACGGCGGGGGCGCACCGGCGCCGGCCCCGAGAGTTCGGCACCCAGCAGCGTGCGGGCCCGGTGCCGTTCCAGGGCGCCGAGCCCCCGGGCACCGGTGAGCAGCAGGGCGGACAGCGGCAGGCCCAGCGCCGTGATCGCCAGCCCCAGCCCGGCCGCGAAGAAGGTGACGACGAAGGCGAAGCCCACCACGGCGAGGGGCAGGGAGCTCAGCGCGAAGCCGAACTGCCGCCAGGTGGCGGCGGTGACCGGGGCCAGCCAGAAGGACGCCCCCGGCCCGGCGGCGGGCCGCGCGGCGTAGCCGTCACGGCCGTGCGGGCCCATGCCGTCGGTGCTCGTGGTGGTGGTGCTGCTCATCGCGGGCCCCTTGGTGTCGTCCGTACTCACACTCCACACGATGCCGGTTGCGGGCCGTCGCCGGTATGGAGCCCGCTGGCGACTTCGGGGTGGGGTTCTCCCTACCCTCGCCCTCGGGCGGGACCGGTCCACTCGGGCGCCAGCAGCGAGAACAGCAGCGAGTCGTACCAGGTGCCGCGCAGGTGCAGGTCGTGCCGGATCCGGCCCTCCAGTTGGAAGCCGGCCTTGGTGAGCACCCGGACGGAGGCGGCGTTGGCCGGATCGACCCGGGCGGCGAGGCGGTGCAGGCCGAGCGTCCGGAAGGCGAACTCGCAGAGCACCTCGGTGATCTCGCTCGCGTACCCCCGGCCCCAGGTGTCGCGGCGCAGGGCGTAGCCGAGGGTGGCGGAGCGGTGGTCGCCGAGGTCGAGCACGGCGGTGCCGATCGGGGCGGCGTACGCGGGCTCGTCGTCGGCGAGCACGGTGACGGCGAGTCGGTAGACGGTGCGCGGGTCGGCCTCGGCCTGTTCGACGTAGAGCTCGATCTGGTCGGCGCAGGTCTCGCGGTCACGCGGTTCGAAGGGCAGGTACCTGGCGGCTTCCGGGTCGCCGAAGACGGCGTACAGGGCGTCCACGTCGGCGGGGGTGTGGTGGAACTCGCGGATGGCGAGGCGTGGGCCGGTCAGCAGCACGGCCGCTCCCGGCGCCGCGGGTTCCGGTTCTGGCTCCATGCCGCCCGACCCTACAGCGGGCCGGGCCGCGGGGACCGCGCAGCGGGCGGGGCCACCGGCGGCGTCCGCGCCGCCGCACGGGCTACCGTACGTACCGTGAACCACGATCTGCAGCTCACCCCGCTCACCCGCACCGCCGACCTGCTGGCCTGGGCGGCCGAGCACGGGTACGAGCCGGTGCCCGAGGAGGCGCTGCGGACGGTGCTCACCCTGCTGGAGCTCGGCGGCGCACCGATGCACGAGGGCTTTCCCGAGCTGAGTTCGCCGCTGCTGGAGCAGCTGCTGTACGAGCAGCTGTACCTGTACGTGCAGCCCGCGAGCGAGCCGGAGGCGTACGGGCGGGCGGTGCGGCTGCTGGTCGACCACCAGCGGGCGGGCCGGCGGCTCAACGCCAAGCGGCAGGCGAAGCTGCACGCGGAGGCCGAGTGGCAGGGCGAGCTGCTCTGCGACCTGCTGCGCCGCCCGCACCTGGTGACCTGGCCCCGGCTGTACACCCTGCTGCTGCGCGCGGACGGAGTGGACACCACCGACGCGGCGGCCGTGTCGGCCTGGCTGGAGGAGTTCCGCGAGCTGACGGAGGATCAGCGCATCGCGTGCTTCGGCTGGCTGGAGGAGCAGGGGCTGCTGGAGCCGGTGCAGGGCGACGAGGGGTGGAACCGGGCCCGCATGCTGTCCGTGGGGATGGCCACCGACGGCGCCCGGCTGCTGCTGGAGAACCGGCTGATGCAGCGCAGCTACCGCAATCTGGCCGGGCTGAACGCGCTGGGGCTGCCGATGCCCGGCGAACTCTCCGGGGACTTCGAGGACTTCGAGGCCGTGGTGGCGGCGGAGGCGCTGCGGCTGTGCGGGGAGTGGACGGTGCCGGGGCTGCCCGAGCTGCTGGTGACGGAGTTCGCGGAGCTGGCACCGGAGCCGGGCACCGAGGAGATCGAGGAGTACCTGGCGGGCACGGAGGCCTGACCGCGCGCCGCCGGCCGGGCACTGCCCTCCGGGATGCCCGGCGGGCCCGCACCGCGTACGGCGACGGGCCCGTCCGGGAGGCGTTCGGCCGGGAGGCCTACGGCTGGAGGCCGTGGGACCGGAGCCAGGCGAGCGGGTCGACCGGGGCTCCGCCGCCGGGGCGGACCTCCAGGTGGAGGTGCGGGCCGATGGGGGCGCTTCCCGGCAGGAGGCCGGGGCAGTTGCCGGTGGCGCCGACCTTGCCGAGCTGGGTGCCGGCGGCGACCTGGCCGGAGGCGGCGGAGATGGCGGAGAGGTGGCAGTACCAGATCTCGGTGCCGTCGGGCAGGGTCTGGATCACCCGGTACCCGTACGCGCCGGACCAGCCGGCCGAGGTGACCGTGCCCGCGCCGAGGGCGGTGACCGGGGTGCCGGTCGGGGCCGCGAAGTCCAGGCCGGTGTTCAGGTGGGCCCAGTGCGGACCGGCCTGCGCCACGAGGGTGTAGTTGGCGGTCGGCAGCTCCAGGGTGCCGAGCCGGTCGCGCTCGGCCGCAGCCTGTACCTCGGCCTGCTGGGCGGCCCGCTTGGTCTCGGCCTCCTGGGCGGCGGCCAGCCGGGCGGTCTCCTCGACCGAGGTGCGCTGCCCGTCGGCCTGCTGCTGGATCCGGGCGGCGAGGGCCAGTCCGGGGTCGGCGGACAGGACGTGCTCCGAGGCCGTGTCGGGGACCGAGAGCGCCGGTGCGGGGGCGGGCGGCTGGGCGGGGGTGGCCGCGGCGGCCGACCCTGCGGTGGCGAGTCCGGTGGCGCCCAGCCCGGCGGCCATCGCGGTCACGCCGAGCAGCGAGCCGCCGGTGCGGGGCTGACGGGGCATCCGGTGCCGGGCCGCCCCGTCGGTGTCGACGGCCTGCTCCTGCGGGGGTTCGAGCAGCTGGGTACCGAACCCGAGAGTGCCGATCCCGAGGTTGGCGGGGGTGTGCGACAAGGACGCCACGGAGGCGCGCTCCTTTCCTTCCTTCGCGCCGACCGGGTTAGCTGACGGGTTCGGAGCAGGAAGGTCTCCTACGGGCGGACCGAGGCCCACCCGATTCACCCCAGGAACGTGGTTCCCCGGCTCCCGGGCCTGCCGCGTGGGCAGACCCCGAGGATTGGGCGACGGCGCACGGTGCCGTTCGGGTACGGCGTTGCCGACCGCGCTGCGTTATCAAACGTTAATCCGAGAAGCCCATGATTCCAAGCTGCGCGATTGGTGCAGTCCTGGCTTCCTGGGGCGCAATGGGCGATTTGTGACGATTGGCCAGCTCGCCCCATGACGGCCTGTTATCCCCCGGGGGCTCAGCCCTGGGCCCGGCGGTCCCGCTCGGCGATGGTCGTCCCGCCGATCGCCCAGTTCTCGCGCGGCAGCTCCTCGATCGCCACCCAGATGTTCTCCGGCTTCACGCCGGTGATCCGGGCGTATGCCTCGGTGAGTTCGCGGGCGATCTCGGCCTTCTGCTCCTCGGTGCGGCCGGCCAGCTGCTTGACGTTGATGAACGGCACGACGACTCCTCACGGTCCGACTCTGCGATCAGCCGCACCGTACCGCACGATCCGGCAGACATCTTGACGGCTAAGGCTATTAGCCTTAGCTTTATGGCTACAGGAAGCAGCCCACGGCAGCGGAGGCAGGCCATGTCCGACACCCAGTACCTCGACGTCCCCGGCGGCCGGATCGCGTTCGACGACAGCGGCACGCCCACCGACGGCACCCCGGTGGTGCTGCTGCCCGGGATGCTCGACTCCCGCGCCTCGTACCGGTACCTGCGGCCGCTGCTCACCGCGGCCGGACACCGGGTGATCACCATGGACCTGCGCGGCTTCGGCGAGTCCTCGATCGCCTGGGACGACTACTCCCCCGGCGCGATCGCGGACGACGTGCTCGCCCTGCTCGACCACCTGGACATCGAGCGGGCCGTCCTGGTCGGCAACTCGTACACCGGCGCCACCGTGGTCGAAGCGGCCGGGCGCACCCCCGAACGGGTGGCCGGGATAGCCCTGATCGACGCCTTCGTCGAGCACCGGGCGAACGCCTTCCAGCAGGCGGCGATGAAGGCGCTCGGCCCGCTGGTGCTGGCCTTCCCCGGCATCTGGGGCCTCGCCCAGCGGTACTACTACCCCTCGCGCAGGCCCGCCGACTTCGAGGCCCACCGCTCCGCGCTGGTGGCCGCGCTGCGCACCCCCGGCCGGAGGACCGCCACCCGGGGCTACCTGAACGGCGACTCCGCTGCCCTCGGGTCGGCGGCGGCGGCGCACTGCCCGGCGCTGGTGCTCATGGGCAGCAAGGACGTCGACTTCCCCGACCCGGCCGCGCTCGCCGACCGGCAGGCCGCGGCGCTGAAGGGCCGTAAGGTGATGATCGACGGTGCCGGGCACTACCCGATGGCGGAGTTCCCCGAGGCCACCGCCGACGCCCTGCTCCCCTTCCTGCACGAGGTCGCCTGATGCCCAGGGCCGGACTCACCCCCGCCGCCGTCGTCGGCCACGCCCTCGAACTGATCGACGAACAGGGCCCCGAAGCCCTCACCCTGGCCGCCGTGGCCGCCCGGGCGGGCGTCGCCACCCCCTCCCTCTACAAGCACGTCAGCGGCGGCCTGACCGAACTGCGCCGGCTGATCGCCGTCCGGGTCACCGAGGACCTCGCCGAGCAGCTGGCCACCGCGGTGCTGGGGCGCAGCCGGGACGAGGCGGTCGAGGCCCTGCTGGCGGCCTACCTGGACTACGCGGTCCGCCACCCGCGCCGGTACGCCGCCCTGCCGCAGGCGCCGCAGGACGACGAGGAGCTGCAGTACGCGGCCGCCCGGCTGGTCGGGGTGATCCTGGCGGTGCTGCGCGGGTACGGGCTGGAGGGCTCGGAGGCGATCCACGCGGCCCGTGCGGTGCGTTCGGTGGCCCACGGCTTCGCCTCGCTCTCCACCGGCGGTGCCTTCCGGCTGGCCGAGGACCTGGCGGTGACCCGGGAGCGGCTGATCCGGGTGCTGACCGAAGGCCTGCGGGCCTGGCCGGCGGCCTGAGGCACGGCGGGGCCCGGCCGTTCACCGCCGCCCCGGGCTTGACGGGGCGGCGCCCCGGCGCTCAGGGTGGCCAACAGGCGGGAGCCACCGGGCGGTTCACCGGCCGGAGGGGGTGCGGCCGCTCGTCGGCGGGAAGCCGGACGAACCGCTGCGGGACCTCTCCACCGGGCCGCGGACCAATCCGGGCACCGGAGCGGGCGGGTGCGGGCGCACCGGTACGGATCCGGGTGGGATTCGAGACCGAACTGTCGCAGACCATCCGCCACCACGGCGGTCGGACTGGGTAGGTAGCATCCGAGCAGCCCACGTACCGTCAGCGACAGCCGCCGACCGGACACGATGCCGCCGCCCACGATGCCCCAGGGCACGATCACAAGGAGGAGGCCGGTATGACCCAGACCGCGCAGACCATCCGTCCCGGTACCGGTCTCGTCCCGGAGCAGCGCACCCCGGCCAGGCCCGCCGTGCCGGGTGCCGGGACCGCCCCCGGCCGCGGGCTGGCGGACGCCGCCCGGCGTGCCTTCGCGGTCGCCCGGGGGCTGCGCTCGCTGCGCCCGGTCCCGGCCCGTCCGCAGGAGCCGTACGGCGAGAGCGACGGACAGTAGGCCCGCACCGGCGCCCCGGCCGGGCGGACGCCGCTCGTGCCGGGCGCGGAATTCCCCCTGGATCCGGGCCGACGACGCTAAATTGACCTGAGCAGCGGATGGTCAGCGGCCTGGCCCGAGTCTCGGCGGAGGTCCTCGTGCCCGCAGTCACCACGGTGGCACGACAGCTCGCCGCAGCAACCCGGCGCGGCCCCTACGGGCGCTGGCTGACCCGGCTCCTGGACGGCGACCCCGTCGCCGAGCGGGTCGCCCTCGGCCTGCTGACCGTCTTCGCCGGACTGCTCACCCTGCTCGCCATCGTCGCGCCCAACGACTGCCCGCCCTCGGCGCAGATGCTGCCGCTGCTCCTCGGCGGCTTCGTGCTGCACATCCGGCTGATGAGGCTGCTGCTGGCGCCGGTCGGACTCGGGCTCGGCACCGAGTGGCTGCTGCGCGTCCCCCTCGGGGTACGGCTCGGCTCGGCGCTGATGGTGGTGATCGCAGCGGTGATCGGCCTGCTGATGTCCCGCCACCGCAGCCGGCTCGGCCTGCGCGGCACCCGGGGCGACACCATGCTGCTGGAACTCGCCGAGCGCACCCGGGATCTCGGCCGCCTCCCCGACCGCCTGCTGGACTGGCGCTTCCACCGGGCGATCTCCCCGGTCAGCGGCGCGTTCTTCGCCGGGGACTTCCTGCTCACCGCGCAGCGGCCCGAGCGGGACCTGCTGGAGGTGGTCCTGGTCGACGTCTCGGGCAAGGGCAGCCGGGCCGCCGCGCGGTCGATGCACCTCTCCGGGGCCTTCGCGATGCTGCTCGGCTCGGTGCCGCCGGAGGCCTTCCTGGCCCGGGCCAACGACTACCTGGCCCGGCTCGGCTGGGAGGACGAGTTCGCCACCGCCGTCCACCTCGCGCTCTCCCCCGCCACCGGGCGCTACCGGCTGTTCACCGCCGGGCACCCGCCCGCCGGGCACTACCACCGCGCGGACGGCGGCAGTTGGGAGCTCCGCGGCGAGAGCGGGCCCGCGCTGGGCATCTTCGCCGGGACGCGCTATCCCGCCGCGTCCGGGCAGCTCGCCCACGGGGACTCGCTGCTGCTCTACAGCGACGGCCTGGTCGAAGTACCCGGCGAGGACATCGACCAGGGCATCGGACGGCTGCTGGAGGCGGCCACCGGGCTGCTCCGGTACGGCGGTCCGGCCGACCCGGCCGCGGAACTGCTGCGGACCGTCGCCCGCAACGTCGCCGACGACCGGACGGTGGTGGTCGTCCGCCGCCTCGGCGCGGGCGGCTGAACCCGCCGGACCCGACCCGACCCGACCCGGCACAGCGGCCGACGGCGGGGATCGCAGGCGGCGCCGGAGCGGCCGGCCGAACCGCTCGTCCCCGATGTCACCGAGCGCCGCTCCCGCCCGGACGACGTGGCGCTGCCGGTGTTCCACCGGATCGCGACCGGAAGCGAAACTACCGACAGGTAGCCGGATTTGGGGTGGACGACGGGTGAATCGCACCCCGATCCGGCCAAGTTCGACCTGAGTTGAGCCACTCAGCAGCAGAAATGTCGTGATCGGATCACTGAACGTCAGATACGTTCACACATACGTAGGATCATCCCCCTAGAATCCCCGCGTGACGATGACTCAGTGGTGCGGTTCGGCTGCCGGCGTGCTCGCCGTTCTCTCTCTGCTGGCGGCCGCCAGGTACCGCGCGGTCGGCCGCACCCTGAAGGGCCGACTCGAAGCCCGGGAGCAGGAGTTCGCCGCCCTGCGCGCCCAGTTGCAGAACGAGGCCGAACTCCGCAGCAGCGAGCACGCCGCCACCCAGCACGAGCAGGAGCTCAACGCCTCCACCCGGCGGGCCTTCCTCAGCGTCGCCCGGCGCATCCTGGTCATGGCCCACGACCAGCAGGCCGGGCTGGACGAGATGGAGCGCCGGCACGACGACCCCGCACTGCTGGAGGGCCTGCTCAAGGCCGACCACGCCGCCGCCCAACAGGCCCGCCTCGCCCAGACGCTGGCCGTGCTCTGCGGCGCCCGGGCCGGCCGCCACTGGCCCGAGCCGGTCGCGCTGGAGGACGTGGTGCGCGGCGCCCAGTCCCGGATCCTGCCCTTCCAGCGGGTGGTGATCCGCAGCCGGATCGAGACCGCCGTGGTCGGCGCCGCCGCCGAGGCGCTGATCCACGCCATCGCCGAACTCCTCGACAACGCGACCCGGTACTCGCCGCCCAGCACCCAGGTCCACGTCACCCTGATGCCGGTCCACAACGGCGCGGTCATCGAGATCGACGACGCCGGGGTCGGCATGCCCGAGTACGCCGTCGACAAGGCCGCCGCCGCACTCGCGGGCGGCACCACGATGGAGGTCTCCCGGCTGGGCGAGGTACCGCAGTTGGGGCTCGCTGCGGTCGGCCGCCTCGCCGAGCAGTACGGCTTCCGGGTCACCCTCAGCTCCGCGCCCTCCCCGTACGGCGGGGTGCGGGTGGTGGTGCTGCTGCCGACGCCGCTGCTCACCGAGCCGCTGCCGACCCCCGCGACCGGGCGGGGCCCGGACGGGTTCGGGCACCGGGCCGAGCCCGACCCGGTCTACCTGGTCCCGCCGGTCGAACGGGTGCCGGCCCAGCACCGGATCCCGCCGGCCGAGCAGCTGCGCGCGACCCCGGTGCCGCCCGCTCCCGGCCAACTGCCGCGCCGGGTGAACCGGCGCAGCGCCGCCCCGGCCGCGCGCGGCGCCGACGGCCCGGTCGGCGGCTCCGGCGAGGCGACCCTCGAACTCCCCGTGCCACCGCGCTCCGCACGCGAGGCGCAGACCTTCATGTCCCTCTTCCAGGCCGGTACCGCCAGCGGCCGTTCGGCGGCCCGCGACCAGCACCTTCCCGAGAGCCTCCCTCCGGCTTCCCCGGCCTCCCCGGCCTCCCCCGGTTCCCCTGTTGCCCCACAATCCCCCCAGCACTTCGGAGACTTCCATGACCACCACTCCTGACCTCGGCTGGCTGCTGGCCGACATCATCGGCGTTCCCGAGGTGCAGCACGCCGTTGTGGTGTCCAACGACGGCCTGGAGATCGGCCGCAGCGAGCGGATCGCCCGTGACGACGCCGAGCGGCTGGCCGCCGCGTGCTCCGGGCTCCAGTCGCTGGCCCGTGGAGTGGCCCAGGGCTTCGGCGGACGGCAGAGCAGCACCCGGCAGATCATCATCGAGTACGGCGGCGGCTACCTGTTCGTCGTGGCCGCCGGGGCCGGTGCCCACCTGGCCGTGGTGACCGGCGAGTCGGTGGACGCCGGCCTGGTGGCGTACCAGATGCAGGTGCTGGTCGAGCGGATCGGAGGCCACCTGACCAGCCCGCCCCGGGTGGAACCGGTCGCCGGGGAGCTGCGGTGAACGGCCCGGTCCGGCCGTATGTGATCACCGGCGGGCGCAGCCGGCCCAGCCGGAACGTCCAGGCGCTGGAGGATCTGGCGCTGGAGAGCCTGGTCAGCGTCGACCCGGCCGCCGAACCCGGCGAGTTCCTCGACGAGCAGGCCGGGCTGAACCGCGAGCACCGACGCATCCTGGCGCTCTGCCGGCAGCTGCTCTCGGTCGCCGAGGTCGCCGCCCACCTCGGCCTGCCGCTCGGCGTGGTCAAGGTGCTGGTCGGCGACCTCTGGGACCTCGGCGCCGTCCAGGTCCTGCCCCCCGCAGTCCCACCCGTACGGCAGGCCGAACGCCTGCCCGCAACCCTCCTGGAAGAGGTGCTCGTTGGCCTCCGCCAACTCCGCTGAACCGGACTACCTGCCGTCCACCGTGCAGGGCGCCGTGAAGATCCTCGTCACCGGTCCTTTCGGGGTGGGCAAGACCACCCTGGTGGGCTCGCTGAGCGAGATCTCACCGCTGCGCACCGAGGAGACGATGACCGCCGCCGGTGCGGACGTGGACGACCTCACCGGCCGCCCGGGGAAGACCACCACCACGGTGGCCCTCGACTTCGGCCGGATCACGCTCAACCCCAGGCTCGCCCTCTACCTCTTCGGCACCCCGGGGCAGCAGCGGTTCTGGCCGCTCTGGGAGGACCTCTCGCGCGGCGCGCTCGGCGCGATCGCCCTGGTCGACGCCCGGCGGATCGAGGAGAGCTTCGACGTGCTCGGCCAGCTGGAGGAGCAGCGGATCCCGTTCGCCGTCGCCGTCAACACCTTCCCCGACACGCCGAGCTACCCCGAGGACGAGCTGCGCTCCGCGCTCGACCTGCTGCCCGAGGTGCCGATCCTCGCCTGCGACGCCCGGGACCGCCGGGGCGCGTACGACGTCCTGATCGACTTCGTCGACCACCTGCACGCCACCGCTGTCCTGGAGCCGCAGCCATGACAACTCCCACGCCGGGGACCCGGGTTCCGCAGCCGGAGGCCCTGGTCCCGCCGCCCGGCTGCCCGATGCACGAGAAGCCGGGCACCGTACCGCTGTACGGCGCCTCGGTCTCGGAGGACCCGCACGGCCTGTACGCCAGGATGCGGGAGGAGCACGGCGCGGTCGCACCGATCGAGCTGGAGCCGGGAGTGGAGGCGTGGCTGGTGCTCGGCTACGCCGAACTGCTCGAACTCACCCGCAACGAGCAGCTGTTCTCCAAGGACTCGCGCCGCTGGCGGATACCCCAGGAGGGCAGGCTCAGATCCGACTCCCGGCTGCTGCCGATGACCTCCTGGCGTCCGACCCTGCTCAACATGGACGGTGCCGAGCACCAGCGG
Organism: Saccharothrix sp. ST-888; assembly: GCF_000955975.1. GTDB lineage: Bacteria > Actinomycetota > Actinomycetes > Streptomycetales > Streptomycetaceae > Kitasatospora. The sequence continues at coordinate 32,240 of NZ_JYJF01000019.1, forward strand.
CTGCGCGGCGCGGTCGCCGACACCCTGGCCCGGATCGACCACCGGCAGCTGCGGCAGACCACCGAGAACGCCGCCAACGCCCTGATCGACAGCTGGGGTCCGGACGGCACCGCCGACCTGGTCACCCAGTACGCGCGCCGCCTGCCGCTGCTGGTCTTCACCCAGCTGCTGGGCCTGCCCGCCGAGGCGGGTCCCCATCTCATCGACCTGATCAGCCACTTCGTGGACAGCAGCGAGGAGTCGGTCCGGGCGAGCGCCGAGTTCCAGGCCATCCTGCTCGACCTGGTCCGCCGCTGCCGGAGCACGCCCGGTGCCGACCTCACCTCCTGGCTGCTGGCCCACGACGCCGGGCTGACCGACGAGGAGGTGGTGCACCACCTGGTGGTGATCCTGGTCGCGGGCAACGAGACCACCATCAACTGGACCGGCAACACGCTGCGCCTGCTGCTCACCGACCGCCGGTTCCGGGCCACCCTCGCGGGCGGCCGGCTGACCGTCTCGGACGCGCTGGACGAGGTGCTCTGGCGCGACCCGCCCACCCAGAACTTCCCCGGCCGGTGGGCCACCGGCGACACCGTCCTCGGCGGCCAGTACATCAACGCGGGCGACATGCTGGTCCTCGGCCTGGCCGGCGCCAACGCCGACCCGGCCGTCCAGTGCCCCGACGGCGTCGGCGGCAACCGCGCCCACCTGGCCTGGGGTGCCGGCCGGCACGTCTGCCCGGCCCAGCACCCGGCCCGGCTGATCGTCGAGACCGCCGTGGAGACCCTGCTGCACCGGCTCCCGGACCTCCAACTGGCCGTCCCCGCCCATGAACTGTCCTGGCGGCCGTCGCCGTGGTCGCGAGCACTGGTGTCCCTGCCGGTGCTCTACAGCGCTTTCACCCCGCCGCGCACCCCCGCACCCGAAAGGCCCGTATGGACACCTCCGGCCCCCTCGACCACGCCCGTCCCGCACCCGTCCGACTCGACCCCTTCGGACACGACCAGCACGCCGAGAACGCCCGACTCAGGGCGGCCGGGCCCGCGGTCCTGGTGGAACTCCCTGGCGGGGTGGTGGTCTGGGCGATAACCCACCACGACACCCTCCAGCAGCTGCTCACCGACCCCCGGGTCGGCAAGAACCCGCAGCTGTGGGACACCTTCCGGCAGGGCCTGCTGCCCAAGGGCTGGCCGCTGCTCAACTTCGTCACCGTCCCCGGGATGACCACCGCCGACGGCGACGACCACCGGCGCCTGCGCGGCCTGGTCAGCCAGGCGTTCACCCCGCGCCGGGTCAGCGCGCTCCAACCCGGGATCGAGCGGCTCACCGAGCAGCTGCTGGACGGGGTGGCGCTGCTGGACGGCGAGTTCGACCTGCGCGAGCACTTCGCCTACCCGCTGCCGATGCAGGTGATCGGCACGCTGCTCGGCCTCCCGCCCAAGCAGCAGGACGAGCTGCACGAGCTGTCCGACACCCTGGTGAGCAGCTCCGCCACTCCCGAGGCGGCCGTCGCCGCGCAGACCGGCCTGTTCGCGCTGCTGGCCGCGCTGGTCGAGGCCAAGCGGGTCGAGCCCGGCGACGACCTGACCACCGACCTGATCGCCGCCCGCGAGGACGAGGACCGGCTCAGCGAGCAGGAACTGGTCGGCACGCTGCTGCTGATGCTGGTCGCCGGGCACGAGACCACGCTCAACCTGATCACCAACGCCGTGCGCGCCCTGCTCGCCCACCCCGAGCAGCTGCGGCAGGTGCTGGACGGGACGTACTCGTGGGCGGCGGTGGTCGAGGAGACGCTGCGGTACGACTCACCGGTGGGCCAGTTCCCGCTGCGGTACGCGAGCGAGGACATCGAGGTGGGCGGCGCCGGCGGCGTGGTGATCCGGCGCGGGGAGGCGATGCTCGCCTCGTACGGTGCCGTCGGACGGGACGGCGCGCACTACCCCGACGCGGACCGCTTCGACCTCTCCCGGCAGCCCGCCCGGCACCTCTCGCTGGGCCACGGACCGCACTTCTGCCTCGGTTCGGGCCTTGCCCGGCTGGAGGCGGAGACGGCCCTGCGCGGCCTGTTCGAGCGCTTCCCCGAGCTGCGGGCGGCGGACGGCCCCGGTCCTGAGCCGATCGCGTCCTTCGTCAGCAACAGCGTCCGCGAGCTGCGCGTACGGGTGCGGTGAGCGGCCCCGCCCCCGCCCGGGGCCGCCGCTGACCGCAGCCGGATCCGGGTGTCCGCCGGTCCCGGGCGCCCTGCCCGAGGGCGGGGCGGCCGGGGCCGGCGGGTGGGTCAGGCCCTGGTCCGGGTCAGCTGCACGGCCACGGTCCGGTCCGCCGTGACGGCGGTGCCGTAGTCGGGGTCGGTGGTGCCGGCGTGGGCCGCCACCTCGACCTCGCCCCTCTGGAACGGGGTGGTCGCGGTCGGGTCGGCCTGCGCCGACCAGGCGACCGGAGCGCCCGGCACGCACGACACGGACGTGCTGTACGGGCCGCGGATCAGGATCCGGTTCTTCACCTGGGTGACCAGGCCGGAGACCGCGACCTTGACCGGCTTGTTGCAGGCCACCGTGCCGTGCACGGTGGCCTTGCCGTTCAGGGCGCTCGCGGTGCCGTCGACCGCGATGCCCAGACCCAGGTCGAGCACGGCGGGCGGGGCCGGGTTGTCGATGTGGACCTCGCCGCGCAGCGCAGCGGTGCTCCCCTCGCAGTGCTGCTCATAGGTGGCGTCCAGGGCCTGGACGTAGCCGTTGGGCCCGAACACGGCCTTGGAGACGGTGAAGGAACCGGTGAGCGTGTTGCAGCCGCGGCCGTTCCCGCCGATGGACAGGCCCGGCTCGGCCGCGCCGTTGAACGGGAAGCGGGTGGCCCCGGTGTAGGTGCCGGGCGTCAGCGCCTGGCCGGCCGGGGCCGCGAGGCTGAGGTTCCACCAGTCACCGTGGGCCCCGTTGACCGAGATGCTGATCTCGTGGTCGTCGGCGGCCGCCGAGACGTCGAGGCGGTCCTGCGAGGCGGTCGAGTAGCTGTAGGACTGCCCGCCGCTGATGTAGTCGCCCGCGTCGCCGCCGAATCCGAGCGTCCCGGACGTGACGGTCTGCGCGTGGGCGGCGGTGCCCGCCAGCATCGTGGTGCCTGCGGCCAGCACCAGGGCGAGCCCGAATCCGGCTGCGGAACGCGCAGGTGCGGATCGTGTCGGCTTCATACGTGGTCCCCCCAGGGTGAAGCGATGGGCCTTGAGGCGGCCTCCTGCCGCCGGGCCGCAGCGAGTGTTTCAGCCGCCACCTGGGGGAACAACTCGTTTTTGATCCACGACAGTTGGGAGATATGACCGCCGTCGGGTGCGGCCGAACAGCCGGAGTACACCGGGCCAAGCCCGGTTGAACCGGGAGTGCCCCGCGGCCGCGGTACGGGCCCGCCGGCTGCGGCGACCGGCGCCCCGTGACGCCGGTCGCCGCAGCCGGGAGGCGAACTACTGATTCCCGGTCAGGCCGGGAACAGACCGTTGAGCTCCGGATAACCGAGCCCGCCCGCGAGGCCGCCGTAGGTGCCCTCGGTGTAGACCTCGCGGGCGGCCCGCCGGACCGCCGCGTACGCGACCTCGGCGAGCCCGGGGCCGAGGCTGATCCGGCCGACACCGAGGGCGGCGAGTTCGGCGACCGTCGGGGCGGCCGGGGAGCCGGTCACGTTGAGCGGGACCGGCAGCGCCTTGGCGAGCGCCGCGATGACGGCCGGATCGGCCGTGCCCGGGACGAACACCCCGCTCGCCCCGGCCTCGACGTACGCCAGGCCCCGGGCGATCGCCTCGTCGAGCCGGCCCTCGGGCTCGCCGACGCCGCGCAGGAAGACGTCCGTCCTGGCGTTGAGGTACAGCGGCACGCCCGCGGCGGCAGCGGCCGCACGGGCGGCGGCGATCCGTTCGGCCGCCTCGGCGACCGGGCGCAGCTCGCGGGCTCCGTCGTCGGGGCCGTCCTCCAGGTTGACGCCGACCGCACCGGTGGCCAGCAGGGCGGTGACGGTCTCGCCCACCTCGGCGGCGGTCGCACCGAACCCGGTCTCCAGGTCCGCCGTGACGGGCAGGTCCACCGCGGCGGCGATCAGGGCGGTCTGGGCCAGCGCCCGGTCCCGGTCGAGGCCGCCGCCGTCCCGGACGCCGAGCGCCCAGGAGACGCTCGCACTGGCGGTGGCGAGCGCCTGGGCGCCGGCGGCGGCGACCAGCCGGGCGCTCACCCCGTCCCAGACGTTGGCCAGGACGAGCGGATCGCCGGGCCGGTGCAGGTCGTTGAGGAGCTTGGCCTTGTCGTGCTGAGTGGTCATGGTGACACCCTGTCGGTGAGGCGCGGCAGTGGACTGGCGGAGATCGGACCTGAACCGGGGAGCGGGGGTCAGGACTGCTTGGGAGCCGGGCTGAGGCGGGTGGCGATGGCGATGCGGTTCCAGGAGTTGATCGTGATGATCATCGCGAGCAGCTGGGCCAGCTCCTTCTCCTCGAAGACCTTGGCGGCCTCCTCGAAGACCGCGTCCGGCACGTGCCCCTCGGTGACCTTGGTGACCGCCTCGGTCAGCGCGAGGGCGGCCCGCTCGCGGACGGTGAACCACGGGGTCTCGCGCCAGGCCGGGAGGCTGAGCAGCCGGTGGTCCTGCTCGCCGATCTTGCGAGCGTCGGTGGTGTGCATGTCGAGGCAGAAGGCGCAGCCGTTGATCACCGAGGCGTAGGTCTTGACCAGCTCGGCGATGATCGGGTCCAGCCCGGCGGACGCCGCACGGTCCAGGTTGATCATCGCGCGGTAGAACTCGGGAGCCTGCTCGGGGAGCGAGATGCGCTGGATCGGGGCGGGGACGTAAGCGTTCCGGTTCGTCGTCATGTGGTCAACGGTAGTGCCGGTTGGCCCGCCCGTATGGTTCATTTGGCGCATGGAATCCTGGGCCACTTTCGGTGGCGACCTGCACCTTGACCTGACCGCCGGACGGTCGCGCGGTCTCGGCCTGCGCGAAGCCCTGGAGGACGCGCTGCGCGCGGCGGTCCGCGACGGCCGGCTGCCGCCCGGCACCCGGCTGCCCTCCTCACGGGCCCTCTCCGGCGACCTCGGCATCGCCCGGAACACCGTCGCGGAGGCGTACGCCCAGCTCGCCGCCGAGGGCTGGCTGGCCTCCCGGCAGGGCTCGGGCACGGTGGTGGCCGAACGCGGGACGCCGTCCGAGACCACCGCGCCGATCGCCCGGCCGCTCAAGTCCGCCGTCCGCTACGACCTGCTGCCCGGCCGGCCCGACGTCTCGCTGTTTCCGCGCTCCGCCTGGCTGGCGGCGTCCCGCCGGGCGCTGACGGCGGCCCCCAACGAGGCGTTCGGCTACTCCGACCGGCGCGGGCGGATCGAGCTGCGCCGCGCCCTCGCCGAGTACCTGGCCCGGGTCCGCGGGGTACGGACCGACCCCGAGCGGATCCTGATCTGCGCGGGCTACACCCAGGGTCTCGGCCTGCTCTGCGGCGCACTGCGCGAGCGCGGCGTACGGGCGGTGGCGGTCGAGGAGTACGGGCTGCCGCCGCAGCAGCAGGTGATCACGGCGTCCGGGCTGGAGACCGTGGCGCTGCCCCTGGACGAGGCCGGGGCCCGTACCGACCTGCTGGCGGACTCCGGTGCGGGCGCGGTGGTGCTCACCTCGGCGCACCAGTTCCCGACCGGCGTACCGCTGCGGGCCGCGCGCCGGGCCGCCGCCGTCGCCTGGGCCCGCGAGAGCGGCGGGATCGTCATCGAGGACGACTACGACGGCGAGTTCCGCTACGACCGGCAGCCGATCGGCGCGATGCAGGCACTGGACCCGGAACGGGTGGTGTACGCGGGCACCACCAGCAAGAGCCTCGCGCCCGGGCTGCGCCTCGGCTGGCTCGCCCTGCCCGGGGACCTGGTCGAACCGGTGGGGCGGCAGAAGGAGTTGGCCGACGGGCAGTCCGGCGCCCTCGAACAGCTGGCCCTGGCCGAGCTGATCACCTCGGGCGGCTTCGACCGGCACATCCGCCGCTGCCGGCTGCACTACCGGCGCCGCCGCGACCAGTTGACGGCCCTCCTCGCCGAACGGGTCCCAGACGTCCGGGTCACCGGCATCGCGGCCGGACTGCACGCGGTCCTGCAGCTGCCGCCCGGATCGCTCAGCGAGGACGAACTGCGCCACCAGGCAGCCTGGTTGGGCCTCTCACTGCAGACCATGTCCGAGTGCCGCACACCCGCGGCCGGGCCGGCGCCGGACGCGCCGCCGGCGCTGGTGATCGGCTACGGCACCCCGCCGGAGCACGCCTTCTCCGCCGCGCTGGACGCGCTCTGCACGCTGCTCCGGCTGTGAGCGGGGTGCGCAGGGACGGCCCCGGCACTACTTGTTGCGGCCCCCGAGCTCGAAGAGCAGGAGGATGAAACCGGCGAACACGTGGGTCGCCGCCGTGTAGACGATCACGCGTATCCAGACGCGGCGGTCTGCGATGCGTCCGGCGTCGATGGTGCGCTTGGCCATGGTGGGCCTCCCGTCGAAGGTGTGGTCGTGTTCCGACCGGGGTTTCGGGGCCGGGACTTGTCCCGGCCGGTTGTGCGGGGACGTGGACTTCGGAGGGGCGGGGGACCTCACGGAACGGCAGGGTCCGAGGCACAACCCGCTCACCCGGTCAGGCTGAACGTCGGTGTCTTCCGACTCGCGCAGTTCCCCGCGCCCCTCAAGGAACCGCTGTCCCGCCGACCGGGGCTAGTGCGCCCCGCCCAGGCAGAGTTCGCCGCCCGGGCTCTGCAACAGGGTGTGCAGGAAGAGCAACTCGACGCCGTTGGACGAGTCGGCCGCGATGCGGTGCGGGGTGAGCGAGTCGAAGTGTGCGGAGTCGCCCTCGTCCAGCAGGTGGACCTGCTCGCCGAGGGTCAGCCGCAGCCGCCCCCGCAGGACGTACAGCCACTCCTCACCGGGGTGCACCCTGACCACCGCGTCCTGCAGGCCGGCCGGTACGTGGACGCGCAGCGCCTGCATCGCCCGTCCCGGGGTGCCGGCGCGCCGGTAGCCCCAGCCGCCGGCCCGGCCCGGCTCGATCGCGCCGCCCCTGACCACCGGATCCGGGTCGCCCGGCAGCTCGCCGAGCAGCCCGGCGACCGTCGTGCCGTACGCCCGGGCCAGCCCGAGCAGTACCGGCAGCGAGGGCTGCCGCTGCCCGGTCTCCAGGCGCGACAGATACGCTGGGGAGAGGCCCACCCGGGTCGCCGCCGCTTCGAGCGTGTACCGGCTGCTCAGCCGGTGCTCCCGCAGTCTGGCGCCGAGGCCCTCGACCTCCTGGTCCGTACTCATACGCCCAGTCCACACCCGCCCTGCCCCAGAGGCAAGAAAATTGCCTGTGAGGCAAGAGGCCTCAAAAGGGGCCGTCCCTTCCCCCCGGGCCGGCGGGACTCCGGCGTCACATCGGTGCACGTCGACGACCGACCGCTCCGCGGGCGATGCTGTGGGTTATGACGAAGTCGGACACCCGGGACTACGAGCGCGTACTCGATCTGGTCGTCGCGGTTCTGGAGACGGACGAGCCGGAGACCCTGTGGAACCTGCTCGCCGAGCACCTGCTCGACGTCTTCGGCAGCCGCACCGTGAGCATCACGGAGATGCACCGGACCCATCGGAGAGCCCGCACCGAGGGATGGGCACCGCAGCGGATCGGACCGGCGATCAGCGAGCACGTGGAGCGGCAGATACGACAGCAGCATCCGCTGATCGGGTACCTCTCCGCCGGTGAGGTCCGCCCGGTGTCGGTGGCCGGGATCTGTTCCGGGTGGCGCGGCTCGGCGTGCTACGACGAGGCGTACCAGGCCTTCGGGACCACCCACCAGCTGGGCCTTCCGCTGGCCACGGCGCGGCACACCATCAGGACCATCGTGCTCAGCCGCCGGGGCACCGACTTCGGTGCGCGCCGCCTGGCCATGGCCGACCGGATCCAGCCGCTGCTCGTCGGCGCGGACCGCCAGCAGCACAGGCTGCGGCAGCTCCGCGACGCCGCTGCGGCGGCCGGTGCCGGCGACACGGTGCAGCGGGCCGCCGGGTACGGGCTGACGCCACGCGAACTGACCGTGCTGAGCCTGCTCACCGAGGGCCTCACGGCCGCTGCCATCGCCCGCCGCCTGGCCATCTCCCCGCACACGGTCAACCGCCACCTGGAGGGGATCTACCGCAAGCTCGACACCGACAACAAGGTCTCCGCCGTACGCATGGCCCACCGGCTGGGCCTGGCCCACTGAGGCACCGGCGCGGGCGGTCGGGTCGGCCGGGGCGGGGCCGGATCGGGAACGCTGCGGCGCGGACGTACCGCCGGGTCCGGCCATAGGAAGTTCTCCCCATGGCACCGCCCCGGGCCGGTTGCCAGGATCTGAAGCGGGCGTGGGAGAGCGGCGGCGGCCGACCTCCCGCCCCCGGCCGTGCGCGAGGCGGGACGGCACCGGCCCCGTCCCCTGGACCGCAGGGGAGTCCAGGGGGCAGGGTCCGGCGAGCCTCCCGGCCGCGCTACGGCCGGGGGATGTTCCGCAGGTTGCTCCGGGCCAGGTCGATCATCCTGCCGACACCGCCGGACAGGACCGTCCGGCCCGCCGCCAGGGCGAAGCCCTTGAGCTGGGCGGCGGTGATGCGCGGCGGGATGGCGAGCGCGTTGGGGTCGGTGACCACGTCCACCAGCACCGGACCCGAGCGTTGCAGCGCCTCCGCCAGCACCTCCCGCACCTTCGCCGGGTCGGTCACCCGCTTCGCCTGGATGCCCATCGCGCGGGCGATGGCCGCGTAGTCCACGTCGCCGTTGTCGATCTCCCACTCGGGGTAGCCGGAGACCAGCATCTCCAGCTTGATCATGCCCAGCGCGCCGTTGTTGAAGACCACCGTCTTCACCGGCAGCCGGTGCTTGGCCACCGTGAGCAGTTCACCGAGCAGCATGCCGAGCCCGCCGTCGCCGGACATCGAGACCACCTGCCGCCCGGGGAAGGCGAATTGGGCACCGATCGCATGCGGCAGCGCGTTGGCCATCGAGCCGTGCAGGAAGGAGCCGATCACCCGCCGCCGGCCGTTGGGCGTCAGATAGCGGGCGGCCCAGACGTTGCACATACCGGTGTCGACCGTGAACACCGCGTCGTCGTCGGCGAGTTCGTCCAGCACGGCGGCCACGTACTCGGGATGGATCGGCACCTGGTTCTCGATCTTCCTGGTGTAGGCGCTCACCACGCCCTCCAGCGCCTTGCAGTGCTTGTCCAGCAGCTCGTCGAGGAAGCGGCGGTCCTGCTTCTGCTCCAGCAGCGGCAGCACCGCCCGCAAGGTGGCCGACACGTCGCCGTGCACGGCGAGTTCGAGCGGCGTCCGGCGGCCGAGCCGGGTCGCGTCGTGGTCGACCTGGATGGTGCGGGTCTGCGGCAGGAAGGAGTCGTACGGGAAGTCGGTCCCCAGCAGCAGGACCAACTCGGCCTCGTGCAGCGCCTCGTGGCAGGCGCCGTAGCCGAGCAGCCCGCTCATCCCGACGTCGTACGGGTTGTCGTACTGGATCCACTCCTTGCCGCGCAGCGAGTGGCCGATCGGGGAGTTGAGCATTCCGGCGAGCTCCATCACCCCGGCGTGGGCGTCCCGGACCCCCGCTCCGCAGAACAGGGTCACCCGCTCCACCGAGTTGAGTGCCTGGGCCAGGGCCTGCACCTGGGACCAGGGCGGCGCGGCGACGGCCTGTTCGGCCAGGAAGTAGCTGCTGCCGGTCGGCCCGGCGGCCGGGAGCGCGGCGATGTCGCCGGGGAAGACCAGCACCGAGACACCGCGTGCGCCCAGTGCGTGCTGCACCGCGACCCGCAGCAGGCGGGGGAGCTGCTCGGGGGTGCCGACCAGTTCGCAGAAGCTGCTGCAGTCGGTGAACACCCGGTCGGGGTGGGTCTCCTGGAAGAAGCCGGTGCCGATCTGGCCGGAGGGGATGTGCGAGGCCAGCGCCAGCACCGGGACGCCGCTGCGGTGGGCGTCGTAGAGGCCCTGGATCAGATGGGTGTTGCCGGGGCCGCAGGAGCCCGCGCAGACCGCCAGACGCCCGGTGAGCTCGGCCTCGGCCGCCGCCGCGAAGGCGCCGGCCTCCTCGTTGCGGACGTGCACCCAGTGCAGGTCGGGGGCCCGGCGGATGGCGTCCACCACGGGATTGAGGCTGTCGCCCACCACCCCGTAGACCCGCTCGACCCCGGCCTGCCGGAGTACCTCCACCATCTGCTCGGCCACGCTGCCCATCGGGCCACCTCGTCTCACCGGCTGGTCACAGCACGCCACCAGCCTGCGGTCACCACACCCTCCGAGCACCCGGCGCTACGCCGGACGGGGTACGCCCAGGGGCGTATACGGCAGCGCGGTCACTCCACGGCCTTCAGCGGCATTGGGGCACGGGGTTGTCCGGGGTCTCCAGCCAGACCGTCCGTCCGTCCGTCCGCCGTGACGGTCAGGCCGAACCTGTCGAACCCGGGCCGGCCATGTGCCACCGGCATTCCGGGCTCACTGCGCCACCATCCCCGCCAGAGCACTCGCCAGCATCGGCGAAATCGCCTGGGTCGAACCCGACTACCTTCCCGACCGCTGCACCGACCACCAGACTCGCCGGATCTGGTCCGCCCTGCCGCGCCTCACCGACCCATTCGCCGCCGTTTACCACGTCGAGGGTCGCGCCATCACGGCCTGAAGGGGCGCGGCCGGGAGGGATCAGCCCGCGAAGGCGGTGGTGCCGTTCGGGGTGCCGAGGCCGGTCGGGCCGTCGTAGCCGGGCCCCGCCTTGCAGAGGTAGGACGGCGAGCAGCTGCCGTTCGACCCGGTGGTCACGTCGTTCAGCGCGGAGGTGTGCGCGTACGGGAAGGATGCCGGGCTGCTGCCCGCGGACGGCGTGCCCGCCAGTGCGTACACACCCGCGATGATCGGCGAGGAGGCGCTGGTACCGCCGTAGACCGCCCAGCCGCTGCCGCCGTAGGTCTGGTAGACCGCGACACCGGTGGCCGGGTCGGCGACGGCGGAGACGTCCGAGACGGTGCGCCTGCCGCAGCCGGTGTCCTTCTGCCAGCTGGGCTTGGCGTCGTACGCCGAGCAGCCCGAGCCGGTGCCCTCGGTGCTGCTGGTGGACCACACCGACTCGCTCCAACCACGGGCGGTGGAGCTGCGGTTGAGTGCCGTGCCGCCGACGGAGGTGACGTACCGGGAGGACGCCGGGTACTGCGCGCCGTACGCCGAGTCACCCGCGCTGACGGTGATGGCGACACCCGGGTGGTTGAAGTAGGAGTTGTCGTACGAGGGGTCGGAGGAGGACTCCGGGCCGCCGTAGCTGTTGGAGACGAACTTGGCGCCGAGTCTGACGGCGGTGTTCACCGAGGTGCCGAGGTTGGCCGTGGTGGCGCTGGTGGCCTCGACCAGGATGATCTTCGCGTTGGGTGCGACCGCGGAGACCATGTCGAGGTCGAGCGATATCTCACCGGCCCAACCGGAGTTCTTGGTCGGGTACTTGGTGCCACCGGTCTGGTTGACCTTCTTGAAGCAGCCGTTGGCGGTGGTGCAGGCCGGCAGGCCGTACTGGGAGCGGTAGACCGCCAGGTCGGACTCGGCGTTGGGGTCGTCGTACGCGTCCACGATGGCGACGGTCTGACCCGCTCCGCCGCCCACCGGGAGGTTGTACGCGCTGCGCAGGTCGCTCGGGCCGTAGCCGGACGGCGTCGCGTCGGGGGTGACGCCGAGTGCGTGGACCCGCTGGACCGTGCTGGTGACCCGCAGCGCGTCACAGGCCATGGTGTCGCCCTTGGCGAGGGTGTCACAGGCCCGCACCCACGACGTACCGCCCTTGGTGTGGACGGTGGTTGGTGCCGCACCGGCGGGAACGGCGGTCGAGACGGCGGACACCGCGAGGGCTGCGGTGCCCGCGAGCGCCAGGACGAACCGGCGGGTGGACGCGGGCATGGTGGGGGAATGCACCGGACTGCCTCCTGTGGCTGGGCTGGTGAACCCTTGTGGGGCCGGGGGCTGCGCGTGGGGGCGGTCGCACGGGCAGGGTGAGCACCGGCGACCGGGCAGGCGGAAGCGGCGGCCGTCGAGGCCGCCACGCACCACCGGGAACCGGCGCCGACGCTAGCCAGCCATGGGCAGGTCAAACAACGGGCCGGTCAGGATTCGACCATCCCTTTACCGCCCGGAGGGGAAAGCCGGGCCGAACTCACAGCTCCCGGTGATTGCGCCGGCAACCGCGAACTCCCTAACCACAGAAGGAGTTGACTGTGTCACTCGGCAGGCAGGTGCTCCACCACACCGATCGGCAGGCCCGCCTGCGCCTGCCGCCTGGCCGGCTCACGACCGGGCGGCTGGGTGCACCGCTCGGGCTGGCTGGTGGGCGTCACGGTCGGACGGCCGACCGGCCTGCCCTGCTCCAGCTTCAGCTGCTCCCCCTCGTGCAGCAGGGTCAGCAGCGTGCCCCGGCGCAGCGTGTAGGTCGTGCGCTGATGGGTGATCTCCACGTGCAGCAGCTGGTCCCGCACCACCATGGCGAAGGACAACCGCCCCAGTCCGGCGGGCAGTCGGGGCCGGAAGGAGAGCTCCTCATCGTGGTCGCGCAGGCCGCCGAAGCCGGCCACCAGGGCGATGCAGGCCCCCGCCAGCGAGGCCATGTGCAGGCCGTCCTTGGTGTTGCCGCCGAGGTCGTGCAGGTCCATCAGGGCTGCCTCGGCGGTGTAGTCGTACGCCAGGTCCAGCTGGCCGACCTCGGCCGCGATGACCGCCTGCGTGCAGGCGGAGAGCGAGGAGTCGCGGACCGTGAGCCGCTCGTAGTAGGCGAAGTTGCGGGCCTTCTGCTCCGCGGTGAAGGCGTCGCCGCGCACCTGCATGGCCAGCACCAGGTCGGCCTGCTTGACCACCTGCTTGCGGTACAGGTCGAAGTACGGGAAGTGCAGCAGCAGCGGGTACTTCTCCGGCGGGGTGTTCTCGAAGTCCCAGAACTGGTGGTCGGTGAAGTTGTCGGCCTGCGGATGGATGCCGATCTTCTCGTCGTACGGGATGTACATGGCCGCGGCCGCGTCCCGCCAGGCCGCCGCCTCCTCGGTGTCCACGCCGAGGCCGGAGGCCTGGTGCATGTGCCGGGTGACGGTCTCGGCGGCGACCCGCAGGTTGGTCTGCGCCATCAGGTTGGTGAAGACGTTGTTGTCCGCGATGGCGCTGTACTCGTCGGGTCCGGTGACGCCCTCGATCCGGAACCGGCCCTCCGAGTCGTGGTGGCCGAGCGAGCGCCACATCCGGGCGGTCTCCACCAGCAGTTCCAGCCCCAGGGTCTGTTCGAAGTCGACGTCCCCGGTGGCCCGGCAGTAGCGGGCGACCGCGACCGCGATGTCCGCGCCGATGTGGAAGGCCGCCGTACCGGCCGGCCAGTAGCCCGAGCACTCCTCACCGTGGATCGTACGCCAGGGGAACACCGCTCCGGCCAGGCCGAGTTGGGCGGCCCGGTCACGGGCCATCGGCAGCGTTCCGTGCCGCCAGGTGAGCACCTGTTTGACCGCCGAGGGCATGGCGTAGGTGAGCACCGGCAGGACGAAGGTCTCGGTGTCCCAGAAGCTGTGCCCGTCATAGCCGGGGCCGGTCAGCCCCTTGGCGGGGATGGCCCGTTCCTCGCTCCGCGCGCCCGCCTGCAGCACGTGGAAGAGCGCGAAGCGGACGGCCTGCTGCAACTCCACGTCGCCGTCCAGCTGGACGTCGCTGGTGTCCCAGAACTTCTTGAGGAACTGCTGCTGTTCGGCGTACAGCCCGTCCCAGCCGGTGAACCGCGCGGCGGTCAGCGCGGCCTCGACCTGGTCGCGGACCGCGGGCAGCGAGCGGGTCGCCGACCAGCCGTAGGAGATGAGCTTGACCAACCGCAGCTGCTCGCCCGGTTTCAGCACCGTGGTGACGCTGAACCGGCCCTGGTCCTCGACGCATTCGGCGGTGGCGTCGAAGTGCTCCGGCCCCTCGACCAGGTGGTCCATCCCGGCTGCCACCCGCAGGCCGCTGAACCTGGTCCGGTGCACCAGGACGGCCTTCATCCCGGAGGCGTGCGCGGCCTCGCCGACCAGCGGCGCCTCCAGGGCGGCCGCGGCCCGCGGATCGCCCGAGCCGTCCGGGAGCTGCTCGTTGGCGACCAGCTCGGACTGGAGCACGATCCGCACCGGACCGTCCACCGCGGTGACCCGGTAGTCGATCGCGGCGATCGCCCGCTGGGTCAGCGAGACCAGCCGGCAGGACTTGACCTTGACGGTCCGCCCGGCGGGCGAGGTCCATTCGGCGTCGCGCCGCAGGACCCCTTCGCGGAAGTCCAGCCTCCGCTGGTGGCTGCGGAGTTCGCCGTAGCGCAGGTCGAAGGGCTCGTCGTCGACCAGCAGCCGGATGATCTTCCCGTTGGTGACGTTGATGACGCTCTGCCCGGACTCCGGGAAGCCGTAACCGCCCTCGGCGTACGGCAGCGGGCGCAGCTCGAAGACGCCGTTGAGGTAGGTGCCGGGCAGGCCGTGCGGCTCGCCCTCGTCCAGGTTGGCGCGCAGGCCGATGTGGCCGTTGGAGAGTGCGAACACCGATTCGGCGCGGGCGAGTCCGGGCAGGTCCAGGCCCTCTTCGGCGAGGCCCCAGGGGTCGATGGTGAAGACGTTGGAGGGGCTCATGCCGAAGCCTTCGCAGCCGATCGGCCGTCGGGCTCGATCAGTTCGGCGAGGTCGGCGACCACGATGTCCGCGCCGTGCTCGCGCAGCGCCTGGGCCTGGCCGACCCGGTCCACGCCGACCACCGTGCCGAAGCCGCCGGCCCGCCCGGAGGCCACCCCGGCGAGGGCGTCCTCGAAGACGGCGGCGTGCTCCGGCGGGGTCTCGAGCGCACGGGCGGCGGCCAGGTAGGTGTCGGGCGCGGGTTTGCCCGGCAGGTTCTCGCGCTTGGCGACCACCCCGTCGATCACCACGTCGAACAGCCCGTCGATGCCCGCGGCCCGCAGCACGTCCCGGCAGTTGGCGCTGGAGGAGACCACCGCGCGCGGCAGGCCGAGCACCCGCAGCCGGTGCAGGTACTCCACCGAGCCCGGGTACGGCTGGACGCCCTGCTCCTGGATCATGCGCAGCACGGTGACGTTCTTGGCGGTGCTCAGCCCCTGGACGGTCCTGCTGCCCGGCGGATCGGCCGGGGTGCCCTCGGGCAGGCGGATGCCCCGGGAGGCGAGGAAGGCCCGGGTGCCGTCCTGCCGGGGGCGCCCGTCGACGTACGCGTCGTAGTCCTCGACGGCGTCGAACGGGACGAACTCCTCGCCGCTGCGGTCGGCCTCGGCTCTCAGGAAGGAGTCGAACATGTCCTTCCAGGCCGCCGCGTGCACCTTCGCGGTCTGCGTCAGCACTCCGTCGAGGTCGAAGAGGAATGCTCGGATGTGGTCCGGAAGTCCCAACATACCTGCCAGTGTGGCCCGTACGGCACGCGAAGCCGCCCATTTGCGGTACGCCTGGCGCGTCGCGAACGGGCGGCTCCCAGGCTCTGCGGCCGAGGGCTGCCGAACCTACATCGGCTTGGCCTTGATCACTGCGAAGAGGGCGCCCTGCGGGTCGGCGAGCACCGACATCCGGCCCGCCACCATGTCGAACGGCGGGACCAGTACCGTGCCGCCGCGCTTGACCAGCGCGTCCACCACGCTGTCCGCGTCGTCCACGGCGAAGTACGTCAGCCAGTGCGCGGGCGTGCCGGGCGGGTCGTTGGCGAGGCTGGAGACGCCGCCGACCCCGCGGCCGCCGACGTTGAACACGTGGTAGTCGCCGGCTTCCGGCATGCCCATCGGCGCGATCTCGGCCCCGAAGACGGCCCGGTAGAAGGCGGCCGCCGCGTCGAAGTCTGCGGTGTGCAGCTCGTTCCAGGTGAGCGCGCCGTGCTCGTTGACCACGTGCGCGCCGAAGAAGTCCACCGGCTGCCAGACTCCGAACACCGCACCGCTCGGGTCCGCCGCCACCAGCATCCGGCCGACCGTGCCGACGTCCATCACCGGCATCATCACGGTGCCGCCGTTGGCCGTGATGGCGGCCTGGGTGGCGTCCGCGTCGGCCGTGGCGATGTAGGTGGTCCAGACGGTCGGCGGCGTCGGCTGCCCCTCGGGCGCCATCGCCGCCATGATTCCCGCCACCGGCTTCCCGTTCAGCGTGCACATCGCGTAGCCGCCGAACTCGGCCGGGCCGACCTCACCCTGCCAGCCGAACAGGTCCCGGTACACGTCCAGCGCGGCCTGCTGGTCCGGCACCATCAGGTCCACCCAGCACGGAGTGCCGGGTGGGTACGCTTCGGTCACTTCAGGCATCTCGTCTCCCTCGCGGTGACCCCCGCCGCCCACCTTGACCGCAGCCGCCCGATCCTGCCACCGGAGCGTGCGGCGGCCGCCCGGCGGCGGACCGGCCCGCGCGCCCACGGCTCAGTTGCGGGCGTCGAGTTCGCGGCGCAGGAGTTCGCGGTAGGAGGCCCGGTAGGCGCGGGCGGCGATCTGGTTGCCGGCCGCGAGGTAGGCGGCGACGAGGGTTTCGTGGGCGCTCTCGCGCAGGCCGTCGGCGTGCACGGCGACCAGCGCGGCGTCCACCGCGGCGCCCGCCCAGCCGGCCTCGGCGAGGCGGGCGGAGAGGGTTTCCAGGGTGTGCAGGCGCTGTTGGCGCCAGCGCTCCTGGTGGGGGGCGAGCCAGTGCTCCTCCCAGTCGGGGAGCAGGTCGGCCCCGAAGTCGCAGGCGGCGGCCCGGCCGAGGTCCTCGGCGGGCATCGGCAGGGCGAGGTTGAGGATGCGGGCGGCGACGGCCCGCCGGTCGGCCAGGTCGACGCTGACGTGCGGGGCGAGCCGGAGGCGTTCCAAGGTCCCCTGGAGCAGGTGGGCGCGGTCGCCGGGGAGCCGGTGCAGGGCGGTGCGCAGCGCGGCCCCGGCCCTGGCCTGGTCGAGGGCGGGCCACAGCACGGCGGCGGCCCTGGCGCGGGTGAGCCCGCCCGGTTCGACGGCGAGCAGGGCGAGCAGGCGGCGGGCCGCGATGGTGGGCTGGACCTCGCGCCCGTCCAGGCGGAGGGCGAAGCCGCCGAGCAGTTCGAGGTCGACCGCCGGCGGCGGCGGTGCGGGCGGCGGTACGACCACCGGCAGCACTCTGGCCATGGCAAGACCTCCCCCTGATCCTTCACCGGATGCACACGCTAGTGAGAGCGGCGGGACGGCGGCGGGACCCATCGAGTCCTCTGATACCTGCCATGGAAGAAAGCGATCGCTCCTTGTCCCCGGCCTTCCCGGCTGACCAGCAAAAATACCGTCCGGTCTGATTGTTTGACAGGACGGAGACAAGACCGGGGCAGCACCGTGCAATACCCGCGCAACGCTCCTGACACGCGCCGCAACCTACGGTCCCGGATGCCGGCCGCGTCCCTGGCCGCCGCTCCCGAGCCCCAGCGTCGTGAGAAGGACCCCATGACCCCGCCCTCCGTACCCGCCCGCCCGCTGTCCCGCCGGACCGCGCTCGCCGCCGCCTTCGGCGCGGCCGGTGCGCTCGCACTGGCCGGCACCCCGTCCGCCTGGGCCGCCGAGACCCGTACCGGCCGCCGCGCCGCCGGTACGGCCGACGCCGACCCGAGCGTGGTCGTCCGCTGGAACCAGGCCACCATGGACGCGATCCTGGCCAAGTACCGCGCGACCGGCGCCGTGTTCGGCCCGGCCACCGTCAACGCCCGCTCGCTGGCCGTGGTGCACAACTGCGTCTACGACGCCTGGGCCTGCTACGACCGCGTCGCCGTCGGCACCCGCTTCGGCGGGAGCCTGCGCCGCCCCCGCTCCGAGCGGACCCTGGCCAACAAGAACGAGGCGATCAGCTACGCCGCCCACAAGGCGCTCTGCGACCTCTACCCCGACCAGACCCCCGCCGCCGACTCCATGCTGCGCAGCCTCGGCTACGACCCGGCGCGCACCGGCGGCCCGTCCACCAGCCCGGCCGAGATCGGCCGCCGCACCGCGCAGGCGGTGCTGGACTTCCGCCACCAGGACGGCGCCAACCAGCTGAACGCGTACGCCGACACCACCGGCTACCAGCCGGTCAACCAGCCGCAGGACATCACCGCGTTCGCCCCCGGCCTGATCGCCTCCCCCGCGCACTGGACCCCGCTGATCGTCAAGGGCGCCACCCAGCACTTCCTGACCCCGCAGTTCGCCACCGTGGTGCCGTTCGCGCTGGAGCGCCCGGACCAGTTCACGGTGCCCGCGCCGCCCGCCTACCCGTCCTCCCGACTGGCCGACGCGGTCGCCGAACTCGTCGAGATCAGCGCCGACCTGACCGACGAGCACAAGGCCATCGCCGAGTTCTGGCTGGACGCGGACGTCACCCCGCCCGGCGCCCAGCAGGCCTGGGGCCGGTTCGTCTCCGCCCGCGACGGCTACACCGTGGACGAGGACGCCAAGCTGTTCTTCGGCCTCAACATGGCCGAGACCGACGCCGCCATCGGCTCCTGGGCGGTCAAGCGCCAGTACGACTTCGCCCGCCCGAGCACCCTGATCCCCTACGAGCTGCGCGGACAGCAGATCCGGTCCTGGGGCGGCCCCGGCAAGGGCACCGTGGCCATGGACGGCGTCAACTGGCGTGCGTACGTGCCGGTTCCGGCCTTCCCGGCCACCGTCTCCGGGCACAGCACCTTCTCCGGCGCGGCGGCCGAGTTCCTGCGCCGCTTCACCGGCTCGGACGACTTCGGCGACTCGTACCTGTTCAAGGCGGGCACCTCGACCATCGAGCCGGGACTCACCCCCGCCACCGACATCACCCTGACCTGGCCGACCTTCACCGAGGCCGCCGCCCAGGCCGGCATCTCCCGCCTCTACGGCGGCATGCACTGGAGCTTCGACAACGAGCCCGGGCTCACGATGGGCCACCAGATCGGCCGCGTGGTGCACTGCAAGGCCGAGCGCTACTTCCACGGCCACTCCAACTGATCTTCCACCGAGAGGAGTTGACGCCATGAGCAACTCGACCACCACCCGCCCGGCCGCACCGGGCGCCGCCGCCAAGCCGACCGCGCCGCCGATGCCCGGCGCTCGGGCCCTGGTCCTCGGGACCGTCACCACCACCGTCGCACTGCTGGTCCTGGTCGCCCTCGGGAAGGCCGCCGGCCAGGTCCTGCTGGTCGCGCCGCTGGCCGCCACCGCGATGATCGTCTGCGCCAGCCCGGCGCTGCCCCCGGCCCAGCCGCGCTCGGTCCTGCTCGGGCAGCTCGGCTCGGCCGCCCTCGGCCTGCTGGCCGGCGCGCTGATCGGGCACTCGCTCTGGTCCGCGGCCGTCGCCGCCGGGCTGTCGGTCGGGCTGATGGCACTGCTGCGGGCCGTCCACGCCCCGGCGGCGGCCACCGCCGCACTGGTGGTCCTTCAACACCCGGCCCCGGTCCGCTTCCTGGTGCTGCTGGCCGTCGGCAGCGTGCTGCTGATCCTGCTCGGACTGCTGGCCTCGCGGGCCGGCGCGATCGGCAAGTACCCGACGTACTGGTGGTGATTGCGGCCTTCGGCCGCCCGTCGCCCGCCCACCCGCGGGCATCCCTCATCAGCGCACAGGAACCGGCGCTCGGCGACCGGCACCACGGCAGCCGGCGCACCGGCACCATCGCACAGGAATCGGAGTACCCATGGACCGTGACAAGTACCTGGTCAGCACCGACTGGGTCCGGGCGCACGCCGCCGACCGGGGCGTGGTCCTGATCGAGATCACCGACGGCGGCGAGAACCCCGCCGGGCGGATACCCGGGGCGGTCAGCCTCGACTGGACCAGGGACCTGCAGGACCCGGTCCGCCGCGACCTGCTCGCTCCCGAGGACTTCGCCGCCCTGCTCGGCCGGCACGGCATCGCCGAGGACGACACCCTGGTCTTCTACAGCGGCAACTGCAACTGGTGGGCCACCGCCGGGTACTGGCAGTTCCGGCTGTACGGGCACCGCGAACTGCGGGTGCTCGACGGCGGCCGCGGCCGCTGGGAGGCACAGGGCGGCGACCTCACCTTCGAGATGCCGGCCAGGCCCGCCACCGACTACCCGGTCCGGCAGCCGGACGAGTCCATCCGGGCCCGGCGCGACCGGGTGATCGCCGGCATCGGCGGCACCAACCTGGTCGACGCCCGCTCGCTGGAGGAGTACCTCGGCGAGAGCACCTCGCCGCCCGGCGTCCCCGAGGACCTCGGGGTCCGGCCCGGCCACGCGCTGTCGGCCCAGCACATCCCGTGGAACCTCACCGTCCGCCCGGACGGCACCTTCCGCACCGACGAGGAGCTGAACGCCGTCTACGGCCAGCTCGACCCCGAGGCGCCGACGGTCGTCTACTGCCGGATCGGCTGGCGCTCGGCGCACAGCTGGTTCGTCCTGCACGAGCTGCTCGGGCTGGGGGACGTCCGCAACTACGACGGCGCCTGGCGGGAGTTCGGCTCGATGGTCGGCGCCCCCGTGGTGCTCGGCCCGCTGCCCTGGGGGACGGTACGGACCGGCGGGGTGGCGCTCGATGCCTGACGTGACCATCCTGCGGGACGTGCTGCGCAACGGCTTCGAGCAGGACGGCCTGCCCTGGGTCCCGTGGACCGAACCGGGCCGGGCGGGCGTGGAGTTCGTGGTGCTGTGGGGTCCCGACGAGGGCAGCGGCGAGGACTCCGCCGCGCTGCTGCTGCGGTTCCCGCCCGGCGCGCACGGGGACTTCCACGAGCACCTCGGGCACGAGCTGATGCTGGTGCTCGACGGGGTCCTCGACCACAGCGACGGCCGGCGCTTCCACCGCGGCGACCTGGTCATCGAGGAGCCGGGCACCCGGCACCAGATGTCCAGTGCCGAGGGCTGCACGGTGCTCGCCGTCCGCGCCCGCCCGGCCGCCAACCGGCAGCCGGAACCGGGCGAGATCACCACCGGCGTGGGCGCGGCACTCCCCGCTGCGTGACCCGCGCGCGGACGGCGACCGCACAACCGCCCCGGCGGTCTGTTCCCAGGGACGCGGGGACCGCGCGACCAGCCGTGCATCCTCACGGAGTACCGATCGCGCAGCTCCCCGCGCCCCTGGGAAACCCGTCCGCCGCGCGCGTCCGCAAGACACCTGACCAGCTTGTTTCGAGGAGTAGTCATGGCCCAGTCGGCCGCACCGCAACTGCTGCGTCCCGTACCGCAGGCCGCCCCGGCCGACGGCCGCCGGGTCCTGCTCACCACCGGATCCTCCGACGCCCACACCTGGAACCTGGTGCACCTGCAGCTCTTCCTGGAGGAGCACGGCCACTCGGTGCTCAACCTCGGCCCCTGTGTGCCCGAGGAACTCCTCGTGGACACCGCCAGGTTGACCATGCCGGACCTGGTGGTGTTCAGCTCGGTGAACGGGCACGGGCACCTGGACGGGCTGCGCGCCGTCCGGGCGCTGCGCGCGGAGGCCGACACCCGGGGCATCCCGATGGTCGCCGGCGGTCTGCTCGGCATCTCGCCGGAGGGCGCCGAGCAGCGCCGCGCCGAACTGCTGGAGGCGGGCTTCGACGGCGTCCACCCCGACGGCACCGGGCCCGAGGTGCTGCTGGAGCGGCTGGCGGAGCTCATCCCGCTCGCCGCCCTCGACCCCGCCGGCCCGGCCCGTACCGAACGGGTCGCGGCATGACCCGCTCGATCCCCGCCCCAAGACGCCCGGGACCGCCCGACCTGGGCGCCTACGTCCGGGCCGCCGCCGAGGCGGGTGAACTGGTGGTGCAGCCCCGGATGGGCATGGCCCGCCCGGAGGAGATGGCCGCCGGGGTCACCGCCGTCGCCCGGCTGCCCGAACGCACCGTCGCCACCGTCACGTTGGACAGCTACACCCGGGTCGGCGACCACGCCGCCGCCACCGCGGCCGTGCGCGCGGGCCGGCCGCTGAACGGCTTCCCGCTGGTCGCCCACGGCCCCCGGGTCGGCGCCCGGGTGGCCGGTGCGGCCGGTCCCGCCACACCCGTACAGGTCCGGCACGGCTCCGCCGACCCGATCGCCATCTTCCGCACCATGACCGCCGCCGGGCTGTACACCAGCGAGGGCGGCCCGGTCTCGTACTGCCTGCCGTACGGGCGCACCCCGCTCGCCGAGTCCGTCGCCGCCTGGCGGGACGGCACCCGGCTGCTCGCCGAAGAGAGCCGGGCCGCCGGGACCGGCGCCCACCTGGAGTCCTTCGGCGGCTGCCTGCTCGGGCAGCTCTGCCCGCCTTCGCTGCTGGTCGCGGTGTCCGTCCTGGAGTGCCTGTTCTTCGTCCAGAACGGCATCACCAGCGTCTCGCTCAGCTACGCCCAGCAGACCCACGCCGGGCAGGACGCCGAGGCGCTCACCGCCCTGCGCCGGCTCGCCGACGAACTGCTGCCGCCCGACGTGGACCGCCATCTGGTGCTCTACACCTACATGGGCGTCTTCCCCAGGACCGCGCCCGGTGCCCGCCTGCTGCTCGCCCGTAGCGCCGAACTCGCCGTCCGGGGCGGCGCCGAGCGGCTGATCGTCAAGACCGAGACCGAGGCGCACCGCATCCCGACCGTCGAGGAGAACCTGACGGCGCTGCGCAACGCCGCCGAACAGGCCCGCCGCACCCGGCTTGAGCCGGCCGGCCCCCCGGTCGACGGCGGCGAGGTGCTGGCCGAGGCCCGGGCCCTGGTCACCGCCGTGCTCTCGCTCTCCGACAACGTCGGCACCGCCCTGCTGCGGGCCTTCCGGCGCGGCCTGCTGGACGTCCCGTACTGCCTGCACCCCGACAACCGGGGCGCCGCGCGGGGCGTGATCGCCGAGGACGGCCGGCTCCGCTGGGCCGACCTCGGCGCGATGCCGCTGCTCTCCGCCGGACGCCGGACCACCCCGGTCACCTCCGACCGGCTCTCGCTGATGCTCCGCCGGGTCGCCGAGCAGCACGACGCGGCGGCCCGGCAGGCCGCGCCGGAAGGCCGCCATGAGCCGGGAGCCCAGCCGGAGCCGGGAGCACGGCCGGAGCCCGCCGCCGGAGCCGGGAACGGCACCGGGTCAGAGCAGCGGCCGGCCCCGCTGCGGGTCGCCCTGATCGGTGTCGGCCCGCGCGGCCTGTCGGTGCTGGAACGGCTCGCCGCCCGCTGCCTGGAGCAGCCGCTCGCCCGCCCGGTGGAGATCCACGCCATCGACCCGTACCAGGCGGGTGCGGGACGGATCTGGCGGCAGTCGCAGTCCCCGCACTTCCTGATGAACACCCCGGCCCGCGAGGTCACCATGTTCTCCGGCCCCGGCGACGACGGACCCGCCCGGCCCGGCGCAGGACCGACCCTCGCCGAGTGGTGGGCCGCGGCCGACCCCGAGAACGCCGACCCCGACGGCTACGCGCCCCGGGTGGTCTACGGCCGCTACCTGAGCCACGTCTTCGACCGCATCGTGGCCGCCCTGCCCGTCGGACTGACCGTCCAGCGGGTCCCCGCCCGGGTGCTCAGCGCCGACCGGATCCCCGACGAGGACGGCGGCACCAGGGCCCACCGGCTGCGCCTGGACCGGGGGGACGTGCTCACCGTGGACCGGGTGGTGCTCGCCACCGGCCACCCCTCCAACGACCTGGACGGCCCGCAGCGCGACCGGGCCGCCTTCGCCGCCGGCAGCGCCACCGTCCGCTACATCAACGGCGACTCCGCCGGCGAGATGCCGCTGAAGGACATTCCGCCGGGCGCCAGCGTCGGCATCCTCGGCATGGGCCTGACCTTCTACGACATCCTGGTCGAGCTGACCCAGGGGCGCGGCGGCCGCTTCGCACCGGACGGCCCCGACGGCCTGCGCTACCTGCCCAGCGGACGCGAACCCCGGATCTTCCCGGCCTCGCGCAGCGGGGTTCCGCTGCTGGCCCGGGGCGTCAACCAGAAGCCGCCGCTGCACCGCTACCGGGCCCGGCTGTTCACCCCCGAGCGGATGGGCGCGGTCCGGGCCAGGGGCGGGGTGGACTTCCACGCCGCGGTACTGCCCTGGCTGATGGCCGAGGTGAACCTGGTCCTGCTGGCCACCCGGATCCGTACCGCGGCCGGGGACGCGGTGATCGGCGAGGCGGCGGTCGGAGCGGCGGCGGCCGCCGACTTCACCGAGCGGGCCACGGCCGCGCTGGCCGATGCCGACACGCCCCTGCTGGAGCCGCTCTCCCGGCTGGCCGCCGAGTACGGGGTGGACCCGACGGTGCTGGCCGACTTCGACACCCTGGCCCGCCCGTTCCGGGGCAAGCGGTTCTGCACCGCCGCGGAGTTCCGCACCGCGCTGACCGACTGGCTGCGGGCCGACCTGGCCGACGCCCGGCTGGGCAACGCGGACGGGCCGCTGAAGGCCGCCTGCGACGTACTGCGCGACGTCCGGCAGACGATCAGATCGGTGGTCGACTTCGGCGGGCTCACCCCCGAGTCCCAGCGCCGCTTCCTGACCGAGTTCAACCCGCTGGCCGCGCTGATCTCCACCGGCCCGCCCGCCGTGCGCTCGGAGCAGTTCCTCGCCCTGCTCGACGCCGGGATCCTCGAACCCGTGGGCCCGCAGGCGGTGTTCCGCAGCGACGGCACCGCCGGACGGTTCACCGTGGAGTCCCTCCAGGTGGACAGCTCCCGGGTCGGCCTGGACGCCCTGGTGGACGCCCGGGTGCCCGGCACCGACCTGCGCACCGACCGCAACCCGCTGATCCGCGGCCTGCTCGCGGACGGCACCATCCGCACCTTCGTCAACTCCTGGGAGGGGCATGCCTATGACACCGGCGGGCTGGCCTCCACCGATTCGCCGTTCCACCCGATCCGGGCGGACGGGGCGGTGGAACGCAGCATGCACGTGATCGGGATCCTCAGCGAGCACACCCGCTGGTTCACCCAGGTGGGCAGCGGACGGCCGGGGTCGTGGGGCTCGTTCACCCGGGACGCCGACGCCATCGCCGGCGCGCTGCTGGACGGGGCGATGCTGGAGCCGACTCCCCTGGCGGCCAAGGCCGGTACGCGATGAGCAGCGGCTACTGGCGCCACCGCAGGACGGCCGCGCACCGGGAGTTCCGGGCCGCCCGCGATCTGCTGCTGCGGCTGCGCGGCGACCGGGAGTCGGCGTACGCGGAGTTCCGGTGGCCGCGCGCCGAGGAGTTCAACTGGGCCCTGGAGTGGTTCGACGTGGTCGCCGCCGGGAACGACGGCACCGCGCTCGAAGTGCTCGGCACGCCCGGCCCGGACGGCCGGGTCGCCACCCGCGAACGGGTCTCCTTCGCCGAACTCTCCTCCCGCTCCGACACCCTGGCCACCGAACTGACCGAACTGGGCGTCCGCCGGGGCGAGCGGGTCCTGCTGCTGCTCGGCACCCGGGCCGAACTCTGGGAGGCCCTGCTCGGCTGTCTGAAGATCGGCGCGGTGGTGGTGCCGACGTACCAGGACGTGACCCGCGAGGAGGCCGCCGACCGGATCGGCCGGGGCCGGATCTCCCACGTCCTGTGCACGGGCGAACTCGCTGCGCTGGTCGACGACCTGCCCGTGCCGGGCCGCCGGATCACGCTCGGCGCCGAGCGGCCCGGCTGGCTCCGCTACCCCGACACCCGGGTGCGGCGCCCCTACCTGCCCGCCGGGCCGACCCGCTCGGCCGACCCGGCGTTCTGCTACTTCACCTCGGGCACCACCTCGCTGCCCAAACTGGTCGAGCACACCCACGCCAGCTACCCCGTCGGCCACCTCTCCAGCCTCTACTGGAACGGCCTGCGGCCCGGCGACCGGCACCTCAACCTGTCCGCGCCCGGCTGGGCCAAGCACTCCTGGAGCAGTTTCTTCGTCCCCTGGACGGCCGAGGCCACCGTGCTCGCACCGCCCGACGGCGGGCTGCCCGCCCACCTGCTGCCCCGGGTACTCACCGAACACCGGGCGGACAGCTTCTGCGCACCGCCCAGCGCCTGGCGCGCCCTGCTGCCCCATCTGGCCACCGGACAGCCCGAGTTGCGCGAGGCGACGGCCGCCGGGGAACCGCTCACGGCCGAGGTGATCGAGCAGGTGGCCGCCGCCTGGGGCGTCCGGGTCCGGGACGGCTACGGGCAGACCGAGGCCACCGCGCTGATCGGCCGCACCCCCGACGCGCCCGAGCCGCTCTCACCGCTCGGGCACCCGCTGCCCGGCTACCGGATCGTGCTGCGCGACCCGGTGACCGGCGCACCCGGGGAGGCGGGCGAGGTCTGCATCGACCTCACCGACCGGCCGGCCGGCCTGATGACCGGCTACGCCGACGCCCCGGAGCGGACGGCGGCCGCCTTCGCCGACGGCCTCTACCGCACCGGTGACAGCGGCGAGCGCTGCGCCGACGGTTCGATCCGGCTGCTCGGCCGGACGGACGATGTCTTCAAGTCCTTCGGACACCGGATCTCGCCGGTGGAGATCGAAGCGGTACTGCGCGGACACCCGGCGGTGGCCGACGCGGCCGTGGTGCCCAGGGCCGACCCGCTCGGGGGGTTGGTGCCGCACGCGGTGGTGGTGCTGCGTTCGGGGCTGCCGACGGGGGCGGGAGCCGCCGCGCTGCGGCGGGCGCTGCTGGAGCGGGCGGCCGCGCAGCTGGCGCCGGTCTTCGTCCCCCGGGGACTGGACTTCACGGCCGGCCTCCCGAGAACCCGCTCAGGCAAAGTCCGCCGCACCGAACTGGCCGCAACCCTCCGGGACCAGGAGTGAGCCCTCCGGCAACGCCGGTGAATCTTCAGGGACAAGGGCGCCCCCAGGCGGCGCCGGTGAGCCTTCAGGAGCAAGGGTGTACCCCCCAGCGGCGCGGGGAACTGCGCGACCAGGCATCTACGGAGGTGCAGAGTTACTCGCGCAGTTCCCCGCGCCCCCAAGGTGGTGCATGGCCGGTCAAGTGCCGAAGCGTCCCCCGCAGGGGTCAGGTGTTGGCTCTGGGGGCTGTGCCGAGCAGGGCCGCTGCGACCGTGCGGGCGCGGGTGGCGGCCTCCGGGGTGGCCTCGCGCAGGGCGGTGATGATCGCGCCGTCGCCGAGCAGGGCGAGTTGGCGGGCCAGCGCGAGGTGGTCCCGGTAGCCCCCGGCGGCGAGGAGGCGGTCGAGGAACTCGATCACCTTCTCCTTGTGCTCGTGGGCGACCCGGTGCGCCGCACTGTCGTGGTCGGCCTCCTCGACCATCGTGTTGATGAAGGCGCAGCCCCGGAAGTCCGCGGCGGCGAACCGCTCGGCCAGGCCGTCGAAGAGGGCGAGCGGGAGGTCCGCCAGGCCGAGCGGGCTGGCTTCCACCGTCTCGGCCAGCCAGGCCCGCCAGTTGGCGTCGCGGCGCCGCAGCACCTCCACCACCAGCTCGTCCTTGCTGGGGAAGTGGCGGTAGAAGGAGGCCCGGCCCACGCCGGAGTCCGAGAGGATCCGCTCGATCCCGACCGCGCGGACGCCCTCCTCGTAGAACAGTCGCTCGGCGGCGACGAGGAGTCGTTCCCTGGCTTGGCTCGGCATTCGAAAACGGTACCACTCGGTTCTGAATTGCGGCATGGCCCGCTACCAGACGCCACGTCAGTCTCCGCTGCACAACCTGACATTGACGAGGGCCCGCGTTGACCGAGACGGAACCGATCGGTACCGTCTTTTTCGGTACCGATCGGTTCCATATGACGCTGATCCGAGGAGACTCGCCATGTCCCGTCTGCCCCAACTGACCGTCGAGACCGCCACCGAGGAGCAGCGCGAGCTTCTGGAGGGGACCCTCAAGCAGCTCGGCAAGCTGCCGAACCTGTACGCGGCGATGGCCAACGGCCCGGCCGCCCTGCGCGGTTACCTGGCCATGCGGGACGCGCTGGTCGGCGGCAGCTTCAGCACCAAGCAGCGCGAGCAGCTCGCCCTGTTCATCGCCCAGAAGAACAGCTGCACCTACTGCGTCTCGGCGCACACCCTGCGCGGCGGCAAGGTCGGCCTGAGCGAGGAGCAGCTGCTCGCCACCCGCAAGGGCCAGGACACCGACCCGCACATGGACCAGGTGCTCAAGCTCACCGACGCGGTGATCACCGAGCGCGGCCGGGTCAGCGACTCCGCTCTCGCCGAGGCCCGCGCGGCCGGTGTGACGGACGCCGAGATCGCCGAGATCGTGGGGCACGTCGCGCTCAACGTGCTGTCCAACTTCTTCAACCACGTGGCCGAGCCGGAGCTCGACTTCCCGCTGGTCGACGCACACTTGGCCGAGTAGAGTCCAGCGCGACGAGCAGGGGCGCCCGGTACGGAGACGAGCCGGGCGCCCCTGGCGTCTGTTTACGAGGGCCCCGCCACCAGCGTGGCGGCACGGGGGAGCAGCAGTGGATATCGACGTCAGAACCCTCCGCACCTTCTGCGAGGTCATCCGCACCGGGTCGTTCACCCGGGCCGCCCAGCGGCTCGGCTACTCCCAGTCGAGCGTGACCGCCCAGATGCGCGCACTGGAGCGCGAGGTCGGCGAACAGCTCTTCCAGCGGCTCCCCAGCGGCGTCCAGCTCACTCCCGCCGGGCTGACCCTGCGCAGCTACGCCGACCAGCTGCTCGCCCTGGTGGGCGAACTGGAGGAGGCGCTGCGCGGCCCGGCCACCACCGTGCCGCGGCTCACCGTCGGTGTCGTCCCGACCCTGGCGTACGGCGAACAGCTCGCCAGGATCGCCCACTTCGGGCGCCTCCAGCTGCCCGGTGCCCAGCTGGCCCTGCGGGTCCTGGGGACCACCGAGCTCCAGGCCGCCCTGCGGAACCGCGAGCTCGACTGTGCGGTCGTGCTCACCGGCCCCGCGGCCGGCAAGGAGCCGGCCAGGACCTCCGCCGCCGCCCTCGCTGCTACCGCGACCGCCCCGGCCAGACCGTTCGGCGGCCCGCTCGCCCAGGCCGCCGCCCATCCGTTGGCCGCCCCGGCTTCCGCCCAAGCTTCCGCGCCGACTTCCGCCCCGGCGGCCGACTCGGTCGCCGGTCCGGTTCCGCAGGCGGTCACCGGCCCGGTCGCCGCAAGAGGGCACGAGCCCCCGGCCGAGTCGAGACGGACCGATGCGGGCCACCGCACCGCCGTACTCGCCGAACGGGCGGCCCGGGTCGGCCACACCGACCGCCGTGCCGCCGAGGATCTGGTCGAAACCCCGCTCCGGGCGCTGGACTTCGCGCCCGTTGCCGGCCTGCCGGGACACCGCAGGCCCGCCGTCCGCCCCGGCTCCGCCGCCGTCCACCAGGTCCTGCTCACCGACCCCGACTGCCCCTCCCAGCGCTGGCTGCCGGAGTTCCTCCGGCTGCGCTCGGGCGAGTCCCCGGACAGTCTCGAACTCGGCTCGGTGGAAGGCGTGCTGGCCTCCGCGCAGTCCGGTCTCGGCTGCGCGATGCTCCCGTGCGGGCTGACCACCGCCCGCCACGGCCGCACTCTGCTCCCGCTCCCCGGTGTGCCGCGGATGCGCTGGCAGATATCCCTGCTCTCGGCCCGTACGCCCGGCCTGCCGGAGCCGCACCTCCAGGGCCTGGCCGAGACCGTCCGCCAGGCTCTGGACACCGAGGCGATCCGCCTGCCCGGCGGTCCCGCCTGACGCCCGACCGCCCGGCACCACCCGAATCCCCGGCTACACGCCGAGAGTGTCGTGGACCAATACCTGGCGGGTGAGCTGGACCCGGCTGGAGACATCCAACTTCGCGAATGCTTGCCGGAGATGGGCGTCCACGGTGTGGGGTGAGAGAAAGAGTTCCTCGGCCACCGCGCGGTTGGTCATGCCCAGGGCCACCAGGCGGGCAACGCGCAGTTCGGCCGGGGTGAGGGCGTGCCATCCGGCGCTGATCCGGCCGGGACGGGCCCGCCGTCCCATCTCGATCGTACGCACAGCACCCCGCCTTTCTGATCTGTCGTCACTTCGGCCCCGGGCCGGCGGATCCGTGCTCCGCTGGATTCGATGCTGCCGCAGCGCGGAAAGCACCGGCAAGGCGGCCGGGGCGACAGCGACGGGTGGCGGGCAGAACGTCGGTTGCGGGTGAAAACGTCAGGTCGTGTGTCAGGTCGGTGCAGCTGACCCGACCAGCCCGGAACGCACCGGGCGGAGCGACCGCGTGCTGCGGTCGCTCCGCCCTCCGGTACGGCGGGGGTCAGGCGGTGGCGCCGCCGTCGATGACGTGGTCGTGGCCGACGACGAACCTGGAGTCCTCCGAGGCCGGCCACAGGACGGCCGCGGCGATCTCCGTCGGCTGGGCGACCCGGCCCTGCTCAGCGGGCCTGCTCGCCCTGGTCTTCGCCGACCTGCGGGCGGACCTGAGCGGCGATCAGCTCCAGGTGGTCCAGGTCGTCGAGGTCGAGGATCTGGAAGTAGATCCGCTGGGTCCCGGCCTCCCGGTAGCGGCCGATCTTCTCCACCACCTCCGCCGGAGTACCGGCCAGGCCGTTGGCCTTCAGCTCGTCCACCTCGCGCCCGATCGCCGCCGCCCGGCTCGCCACCTCGGCGTCGTCCCGGCCCACGCAGGCCACCAGCGCGTTGGAGTACACCAGGTCGTCGGCCGGACGTCCGTGCTCCTCGGCCGCGGCCCGTACCAGGGCGAACTGCTCCGCGGTCCGCTGTACCGAGACGAACGGCAGGTTGAACTCGGTCGCGTAGCGGGCCGCCAGGGCGGGCGTCCGCTTGGCACCCAGACCGCCGATCAGCACCGGGATCCGGTCCTGCACGGGCTTGGGCAGCGCGGGGGAGTCCTTCAACTGGTAGTAGCTGCCGTCGAAGTCGAAGGTCTTGCCCGGCGCGGTGGACCACAGTCCGGTGACCACGGCCAGCTGCTCCTCCAGCCGGTCGAAGCGCCGACCCGGGAACGGGATCCCGTATGCGGTGTGCTCCTGCTCGAACCAGCCTGCGCCCAGGCCGAGTTCCACCCGGCCGCCACTCATCGCGTCCACCTGGGCGACCTGGATCGCCAGCACGCCGGGCAGCCTGAAGGTCGCGGCCGTCATCAGCGTGCCCAGCCGGATCCGCTCGGTCTCCCGCGCCAGGCCGGCCAGGGTGATCCAGGCGTCGGTCGGGCCCGGCAGGCCGTCGCCGTCGCCCATCCTCAGATAGTGGTCCGACCTGAAGAAGGCGTCGTAGCCGAGCTGTTCGGCCGTGCGGGCCACCCGCAGCAGGGTCTCGTACGAAGCACCCTGCTGCGGCTCGGTGAAGATACGAAAGTCCATGCGCCCCATCATGCCCCGGCCGGGGCGGAAACATCCGTGATCCGCGCCGGGTCACGCGCGGACCGTGCGGCCCCGGTGCAGGCTGCCGCCGACGTCCGCGAACACCAGGTCCAGGCCCTGGCCCTGACGCTCGGTGTGGAGGTGCAGATGGGGTTCGCTGCTGTTGCCCGAGTTCCCGACCTGGCCGAGCAGCTGCCCGGCGCCCACCTCCTGGCCGACCGTCACCGCCACGGTGCCCGGCCGCAGATGGGCGAGCATGACGAGCTCCGTGCCGGTGTCGATGACGACATGGTTGCCGTACAGCGGGCCGTACCGGATGACGCCGGGCACCTGGTCCGCCAGCCCGTCGACCGCCGCCACCACCCGCCCGTCGCAGGGCGCGAACACCTCGGCCCCGTACGCACGGTAGGAGGCGAGCGTCCGGGCATCGCCCCGGTACGAGCCGCTGCCGCCGACCTGGAGCAGGTCGACGGCTCCGCGCTGCTCGGGCACGTCGACATGGTGGTTCAGGTACCGGCCCCCGCCCTGGCCGACGTACCAGCCGCCACGCATCGGGAACCGGGCCAGCGGCACCGCAGGGCCGGTCCCCCAGCTGTGCCGGCGGGCCCGGATCAGCACTCCGGTACTCACACCTGCCAGCGCCGCCCCGACCACGAGTTGCATCCAGTCGTCGCCCAGCGGCAGCCGGGGAAGGCGCCAGGCCGAGCCGAGGGCCGCCAACGCCACTGCCTCGATCGGCCGGCGGCTCCACCAGGGCTCCATGCCCGCAGCGCCGTAGCCCTCGAACAGGACACACCCGAACGCGAGACCGAGCAGCGCGCCGGCCCACCCGGTGACGTCCGCCGAACTCCAGCAGCAGAAGGCCCAGTAGCCGATCAGCAGCCAGTAGAACGCCCTGACCAGGCGGCGCTGCACCGCCACCGGAAGCTCCGCACGGCCCTGCGGCACCGGGGAGATCAGCAGACCGGTGAGCAACCCGTCCCGGTCCACCCGCACCCAGGCGAGCACCCGGCCGCCCGGCCCGGCCACCACCAACCCGGCCCGGCTGTCGGACACCTCCCGGAACCCGCCCACCCGCTCCCGGGTGGCAGCCACGATCCGCCGCAACCGATCGGCCCCCACCCCCTCCACCACCCGCGGCGCCAACTCCGGCCACCGCCCCGGATCCGCCCACAGAAACCCGCGCAGCGCCTCAACCTCGGCGCGGCGATCACTCCCGTACCCAACCGACGACATCAGGGCAACCTACAAGACCCACCGGCACCCCCACGAGAGGACGCCCGGCGGCCCCAGTACACACGAGCGCCCCGGCCGGGGTGCTGCGTTGGGGGTCAAAGGCGGTGTGGGGTGACCCCCGGAATGTGGACACAGGGGTTTACGCCGCGAGTGAGAGTTTAGCCGTTGTGCGTTGCCGTTGTTCGAACTCCATCGGGGATAGGTAAGCCAGCGCGCTGTGGCGTCGCCGTGCGTTGTAGTACGTGAGCCACTGCAGGATCGCTATTCGGGCCTGCTCCATCGTGGAGAACAGCGTCCTGTACAGGGCTTCTCGTTTGAGGCTCTGCCACAGGCTCTCGGCCAGGGCGTTGTCGTAGCTGGAGCCGACTCGACCCATGCTGCGACGGATCCCGTACCGGTCGCAGACGTCCGCGAACGCCCCTGAGGTGTATTGCGACCCGCGATCGGAGTGGAACACCACCCCGGCTACCTCTCCGCCACGGGCCGCCACTGCCATCTCAAGGGCGTTGACGACCAGTTCGGCCCGCATGTGCGGGGCCATCGACCAGCCGAGGACCCGGCGTGAGCAGATGTCGATCACGCAGGCCAGGAACAGCCACCGGCCACCGACCTGGACGTAGGTGATGTCGCCGCACCAGCGCTGGTCGAGCCGGGAAGCGGTGAAGTCCCGCTGCACCAGGTCCGGCACCGGCGGCGCCACCGCCTCGGGGACGGTGGTCCGCTTCCGACGGCGAAGGTGGCGGCCGATGATGCCGTGCTCGCGCATCAACCGCGCCACCCGCTTACGGTTCACATGGTGTCCGGATCCCTGCAGGTCGGCATGCACACGCAGGACCCCGTAGGTCTCGCCGGAGTCGGAGTGGATCCTGCGGATCTCCGCCACCAGGGCCTGGTCCGCTGCCCGCCGCCCGAAACGGGCCTGTGCACCGGCCAGCCACCGGTAACAGCCCGAGCGGGAAACCTGCAGCACCCGGCACAGCCGCTGGACGCCGAACTCGCCGGCGTATTCGGAGATGAAGTCCCAGCGGCGGGACGTCACTTCATCTCCTTGGCAAAATACTGGGCCGCCCGGCGGAGGATCTCCCGCTCCAGCTGCCACTCCTTCTCCGCCTTCAGCAGCCGGGCGTTCTCCGCCCGCAACCGGGCCAGCTCCTCCTGGTGCTCCTCCGCCCCGGACCCACCGGCCGGAGCCTGCCCGCCGCCGTCAGCCGCACGAACCCACAACCGCAGCGTCTCCCGAGTGATCCCCAGGTCAACAGCGACGTCCTTCATCGTCCGCCGCCCCACCGAGGCCCTCCACAACGCCACCGCGTCCGCCCGAAACTCCGAGGTGTACTTCCGCCCTGCCATATGAACCGTCTTCCCGGACCATCAAGATCCGCCATCAGAGTGTCCACACCACAGGGGTCACCTCATCTACGCCAGCGTCCTGCCCGAGCTGGCCTTCGCCCAGGCCGAGGCTGCCGCCGCGCTGGTGCCTCGGGCACGGCGTGAGGGTGCCCCGTCCGCCACCGCGATCGGCGCTGATGTGCAGTCCGCTCACGCATCGCTCACGCAGACGGCCTGAGAACGCAGCAGCACCCCGACTAATCGAAGTAGTCGGGGTGCTGCGCTGCAGGTCAGAGGGAGGTTTCCCCACCCCGTTCCACGTGGGCCGCCAGGGGCTCGAACCCTGAACCTACGGATTAAAAGTCGCAAGGAGATCACGCCGGACGATCCCGAGTGATCCGCTCAGTACTCATCGCTCCAGGTCGGAAGCCTTGGCGACATGATCGGTGCTGATTGATCACACGTCGTCCAAAGGCGTCCGGGCTCACTCCGGGCTCACCTTGGACTCACCTTCTGCACCTCGAATCAGGGGCCGTTGGTCGGGGCGAAGCTGCACCACCAAGGGGCGCTGGTCTCGCTGGCCAGCGCCCCTCCGATCTTCTGCAAGCCCGTGCGCCGGGGTCATCGCCCATAGGTCATGACAGTGACTCGCTCAGACCGAGGTCATGACGGTTCCCCATCCACCACCTCACAGCAAGGCCGGCCCTCTCCCACGCAACGGCCCGATGTCCAATGCGCCACGCAGAGCCGCACAGTCACGGCCCAGTGCTCACCAAGCGGACTGCCCGTCGTGGAGATAGCGAGTGTGGCCGTCCGTGAGGGCTCGTACGGCGGCGTCGAGCCGACGTTGCAGGCGGCCTCGCAAGAGGCTTCGCACCTCTGGGACGGGCAGGAACGCAGCCTCGGACAGTTCGCCGTCCTGCGGCTGCAAGGCCGCCGATTCCTCGAGGTCGATCGTGCCGGCGTCGAAGATGAAGGCGATCTGGTCATCCCACGGGCCGTGTGGGGCAACCCAGTCCACGACCAGCAGGCCCCGGAGGCGGACGGTGAGGCCGAGTTCCTCGCGCAGCTCGCGCACAG
This sequence comes from Saccharothrix sp. ST-888, assembly GCF_000955975.1. Taxonomy (GTDB): domain Bacteria; phylum Actinomycetota; class Actinomycetes; order Streptomycetales; family Streptomycetaceae; genus Kitasatospora. Next base: position 66,924 of record NZ_JYJF01000019.1, read on the forward strand.
CCGCCTCGTGGGGCGGCTCGTTCCCCTCGGCCATGCCGCCGGGAAGGTCCCAGCCCTCTTTGTAGGTCGGGTTCACGGTCAGGATGCGGCCGGCGTGGTCCCGCAGGATCACGTCGGCTGCCACGCGCTTGCGCGCCTGGCGGGCGTTGCCCTCGGCCAGGTAGGCGTTCCAAGCAACGGGATCAGCGGGCGATGGCCTCACGATGTTCCTCCCCGAGGCGACGGGATGATGTCGGCGAGCAGCACCATTCGCGCTCTGCGCGCCTCGTCGAATCGTGCCAGGTACTCACGTACAGGCTGGTAGTCGCGGTGCCGCCCCAGGAGTCTTCGCAGGTCGTCGAGTTGGTGAACCACGCGTACGGAACCGAGGGCTGGGCTGGTCGCCAGCAACTCGTGACCGACTTGGACAGCGGCGTCCAAGTCGCCACGGTGGACATGGATTCCGGCGAGGGTGATCCGGCTGAAGGCGAGTGACCGCGTTCGACTCTCCTCGCGCAGCGAGACCGCCCGCTCAGCGTGACCAAGGGCGTCCTCGAACCGGCCGAGATCGGCGAAGGCAAGAGCTGATTCGCTGGCGAGGGTGGCGTGATCAAAAGGGCTCAGCCAGGGATGAGCGTCGCCGGCCCCTGCGATCAGCGCTGTCTGCGCCCGCTCGAGAGCGCGTTCAGCCGACGTACGTTGCCCAGCAGCAGCCAGCGCGCGGCCCTGCATGGTGTGGAGCCTGGCCATCAGGCTTGGCACGTGCGGGCCGCTACGGGCGAGGTTGACCCCGATACCTGACCAGTGTGCCGCCTGTGTCGGGTCGCCGGTCTGCAACGCCAGATGGCTGCTGCTGGCAGCGATGTTCGCAGCAAGCGGCAGATCACCAGAGGTCCGGGCGAGGGCCAAGGCCCGCGAGAAGTGCCGTTCAGCCCGGTCGTCCATGGCGGAGTCGTGGGCCATCCAGCCGGCCATCTCCGTCAACGCGGCGGCGACTGCGAACACTTGAGATCCGCTGGCGATGTCCACCAGGCGCGGTGCGATCTGGTCCGAGAGATGCCGGACGACAGCGCCGTACAGGCGGCTGCCGCCGGTCTGCCGGTCCGCATGACGGAACGCACCCACCGCCGCGAGGTCGTCGCCGTCTGCGGATGTCGCGGCTGGCGCGCACGGCTGCGGCTCCGTTGTCGTCGCCGGTTCCCATGGTCGCCGAGCGAGTCCGAGTAAATGCCCGGGGATGTGGAAGGCATCGGCGATCTGCTCGAACACGGACAACTTCTCGACCCGTGTCCGGCCGTTCATGTAGTCGTACAGCCGCCCTTGGGTGATCTCCGCCGCCGCCGCGATCCGTCGTGTGCTCACTCCCCGCGCGTTGAGCAGACGGAACAGCGCGCCCATGTCCCGTTCCCTGCACGCGGACAACAGGCGCTCGTCCTCGAGCAGGCCGGCGACGACGTCTCGCGGATCGGGTTGACGGTCCACTGGTTCGCTCCCCTGAAGGCGTGCACCGATCGTAGGCCCACCGACCCTTCCCTGACTCCAACTTGGGGTCACCTCACGGAGTCTCCTAAGCGGTGTCAGCTCTTCTTCAATGAGCATCAGCCACCCTGGCCGGTGAAGCACGGGGAAGAGAGCCAGGTGCGGCACGCCAGGCGGCCCCTGTCCTGCGGGATCGCCATAACCACCCAAGAGAGTGACGTTCGATGCCTCCTGCCCCTGCGCAGCCGACCACGCCGGTTCTCACCGCCGTTGTGGGCGCCGAGTCCGAAGTACCGCGATGACCACTGCACTCGAGGCGGGACCGGCTGCCCGCTCCCGCTGCGTCCGGCACATGCCGTGCGCTCCCGAGTCGGCGCGGGTCGCCCGCCAACTGGTAGCCGAGAAGTTCACCGAGTGGGGCCGCGAGGACCTGATCGACAACGCGCAGTTGGTCATCTCGGAACTTGTCGGCAACGCCGCCCGGCATACCGGGTGCACCCGCTTGTGTGTGCTGCTGCGCCTCGATGGAACAGCTGCTCGCATCGCGGTCCGCGACTCGTCCGGCGCGATGCCCGTCGTTCTTGGCGCAGGGGAGCGCGATGAGAGCGGTCGCGGCATGGGGCTGGTGGCCCTGCTCAGCAAGCAGTGGGGCGTCGAAGAAGCGCCGTTCGGCAAGTGGGTCTGGTCGCTGTTGGCCTGACCCACGGGTTCCGGCGGCCGGACCGGTGTCGCGCCACCGCGCGCCGGCGCAGCATCTGGAATCCCTACTCACAGCAAAGGACGTGATCATGTCTTCCATCCCACGTATCGCCGTCGTGACCGGCGGCCGGTCGGGCGAGCGAGATCGCTCGCTGCTCTCCGGCGAGGCCGTCCACGAGTCGCTGACTCGTCTCGGACTCGCGCACGTGATGCTCGACCCTGCCGAACCCGAGTTCGCCGACCGGGTCCTCGCCGTAGACGTGGCGTTCCTCGCAATCGCTGGCCAGTGGGCCGAGGACGGCAAACTTCAGGGTCTCTTGGAAAGCCTCGGCGTGCCGTACACGGGTTCCGGGGTGATGGCTTCAGCGCTCGGGATGTACAAGCCGACCGCGAAGAGCGTCGTTCAGGCGGCAGGGGTGAACGTGCTCCCGCACCTGGTGGTCCGGGCTGGTGACGATCCGGAGCTGTCGGCGAAGAACGCCGCTGCGACCCTCGGCCTTCCCGTGATCATCAAGCCGTGCTCCGAGGGTGGGTCCATCGGTATGCGCGTCTGCCGCGACGCGGCGCAGCTCCCCGCTGTACTGGCCGGCGGCGAGTGGCTGATCGAGCCGTTCGCCGATGGCACCGCCGTAACCTGCGGCGTCATCACCGTCGATGGCGATCTGATGGCGCTACCGCCGCTGGAGACACTGCCGACCACGGCCGAGTTCTACGACTACGCGGCCAAGCGCGACCCGAACGGCCACCGGTACCGCTGCCCGGCCGAGCTGCCCGAGCCGGTCATCGCCGCTGTGAAGCGCGCCGCCGTCGAAGCGCACCGAGCACTCGGCTGCCACAGCCACTCGCGGTCTGACTTCATGGTCGCCCCGGACGGTGAGGTGTTCTGGCTCGAGGTGAACACCCTGCCCGGTCTGTCCCCTCACGGGAACCTCGCCACCATGGCGAACGCGGCCGGAATCGGCTACGACCAGCTGATCACCGCCATCCTGGCCGCTGCTCACCACCAGGGGTACCGGCCGTGAGCGGCCCGAGCCTCCCGCTGGTCGCGGCCGACGTGTACGACGCTCAACGCCGCCTCCGCAATGTCGCCGCCTTCACCCCGGTCCTGTCGCACCCGGAACTCGACCAGGCAGCGGGCCGGGCGGTCGTGGTGAAGGCGGAGGCACTGCAACGAAGCGGGTCGTTCAAGTTCCGGGGCGCGTACAACGCCCTCGCCGGGCTCGCCCCGGACGCCCGGCAGCGCGGCGTGATCGGCGCATCCTCGGGCAACCATGCGCAGGCGCTGGCACTCGCCGGACGGTTGCTCGATGTCCCGGTGACCGTCGTCGTCCCTCACGACGCCCCACGCGCCAAGGTCGACGGCGCGCGATCCCTCGGCGCGCAGGTCGTCACGTACCACCGGCAGCGGGACGACCGCGACCAGATCACGGCCGCCCTCGCCACGGACCACGGCTACACGGTGGTGCCCTCAGCAAACTCCCCGCACGTGATGGCCGGTGCCGGCACGGTCGCGCTTGAACTCGTGCGGCAGGCACCAGCGCTGGCCGCGATCCTGGTCCCGGTCGGCGGTGGCGGCCTCGCGGCTGGTACCGCCGTCGCTGCCAAGCACGTCAATCCTCGGATCAAGGTCATCGGCGTCGAGCCGGAGACCGGAGCGGATACCACTGCCTCCCTGCGGACCGGCACGCTCACCGAGCTGCCGAACGTGCCGGACACGATCGCCGACGGCCTGCGGCACATCAGCCCTGCCCCGCTGCCGTGGGAGATCAATCGGGTGATGCTCGATGACATCGCGACTGTGACGGATGCTCAGATCGTGCGTGCCATGGCGGCCTCATTCCAGCACCTGAAGGTGGTGGTTGAGCCGTCCGGAGCCGTCGCGCTCGCCGCCCTGGAGCTAATCGACCTCGACCCCGGCCCGGTTGGTGTGGTCCTCTCCGGCGGCTCGGTCTCCATAAGCTCATTCCATCGCTTCATGACGGACCCGCCGCACTGGAGAGAACTCACCCATGCCTGACCAGCCGCCGTCGCGCCATCCGATCCCCGTCATCACGCAGTACGCCAGTCCCGACCTGATCGCGGCGATCGCCTACAGCGGCCGCCCGGCAGGCGAGGACCCGAACTGGCCCAACTCTGGAGCACCGGACCAGGAGACGTACGGATACTGGTGCCGACGATGGTGCGGCATGACGTGCCTCCGGATGGCGCTGTTCGCCCGCGACGGCAACGCCCCGACCCTGTACGAGCTGCTGCAAGGGGCACTCAAGTACGACGCCTACCGCCAGGAGCCGGACGGTAGCGTGAGCGGACTGTTCTACCGGCAGTTCACCGAATACGCCGCCAACGCCTTCCACCTCCGGGCCGAGGTCATTACCGGCCTCACCCCGGACCGGCTCACAGCCGAGGTCGACAAGGGGCGCCTGGTGATCGCCTCGGTGCACAAGGAGATCCGGCGCCCCGACCGGCCCGCGACCGGCCGAGGCGGGCACCTCGTACTGGTCACCGGCCACCACAACGGGACGGTGTCGTTCCACAATCCGTCTGGCCACACCCCGGACGCGGTCAGCGCCACGTTGCCTGCTGCGACCTTTGACCGGTTCGCCGCCCATCGCGGCATCACTCTGCACATCTGAACCGCGCACCGCCTGGTCGCGGTACTTGGTCGGCTGCCCCCTCACACGCGCAGCGGGCACAGCAACCGGTTGCGGCGCTCGTACAGATCTCCCAGACCCGTACATTTGGCGAGCTCCCTCCCCGGCGGTCCCGAACGTGTTCCCACGGGGGCTATATCCCCCTGGGGGCACGCACCTTCTGCGAACGGTTAGGCCGCCGCCCCACAGCAAGGGTGGGTACGCTCTCCGGCCTTGGCATGGGTGAGGTCGAGCGGTTCGCCGCAGACCTCACACAAGGGCTTTCGCCATCCGACAGCTGATTCGTTCACGAGGCGCAGTGACGGATCATCGGTCCCAGAAGGCGAAGGGCGCGAATCATCCTGCAAGGGAGCGAAGGGAGCAGGCTCACGGGTGTGTGCTCCCTTCGCTCCCTTCGCTCGGTTGCCCCCGGCCCTGTAGCTCTCCGCGTCCTGTCCGATGAACCGCCAGACCCACCCCGCGCCCGCCCCACCAGTCTTGCTGGACTCGACACGTGCCCGCTTCTTCGCGCGCTTGAGTGCATCCTTCGACAGGCCATCCCGTTCCCCTGCCTTGATCAGCTCGTTGGCAGGCGCCTCACCACCGCGTGAGGGATCGGAGAGGTAGTGCGTCAGCCACTCAACCGCCTCATCGCGGTCGGCCGCGTCGACCCCTCCGGCCGAGGACAGTGTGTCCTCAACACTGCGTTCGCTCGGCCCGGTGAAGACCAGGCGACCGACGTTGGCCGTTCCCTTCAACGTCTCCACGTCGGCACCCTCGATCCGGTATCCGAGGGAGGCCAGGTCGAGCCGGCCGAGGCTGTTCTTCGTCTGCGTCATCACCTGCTCTTCGCTCTCCGGGTCGCGGGCGAAGGCGATGATGGCGCGCGCCAGGTCCTTGAACGCGCCCGAGCCGGAGATGAGCTGCGACGCATCCGTACCACTGGCCTTATTGAAATGAGCGATGCCGAGAGTGAGCGCCGTGGTCCTCTCGGCCATGCGCACCAGCGGTTCGAGTGCTTGGCGGACATCCTGCGTTCGGTGGGCGTCCGTGCCACTGCCGAGCGTCGACATGAGCGGGTCGACGATCAGGGCGGCGACGTCGTGTTCGGCGATAGCCTCCTCGATCAGCCGGACATCGTGCGGCAAGGAGATCATCGTCTCGCCGTGCATGATGTCCTCGGCGTCGACACGGAAGACCCGTTGCAGGTCGGCACCGGCTGCGATGAGGCGGGGAACGAGGGTTCGTGACCAGGAGTCCTCAACCGCTGCGTAGAGCACGTTCCTTGGGCGGCCGAAGAACGTGCCGGGCAGCGTGCCACGCGAAAGCTGTGCGGCGAGCCAGATACCGAACGACGACTTCCCAGTGCCCTCGCGACCGGCTGCCAGCGTGAGCGCGCCGGCAGGGATGCGGCCCTCGCCCGTGTCGGGTTCCCACGCCCATATGACGGGCTCAGGTGCGATGCTCGAGGCAGGGGTGAGCCTGAGTCGTCGGGTGGGCTCGCCCGGCGCTGCGTCCGCCGAAGTGCGCTCTGCCGGAGACTCCGTCGACGGCCGCATCGGCTCCTGGACCGGCAGCAGATCGGCGAAGCCAAGGCCTGCGGCAAGGTGATCACTGACGTCCTTGCCTACGGCAGGCTCGACGACCCGGACCGGTATCCCGGACCGGGTCAGCGACCGCGCAACCTGAGCAGCATGGTTGCGACCGGGCTTGTCCCGGTCAGCGACCACAACGACGTTGGAAGCGCCAAGGAGATATGCGCTGTACTCGTCCCGCCACTTTCCGGCGCCGCCGATGTTGCAGGTGGCCAGAGCGCCAGCCTTGAAGAGGTTGTCAACGTCCTTCTCGCCCTCGACGACGAGGATCGTGCCACCAGCCTTGGCTTCCGCAAGCACCTCGGGGAGTCGATAGAGGACGCGGCGGACACCGGCGACTCCGGCCGCTCCGTCGGGGCGGCACTGCCGAAACGTCTTCTTCTCGCCCCTGAAGCCTGGTTCGAAGCGGCGTACGAGGCACAGGACTTCACCCTGTTCATCGGTGTACCGATACTCGGCGACCTGCATGGGCCGTTCCTGCCTGACGGCCCTGGGGGCGTCGTACAGATCAGCAAGGGTGAGTCCGAGCGCCTTCACGACATCCTCTGTGGCGCACCCGGCATGGCAGTGCAGGACGGCGTCGGCGCCCTTGTCGCCCTGACCGACCGAGAGCGACGGAGCGGTGTCATCGTGAGCTGGGCACTGCCAGGAGCGCCCGGTGTGATCGCTGCGCGAGCCATGATCTCGAAGCGCGTTCCGGACGCGCTCAAGGGCACTCACCAGACGGTCACCTCATCCTGATGATCGACGGTCTGGGTCACTGCGCCTCCACTCCGAGGACACGCAACAGATCAGCGGTGACGACGCGGTAGGCGTTGCCCAGACGGAGCACCTTGCAGGGGTACTCATTGCGGCGGGCGAGCTCGTACCCATGGGAGCGCCCTATCCCGAGAGCCCGATTTCCGAGGTCGAGCGGGATGGCCACTGGCAGTTGAAGCAGCTCCTCACGAGTCAGTCCAGCAGCCGTTTTATCCGTGTATGCAGGCATAGTTCCCCTCAGATCTTGTCGATCTGCACTCCAGATGTGCAGATCTACCGGACAGCAAAGGAATCTACGCGCCTACTTGGCACAGTGCAATACGCAATGTAGCTTGTCGATATGCACTCCACATTGAGCGACGTAGTCGCCTCCGAAGTCCGAAAGCATCGGGAGAGACTCGGCCTGACGCGTGAGCAGCTCGCCGAGCGATGCGCCTCGCTCGGCTACCCCGACCTCTCGTACGCCGCGATCACCAACATCGAGACCGGTAGGAAGCACAAGGACACCGGCAAGCGCCGCCGTGACGTCACGGTCGACGAGCTGATGATCCTGGGCTATGCCCTGGCCGTCCCGCCCCTCCTGCTCGCCCTGCCCGTCGGCTCTGCGGACGAGGTTCCGATCCCGCCCCACGAAAACCTCATCAACACGCATCTCGCCTGGAAGTGGGCCGCTGGGCACGAGGGGCCAGTCGTTCGCTTCGGCGACGGACTCGCGGCCGCCGCCGGCGGTCCGGTGAGCAGCAAGTACGAGGACATCCAAACCGCTTGGCTCGAGGCATCGCACCCGATCGCGCTGTACACCGAACTCCAGCTCGCGAGCGACCGGCTCAATGACGCAGAAGCCACTGTGCGGCTCGTGGGCGACAACGAGGAGCGTCGGCAGGGCATTGCAGTACGCCTCGTCGACCTAGCCCAAGTGATCAACAAGATGATGCGCTCGGGCGTCCGGCCGCCGGCCTTCAACCAGCCCCTCATCGAACGGCTCAAGGACACGGGTGCGTTGGAGCGACCAGACAGCGTGCCGGTCCTGCCCGCAGCCGCTACCGAGCCCAACGAGGAGCAGCCGCCACGATGAAGGGCTCTACCTACCGACGGTGTGCCTGCCGCAACCCGGAGACCGGCAAGCAGTGGGGCCAGGCATGCCCGAAGTTCTCCCAGAAGCGCCACGGGTTGTGGGGCCTACGGCAGGAACTCCCGTCCCGGCCGGACGGGAAGCGCCGGATCTTCCGGCGGGGAGGCTACGCCAGCGCCGGCGCCGCTCAGACCGATCTCGACCATGTGCGCAGCCTGCTCGCTCTGCCCGACGCCGATGACGACGAAGGGCACAGCCGCATAGCCGACTTACTCGAGCTGGTCGCCAAGGAGCGCAGCCCACTCCCGGACATCGAGGAGACCCGCCGCTTGCTGCGCCGTGGGCAGTCGCTCACGTCCCGGCTGACCGTCGGCGAGTGGCTCGACATGTGGCTTGCGTCGAAGAAGACCCGCAAGACCACGACCAACGGCTACGA
>NZ_JYJF01000181.1 GCF_000955975.1 Saccharothrix sp. ST-888
GTCCAAGAGCCCGGACCTCATCCGCCAGGAGATCTACGGCTACCTGCTCGCGCACTACGCGATCAGCGCCCTGATCTGCCGGGCCGCGACCAACGCCGGAATCGACCCCGACCGGGTCAAGTTCACCCGCACCCTTCGGACCGTCCGCCGCCACGTCACCGCGACGCCGGCGGCCTTTCGCCCCTGACCACCACGACCGCGTCACCGACGCGATACGCCGCGACATCACCCACCCCAGGAACCTCAACCCCCAACGTCGCGAACGCAGTTATCCAAGAGTCGTCAAACGCGCCCGACACAACAGCTACCACGTCAAACGCCCCGGTGACACCGGGACCCGCCATAGCATCCCGCCGACCGTCCGCCTCGCCAACATCCCAACGGCCGCTTGATCAACTTAATACTCCAGCCGTAGATCGTGATCCTGCGGTAGGGCGGATTTGGAGAGGGTGTGGCTACCGCTGGGAGGCGCCCGAGGGGCTGACGAGGTGGGCGACTAGCCGGTTCGTGAGGGAAGGAATCCCGGTGTCGGGTCGGGCATTTGATGTTCGGGCGAGTGCGCGCCCTGTCCAGAGTCGCGGGGCTGCGCTAGCGTGGTGGCCCTTGACTCTTCGTCATCACGGGGGCGTACGTGTCTCGGCATTTGATGTCCACTGAGGCAACGACAGCCGCAGGGGGCGATCTTGCGGGTATGCCGCGTAGGCCCGGAACCCGTCGGCGACTGTTGGCCTGGCTGGTCGACTTCGCTCTGGTGGTCACGGTGGCTGTGCTGCTGGGCTTCCTCACCGCCGACCGCATCAGCGCGTTGATACTGAGAAGCCGTTGTCGTACCGCTCCTGGGGATTGTCGATCGAACTGGAGTCTCGTTCGGGTGATTGCGGGGCGGTGGGCGCATGAAGACAGGGCCTCTGGTGCAGCTCCTGGGTGTTGAAGCCAAAGATGCACCAGGGAGGCCCTGTTGCCGCAGTTGTACGCCATCGTGCCGGGACAGTCCAACTCGACTCGCTCGCAGTGTGATTGCCTCGCACACCGGTACGGGAACGCGGCCGACCATGGCGAGCGTGTTCGACGCTACGACTCCGACATGACGGATGCCGAATGGTTCGAGATCAGGGACCTGCTGCCCGTGCCGGCATGGATGAACGGCAAGGGCGGTCAGCCGGAGGCCTACTGCCACCGGCAGATGTTCGATGCGATCCGGTACCTGGTCGACAACGGCATCAAGTGGCGCGCGATGCCGGCCGACTTCCCGGCCTGGGACCGCGTCTATGCCTTCTGGCGCCGCTGGCGCGACAAGGGCCTGGTCAAGGAGTTCCACGACCGGCTTCGCGCCCGGGTCCGCGAGAGCGAGGGCCGCAACGCGGAGCCGACCGCGGCGATCGTCGACTCGCAGTCGATCAGGGGCGCCGCGTCGGTACCAGCCGCATCGCGGGGCTTCGACGGTGCCAAGAAGACCAACGGGCGCAAGCGGCATGTGATCGTGGACTGTCTGGGCCTGCTGTTGATGGTGCTGGTCACCCCGGCCGATGTCACCGACCGGGACGCCGCCTGCGGCATGCTGTCCCACCTCGTCTGTCAAGGGACAGTGGGATCTCCCCGGTGGCGGAAAGTTGATCTCCCCGCTGGTGGACAGTAAAAGTCCCCAGTGGACAGTTGATCTCCCCGGGGGTGGGGTCAGTCGAGGGGGACGACGCCTCGTCCGGTGGTCGCCTCGGCGAGGCGGTGGCTGTCGCCTTGGGTGACGACGACATGGGCGTGGTGCAGGAGCCGGTCGACGGTCGCGGTGGCGAGGGTCTTCGGCATGATCTCGTCGAATCCCGACGGATGAAGGTTGCTGCTGACCGCCAGACTGCGGCGCTCGTAGGCGGCGTCGACCAGGCGGTAGAAGCCTTCGGCGGCGTCGGGCGAGACGGGCAGGAGTCCGATGTCGTCGACGATGATCAGGTCGGTGCGGGTGATCCGGGTGATCGCCTTGGAGACGGAGTCGTCGACGCGGTGGCGGCGGACCAGGGCGCCGAGGTCCTCGATGGTGAACCAGGCGACGGTCATCCCGGCGTCGACGGCGGCCTGCCCGAGTGCTTCGGTGAAGTGGCTCTTGCCCGTGCCGGACGGGCCAACCACACAAAGGTTCTCGCGCCGGCCGACCCATTCCAGGGTCCGCAGCGCGGACTGGGTCGGGACGGGGATCGAGGAGGCTTCCTCGTTCCAGATGTGGAAGGTCTTGCCGGTGGGGAAGGCCGCGCGGGCTCGTCGGGTGCGGAGGTTGGCCGCGTCCCGGCCGACGGCTTCCTCGGCCAGCAGGGCCCGCACGATCTCTGCGGGATCCCAGCGTTGGGCCTTCGCGGTCGGGACGATCTCGGCCATCGCCCGGCGGATGTGAGGCAGTTTCAGGCGGCGGGTCAGCGCGATCGCCTCGTCGAAGGCGGCGCCCGAGGTCGCGGCGACCGCCGAGGCCGGAGCCTGCATTCTGTGCCGTGTTGCGGGGACGGTGGGGCTGTCGTTCATAGCGGTGTGCTCTTTCTGATCGAGGCCGACGGCGGTTCGATGCCGTCGGCCGGCTGTCGTTCTTGTTGTCATCGGGGTCGGATAGGTTGCCCGGATGACTGACATGGACCCGTTGGTGCCCGTTCTCGCCGGGCTGGTCGTCGACACCGTCTGGTTTCTCGACAGCTGCGAGGACGACGAGGTGGATCCCGACTCCGCGGTGAAGATGATGGAGAGCGTGGCTGGAGTGCTGCAGCGGCTGCCGGAGGACCAACTCGACCGGTTCCTGCGGGCGCTCACGGATCTGGCCGCAACCGAGCCGGACCCGCACCGGCGGGAGTTCCTGGAGTCGTTCCCTGGTGCCTGTGGTCTGGTCGACGACGAGGGCTGAGAGCCCTCGTGGGTCGGGGGCTGGCCGGGTCGGCTCAGTTCGAGCCGAATCCGGACCAAGCCGAGGTGCCCGGCTGCAGGCTGTGGGTCTCGCTGCGGCGGATCGGCTCGACCCGGTCGTGCTCGCCCTGGTGGTCCAGGATCGACAGCAGGTCGCCCTCGGCGAAGCGGCCCACCGTCGCAGCGGTGCCCAGCGCCCGGTCGACGTCGGCGGTGCCGTGCAGCTTGGCCAGCGCGATGGCGTCGGCCATCTTCGCCCGGATCCGGCGGGTGCCGGCGGCCGCGGCCTCAATGAGCCAGGCCGCCGCCCCCGGTCCGATGGCCAGGAACTGGGCCTCGGCCGGGCTGGTCGGCTTCGGCGTGCGCTCCCCGCGCGGGGCGTCGGGGTAGTGCTCGTCGGCGATGCGCGGGTTGCCCGGCGTGGAGCGGGTATGACGGGCGACCTCGGCCGCGCTGCCCGTGACCATGGCGGTGACGATCAGGTCGTCGCCGTGGAAGCGGACCCAGACGCTCTCCTCGACGAGCTCGTGCGGGACCGAGTAGCGCACCGAGTTGACCGAGATCGTCGAGTCCTTGCCGACCCTGCGGGTCTCGCCGAACGCGGCGGTGAACGGCCGATCGGGCACCGGGTGCAGCCGCAGACGTTCCTCGGCCAGCAGCTCAGCGGGGATCCGCCGGGTCTCGCGGTGGACACGGTTGTTCACCTCCGTCATGAAGTCCTCGCAGGCTTCCTGCAGCCCGGCGAAGTCGGCGTACTCGGCCCGCAGGTTCACCTGCGTGGGCACCAGGTCCCGCTTGGCGATCCGGACCGTCGACTCGGTCCCGCCCTTGGAGGCAGGATCGGCCGGCATGCAGGTCCGCACCACGGTGCCGTAGTGGCTGGCGATCGGCACCAGCTCGGGGTTGCGGACCGCGATCCGGGCGACGTGCTCGACCGTGACCGTCTTCTCGTTGTCGGTCAGGCAGTAGGTCGGAACCCCGCCGATCGCCCGGAACGTCGCGTCCAGGCAGGCCGCCACCGTCGGCAGGGTCTTGTCGAACACCGGGATGACCATCCGGAACCGGGACCAGGCCAGCCACGCGCACCACAGGCTCGTGCGCCGGGAGCCGATGCGTGGGCCCTCTCCCCAGTCCCATTGCATCCACATCGCCGGCTCCGGTATCCAAGGCCTGAACACCCTGCGATTTCCGGCCCGGTAGGACTCCTTCGCCGCCGCGACGGCCCGGCGGGTCGTGCGGTCGGTGCCGGTGAAGCCCATCGCGACGATCTTCTTGTGAACAGCGTCGGCCCCGACCCTGCCCCGAGAGCGTTCGACCAGCTCTTCGACCTTCGGTAGGAAGTCGTCGATCAGCTTCGATCGCACGGCCCGCTCTGTCGGGTCGACTCCCTGGCCCCGAAGCTGGACATAGCGCCGGACCGTGTGGTGGTCGCAGCCGGCCAGCTCGGCCGCCTTCCGGTAACTCCCTGTGAGGTCGTACGCCTCAAGAATCTCCATGATCTCCTCATCGCTCTTCACCATGCCCACTGTGCGTTACGGGCGTGGTAGGTCGGCGGGGAGATCAGCTGTCCGTCACTGGGGAGGTTCCGTGTCCGCCAGCGGGGAGACCAACTGACCGCCGTCGGGGAGTCTGCCGCGTCCGCTGACACTCGTCGCCCGCTACCGCAAGATCCGACTCGTATGGGCCGACGGCGGCTACAGCGGCCGCTTGGTCGCCTGGGCCCGCAAGACACTGCAGCTCACCCTGGAGATCGTCAAGCGGAGCGACGACCGGAGCGGGTTCGTCGTGCTGCCCCGCAGGTGGGTTGTCGAGCGGACCCTGGCCTGGCTGATGCGATCACGCCGGCTGGCCCGCGACTACGAGACCCTGCCCGCCAGCAGCGAGGCCGTCGTCCTGTGGTCCATGACCATGCTCATGGGACGCCGCCTCGCCCGCCACCGGGCCCGCGAGGTCAGCCCGCCCGCCGCCGCGGCGTGAAGATCCCGGGCCGGTCCTCGGCCAGCCAGCCCCGCGCGGCCAGCCGCTTCACCTTCACCCGCACGCCCTCGACCTTCGCCGGCACCAACTCCAGGCCCAGCAGGCCAGCCAGCTCCTTCGCCCGCAGCCCCTCCGGACCGGCCCCGGTCTCCAGCACGTCCAGCAGCCGCCGGTACTCCGGCGCGAGGACCTCCACCGTCATGCCCTCCCGCCAGCCGGGCACCACCGACCCCGCCACCGGCTCCTTCACCACCGCCGGAACCGGCACCGGTCGCACCGGCTCCTGCGGCTGAGCGCCTGCGGCAAGGGCCTCGGACAGCTCCACCACCGCGATGGCCCGCCGTTCCAACACGGCCTCCGCCTCCGCCAGTTCAGCCAGAACCCGCTCCGCCTCCTCACGCAGCGACTCCACCCGCTGCCCAGCGGCCAGCTTCCGATCCTCCAGCAGCCCCATCACCGACGACACCCCGGCACCTCCACCACGCAGACGACACGATGCGCCGTCTCTTCCACGCAGCAGCCAGCACCATGCCTGACCAGTGGAAACTCAGCCATCACCTTCGGAAAGACAACGGCTTCTCACCCGTTCCCGCCCGGGTGGGACGGCGGCTTGGGGGTCACGGCTGTGTCAGTGTCAGGCCCAGGCCTGTCGCAGCGCGGCGGCGACGCGTTCCACAGCGTCCCTGGCGTCGGGAATGGCCGCGGGCATGCTGAAGAACAGGTGGACCTGGCCGTCGTAGTTCACGTGCTCGACCGTGACACCGGCTTCGCGCAGCCGCTCGGCGTATGCCTGGCCCTCGTCGCGCAGCGGGTCGAACCCGGCCGTGATCACCAGGGCTGGAGGGGCGGCGGCCAGGGTGGCGGTGTCGGCGTACAGGGGCGAGACGCGCGGGTCCTTCAGGTCGGCGCCGGTGCCGTCGAGGTAGTGGCCCTGGAACCAGGCGAGGGCGTCCTTGGTCAGAATCAGGCCATCGCCGTTCTCCTCGTACGAGGGGAAGGGGTGGGTCAGGTCGGTCGCCGGGTAGACCAGGGCCTGCAGGGCGAAGGTACCGGGCAGTTCGTTGGCGAGGACGGCGCTCAGGTTGCCTCCCGCCGAGTCGCCGCCGACGGCCATCTTGGTGGTGTCGCCGCCCAGTGCCCCGATCTCCCGGGTGACCCACTTGGCGGCCGTCAGGACGTCCTCGACGGCGGCCGGGAAGGGGTGTTCCGGTGCGAGCCGGTAGTCGACGCTGACCACCAGGCTTCCGGCCAGGCGGGACAGGTCCCGGGCCGTGACATCGGTTCCGGCGACGGTGCCCAGCGTCCAGCCGCCGCCGTGGATCCAGATCAGGACGGGGTGCGGGCCCTCGCCCTCGGGCCAGTACAGCTTGACGGGAACCCCGTCGGCTACCGCCTCCTCCATCCGGGCGACCGCGGCTGGCTCGCCCGCGAGAGCTACCACCATCTGCTCGGACGCCTCGCGCGCGACGGGCAGGGGAAGCTCGTTCATCGGGGGAACGCCGGGCTGGTTGGCCGCATCCAGCACCGCCCGGATCGCCGGGTCGAGAGCCGGCGCGGTGGTGATGACGATCTTGCCTCGCAGGTGGCCGTCATCGAGGCGGCGGTAGGCGTCCACCGCCTCCTCCAGCGGGAAGGCCGCTTCGATGGGCATGCGCAGCCGGCTGTCCTCGATCAAGGGCAGGACCTCGGCCCAGACCTGCGGGAAGGGCAGACCCCCCTCCCCTTGGGAGAAGCGCACGCCGTGCCGGGCGGCGTCGAGGTCGGCGATGGTGACGACCTTGTCCGGGCTCCCGGTGAGTTCGACGGACAGGGGCAGGACGCCGCGTGAAGTTCCACCCTCGGCTCGGACACCTGGACACTGGGACATGTGAGCCCGGAGGAAGCAGTTTCAGGTGGGAACCAAGAGCAACATGAGTAAGCG
>NZ_JYJF01000182.1 GCF_000955975.1 Saccharothrix sp. ST-888
CGGCGACCCACACCCGGTTCGGCGCGCCGGCCACGAAGTTGCGCTTCAGTAGGTCGGGTGCGCGGTCAACGCTCTTGTCCGAGACCGTGGTGACGATCCTCCTGCCGCGCACCGCTCCTGACAGCCCTTCGGCTTTCATGAGGCGTGAGACGGTGCACTGGGCGACAGCGTGTCCGCGTCGGTTGAGTTCGGCCCAGACCTTGCGGTAGCCGTAGACGCCGTGGTTGCTCTCGTGGATCTCCTTGATGATCGGGACGAGTTCGGCGTCGCGGCGAGCGCGGGCGGAGGCGGTGCCGCTCTTGTGGGTGTAGTAAGTGCTGGGGTGGATGCTGCAGTCGTTCGCGGTCAGCGTCCTGCAGATCGGCTCGACTCCGCCGAAGCGGTCCCGGTGCTCGTCGATGAACGCTACGAGCGTGTGTGTGGCCGGTCGAGCTCGGCCGCGAAGAAAGACGCCGCGGCCTTGAGGATCTCGTTGGCCCGCTTCAGTTCGGCGTTCTCCCGCTTGAGTGCCTTGATCGCCGCAGATTCCTCGGTCGTCGGTCCGGGCCGGGTGCCGGCGTCGGTCTGGGCCTGGCGCACCCACTTGCGCAGGCTCTCCGGGCCCACGTCGAGCTTGGCGCCGATCGACCGGATGCACTGGTACTCGGTCTCGTACTGATCACGGGTCTCCAGCACAAGGCGCACCGCCCGCTCCCGGACCTCACTGGGGTATGGCTTCCTCATAACGGACTCGATCCTTCCAAGAGAAGGAGTCTCGGTCAAACCCGCAGCGGTTCAATGAATACCCGTGGCAGTGGACGCCGTTGGAGGTGGAGGCGTTCATCGACACCTGATGGCGTGGGCGTGAGCGGTCAGCTGAAGAACGGGTCGTCCACGGCGTGGACCCAGCCGCCGTCCGGCTGGCGTCGGAGGATCTCTGTGGTCGTGGAGATCACCGGCGCGGGGTCGACGCCCGTCAGGGTGGCGGTGTTCGACACCAGGGCGATGTCGTCCACCTGTCGGATTTCGCGCAGTTCGAGCTTGAGGCGGGCGCCGCTGTCGATCAGCTGTTGCAGGGCCTTCCGGATGGCCTCGGTGCCCACCAGGTGGGTTCCGGGGGTGGGGACGAAGTGCGCGTGCGGTTCGTACAGCGACACCAGGCCCTCGATGTCACCCGTCTCCAGGTACTCCATGAACATGGCCCCTACTTGCTCGGGCGTCTGCGCACGGCGCCGGGCGACGGTACCGACGGGCTTGTCGCCCCAGCCCGCCACGGCGAGCAGGTCGTACCACGTGGGCTGAGCGCCATAGGGCAGATGGTGGCGCAGCAGCGCTCCCGGGAAGGTCATTGGAGATGCCTTCTGTGGCTTGGAGTTGGCCTGGGTGACGATCGCGTCGCTCAGCGCGTAGGCCAGGTCCATGCGGGGGAGCAGGGCGTGCACTTCGTCGGCGAGGCCGGCCGGGAGGCTCTCGCGCCGGATTCCGAGGATGTCGGTGCCGATGCCCGCCTGCGCCAGCCGCACCTCTGTGCCCTTGCGCCCGGCGATGCCGTCCGAGGTGTGCAGCGCGATGGCGTCCCAGGTGATGGCGATACGCCGTTCCTCGACACCGCGTTCGCGGAGGAACGCCGCTGCGGTGTCGGCACCGTCGACCTCGAAACGCTGGTCGCCGTTGCCCTCTTCGCTCAGTCCGATGTCGTGCAGGATGCAGCTGAGGAAGAGCAGTTCGTCGTCGTAGTCGGTACCTGCGCGCAGACCCTGGTGCCGGGCATGGGCGCGGGCGAAGACGTAGCTGCGGACGCTGTGGAAGAAGACGAAGTCGGGTGTGGCCCTCTCCGCATAGGCGTAGGCGTCCCGGGACAGGCCCGTGTCCGGGAGGCCGAGCCGTTCGAAGACGGGCAGGGGTGCGTCGTTGGTCACGGCATCTCTCTTTCGGGTGCGGTGGTGCGCGGCCCCGGGCGGAGCGGCGTGATGGCCGGCGGGCGGGCCGCGGATGGTGGGTGCTGCGGCTGTGGAGCGGTTACGGGGGTCCGTCGCGTGGGCCGCATGGTGCCGGCGTGGCGGGTCTGGCCGCCGTTGGCCGGTGCCGGATCACACCGTGCGGGTCCAGGCGCTCTCCTGGACCTGCTTGATGAGTTCCTCCGTCGCCGGGGGCCAGACGTTGCGGTACTTGCCGTGCTCGGCGCCGATGATCTCGACCATCTTGTCGATCATGTCCTGCGGGTCGTATTGGTCGGCGAGGATCTCCGCGAAGCGGGCCTTCACGTCCTCGGTGCGGTTGAAGTTGACGGTGTCGTCCAGCCAGCGGAAGGTCGTGTCCGCGATGCGGTCGTTGAACCCGGTCAGGTACGCCCCCGGGTTGATGGTCTGCACGGTGATCCCCGTCGGCGCGAGCTCGTCGCGCAGGGTCGCTGCGATCGCTTCGAGCGCGTGCTTGGTCGCGCAGTACGGCCCCAGCCCGAATGCCGTCAGCATGCCGCCCATCGAGCTGACGATGACAACGCGGCCCGCCGTGCCGGCGTCCACCCAGGTGCGGATCACCCGCTGGGTGAGTTCAAGGTTCGCGAAGACGTTCGTCTCGAACGTGCGCCGGACCAGCTCGACGGGGATCTCCGCAAGCGGCCCGCAGTCACCGATCGCGGCGTTGCTGACGAAGGTGTCGAAGTCCCAGCCGGAGACAGCCGCGATGTCGCGGGCCTCCAGGACGTCGAGCTTGTCGACCGTGACCCGGTCCTGCAGGCCGAGTTCCTCGATGTGCCTGCGCAGTTCGGTCACCTGTGACCAGATCTCCGTGGTCGCGATGACCCGATGCCCGGCCTGGGCCAGACCGACGGCGGCGCCTCGGCCCAGGCCGGTACCGGCGCCGGTGATCAGGATCTTCTTCATCGTGCTTCCTTTCCGAGCGCGATGCGGGCGACCTCGCCGTCCTGGGCGGGCACGCCGCCCGAGACGCCGATGGCGCCGACCAGAGTCGCGTTGTCGTCGCGCAGGGGCAGGCCGCCCGCGTAGGGGATCAGGCCGCCGTTGGTGTACTCGGTCGCGGGAGCCGGGCCGCCGGGCTTGCAGAACTCCCACAGGCTCTCGCTCGGGCCGTTGAACAGCACCGACGTCTTCGCCTTGGCCAGCGCGATCTCGATCGAACCGAGGATCGCCCCGTCCATGCGGGCGAACGCGACCAGGTGTCCGCCGCCGTCGACGACGGCGATGTTCATCGGGACGCCGATCGCCACGGCGTGGGCGCGAGCTCTTTCGATCGCGGCTTGGGCCGCATCCAGCTTGATACTCATGGCGTTTGCCCCTGTCGGTAACGGTGCGCGTTCGACTTGAGGTAAGTCGAGGGTGGCCGGGATGGCAGCGAGGCGGCAGACCGCACCGGTGAGCCGCCCTCGCCGGACCCGTGCACAACCACCACGCCCGGCAGTGACGGCAGGAGAGCGCCTCTCATGGTCATGAAACGACCGTAGGCGCGCACAGAGCGAGGGAGTCAGTGGCACGCGTGCCATACAGGGATAGAATCGTGCCATGGGAGTCCACACCTCCGGCGGTAGCCACCACGTGGTCGTGGTGGCGCTCGAGAACGTCCTCGCACTCGACATCGGGATTCCGTTGCAGGTCTTCGGAAGCTGGCCGGACGGGCCGTACTCGATGACGGTGTGCACGGAACGGCCCGGCCTGGTGTCGATGCACGGCGGCCCGGCGTTGTCCGTCGTCGACGGGCTGGACGCCCTTCAGACCGCGGACACCGTGATAGTCCCCGGGTACCTGGAGCCCGACCCACCCTCCGCCGCGGTCACCGCCGCGCTCGCACAGGCCGCGGCCCGCGGCAGCCGGATGGTGTCCATCTGCTCGGGGGCGTTCGCCCTGGCCGCCGCCCGCCTGCTCGACGGCCGCCGGGCCACCACGCACTGGCGCTACGCCGCAGCGCTGGCCAGCCAGTACCCGCAGGTGACGGTGCAGCCGCAGGAGCTGTACATCGATGAAGGCCAGGTGCTGACCTCAGGCGGAGTCGCCGCGGGCCTCGACCTGTCCCTGCATCTCATCCGCCGCGATTACGGCGCCCGCCTGGCGAACCAGCGGGCCCGCCTGCTGGTCACCGCCCCACACCGCACCGGCGGTCAGGCCCAGTTCGCCGACCTGCCGGTGGCCCCGGACGCCTCCGGCGCAACGATGCCAGTGTACGAGTGGGCCCTGCGTCACCTGCACCAGCCGCTCACCGTCGACCAGTTGGCGCGCCAGGCCGGCATGTCCCGCCGTACGCTCATCCGTCGCTTCCACTCCGACACCGGTCGGCCGCCCATGCGTTGGCTGCTCGACGCAAGGCTCGGCCTCGCACGGGAACTCCTGGAGTCGAGCGACCTGCCGGTCGAAGCCGTCGCACGGCGCTGCGGCCTGGGCACGCCGGCCAACTTCCGGACCCTGTTCAAGGCACACGTCGGGGTACCGCCACGCACTTACCGCGAGACATTCAACTCCGCTGCTGTGAAAAGTCGTTGACCCGTTGATCCTGGCAGGCCGCCGGTCGCGACCGCGCCTCTCCGCACCACGCACCCGGACGGCCCGTAGTGCCGCTCCCCGCAGGACCATGACGTCCCAGTGCTCGACGGCTCGCGCGTCCGCCGGTTCACGCGGTGGCCAGCGGCCGGTCGAGCGCACACCCCAGCGACTGCCAGCCGGGACCACGCCACGGCTCACGTAGGAATACGGCACAACGGGAATAACTACTCTCCGCCGGTATAATGGCGTTCCCAGCCTCACCTTCGACGCGATGCGCGTCGGGTGGGACTACGTGGCACGGATCTTGAGGCATTGGACCAGACGGCACTCGGTGTCGGTGGCCCGGCGTACGGTCTGTTCATGGTTGATCAGAAGCCCTCCTTGCCCTCGATGCACGACTTTGCGACCTGGGAGCCGGTGCTGCGTCTGCTGCTGGCCAGCAACGCGGAGAGGCATGGTGCCCCGGCCGTCCGTGTGGCGGGAAGCATCGGCCGCCATGGGTGGAGTCTGGCGTTGCGGCGACGGCTGCCGCCGCCCGGTCGAGCGGCCCAGATCGAGGACATGCAGGACGAGTTCGACGCGGTGAAGCGGGTGCAGAGCGCGCTCGAGGACGCCGGCATCAACGACATCTCGTTCACAGCGGAGATCTCCGCGACCGGGAAGACCACGCTCCACCTGCTCGCACCCAGTCCCGCCGTGGAGCCCGGCATCGGCAACCCGCACCCGGGGGCGCTCATCCTGGTCGAGGGCTCCCTTCCCGAGCCCTGGCGCCGCCTCCCCGATCCGATGCCCGGGGCGGTGCCGGCCCCTTCAGTGGATCTGGCGTTGCTGGAGCAGACGCTCCGCGAGCGGTTGCCCGATGCCATCGGCGCGACGGAGACGGAGATCGCTGCCGCAGAAGCGCGCCTTGGTGTCATGCTGCCCGACGAACTCAAGGTGCTCTACCGGGTGACGCGGGCACGATGGGAAGACTGGGGCGACGACTACGAGGCGGCGGAACGTGAATCCGCGGCGGTCGGCTGCGAGCTCTTCTCCCTGGATGACCTGTACATCGCCGACGCGTCGTCCCGTCACTGTCGCTGGGAGTTCGCGGCGATGGAGGCGGTCGTGACCCCGCCCGACGCCGCGGTGCAGGGCCTGGTCGGCTCACCGGGCTGGATCGCCTTCGGGGACAACGGCGGCGGGGACCGGCTCGCGGTCGACCTGACGCCGGGCCCACACGGCCACGTCGGACAGATCATCATGCTCAGCCACGAGGAGAGCGTCGGCGCTGAACTGCTCGCCGACTGCCTCACCGACCTGGTGCTGGAGCGACCCAGTGAACATCACGGCAGCTGTCACGACGACCAGCCGCCGGCCGTGGCCCGAGTCAACATCGCGAGCCTGAGAAGCGTCGAGGCCGCCGCGCACCCCGGCTTGGAAGTCCTGTCCATCGGCGTGTGGGAGGACGAGCCGCTCAGTCTCGCCCGCGTCATCGGGCTGCCGCGCCTGCGGACCCTCACCGCCTACCCCGGAACGCTTGCCGACCCGCTGGAGATCGCGAAGCTGACCGGCCTGGAGTTCCTGGAGCTCGGGCCGCGGGAGTGGCGCGTGCTCCTCGACGCCGGAGCCGTCCCGCGCAGTCTGTCGGCTGCCGCCATCGAGGTACGCGGCGGCGAGGATCCCCTGCCCATCGTGGCCATCGCCAACGAGCTCCTGGCCCTCTGGGACCGGCCCCGGATCCTCCAGAGCGTCATCGAAGGCAACCTCGGCCCCGTGGCGTAACCAGCGGGGCAAGCGACGGGTCGCACAGGACCACGCTCTCCACCGCCGGTCGGCGAGGCGATCACCGCCGGCAGGTTCCGCCGGGTCTGCCGGGCTGTGCTTGGCGGGGTCGTGGTGGGCAGTCATGTGGCAAGTCCGAACTCGGCGGGTGCCGGGGTGGCCAGGAGGCGGTGGTTGGGGCGGCTCGGGCTGGTGGTGCAGGCGGCGAACGGGCCGTCGGGGGCGCGGAGTTCAAGCAGGGCAGGGGCGAGGTGGTCGCGGTGCCAGGTGGAGGGACCAGAGAGTCCGGCCTCGGCGTCGGTCATCTGTTGCCACGCCAGCCACAGGCCGTGCAGGCGGGCAACAGCCTCGAGGTGCTTGTCCCACTCGAAGCACCAGGGACGGGCGGTGCTGATCTCACGGCCGTAGACAGGCAGGAGGAGGTGGTCGACCCAGAAGCGCAGAGCGGCGAGTTCGGCCTCGTACGCCTCGCCGGTCAGGGCGAGGATGAACACCGAGGT
>NZ_JYJF01000183.1 GCF_000955975.1 Saccharothrix sp. ST-888
TGCGGGCCGTCCGATGCGAACCGTCCGATGCGCCGATCAGCCAGTCGCTGCCGGGGGCAGGACCTCGCGCAGCAGCCCCCGGGGGAAGCCTCGGCGGCCGTACTCCCTCGGGTAGCCGATCGAGACCTCCTCGAAGCGGACACCGTCGTGGACCGTGGTGCGGGGGATGTGCAGGTGGCCGTAGACCACGGCGGCGGCGCGGAATCTGCGGTGCCAGTCGGCCGTCCGCTCGGTGCCGCACCACTGCGCGAACTGCGGGTAGCGCAGGATCGCGGTGTCCTCTCGGACCAGCGGGAAGTGGTTGACCAGGACGGTCGGCAGGGCGGGGTCGAGGGCGGCCAGCCGCTGTTCCGTCCAGCTCACCCGGGCCTCGCACCAGGCGGCGGCGTCCGGGTAGGGCTCCGGGTGCAGCAGGAACTCGTCCGTGCACACCACCCCCGACTCGTAGGCCTGTTCCATCGCCGCCTCGCGGCTCAGCCCCGGCAGGCGGAACGAGTAGTCGTAGAGCACGAAGAGCGGCGCGATCACCACCGGGCCGCCCGCTCCGCGCCAGACGGCGTACGGGTCCTCCGGCGTCAGGACACCGAGGCGGCGGCAGATCTCCACCAGGTGGCGGTAGCGCGCCTCCCCGCGCAGCTGGACCAAGTCCCCTTGCGGCGTCCACAGTTCGTGGTTTCCGGGGACCCAGATCACCTGCGCGAAACGGTCCCTGAGCAGGCCGAGCGCCCACTCGATCTGGTCGACGGTCTCGCTGACGTCCCCGGCCACGATCAGCCAGTCCTCGGGCGACTGCGGGAGGAGCTCCTCCGCCAGGATGCGGCGGTTCTCCGCATGGTGGACGTGCAGGTCGGAGACCGCCAGCAGGCGGCCCGGCTGTTCGATGCTCTCGCTCATCCGGCCATCATCTCGATCGGCGACAACCTCCGGGTCAACCGGCGTGATCGAAAGTCAATTCCCGCCAGGGTCGGCAAGTTGGTGTCCTCTTGGCGACCCCGGCGGGACGGCTGGGCGGAGAAGGCGCAGCAGCGGGCGCGGCTACTACATGTTGATCATGTGCCCGGCCAGGCCGTGGATGGCCTCCTTGACGGCCTCGCCCAGCGTCGGGTGGGCGTGGACGTTGCGGGCGATCTCGGTGACCGTGAGGTCCCACTGCTGAGCCAGGGTCAGCTCGGGCAGCAGCTCGGTGACCTCGGGGCCGATCATGTGGGCGCCGAGCAGCTCGCCGTACCTGGCATCGCTGATGATCTTGACGAAGCCGACCGTGTCACCGAGGCCGTGGGCCTTGCCGTTGGCCATGAACGGGAACTTCGCGACCTTGACGTCGAAGCCCTGGTTGCGCGCCTGCTCCTCGGTCCAGCCGAAGCTGGCGATCTGCGGCTGGCTGTAGGTGGCGCGCGGGATCATCACGTAGTCGAGTTCCATGGTCTCGGCGTCCGCGATGGTCTCGGCGGCGATGACGCCCATCGACTCGGCGGCGTGGGCCAGCATCAGCTTGGCGGTCACGTCGCCGATGGCGAAGATGTGCGGCACCGAGGTGCGGCAGTGGCCGTCCACCTCGACCGCGCCGCGCTCGGTGAGCTTGACGCCGGTGTTCTCCAGGCCGTAGCCGGTGACCCGGGGGGCGAAGCCGATCGCCTGCAGGACCTTGTCGGCCTCCAGGACGCGCTGCTCGCCGCCCGCCGTGACGGTGACCTTGACCTTCTCGCCGGAGTCGTCGATCGCGTCGACCCGGGTGGAGGTCAGTACCTCGATGCCCAGGCGCTTGTAGCGCTTGAACAGCTCGGCGGAGACGTCCGCGTCCTCCAGCGGCGCCATCCGGTCCAGGAACTCGACGATGGTGACCTTCACGCCGTAGTTGTGCATCACGTACGCGAACTCGATGCCGATCGCACCGGCGCCCGCGATGATGATGCTCTCCGGCAGCTGGTCGGCCAGGATCTGCTCCTCGTACGTCACCACGCGCGGGCTCAGCGAAGTGCCGGGCAGCAGACGGGGGGTGGCACCGGAGGCCAGGATGCAGTGGTCGAAGGTGACGGTCTGCACCGCACCGTCGGCGCCGGTCACCTGGAGGGTGTTGGCGTCCACGAAGTGGCCCCGGCCCTCGAATTGGGCGATCTTGTTCTTCTTCATCAGGTAGTGGACGCCCTTGACCCGGCCGTCGGCGACCTGGCGGCTGCGCTGGAACGCTTCCTTGTAGTCGAAGCTGATCCGACCCTCGACCTGGATGCCGTAGGTCTTGGTCTCGTGCGTCAGGATGTGCGCGAGCTCCGCGTTCCGCAGGAGCGCCTTCGACGGGATGCACCCGACGTTGAGGCAGACCCCGCCCCAGTAGCGCTCCTCCACGATGCCGACGCTCAGGCCGAGCTGCGCGCTGCGGATGGCAGCGACGTACCCGCCCGGGCCGGCACCGAGGACAACGACATCAAAGTGGTTGGTCATTTTCGCCTTCGATTCGGTTGGTGACCGTGTCCGTGTCCATGTGGACAGTCGACTCCGAGGAGTCCGACCACCCCCAAGCCTGTCGTACGCGGGCGCGGCAGGCACCGTGGGCCCCCGATCTCGTCGACCGGACCGGGTGGCGCACCACCGGCACGCGGGACGGCGGTTGCCCCTGCGGGCGCGGCCGACCGGGGCACGGTCCGGTAGCAGGACCGCACCGGCCGCCGGCAGCGGTACGGAGCCCGGCATATGAGGCCGGCTCAGCACCACGGCCACCGCCGTCGCGACGGCCGGGGAGTGCGGTGTACGGCCGGGCGACCAGCCGGGCGGGCACTCAGGTAGGTCCGGCCGGACGGGCTTCGCCGTCAGCGCTCGGCGCCGCCGTAGCGGTGGCGCAGGTTGGGGTCGTCCAGCCACCAGGGGCGCGTGCCCTGCGGCTCGTCGTCCTGGACGGTCCCGGCCGTGGCGGGCCCGGCTTCCCCGGCGGCTTCCCTGGCAGCCTCCCGAACGGTCGTCCGAGCCTCGAACTCGGCGTCCAGCGCGGCGTCCACCGCCGCGGTCTCGGCCCGGCCGGTGACGATCATGCGCCGGATCAGCGCGCAGAGGAAGGGCAGGCCGATCAGGTCGCCGAGCACCCAGATCACGTTGCCGCCCCAGGTCTGGTCCTGCAGCAGGGTGGGGCCCCAGGTGCGGCCGAGGGCCGCGTAGTGCGGCTCGGCGATCAGGTGGTGGCCGTAGATGAGGATCAGGGCGAGTCCGGCGTCGAAGATCACCTCGGCGAAGGTGACGAACAGGCTGACCAGCAACGGGTACTCGTACGCGACCGGGTCGAGCTGCAGCCGGGGCCAGTAGTACGCCACGCCCAGCGCGACCAGCGTCAGGTGCAGGCCGATGTTCCAGGCCCCGCTACTCAGGGTCTTCTCGTACCAGGGCGTGAAGTAGAGCAGCCACGGCGGCGCCATCAGCAGCACCGTGGACACCGCGGGGAACATCAGCAGCCGGGAGGGGCGGCTGCGCAGCGAGCGCATGATCCGCGCCCGGCGCGCCTCGGGCGAGGTCTCGACCAGCAGTGAGACCGGCGCACCCAGCACCAGCAGCAGCGGGACCAGCATCAGCAGCAGGACGACCTGGGCGGCCCGGTCGGTGAACAGGATCCGCTCGTACACCCCGATGCCGGAGCAGGTCACCCAGATCCAGACCAGCAGCCCGCCGAGGAAGGCGGCGGTGCGGTGCAGCGGCCAGCGGCCGCCGGCCCGATGGAAGGCGCGGACGCCCAGCAGGTAGGCGCCGCCGAGCAGCGCGGCGAGGGTCAGGACGACGGGCTCGGCGGTCCAGGTGGTGGCCAGGTCGGCCCAGTGCCAGGGTGGCGGGCCGTCGTGGCCGAGGGCGAGTGCTGGGGTCGGCATCCGGTGGTTCTCCTGTTCCGGCTGGTGCGGTGCAGCCGGTCGGTGCGGTGCGGTCGGCCGGTGCGCGGCGGCCGGTCGCTGTGCTGCGGCGCAGTCGGCCGTTTCGCTGCGGCGCTTGCGGCTCCTCCGACATGATGGCCGACGCCGAAACGATCACGGGAGCTGGGTCCGGAACCCCCTGTTGCCACATCGGCGTCACCCTCGTGCGAGGATGCGTCGTCTACTACATCACTGTCGAAGATGCCGAAGCGGGGAATCCGTGACAGACAGCCCACGAAGCGCCGGGCGAAGGCTGGCCGCTCGCCGCCGCAATCTCGAACTCGCCCTGGTACTGGCGGCGGTCGTGGTCTGCCTTGCGGGCTATGTGACCGCCAACGAAGCGCTCAACCACGCGCTGCCCGAGGGCCTGCTGGTCTACGGCACCGGCCTGCCGGCGCTGGCCGTGGCGCTGCACATGGCGATCCGGCGCTTCGCGCCGTACGCGGACCCGCTGATCCTGCCGCTGGCCGTCTTCCTGACCGGGTTCGGGCTGGTGCTGCTCAACCGGCTCGACCAGTCGTACGCGCTCTTCCACGCCGCCAAGGGCGACTACCAGAAGCTGCCGTCGGCGCCGAACCAGGTGATGTGGGTGGTGATCGCCTCGGCGGCGGCAGCCGGGCTGATCATCGTGGTGAAGCACCACCGGATCTTCCAGCGCTACGTCTACCTGATCATGGCCGGAGCGCTGATCCTGCTGGCCGCACCGGCCTTCTTCCCCGGCGACGACTTCGGCGCCAAGCGCTGGATCAAGCTCCCGGGGATCAGCCTCGAACCGGACGAGTTCGTCAAGGTCGCCATCACCGTCTTCTTCGCCGGCTACCTGATGGCCAGCCGGGACGCGCTCGCGCTGACCGGGCGGAAGTTCTGGGGCATGAATCTGCCGCGCGGCCGCAACGTCGGCCCGGTGCTCGCCATCTGGGTGGTCAGCCTGCTGGTGCTGATCTTCGAGCGCGACCTCGGTACCTCGCTGATCTTCTTCGGCGTCTTCGTCGTGATGCTCTACGTGGCCACCGAGCGGACCAGCTGGGTGGTGCTCGGCCTGCTGATGGCCGTCGGCGGCGCGGCCGTGGTCGGCGACATCGAGCCGCACGTGCACGGCCGGGTCGAGGCCTGGCTGCACCCGCTGGACATCTACCTGCCCCACCACAACCCGGCGCTGATCTCCGACCAGCCCGCCCAGGCCCTGTTCAGCTTCGGCACCGGGCACCTGATGGGCACCGGTCTCGGCCAGGGGCGGCCGTACCTGATCGGCTTCGCCGGGCGCAGCGACTTCATCTTCACCACCATCGGCGAGGAGTTGGGCCTGGCCGGGGTCACCGCCTTCCTGCTGGTCTACACCCTGTTCGTGCAGCGCGGACTGCGCACCGCCATCGCCCTGACCGACCCCTTCGGCAAGCTGCTCGCCACCGGGCTCTCGGCGGCCGTGGCGCTCCAGGTCTTCGTGGTGGTCGGCGGGGTGACCGGGCTGATCCCGCTGACCGGCAAGGCGCTGCCCTTCCTCGCCGCAGGCGGCTCGTCGCTGCTGGCCAACTGGCTGCTGACCGCAGTACTGATCAAACTCTCCGACGCGGCCGGCCGCGCCGAGCTGGAACCGGAGCCCGAGGCGGCGCCGATCCCGCCCGTACAGCCGACCTCGGCCATGCCGGGTTCACCCGCCTCCGCCGCACTCTGACCCGCCGGGCGGTACTGCCCCCCGGCGCCGCATGGGACCTGACGGACCCCCGGAAGGACACCACCGGCGTGCCGCATCCGGAGCCCTGGATGGTCCCGCAGTGGCGGACCCAGCAGATCCTGCACACCCGCCTGCGCGAGCTCGGCGGCCAGGTCGGAGTTCGGCACCGCGCCGGCCCGGCTGCACCAGACCCCCGAGCGGGTCGAGGCCGACCTCGAACGGGCCGACGGCACCGTCCTGCGGGTCACCGCCGACTACCTGGTCGCCGCCGACGGCGGCCGCAGCACCGTCCGCCGCGCCGTGGGCATCCCGATGACTCCTGGCCCGAGGAGCAGTGCGCAGGCATCGAGATCGTGGACGGGATGGTCGTCGTAAGTCCGGGTGCGTCCAAGCGGCACAATCGCCTGGCACGGATCTTGGCAACTGCGCTGGATGCCACCGCAGGCCCGGACTGGAACGCCGATACGGACTCCGACGTCCGCCTGCAGGACGTACCACTCACCAACCGCCGCCCGGACGTCGTCGTGTACCGCGCGGACACCATCGACGTCACGCCGACTCGCCCCCAGCACGTACTGCTCGTCGTCGCCGCCGCAACGACAGCGCGCAGCAGCAGTGGCGCAGGATGTGCCACTGCCTCCGGCCACGCGTGGTCCCGGATTGGCCGCGATCACCGCTCCCGACGGGAGCGAGGCCCTGACCAGGTCACGCCGCGAGGGTTGTTGCGGGCCGCCTGACAGCCAAGGCGGCCTTCGCGGTTCGCATGGCTGCGCGGGCGCGGGCGGCGCCACCCGGAGTCGCCGCCGCTCCGCCACCGACTGCGGGCGCTCGCTCGCCGAGGCCCGCGCAGGCCCGGCAGATGCCCGGTTGGGGTACCGGGTCATGGCATTTGGCGCACTCGGTGTATCGGGTCGCTGGAGGTTTCTCGGGGGCGTGCACGGGAGGCATCTTGCGTTCCAGGCGGCTGCGGAGCACTGCGGTCGCGGAATACATGGTCGGGGGCAGGCCGGGCAGCAGCGCTTGGGCGAGGTCACCGGCGGTGCTGCCGCGTTCCAGCCATTGGACGACCAGCGGTGCCAGCTCCATCGCCTCGGCCTCGCCGATGCGCAGGCGCGGTTCCGGCCGGATCACCCGGAACAGCGTCGCCACCGCCTGGCGGACCT
>NZ_JYJF01000184.1 GCF_000955975.1 Saccharothrix sp. ST-888
GCAACAAGAAGAACTCTAGCACTACTTGGCTCCGACTGCGCAATCCGGGTCCGCGCAGCCTCCCCCGACGACTCCCCAGTTCGCTCCCGCCACACGGATGCTGATTGCGAATCAGTTGCCGGGCAGGCCGGAAGCGGACAAGGGGAGAATGCAAAAAGATGTCGGGCCCCGACCATTTCCTGGTCGGGGCCCGACATCTGCGGTGCATTCCGGTGGGCGATACTGGGATCGAACCAGTGACCCCTTCGGTGTGAACGAAGTGCTCTCCCGCTGAGCTAATCGCCCGGGTGCAGAGAAAACATTACCGCATCCGGGTGGGTGCTCCGAACCACCCCCTCGGCCGGCTCCGGCCGGGCCGGACCGCCGAGACCTCGTCAGCTCGGACCGCCCCCGGGCAGCCGATCACCAGCAGGCCACCGGGGGTGCACCGGCTTCCGCACCGTTGGCGCCGCCCCGACCCGCCGGCGGACCGCCGGCCGCACGCCGACCTCCGCAGCACCTCTGTGGCCACCCCCGTCCCCGGCGCCGCCGGACCCGGATTGTCGCTTCGCACAACCTTGCGGCGAAAACCGCCGGGAGAGGCCGGAGCGCCCGGGCCCGACCGCCGCGCCCGCGGCGATTCTGCAATGCGCCGGAAGGGGTACGACTCGCGCCTGAATCGGGACAGACGGGTTTACACCGGGCTTTCAGGTGGGATGGTCCGTTCGCCGACGTGCGATTCCCCGAGCGCACACTGAGCGAAAGGCCCTGGCGCTTATGAACACCACGGTCAGCTGTGAGCTGCACCTGCGCCTCATCGTGTCGAGCGAGTCCTCACTGCCCGTCCCCGCGGGCCTGCGCTACGACACCGCCGACCCCTATGCCGTGCATGCGACCTTCCACACCGGTGCCGACGAGACCGTGGAGTGGGTGTTCGCCCGTGATCTTCTCGCGGAGGGGCTCCATCGACCCACCGGGACCGGCGACGTCCGGGTGTGGCCCTCGCGCAGCCATGGACAGGGTGTGGTCTGCATCGCCCTGAGTTCTCCGGAGGGAGAGGCCCTGCTGGAAGCCCCGGCCCGGGCGCTTGAGTCCTTCCTCAAGCGAACCGACGCCGCTGTGCCACCCGGCACCGAACATCGTCATTTCGATCTGGATCGCGAGCTGTCCCACATCCTCGCCGAGAGCTGACCGCCTCGGCGGTGGGGCCGCTACCTGACAGCGTCCGTCCTACTCGGGGGCACGGTCGCACAGTCTGCCGCGCACCAAGCGGCCTCGGGGTTCGTCCCGGTCGCTTCCACCGGAGCGGTCGGCCCGACCTGATCGGCGACGACGAAGGCGCCCGGCAATCGGTGCCGGTCATCCGCGTGTGGATGACCGGTCACCATGCCGGGCGCCTTCGTCCGGTCCCGCTGTCCCTCCAGCCAGCCCCTCCACCGTCCCGCGCGGGCATCAGTGCCAGGGCCCGGCCGGCCCGCCCCGGCGGGACGGAACATACGCCGCTCTGACGGTCCGCCCCGGTAGAGTCGCGGGTGATGACCGACGCGGGAGGCCGAGGCCGCCCGCCGCGCGAGGGGCCCTCACGTGCTGATCACCCATGACACCGAGTGCTCGCTGAGCGTTCTGGTGGAGCTGCTCAACACCTCGCCCGATGCCTGCGGCAGCGAGCAGCTCCCGGACGTCGCGGCGCTCAGCGCGTTCGTGGTGCGCCGGGACATCAGCGAGGTCGACTCCCTCTCCCCCGCAGATCTGGCCGCCGTGCACCGGCTCCGCTCGCAGCTGCGCGAGGTGTTCTCGGTCGGCTCCACCGAGGAGGCGGCCGAGCTGGTGAACGCGGTGGTGGCCGCCGCGGGGACCACGCCCCGGCTCACCAACCACGACCAGCACGACTGGCACATCCACTACTTCGCCCCGCACGCCGCGCTCGGCGACCACCTGGCGGCCGAACTCGGGATGGCGCTGGCCTTCATCGTGATGGCCGGGGAGCGCGAGCGGCTGCGCCGCTGCGAGGCGCCCGACTGCGCCCGGGTCTTCGTGGACCTCTCGCGCAACCGCTCCCGCCGCTACTGCGACAGCCGTACCTGCGGTAACCGGCTGCATGTGGCCGCCTACCGGGCCCGGCAGCGCTCGGCGGACGCCGTACCGGCCGGCTGAGGCCCGCCGCTGCGGCCGGGTGGGGGCCCTCTCTGATGACAGACTGGGGGCATGATCGAAGGTTCCCTCCCCCGCCTCGAGCTCTGGTGCGAGCTCCAGTGCCCGGACTGCCGCACCGCCCTGGACGACGTGCGGGCGCTGCGCGCCCGGTACGGCGACGCGCTGCCCATCGAGCTGCGGCACTTCCCGCTGGAGAAGCACAAGCACGCGTACGCGGCGGCTCAGGCGGCCGAGGAGGCGTTCGCCCAGGGCAAGGGGTGGCCGTACGTGGAGGCGCTGCTGGCCCGGGTCGAGGAGCTGGACCGGGGCGGGGAGAAGCTGCTGGTGCAGATCGCCGCCGAGGTCGGCCTGGACGCGGAGGAGGTCGACACCGCACTGATCGACGGCCGGCACACCCTGATCGTGGACGCCGACCAGGCCGAGGGCAAAGCGATCGGCGTCACCGGCACGCCGACGTACGTGATCGCCGGGCAGCGCCTGGACGGCGGGAAGAGCCAGGACGGACTGCGCGAGCGCATCGTCGCCGTGATCGAGGAGCAGCGCGCCCGGTCCTGACCCGGCTCCCCTCGCGCGGCCGTGCTCCGGGGCGGGCGACGGGCTCAGCGCAGTGACTTTCCGAGGATCCGGTTGGTCACCCGGTAGCCGAGCGACTCGTACAGGCCGGTCGCGACGGTGTTGCTGCTGAAGACGTTGAGGCCGAGGTCCCGCACTCCGGCGGCCAGGCACTCGCGCTCGGCGAGCAGCATCAGGGCGCGGCCGTAGCCCCGGCCGCGCCGGGCCGGGTCCACCTCGACGGTCATCACCCAGGCCAGTGGCAGGCCGTTCGGGAGCACGGCCTGCCGCAGGGCGGTCCAGAGGGTGCCGAGCGGGGTGCCGTCGGGGCCGTAGAGGCGGCGCAGGGCGACGTCCGGGGTGGCGGGACCCTGGGGCAGCACGTTCCGGTGGTCGGCGTCCGCCTTGGCGCGGGCCTGCTGCTCGGTGAGGCCCGACGCGACCAGGTCGTGCAGGTAGCCGGCCCTGGCCCGGGCGAGCCAGTCCGGGTACTCGGCCGCGCCGATCGGGCGGGCCGTCAGACCGGGGGACAGATCGGGGACCGGGCCGAGCCGCTTGGCCATGTTGCACATCCGCTCGGTGTAGCCGAGCGCGTGGGCGAGGCGGAGCGCGGCGGTCGCCCCGGCGGGGATGTTCACGTCCACCCTGGTGCAGTCCCAGCCGCGCAGCACCTCCTCGGCCGCCAGGGCGCCGACGGTGCCCCGACCGCGCCGGCGGCCCTCGGCCACCTCCATCTCGGAGATCTCACCCCACCACTGGGAGCCCCAGGGCAGGGCCGTGGTGCGCAGGCCGCCGACCTGACGGCCGTTGACACAGATCTGCCAGCGGCGGCTTCGGCCGCCGCCGGGCACGGGCTCCTCGGGGCGCTCGGGGCGCAGCGTGGTGGTCATGAGGGCTCCCTTCCCCCTCCCCGCCGGTCTCTACCCGCGCGACTTCGGGACCCGCTCACTCCCGGACACGGCGGCCGGGCAGCCGTCAGGGGACGCGGGAACCGCGCGGGAAGCCCCGCACCGATGCGACCGGGCGTCCACACGGCTCACCGCGCCCCTGGCGGAGCGCCCCCTCAGCGGGCAGTCCCGCTCACGGGTCGAGGTCGTCGGCGCTGCGCTCGGCGAACTGGGCCATGGCCTTGAGGGTCACCGGGCCGGGTGTGGGGGCCAGGTCGCGGGCGTCGACCCGGGTGACGGCCTGGACGTCCCGGAGGGTGGAGGCCAGGAAGATCTCCTCGGCCTGCTGGAGCACCTCGAAGGGGAGGTCGGTCTCCTCGGCGCCGGTCCACTCGACGACCAGTTGCCGGGTGATGCCCGCGAGGCAGCCCGAGCTCAGCGTGGGGGTGAGCAGTCGGCCGTCCAGCACGACGAAGACGTTGGAGCCGGTGCCCTCGCAGAGGTTTCCGGCGATGTTGGCGAAGAGGGCCTCGGAGGCGTCGGCCCGGTGGGCGGCGGCGAGGGCGACCACGTTCTCGGCGTACGAGGTGGTCTTCAGGCCCGCCACGGCGCTGTGCTCGTTCCGGCGCCACGGGACGGTCCTGACGGCGGTGGTGTCGGGGCGCCGGTTGGCGCTGCCGACGGCGACGACGAGGCCGGCCGGGCCGGTGCCGCGCTCGGAGCCGAGCGGGGAGATCCCGCCGGTGTAGGTGATGCGGATCCGGCCGAGCGGCACGGGGTCGGCGTGCAGGACCTGCCGGACGGCCTCGCGGATCAGGTCGTGGTCCGGGTCGGGCAGGCCGAGTCCGCGAGCGGAGCGGGTGAGCCGTTCCAGGTGGCGGGTGAGCGCGAAGGGCCGCCCGTCCACCGCCTTGACGGTCTCGAACACACCGTCGCCGACGGTGAGTCCGTGGTCGTGGACGGAGATCACGGCGTCGCTGTTCTCCAGCAGGGAACCGTTCACCCAGGTTCGGGTCGGACTCGACATGGCGGGCAGCTCCTCGGGTGGCCGGTGGGTGTGACCGGTGGCGGGTGCGGACGGATCAGCAGGTGCTGGCGCCCGACGCTATCGCGACCAGGCGGGCGGCCTTCAGTTCGGTCTCGTCCCACTCGCGCGCGGGGTCGGAGCCCCAGGTGATCCCGGCGCCGGTGCCGAACCTCAGGACGGGGTGGCCGCTGCTCCGGTCGACCCAGAACGTCCTGATGCCGACGGCGAGTTCGGCCTCGCCGCGGTCCGCGTCGACCCAGCCGACCGCGCCGCAGTACGGGCCGCGCGGAGCGGTCTCCAGGGCGTCGATGATCCGCAGCGCGCTGGACTTCGGCGCGCCGGTGACCGAGCCCGGCGGGAAGGTCGCGTCGAGGAGTTCGGGCCAGCCCGCGCCCTCCCGCAGCGTGCCCTCGACGGTGGAGACCAGGTGCACCAGACCCGGGTGCTTCTCGACCGCACAGAGGTCGGGGACGGTGACGCTGCCGGTGGCGCAGACCCGGCCGAGGTCGTTGCGGACCAGGTCCACGATCATCACGTTCTCGGCGTGGTCCTTGTCCAGCAGGTCGTGCTCGGTACGGCCGGTGCCCTTGATCGGCCCGGAGGACACCGTACGGCCGTCGCGGCGCAGATAGAGCTCGGGCGAGGCGGTGGCGATCTCGACGCCGTGTTCGGGCAGCCGGATCGTCCCCGCGTACGGGGCGGGGTTGCCGTGGGCGAGCAGTCCGGTGAGGGCGTCGATGTCACTGCGGGCCGGGTCGGGCAGCGGCGCGGACAGCACCCGGCAGAGATTGGCCTGGTAGACCTCGCCGGCCGCGATGTGTTCGCGGATGCGGCGGACTCCGGCCGTGTAGGCGTCCCGGTCGAGGGAGCTGTGCCAGCTGTCGCGCTGCGGGCCGAGCCAGCCGTCGGTGCACGGCGGCGTGGGCTCGGGGCGGACGTGCTCGAAGCGGGCGCAGGTGAGCCGGCCCTCGAAGTCGTACGCGACGGCCCAGAAGCCACCGGAGTCGAGCGCCGCCGGATCCGAGGTGACCTCGCGCAGTCCCGTCGCCAGGCGGCCGCCGAAGCGGGCTATCGGGGCGGTGGGGTCGAGGGCGGTGGTGCGGCCGGACACGGTTCTCCTGCGCGGACTCGGGTGCTGTTCTGCGGTTCCGCGCGGACGTGGGCGCGGGGGCGAGGGATGGGTCGGTGGCTGAAGTGTAGGTCGGTGAGGGCGGGCGGTGCGGTCCGCACGCCGTCCGGCTTCCGGCAGTTCCCGCTTCGGTCGCGCAGCGGTCGGCGATCGGCGGGTCGGCCCGGCGGTCGGTCCATCGGGTCCACAGGCCGGCTGCAGGTTCCCCCGTAGGTCATCCGTGCGAGTGGCCGCGCGACCGGGAGCGGTACGCCCGGGAGGGGTCCTGGGCGGCTGACGACGCACCACCTCCGGGCCACTCCGGCGGCACGCTGCGGGAACGGAATTTGAGCTGGCCGAGGTTTCCGCTAAAGTTCAACACGTCGCCGGGACACGGAGCCGCAGGAAAGCGGTGAAGGGCCCCGGGAGACAGGCGGACGTGGCTCAGTTGGTAGAGCATCACCTTGCCAAGGTGAGGGTCGCGAGTTCGAATCTCGTCGTCCGCTCGACGGAGAACAGGGTAAGATCGTTCTCCTCAGTTGCCTGGTGGAGTGGCCGAGAGGCGAGGCAACGGCCTGCAAAGCCGTGTACACGGGTTCAAATCCCGTCTCCACCTCCAAGAGGTTCCCCTGGTTCGCCAGGGGACCTCCCCGCGCGATTAGCTCAGCGGGAGAGCACTACCTTGACACGGTAGGGGTCACTGGTTCAATCCCAGTATCGCGCACCTGCGGCATCCTTTCGGGGCCTGACGTAGCACCGCCTTACCAGGCGCGATTAGCTCAGCGGGAGAGCACTACCTTGACACGGTAGGGGTCACTGGTTCAATCCCAGTATCGCGCACTCGGCCCTCTCGGGGTCCGACGCAGTACCGCCTCATCAGGCGCGATTAGCTCAGCGGGAGAGCACTACCTTGACACGGTAGGGGTCACTGGTTCAATCCCAGTATCG
>NZ_JYJF01000185.1 GCF_000955975.1 Saccharothrix sp. ST-888
CCACGGCCGTGAAGAACAGCCGTGAGATGGCGCTGCTGCCCTACACCTCCACCACGCGCTAAGAGAGGGTGACCGAGTAATGAAGATCATCCTCACGCACGAGGTTCCCGGTCTCGGTAGCGCCGGCGAGGTCGTCGAGGTCAAGGACGGCTACGCCCGCAACTTCCTGGTCCCGCGTGGCTTCGCCATCCGCTGGACCAAGGGCGGTCAGAAGGACGTCGACGCCATCCGTCGCGCCCGGAAGATCCACGAGATCCAGACCCTCGAGGCCGCCAACGAGGTCAAGGCCAAGCTCGAAGGCCTCCAGGTCAAGCTGGCCGTTCGCTCCGGCGACGCCGGCCGCCTGTTCGGCTCGGTGACCCAGGCCGACGTGGTCGAGGCCATCAAGCTCGCCGACGGCCCGGCCGTGGACAAGCGCGCTGTCGCGATCGCCTCGCCGATCAAGACCGTGGGCACCCACAAGGTCTCGGTCAAGCTGCACGCCGACGTCCAGGCGAACATCGACGTCGTCGTCGCCTGAACGAAGCCGTAGCGGCCCGTCAGGGCCTGGCTGTGC
Organism: Saccharothrix sp. ST-888; assembly: GCF_000955975.1. Taxonomy (GTDB): domain Bacteria; phylum Actinomycetota; class Actinomycetes; order Streptomycetales; family Streptomycetaceae; genus Kitasatospora. The sequence goes on from NZ_JYJF01000185.1 coordinate 557, forward strand.
ACCGAGGGCCGGTCTTCCCCCAGGGGGAGACCGGCCCTCGGTCGTTTCTGCGGGGCGTGGGCTTCGCTGCGGAGGCGGGCCGACGCGGGTGACAGGTGGCCGGATGCGGGCTGCCGGGACGCCCGCCGGGGCCGGGTCAGGCGCGGACCGCGCCGGTGACCAGCCACTGGCCGTTGCGCGCCCGTACGGCGAGGAAGGCCGCCCGGACCAGCATGAACAGGTTCATGGCCCACCAGAGCGCCGTCAGCCCGCCCCCCAGCGCGGGTACGGCCCAGGCCACCGGGGCGAAGACCGCGAGGGTGGCCAGCATCGCCCAGGCCAGGTAGGGGCCGTCCCCGGCGCCCATCAGTACGCCGTCCAGGACGAAGACCACCCCGCCGACCGGCTGGGTGAGCGCGGCCAGCAGCAGGACGTCCGAGAGCTGCTGCTGGACCAGGGGATCCGGGGTGAACAGCGGCACGTACAGCGGGCGGGCCAGCACCACCAGCAGGCCGAGCAGCAGTCCCGCGCCGATGCCCCACTCGACCATCCGCCGGGTGGCGGCCCTGGTCCCGGGGACGTCCCCGGCGCCCAGGTAGCGGCCGATGATCGCCTGACCGGCGATGGCGATGGCATCCAGGGCGAAGGCGAGGAAGCCCCAGAGGGCCATGGCTATCTGGTGCGCCGCCACCGCGGTGTCGCCGAGCCGGGCGGCCACGGCGGTGGCGATAAGCAGGACCCCGCGCAGGCTCATCGTCCGGATCATCAGCGGGCCCCCGGCCTTGGCGCAGGCGCGGATCCCGGCCAGGTCGGGACGGAGCCCCGCGCCCTCGCGGCGCGCCCCGCGAACCACCACCAGCACGTACACGGCGGCCATCGCGGTCTGCGCCAGGACGGTGCCCCAGGCCGAGCCGGCCACGCCGAGTCCGGCGCCGTAGACCAGGCCGAGGTTGAGCAGCAGGTTGGCGGTGAAGCCGCCGATCGCCACCAGCAGCGGAGTGCGGGTGTCCTGGAGGCCGCGCAGCACGCCGGTGGCGGCCAGGACCAGCAGCATCGCCGGTGTCCCCAGGGCGCTGATCCGCAGGTAGGTCACGGCGTACGGGAGGGCGGTGGGGGAGGCGCCGAGGGAGGCGGCCGCCCAAGGGGCCAGCAGCAGCATCAGGGCCACCACGCCGACCGAGAGCAGCAGGGCGAGCCAGATCCCGTCGATGCCCTGCTGGATGGCCGCCCTGCGGTCGCCCGCGCCGATCCGGCGGGAGACGGCGGCGGTGGTCGCGTAGGCGAGGAAGACGAAGGTGGCGGTGGCGGTGGTGAGCCCGGCCGAGGCGATGCCGAGACCGGCCAGCTGGGCGGTGCCGAGGTGTCCGACGATGGCGGAGTCGGCCATCAGGAACAGCGGTTCGGCGACCAGTGCCCCGAAGGCCGGGACAGCCAGGGCGAGAATCTCCCGGTCGTGCCGACGGCGGGTGGGGGCGGTTGTCATGCGGACAAGAGTACTCATCCACAGGTAAGCAGTGCTAGGCGCTTTTATCTATTACTCGAAATCTTGATCGACGGTGGCGCCGCTCGGGGGCGCGGGGCGCGGCCCGGCCTGTGTGAAGAATTTCTCATGCACAGCCGGTGGAAAGAGTTATCGCAGGTCAGCGGGTTGACGGTGGCAGGATTGTGTGGTTATCCACAGTGCTGTCCACAGACTTGTACACAGGTTTGAGGGGGTTCTCCACAGGAGTGGGCCGTTCATCCACACAGCCTGTGGATAACCATCTTGGCCGATCGCCGTCCGGCCCCTTAGCGTGGTCGTCTGACCGCCGCAGCCACCCGTGCGACACCTCCTGCCCGGCGCCCGATTATCCGGCGCGGTGGCGTATGAAAGGGGATGCGCCATCGGCAAGGCCAGCTCCACTCGCACCACTCGCTGATCGGGGAACACGCGTGACCGGCCCCCAGTACGACGACCACGACGTCCCTCCCCCACCGGAGGACGACTGGCAGCCGTCCGACGACGCCTTCCCCCCCGGCCCGTTCTCGGACGGGGCCTTCCCCGACGACCCCTTCCCGGACGGACCGGGCGACCGCCTGCCGGTCAGCCGCCGCCGTGCCGACGGTGACGGCGGTCGCGGCGAGGGCGGCAAGGGCGCCTTCCAGAAGGGTGGCGGTCAGAAGGGCGGCGACCGCAAGGGCGGCGGCTTCGACCGGAAGAAGCGCGAGGACGCCCAGGACGAGGGCCGCTCCGGTGTGGACGGCTTCGAGCGCGTCCCCCCGCAGGACCTGGCCGCCGAGCAGTCGGTCCTCGGCGGCATGCTGCTCTCCAAGGACGCCATCGCCGACGTCGTCGAGGTGCTCAAGCCCGCCGACTACTACCGGCCGGCCCATGAGCTGATCCACGGCGCGATCCTCGACCTCTACGCCAGGGGCGAGCCGGCGGACCCGATCACCGTCGCCGGTGAGCTCACCAAGCGCGGCGAGCTCACCCGGGTCGGCGGTGCCTCGTACCTGCACACCCTGGTCAACTCCGTACCGACCGCCGCCAACGCCGAGTACTACGCCCAGATCGTCCACGAGCGCGCCGTGCTGCGCCGGCTGGTCGAGGCCGGTACCCGGATCGCCGGCATGGGCTACGCCGCCGAGGGCGACGTGGACGAGATCGTCAACGCCGCCCAGGCGGAGATCTACGCCGTCACCGAGCAGCGCACCAACGAGGACTACGCCCCGCTCGCCGACATCATGGAGGGGGCCCTCGACGAGATCGAGGCGATCGGCTCCCGGCAGGGCCAGATGTCCGGTGTCCCCACCGGCTTCGCCGACCTGGACGCGCTCACCAACGGTCTGCACCCCGGGCAGATGATCGTCATCGCGGCCCGTCCCGCCATGGGTAAGTCGACCCTGGCGCTGGACTTCGCCCGCGCCTGCTCGATCCACAACAACCTGCCGAGCGTGATCTTCTCGCTCGAAATGGGGCGCAACGAGATCGCGATGCGCCTGCTCTCCGCCGAGGCCCGGGTCGCGCTGCACCACATGCGCTCCGGCAACATGACCGACGACGACTGGACCAGGGTCGCCCGCCGGATGCCCGACGTCACCAACGCCCCCCTCTACATCGACGACTCGCCGAACCTGTCGATGATGGAGATCCGCGCCAAGTGCCGCCGCCTCAAGCAGCGCAACGAGCTTAAGCTCGTCGTCATCGACTACCTCCAGCTGATGCAGTCGGGCGGCTCCCGCCGGGCCGAGAGCCGCCAGCAGGAGGTCTCCGACATGTCCCGTAACCTCAAGCTGCTCGCCAAGGAGCTGGAGCTCCCGGTCATCGCGCTCTCCCAGCTGAACCGTGGCCCCGAGCAGCGTACGGACAAGAAGCCGATGGTCTCGGACCTCCGCGAATCCGGCTCCATCGAGCAGGACGCCGACATGGTCATCCTGCTCCACCGCGAGGACGCCTACGAGAAGGAGTCCCCCCGGGCCGGCGAGGCCGACCTGATCGTCGCCAAGCACCGTAACGGCCCCACCGCCACCATCACGGTCGCCTTCCAGGGCCACTACTCGCGCTTCGTCGACATGACGCGCGACGTGACCTGAGGCGCGGGGTCCCGAAGTCCGCAGCCTGATCCCGGCTCCGACGGCCGGGTGGTGGCAGAGCTGACGCGGTTCTGGGACCGGCTGGGTCAGGAGCCTGACCCAGCCGGGTGGTGAGGCTCGTTCGGAGGTCCGCTCGCGAGCAGCCGGCGCGCGTTGCGGTTGGTCAGGCGGCGCCAGCTCCCACCTGCGTCCGGTCGCAGTGACCGGTCGAGCATGCCGATCGCCCGGAGCACCTGTTCGTGGCGGGTCCAGGCGTAGTCGCTGCCGTAGAGCAGCCGGTCCTGGCCGGCCACCGAGCGCAGTGCGGCCAGTTGCGGGGCGGACGGCGTGCCCGCCAGGTCGTAGTGGAAGGTGCCGAGCAGTTCGGCCACCGTCCGCCGGTCGGCGGACTCGCCGTGGATCGACCTGAAGAGCTCCACCCGGTCCACGGGCAGCGGCAGTACGCCGCCGGCGTGCGGCACGATGATCCGCAACCGTGGACAGCGCTCGGCGGCCCCGCTGAGGATGAAGTCGACCACGGTGCGCGCGGTGTCGAAGAGGAACTCGATCATCGGCCGCGGCCGGCCCAGGGCGAGGTTCTCGCAGCCGGTGCAGGAGGTCGGGTGGAGCAGCACCACCGCACCGAGCCGGTCGAGTTCGGCGAGCACCGGGTGCAGCCGCGGGTCACCGAGATAGTGGCCGGCGTTGTTGGTCAGCAGGATGACACCGCGGGCGCCGAGCTGGTGGAAGGCCCGGTCGAGCTCGGCCAGCGCGCCGTCGGTGTCTGGCAGCGGCAGCACCGCGAAGTAGCCGAAGCGGTCGGGGCGCCGGGCGGCCGTCGCGGCGGCCACGTCGTTCATCCTGCGGGCCAGCGCCCGGGCGGTGGCGTCGTCGCCGAAGTGCACCCCGGGCGAGGAGAGCGAGAGCAGACTGAACCCGATGCCGGCCTCGTCCATCAGCCGCAGATGCCGCTCGGCGCTCCACCGCGTCCAGTACCGCTCCCGGCAGGCCCGTCCGCCGGTGGCATCCCGCACATCGCGGGCATACCGCCGCGCTATAGCGGGCGCGGGAAACGTGCAGGCGTGGGTTTTCACGCCAGGTGTCCGGGTCTCCCGGGCGATGTCCCCTCGACCTCGGCGGATGACACAGCCCCAGCTCGGCGCCCTGCGTTCGGTCGACCACGGCGAGGCCCACGCGCCGACCGACTCCGGGGTGCCGAGACGGCCTGATCGGCAGTCATGAACGCGTGAGGAGGCGAGTCGGGTGCTTGCTTGACTTCAAGTCAGCTTGAGATTCCATCATGGACGCATGACGAAGACGAACCAGCAGGCACTGACCGATTCGGCCGAACTCGCCATGCTGCGCGAACTGTTGGGCGCGTACGTGGAGCGTGACGCGGTGGCGAAGCTGATCGACCGGTACCTGGCCGGCCTGGACGACCGGGTCCACGACGAGGAGTGGGTCAGGTCGCTGTTCGCCGAGAACGTCCGGCTGGTGTTCCCGGTGGGCACCCGGGAGGGGATCGAGGGGCTGGGGGCGTATCACGCCGAGGTGATGGGGAGGTTCGACCGGACGGTGCACCTCGGCTCGAACTACGGCATCACCGTGCAGGGCGATCGGGCCGTCTTCCAGTTCAACCTGCTCTGCCTGCACGTCCTTTCGGACGAGCTGCACGCGGAGCGCTCGCTCGCTCCGGGCACCACCTTCGAGGTCGCCGGGCGGATGTCCGGCGAGGCCGTGCGGACGCCGGCCGGCTGGCGGTTCGACCTGCTCCGGCTGGAGGTGGTCTGGGCGAAGGGCGAACCGCCGGTCCGGACCGGGCCGTCCGGGGACGCCGGGGACGCCGGGGACGAGGTGCGGATCAGAGCGTGACGGTGGCCCGGAAGACCGTGGCGCCGGGACCGGAGAGTTCGGTGTCGGCGCCGGTCGCGGGGAGGAAGGCGGACTCGCCGCGGGCCAGGGCCAGGGTGCTGCCGTCGGCGGCGGTGAGCTGGGCGGTGCCCTCCGTGCAGAGCAGGATCTGCGGGGCGTCCCCGGCCAGCCGGCGGGCGGCGGTGCCGAGGGCGAAGCGGGAGAGCCGGAACTCGTCGATCGGCACCGGGTACAGCTCCTCGCCGTCGGCGTCGGCCACCGGCCGCAGCACCTCGGGCTTCCCGCCCCGGAAGATCACCACCCGCAGCAGCTCGGGGACGTCCACGTGCTTGGGGGTCAGCCCGCCGCGCAGCACGTTGTCGGAGTTGGCCAGGATCTCGATGCCGAGCCCGCGCAGATAGGCGTGCGGGACGCCCGCGCCGAGGTACAGCGCCTCGCCGG
>NZ_JYJF01000186.1 GCF_000955975.1 Saccharothrix sp. ST-888
TGACCGTCTGGTGGGAGGAGATCGCCCGGGTCCTGCGGCCCGGCGGGACGTACCTCGCGCAGCACGTCGGCCACTCCAGCGTCTTCGAGCTGGTCGAGTACTTCCTCGGTCCGCAGCCCGAGAAGGTCCGGAGCGGACGCCACCCCGAGGAGACCCGCAGGGCCGCCCAGGCCGCCGGGCTGGACGTCGTCGACCTGCGGTTCGAGTCCCTGCGGACGGAGTTCTTCGACATCGGCGCGGTGGTCTACTTCCTGCGGAAGGTCATCTGGATGGTGCCGGGGTTCACCGTGGCGCAGTACCGCGACCGGCTCAGGGAGCTGCACGAGCAGATCGAGCGCGACGGGCCCTTCGTCGCCCATGCGACCCGTTTCCTGATCGAGGCGCGCAAGCCGGCCTGACCGGCCGGCCCCCGCGCCCCGGCCATCGCCGCCTCGGCGGCCCGCAGCGCGCCGACCGCGCGGTCCAGCCCCCGGGCGGACAGGATCCGGCCGGTGACGGTGGTGGCGGGGTCGGCCGCGCGCGAGTCCTGCGGCAGGTAGTCGAGGGAGCCGGTGACGGTGACCGAGCCGGCGGCGGGCCGTTCGGCGCCGGCCAGGGTCTTCAGCAGGCTGGTCTTGCCCGCGCCGTTGCGGCCGACCAGGCCGACGCGGTCGCCGGGGGCGATGTGGAAGGAGATGTCGGACAGCAGCAGACGGGCGCCGACGCGCACGTCGACACCGCGTACGGTGATCATGGGATGACGCTCCGAGAAAGCAGAAGGACACACGGGTGGCGTGGAAGCGGGTCCTTGAGCTAGGAAACTCGGGGCGTTGACATGCGGCCAAGGCTAGCCGGAGCCGTCCGGCGGCCGCATCCGGGTTTCGGCGGCGTCAGTGCCGGTCCGGGCCCGGGGGGCGTCAGAGCTTCGACGGGACGTAGTAGGGGCGGTTGTGCGCGGCGACCGGCGGCGACTGGTACGTCCACACCCCGGCGGCCGGGGATGAACCGATCAACTCGCCGAGGTGGCGGCCGAGTTCGGTGCCGCTGTCGGGTATGTGCAGCTTGATCCGGCGGGTGGCGGCGGCCTGGTCCAGCGGGTGGTGGCGGTAGGGCTGGTAGACGTTGAGCGCGCCGGCGAGCAGCCGCTCCTGCGGGTCGGTGCCGTAGCCGGTGATCGGGGTGTTGTTGACCGGCTCGTGCGGCAGTCCGGCCAGGTCCGCGTCGAGCGAGAACAGCAGGGTGTCCTGCGGTTCGAGGCCGCCCGCGCCGACGGTGGCCTGCCGGCAGGCCACCGACCAGGACTGCGCGTCGGCCGGCCCGTTGAGCGAGGGCATCGTGCTCTCGAACCAGCCCGGGTACTTGGGCTCCGCGTACAGCCTGGTCCCGGCGTCGATGGCGAGCGGGTTGTCGCAGACCACGTGGATGCGGGCGATGCCGAGTTGCTTGGTCTGCTCCCAGCCCCGGGCGTACTGCTGGTAGTCGAGCCGGGGCAGCAGGGCGGCACAGGCGGTGGGGTGGGCGATGAGGTTGAACTCGATCTCCTGGGTGACACCGCCGCCGTTCGGGTACTGCGCGAAGTACAGCTGGTAGTTGAGCGAGACGCACGCCCGGCCGTCGAACTCGGCGGCGGTCAGCTGCGGGTGCCGCTCCGCCAGCAGGTCCCGCACGGGCCCGGGGTCCACCAGGTAGTCGACGCCGATGTTGTGCAGGGCGCCGTAGTGGAACGGCAGCCGGTACGGGGCGGCGACGGGCGGCAGCGGCAGGTCGGTCATGGCGATGGCTCCTCAAGGGGTCGTGACGGGCGCGCGACGCAGCGCGGACAGGTCGCGGTGGATCCGATCGGCGCTGCGCAGGGCGAGTGCGGCCATGGTCAGCGAGGGGTTGGAGGTGCCCAGGGAGGGCATGCTGCCGCAGCCGACGGCGTAGAGGTTGGGATGCTCCCAGCAGCGCTGCCACTGGTCGACCACGGAGGTGGCGGGCGAGTCGCCCATGAGGTGCGTCCCGGCACCGTGGCCCGCTCCCCGGAAGCCGTAGGAGCGGCCCTGGTGCTCGAACCGGCCGGGCCAGCCGGGGCCTGGCCCGTAGCGGGTGCGGTCCTCGGCGCCGAGCAGGGCGAAGATCTGGTCGGACACCGCCCGCGCCGCCGCCATGCCGCGTTTCACCTGGTCGGACAGGTCGTAGTGGAGAACCGGCCGGGGGTTGCCCAGGCGGTCGAGGTGGCGGTGGTCGATGGTGACGCGGTTGGCGGGGTCGGCCTCCTGCTCCATCTCGAACTGCAGGGCGAACTCCCGGCCGACCCGGTCGCCGAGCGCCTGCCGAAGTGCCGGGCCGAACAGCCCGCGCCCGTCGGGGCCGCCACCACGCAGCAGTTCGGCGACCCGGCCGGCCGGCGGCCCGGCGGCCCAGGTCCAGCCCCAGTTGCCGATCTCGATCCGGAACGGTGCGCGGCGGGCGCGGGCCGCACCGAAGCGGAAGCCCTCCAGCCCCGCGGTCGATCCCGGGCCCCGGTACGGGCCGACCTGGCGCGGCATCAACCCCCAGGTGAGCAGCACGGGATGGTCCATCAGATTGCGCCCCAGCTGGCCGCTGCCACCGGCCAGACCGGAGGCGAGCAGCAGGCGGGCGTTCTCGATCGCGTGCGCGGCGAGGACGACCAGGTCCGCCTCGACGGTCCGGGCCGGACCGGGCGGCGCGCCGTCGTCCCCGTACGTCCGGTACTCGACGCCGGTGGCCCGCCCCGTCCCGTCCACCAGCACCCGGCCGGCCACGGCGCGGGTGACCAGTTCGACCGAAGTCGACCAGGCGGCCTGGGACTTGAGCGGGGTGTACTTGGCCTGGGAGGGGCAGATCGGTACGCAGGCGGCGTGGCCGAGGCAGCGCAGACCGGCCTTGGGGGCGCCGGGCGCGCCCACCGGCCGGTAGCCGGCGCCGTCGTCGTAGGCCGGGTTCGGGATGCCGTTGCGGGCGTGCGGGGTGGTGACCACCTTCAGCCGGACGTCGGTGCCGGCGACCGGGTCGTGCACCCGCTTGGCGTCCAGGGAGTCGGCCAGCACCTGGTCGAGGTGGGTGCGGGGGATGGCGTGCATCGGGAAGACGTAGCCGTCCGGCAGCGGGAGTCCGACCTCCGTACGCTGCTCCCCGGCGTCGCCCGCCACGCCCAGCTCGCGCTCGGCCCGGCGGTAGTACGGTTCCAGCTCGGCGTATCCGATCGGCCAGTTCCGGCCGTGGCCGAAGTCCCCGGCGCGGAAGTCCTCCGGGTGCATCCGCAGCGCCAGGCCCGTCCAGGCCAGCCCCGTACCGCCGTTGGCCCGCAGGTACCCGCTGCCGTACGGGAGCGGACCGCGCTGGACCAGATGGCCGTCGGCGCGGTAGCCGCCGTCCGCCGTGCCGACCAGATCGGTGACATCGGGGGACGGCGCCGCCGCGGTGGTCGGATAGGGCGAGTTGGGCACCTTGACCACGGCCGAGCGGTAGGCGCGTACGGCGTCGGCGTGGCCCAGGTCGGCGCCCGGTGCCTGGGTGCCCGCCTCCAGCACCAGGACCCGGTGGCCCAGTTGCCCCAGCCGCGCGGCCACCAGCGAGCCCGCGAAGCCCGCCCCGACCACGATCGCGTCCCAGCGGCGCCCGGCGGTCCCCCGTCCGGTGGCGGTCACCGGCCGCCCCCCGCGCCCGTGCGGACCGGCTCCTGCGGCGGCCGGGACCAGCTGCCGAAACCGGGCGCGTGCGTCGCGGGGGCGTGGCCGCCGAAGGTCCGCCAGACCAGCCCGGCCGCGTAGGAGTCGGGGTGGACGGTGAACGGCTCGTCGTCCGCAGCACAGCCCAGCCGTGCCCGCACCGGCTCGGGCAGGCCCGGCCAGCTCCCGGTGTACCAGAGGTACGCCACCGCCACCGCGAGCTCGCCGAGCGCCTCGTCCGCAGGACGGACCGGGGTGCCGCCCGAGGCCGCGGTGCAGGACACCGCGGCCGCCAACTCGTCCAGCTGCTCCCCGCCGACCCGCTCCCGCACCGCCGTCCGGTACGGCTCGACCATGCCGGTGGCCCACAGCTCGGCCGCGCTGAAGCCGGTCAACTCGGCTGACAGCGCCACGAATCCGTCCGTTCCCACGCCCTTGACACCCTTCCCGCGGCCCCGGGGCCCGACTGTCCGTTCGCCATGCCCCCGGGAGCCTTCCTCCCCCTCATCCGCCGCATGCGCCCCGGTCGCAACGCACCCGGCGCACGGGAGCACGGACCCGGCGCTCGGCGGACATTCCGGGCACCCGGGGCGGCTCACCCCGCCTCGCCGGTCACCGGCACCGGTGCCGCCACGGCGGACGGCCGGGTGGCGGCGGAGACCACCAGCAGCGCAACGGTGTTGACCAGCAGCGCGACGATGCCCACGTTGAGGTCCTTCACCGGCTGCGGCAGGAAGGGCAGCAGGTCGGCGACGGTGGTGCGGGCCAGCGTGGTGGCGGCGACCGTGGCCACGCCCGCGACGATCCCGGCCGCCGCCCCCTGCTTGGTGACCGCGCGGCGGGCGGTCAGGCTGAACAGCAGCGCCGGGAACAGCTGGGTGACCAGGGCGTACCCCATGAGCAGCAGATTCACGATGGCGCTGCCGCCGTTGAAGGTGAAGAGCAGCGCCACCGCGGCGAGCACGGGGACCAGCGCCTTGGCGAGCCGTCCGACCGTCCGCTCGGTGGCGGCCGGGCGGGCGAGCTGGTAGACGTTCTTGGCCAGGCAGGTGGCCGAGGCCATCAGCAGCAGCGAGCCGGGGACCAGCGCGGTCAGCAGCCCGGCGCCGCCGACCACCCCGACGAACCACGGGTCGAAGGACTTGACCGTGACCTTCAGCAGCGACAGGTCCCCGTCGGCGCCCTTGAGCCCGGGTACGGCGACCAGGGCGGCGAACCCGGCGAAGAACACGAACAGCAGGACCAGCTGGTACAGCGGCAGGAACACGGCGTTGCGGCGGAACACCCCGGGGTTCCTGGCGCTGTAGGTGGCGCTGAAGGTGTGCGGCCACAGGTAGAAGCCGAGCGCGGAGAGCAGCACGGTCGAGGCGAACCACCACGGGCTCAGGCCCTGGTGCGGAAGTGTCAGGAAACCCGGCCTGGCCGCGTCGACCGAGTGGAACATCCGCCCGATCCCGCCGGAGTAGTGCAGCGGCAGGTAGAGGCCGAGGAAGACCACCACCCCGAGGATCAGCACGTCCTTGAGCACCGCCGTCCACGCCGACCCGTGGATACCGGAGACGGTGACGTACCCGGTGAGCGCGACCGTGCCGATCACCACCGCGGCATGCGGCGAGAGGTGCCCGTACGAGGCGGCGGAGACGATGAGGCCCATCCCGGTGAGCTGGAGCACCAGGTACGGCACCATCGCCACCACACCCACCAGCGCGACCAGCGCGCCGAGCGCGGGACTGTCGAACTTCCGGGCGAAGAAGTCGGACTGGGAGACCAGCCGGTGCTCGTTGGCGAACCGCCAGACCACCGGCAGCAGCCAGTACGAGATCACGTAGGCGAGCGAGGCGTAGGCGAGGATGTAGAAGGCCGGTCCGCCCTTCCCGTACGCCCAGCCCGAGGCGCCGAGGAAGGTGAAGGTGGTGTAGATCTCGCCGGCGAGCAGCAGGAAGACGAAGACCGTGCCGAAGCCGCGCCCGCCGACCGACCACTCCTGAAGGTTCATGTCCCTGCCGCGACGCGCGCGCAGGCCCAGGGCGACGGCGACCAGCAGGAAGGCCGCGATGACCAGGAGTGCGGTCACGGCCCGACCTCCTCGGCCTCGCCCGGCTCCCGGTTGTCCGGGTCCAGCCGGTAGACCGCCGCCATCACCGCGGAGCTGAGGACCACCCAGAGGACCACCCAGAACAGGAGGAAGGGCATCCCGAGCACATAGGGCGTCACCCGGTTGGCGAAGAAGACACCGCCGAGGATCCCGCCGAACGGCACGGCACCGAGCAGCGGGAGCAGCACCCGGCCCGTTCTCGCGGCGGGACTGGGCTTGCGGGCAGGGCGCATCCGGTCATCCCCTGGGGGTCGGCACGAATCGTGAACCACCAGGACCTACCACCGCCGGCCGCACTCCATGCGGCTCCGGCCGATATTCCGCCATGGCCATGCCCACTCGCAGCCGTCAGGAGCACCTGCCAGGAGCACCCGACCGGCTCAGTCCAGCCGACGGGCCAGGGTCAGGCCGTCGGCGACGGTGAGCAGGACCGCCTCGACCCGCTTGTCGGCGCGCACCACCTCGTTGAAGC
>NZ_JYJF01000187.1 GCF_000955975.1 Saccharothrix sp. ST-888
CGCTTACTCATGTTGCTCTTGGTTCCCACCTGAAACTGCTTCCTCCGGGCTCACATGTCCCAGTGTCCAGGTGTCCGAGCCGAGGGTGGAACTTCACGCCTCGTGTTCCCCGGTTCCCCGCACACTCTCGGCCGCTGGCTGGCCGAGCACCCGGCGGACCGTGCGCAGGTCGTCGCCGCAGCCACCGCCGTGCCCTGAGCGGGACCTGTGCACCAAGGGGCTGGTGCATGTCGCGTCGGGGGATCGGCTACCAGTGGGCGGGGCGGTTGAGGGTCGTGGGCAGCTTGGTGGTGGCGTCGCCTCTGGCCGCGTTGAGCTGGGCCTGGGTGAGGAAGATGCTTCCGGTGAGGTCGGCGCCGCGCAGGTCGGCGTTGCGGAAGTCGGCTCCGATCAGGTCGGCGGACCGCAGGTCGGCACCGCTCAGGTCGGCCGCGATGAGGTAGGCGCCGCGCAGGTTGGCGCCGCGCAGGTTGGCCCCCTTGAGCCTGGCGCCGATGAGGTCGGCCCCCCGGTGGTTCTTCTTGCGGCCCGGGACGTCGGCCCGGACGAGTTCGCTGGTGCGCAGCAGGAGCGTGTTGATCTCGGCGCGGAGTGCGGGGACATCGGCCCGGACGAGGGTTTCGGCGTCGCTCAGGGTGAGCTGCTCGGTGTCGTTCAGCGCGCGGCGGAGGTCACCGTGGACGGGGCGGGCGGCCGGCAGTTCCAGTGCCTCGGTCAGGTACCAGAGCAGTTCGTGCAGCTGTCGCATGACGGGGAACACGTCGAACATCTGCCGGGCGCTGTCGGGAGCCTGCCGCCAGTCCTGCCCGTCGAAGGTGACCTGGGACACCTTCTGCCCGGCGCCGAAGCAGTCGAACACCGTGCAGCCCGGGAAGCCCTTCTGTCGCAGCTGGGTGTGGATGCCGCAGCGGAAGTCCGCCTGGAGGTTGGAGCACGGCTTGCCGGCGTCCTTGTTGACCGCGAAGTCGGCGGAGGCGGCGAACGGCAGAGCCACACAGCACAGTCCGAAGCAGTTCGCGCAGTCGGACAGCAGGCTCAGTCGACGGCCATCGGCTGGCGCGGTGGCGGGGGCAGCTGCGACGGTGGCGGGCGCCGCCGAGGTGCGTGCCGCCGAGGTGCGTGCGGTGCGGGAGTTGCCGGCCGAGGCGGAAGCGGAAGGGGCTTTGGCTTTGCGCTTCTGGGACAAGGTGCCTTCTCCTGCGGCAGGGGTGAGCACCGCCTCCTGCCGCGCTCCGGACCGGACTCCATTGTCCCTGAGCGGGAGCGGTCCGGCCGATCCGGGTGGGCGGCAGGCCGTGCCCGAGCCGGTGCCGCCTGCCGCCCGTCGTCCGCGCGAGCCCGGGCTACCGGGAGCGTGCGCCGGTGCGGTCCGAGCCGGCGGTGCCGCTGATGGCCGGGCCGAGGGCCTTGCCGTCGGCGTTCACGAACTGCCAGGTGATGCCGTTGATCACGCCGGTGCCGAGCGGGGCGAGTTTGCCGAACGCCGGTTGGCTGAGGTCCATGTGGCCCGCGTCGCACGACGGACACTTGTCCTTGACCGGGACCGTGATGGTCTTCCCCTGGTACGTGACCTTCACGGACACGCCCCGGCAGAGCGGGTCGTTCTTCGGGTTGGCGGAGGTCCACCAGGTGTGGGAGACAGCGACCAGGGTCTCCGACGAGGCGTCGATCAGGGTCCCGCAGGCTCCGTGCCCGGCGTCGGTGTAGTACGTCATGCTCCCGGCCATCGGCTTGTTGACCGGTATCGCGGCGGAGGCGGTGCCCGCAGTCGGGGCCGTCAACGCGATTGCGGCCAGCGGGATGCCTGCCCAAAGCCTCAGCTGTTTGCCCATGCGTATGTGCTCCTCCAGGTCAGGTGGACGTGAACAGGTGCGCGCGCCGGTGAACTGCTGCCGGGAGAATCGGTGTTGACGTCCTTTCGGGCACGTCAACTACGCACTACGGCAGTCGAACGGAGCGTCGCCCGGTCGGTGGCGGTGGCGACCCGCGGCTCCGCCGCCCGGTACTTGGTCATCAGGAACGGTGTGACGGTGTCCGAACGCACCTCCTCCGCCGTCTGCTTGTCGATCACGAACCACCGGTAGATCCGCAGCGCCCGCCGGTCGTCGGAGGTGGTGACGGCGGCGAGGTAGTGGATCCGGGCGACCCGCACGGCGGCGACGCCGGTCGGGACGGAGTCGAGGACCAGGGGCGGCAGCAGATACGGGTGGAGGGTGGCCAGGACCCCGGCCGCCGCGACCGGCGAGACGGTCGCGGCGATCACCTCCTGGGAGTTCTGGAGCAGTTCGGGGGCCGTCTGCGCGCCCCGGTCCGCCGACTCCCACTTGTCGTTGTACTGCGGGACGTCGTACGCCTCCAGCTCCGCCGCGCGGCCTGCGGCCAGCAGCGCGAGGTCGGCCCCGCGCCCGATGCGCGGGTTTCGCGCTCTGCTCGGGCATGGTGCTCCCGGGTGTGGAGGGATGGTTCACGGTGCGATGCGGTGCGCGGGCACCCCGGACCGCCCGGGCGGCCGGCCGTGGCGGGGCGCGGGCCACCGGTTGCGCGAAGGCGTGCGGGGGTTACGGAGCCGCTGGATGGTGCGGTCCGTGAGGGCGGGGTGTCGGTGCGACCCCGGTCCTGGCGGCGCCGAGGACGGCCGCTCGGCGTGTCCCGGGCGTGCTCACTCGATGTGGGCACTTCGGTGTCAGGACCGGCGAGTTGCTGGAAGCCGATCAGACATTCGGTTACGGCTTCGGCTACGGCGTCGGGCCCGGGCCGTGGCCGCGCTCGGCGCCGGGCTCGCAGCCGGGAGCGTGTCGAGCCCCCCCTGCGGAGTGAAGGCGGGCCGCTGCGGCCGGAGTTCGGCGCGTCGATCGTCAACCCGGCGGCGACGCCGGTCCTTTCGGATGCGCCCGCGTCCGCGATGTGGGATGGTCGGCCGCGTGCCGACTGAACGCCCGACACGTCGGGCCAGCGCAGGTGCTCACGAGTCGTGGCAGCGGGCCGCAGCGCGCGGCGCACCGCGCCGTGGACCTGCGAGGACGGGCGGTACCCGCGCCCTTGTCCCGAACAGGCGCGACCGGCCGGTGCTCACCCGAGCGGCACCGCCGTACGGCCTGCCGCCCGGTGACCTGTGGTCGCCGGCTCGGTACGGAGGGTCGTGCCCCGAGGGGCCTCGGGGGCTACTGGTGGTCGGCCCAGACGTAGGTATCGGGCAGCAGCCGCGAGATGGGGACCGCGCGCGGCCGGGGTCCGGCGGCCAGGATGACGGTGATGTCCGGGAAGTAGTCGAACAGGACCTGTCGGCAGCGCCCGCAGGGCGGCACTATCCCGCGCCCGCCGTCACCGACCGCGACGATCGCCTCCAGCTCGTACGCGCCTTGGGCGGCTGCGGCGCCGAGGGCCACCAGTTCGGCACAGGGGCCGCCGGTGAAGTGGTAGGCGTTGAGCGCCGTGACGATACGGCCGTCCTTGGCACGGGTGGCGGCGGCGACGGTGTGGTTGTCACCCCGGGCGTACGTCTCGGCGGTGTGGGTGGCGGCCTGGACGAGTTCGAGGTCTATCCGGGGATCGTCCGGGTGGTGATCGACGACGGCCATCGTGTTCGGCTTCCCTGAGGATCGGGGCGACGCGAGTCCCGATGGCGGCACCGCGTGGGGACGGCGTCGCGGCTTTCTCCGGTGTCCCAACCGGTTCTCCCGACCAGCTGTTTCCACCAGTTGTCCCAACCATTGGAACACCGATCGTTCCGAATGCCGACATCATTTCCGTCCGCACCGCTCGGCCGTCCCCGGGGACGTGAGTGCCCCGGTCGGCGCGGGGCGGACCGGGGCACTCGGGGGCGGTCAGTCCAGGTTGTGGTGCGGTTCCACGCCGTCGTAGTCGTCGGACGCCCACCCCGCCGTCTCGCTCTCCAGGCCGGCATCGGGAACGTCGTTGAGCAGATCGCCGACGGTGACCGCCCGGGCCTCGCCACCGGTCTCGTCGCCGGGGGCGGACTCCTCGTAGGTGCTGGGCATGGTGTCTCTCCTCGATCGGGTGCTCGACACTGTTGCCCGGAGATTAATCGGAATCGACTGTTCCGTATATCTCTCCCTGCGCGGGCCTCCACAGGTTCACCCGAAGAGCAGGTGCGGGACCGGCGGGCCCGGCGGCAGCGGAGTGCTCAGCCGAGGTAGCCGGGACTGTGCAGCAGGGCGGTGCCACCGTCACGGCGAGCCCGGAGCGCGTGCACCAGGCGCGGTACCGCATGCGGGTGCAGCAGTTCGAGGGCTCTCGGCACGGAGAAGAAGCCGTACTCGGCCACCTCCTCGGCCTGCGGGTGGATGACCGACCCGGCGGACACGGTGCCGCCGTCGAACATGAACTGAACGGCAGGGTGGGCCTGTTGGCCCTGCTCGGGCAGCGGGTCGCGCCACTCCACCACGACCAGGCGCAGACTCTGAATGCTCAGCCCGGTCTCCTCCCGCAGCTCCCGTGCGGCGCACTGCTCCGGGCTCTCGCCCTGGTCGATCACACCGCCCGGGTAGAGCCAGGAGTCGCGGTAACTCGCCTTCAGGAGGAGGACGTTGCCGTCGGGATCGGTCAGCAGCACACTGCTCCCGACGTAGGCGCGGACGAGGCTCGCCAGCCATTCGTGCTCGGGCAGCCAGGTGGTGGTCAACGTGCTTTCTCCTCCTGGGAGTTGTGCGGGTGGTGCGGGTGGTGCGGTCAGGCCGGGTCGGTGAGGGTGGCGAGGGTGGTGAGGGCGAGGGCGCGGAGCGGCACCAGCAGGGCGCTGTCCCGGCCGTGGTAGACCGCGTTGGTGAGCAGGACGAGGTAGCGGCCGGTGCGCGGGTCGAGGTGGATGCTGGTGCCGGTGAAGCCGTGGTGGTAGGCGACGGGCCCGGCGTCCGGGCCGGTGTCGGCGACGATCCAGGCGAGGCCACGGCGGCGGCCGGGTTCGATCGGGACGGCGGAGCGCATGCTCTCGGCCAGCCAGGGTGAGACGAGCGCGTGCTCGGCGAAGACGGCCAGATCGGCGGCGGTGCTGAACGCCCCGGCATGCCCCGCGATTCCGCCCATGAGGGCGGCGCTCGGATCGTGCACGGTGCCCCAGACCCGGGGTGCGCCGACCAGGCGTGCCTCGGTCGGCGCGACCTGCGGCGAACGGGCCAGCGGGCTGTACGACGTCTCGGTCATGCCCAGCTCGCGCCAGAGTTCGTCGGCGAGCAGGTCCAGACGGCGTCCGCGCAAGGTCGCCAGGAGCAGGCCGAGCAGGATGAAACCCCGGTCGATGTAGCGGTGTTGCCGACCCGGCTCGCTGATCAGCGGCTCCGCGCAGATCAGCCGGGCCAGCGGGGTCGGGTCGCCCAGGTAGCGGTCGAAGTGGGTGCGATCGAACAGACCGCTGGTGTGGGTGAGGAGTTGGCGTACGGTCAGATCGACACCCGGCGGCGGTAGTTCGGGGCGGATGACGCGCAGCGGGGTGTCGAGATCGAGGAGTCCCTCGCGGACGGCCCGGCCGATCAGCGGCCAGGTGGCCACCACCTTGGTGAGCGAGGCGAGGTCGTAGCGGGTGTGCTCGTCGGGTGCCGCCGGACCGCACTCGGCGCCGACCGTGCCGCAGGCGGCGGTGACGCGTGGGCCGCCGACCGTTCCGGCGGTGATCACGCCGCCCGGGACCCGGCCGGCGGAGACGAGCGGTGCCAGAGCGTCCTGCAGAGCGGCGGCGGCGCCGACCGCCCAGTTCCGGGCCGAGGACACGGTCACTCCCTCCCAATCCTGAGGGGCCCGACTGCGGAGCGGGGCCATGCTCACTCGTACCCCGGCCGCCCGTCGCGAAAGCCGACGCGGAGGTGTACAGCAGGGTTCGGGGAGAAGGAGTGGCCGAGCCTTCCGCAGGGGTGCCGGGTGCTCCTTCCGGGGCCTGGCAGCCCCTGCGTGGGGGCAAGGTGCTCGGAGGTCAGGCGGACGCGGCCAGTTCGTCCAGGACGGCGATCGCCCGGTCGGCATCGCCGGAGGCGACGAAGAGGTGGTCGTGGTGGAAGCCGGCCACCACGTTGCAGCTGATGCCGTGCTCGGCGAGGCGTCCGGCGACGGCGGCGGTCAGGCCGACCGCCTCCAGTGCGGAGTGGATGCGCAGCGTGATCCAGGCGGCCACGAACTCGTATCGCAGCCCGAGCGCGTCGGCCTCCTCCTGCGGCACCACGACGGTCGGCCCCTCCGGCTCGGAGACCGTCACCACCGG
>NZ_JYJF01000188.1 GCF_000955975.1 Saccharothrix sp. ST-888
GAGGGTCCGGTCCAGTTCGGGGCCGAGCGCGGCACGGACCTTGCCCTTGCCGTCGGGGGTACCGGCGAGCCGGCCGACCCGGGTGGTGGCCAGCCAGCTGCGGGCGAGCAGTGCCCAGCGCTCGGCGACCGGCTGCTTCAGCCAGGTGTCGTACGCCGGGGTGGGGGCCCAGCGCTCGTCCACCTCGCCGTCGGGGGCCAGCAGCCCGGCGCTGTATGCGAGTTCCAGCCAGAACGCGGCGGTGGACTCCGGGCACTCCAGCGCGAGCGCGATCCGCTTGAGGTCGCGTACGCCGAGTCCACCGGCCCGCAGGCCGGGCGGCGGCGTCAGGCCCCAGGTGTCCAGCAGCTCCTCGATGGTGCGGACGGCGGTGTAGGCCTGCCCGGCGGCGGCGCTGTCCACAGCCTGTGGATCGCGCTCGGCGGCGGGCGCCAGGGCGGGTGCGACGGGCTCGACCGCACGGTGACTGCGACCGCCGCGCAGATGCAGGGCCAGCTCACGGGGGAGCACCACGGAACCGGTGCTGGACGGGAGCAGCAGCCCCCGCGCCAGCAGCCACTCGACCGGGCTGCGGGCCTCCTCGGCGGTCACCGGGCGGGCGGCGTCCGGCACGGTGCCGGTGGGCGGGCCCCAGACCAGCTTCTCCAGCAGCGCGAGCGCGGCCTCGGGAGCCTCGGCGAGCAGCGCGGTGCAGCGCTTGCGGTCGGCGAGCAGCCCGGCGAGCGCGGCGACGGCGGTGACCGGGTCGGGGGTCGGCGGCAGCCCGGCACCGGCCAGCAACTGCTGGAGCCGGGCCGGGGACATTCCCACCGTTGCCTCGGCGAGGGTGGGCCCCAGGCCCGTACGGCCCGGGTTGCTCGCGCTGGGGGCGAGTGCCTCGCGGACGGCGATCACCAGGCGCACCGCGGAGTCCGGGCCCCAGAGCAGGGCTCGGCTGCGAAGGGCGGCCAGCGCGGCGGGCAGGGCGGTGGTGACGGCGGCGCGGTCGGCCGGCTGCGCCTGCGGGTGTGGTTTGACCCGGGCGGGACCGGCCAGCAGATTGCGGACGGTGGCCTCGGAACTCCCGTCGGGGGCGGCCGCCAGCGCCTCGGCGACCTGCAGGGTGAAGCGGTCCAGGCGCTCCAGCGCGCGCAGCGCGGAGGCCCGGCTGGAGAGCCGGGCGGCGAGCTGGGTGAGATCACTCGGCACCGGGTTCAGCAGGTCGGGCCGGGCCCGCAGCAGCTCGGCCAGCGCCTCGTCGCTACGGGCGCGGAGATCCTCGGCGAGCGTACGTGGTGCGGCGGCGGCGGCCCGGCCGGGGCGCGGTACGCGCTGCGATGCGGTCATCCGACCCAGCTTAGTCGGCCGGTCTCTGAGTGAGGGCACCCAAGCAACCCCGGGGAGTGGGACTGGGCCCGGAGCCGGTGTCGGTGGGTTGTTTTCGGGGGCGCGGGGAACGGCGCGGCCGGCGACAGGGGTGGGCTCGCTCCCGTTGGTTGGCGGAGTTGGCTCCCGGGGCGCGGGGAACGGCGCGGCCGGCGACAGGGGTGGGCCCGCTCCTGTTGGTTGGCGGGGTTGGTCCCCGGGGCGCGGAGCGGTGGGGGCGGCTTGCCCGGGCGGGTCCCCGCGCCCCATGGGGGCGCGGTTGAGCGGGGGCCGGGGAGTGCGGGGCTCGCGTGGGTAGTCAGGGAGTGGGTACCGTCGGCGATCGGCGGGCACGGCTACACGAGGCGGGGTGGCGGGGCGATGGCGGACGGGCACGAGGGTGGCCGTGCGGGTGGCGAGTGGTGGCGGGTCGACGGGCCGTGGCGGGTCCTCCGGCAGCCGGGCTCGGAGCGCCGGGGCGCTGCGGCCGACGGGGAGAGCGTGTACGCGTCCGAGGTGCCCGAGGTGCCCGTGGAGGCCCCGTCCCCGGGCCCGTCCGCCGTACCGCTGGTGAAGCCCGCCGGACCATCGGCGAAGCCCGCCGCACCGGCGGACGTGCGTTCGGAGGCCGAGTCGATGGCGCGCGGCAGGCCGTTCGCCCACGGGTTCGGGGTGAGCGCTGCGGACTTCCCCGGCTGGGACAGCGTCACCTTCGACTTCGGCAGCGCCGCGCCGCCCGCCGCGCCGTCCGTCCCGGACCAGCGCAAGGAGTCCGCCGACGGCGCGCAGCCGACCGCGGACGCCCCTCCCGCGCCCGAGGGCGCCGCCGACGGCCCGCCCGGTGGTCAGCCGCCGCGGGCCGCAGGCTTCCTGGCGGGCCGCCGTCCGTCGCTGCTGCTGCTGGTCGCCGCGATCACCCTGCTCGCGGGGGCGGTGACGGGACAGATCCTGGTCATGCTGATCGGGTGGGCCGCGGCGTACCTCTCCGCCAGACTGGGCGACTTCACCAAGAAGTTCGCGGTCTTCGGGATCCCGCTGATCACCATGACCGCTTCGACGGTCTGGTTCTGGGGGCGGGCGCAGGGGCGCTGGGGTTCCCCGGTGGCCCCGGGCGAGCAGCTCAACCACGAGGCGTGGGCGGCGGCGCCGGGGGTGCTGCGCCTGGCGGCGGTGCTCTCGGCGCTCTTCCTGCTGGTCCTCAACCTGCGCCGCGGCCCGAAGGGCTGATCAGCCGCCCAGGAAGTGCTGGAGTTCGGCGAGGACGAGGTTGGCGCCGGTGTAGCCGATGCCCTCGAACCAGAGCTGGTCGTCCACCGGGAATGCCCGGTGCGCCTTGACCGCGCCCAGCGCCTGCCAGCCGCTGCTCGCCAGTACGGCGGCGGTCCCGGCCTTGGCCGGATCGCCGTACGTGGAGTAGAGCAGCAGGTCGCCGTCGGCCTTGGCGATCTGGTCGGGTGGCACCTCGATGTCGAACTGGTCGATGTTCTGCGCGTCGGGCCGCCCGAGTTCGAGGTCGGTGAGCAGCGTGCCGATGAAGTTCTGCTTGCCGTACAGCCGTACGTTCGGCGAGCCCTCGACGAACCGGACGATGCTGACCCGCTTCCCGGCCGAGCCCGCGTCGGAGATGGCCTGCGAGGTCTGGGCGACGTGCCGCCCGTACGCGCCGACGACCGCGGCGGCCTGCTCCTGGCGGCCGAGGGCCTGGGCGTGCAGCTGGAAGTCGGCCTTCCAGGGATAGCCGGTGGTCTGGGTGAGGACGGTGGGGGCGATCCTGCTCAGGGTGTCGTAGGCGGAGCCGTCGCGGGTCTGGTTGCCGAGGATCAGCTGGGGGGCGAGCGCGGCGATCTTGCCGGGGTCGGGACTGCCGATGGTGCCGACGGGGGCGATGGCGGCACTCCAGGAGGCGGGCCAGTAGTCGGGCAGGCCGCGGTCGGCGGGGGCGCGGGCGGCGCCGACGGGGGCGATGCCGAGGGTGATCGCCGAGTCGAGTTCGGCGGTGTCCAGGGTGACCACCCGGACCGGCGAGCCGGGGACCACCACCACCCCGGTGGCGGCGGTGACGGTCGTGCTGGGCATCGGCCGCGGGCTCGGCGGGCCGGTGTCGGAGACGGCGGGCGAAGGCGTGAGCGGGAGGCCGGGCGAGCCGCTGCCGCTGCCGCTGCCGCCGCCGGCGGCCGGACCGCCGGACGGAGGGGTGCAGCCGGACAGCGCCCCCGCGCCGAGCGCGGCCAGGCCCAGCAGGGTGGTGCGGCGGGAGGGCTGACGCGGCATCGGGCTGCGCTCCTCGCGTGGTCGGTTGAAGCCGTGGTCGAGGCCGTGGCCGAGGCCGAGGCGTTCGCGGTCGGGGACGTCGGGATCGGGGACGTCGGGCGAGGTGATCACGGCCGGGCAGTCCGCCCAGTATGTCCGAATTGTTGCGAGGCTCGGGCCTACGCCGCCCAGGGCGCGCCCGGGATGACCAGCGGAGTGCCGGTCACCGGGTCCGGCACCACCACCGACTCCAGCCCGAAGACCTCGCGGACCAGCTCGGCCGTGACCACCTCGCCCGGCGCGCCCTGGGCGACGATCCGCCCGCCCCGCATCGCCACCAGGTGATCGGCGTACCGGGCGGCCTGGTTGAGGTCGTGCAGCACGGCCACCACCGTCCGCCCGCGCTCGACGTTCAGCCGCCGCACCAGGTCGAGCACCTCCACCTGGTGTGCGATGTCCAGATAGGTGGTCGGCTCGTCCAGCAGCAGGATGTCGGTGCCCTGGGCCAGCGCCATCGCGATCCAGGCCCGCTGGCGCTGGCCGCCCGACAGCTCGTCCACGCTGCGCTCGGCCAGCTCCGTGGTGGAGGTACGGTCCAGGGCCTCGGCCACCGCCGCCTCGTCCTCGGCCGACCACTGCCGCCACCAGCTCTGGTGCGGCTGCCGTCCGCGCGCCACCAGGTCCGCGACCGAGATGCCCTCCGGCGCGACGGGCGACTGCGGCAGCAGGCCGATCCGCCGGGCGATCGACCTGGTCGGGGTACGGGCCAGTTCGGCCCCGTCCAGCAGGACGGCGCCCCGGGCGGGCCGCAGCAGGCGGCCGAGCGCGCGCAGCAGGGTGGACTTGCCGCAGGCGTTCGGGCCGACGATCACCGTCACCCGCCCGTCCGGCACGGCCAGATCCAGCCCCTCGACCACCGTCCGGGCGTCGTACGCGAGCGTCAGCTCCCGTGCTTCCAGACGGTGCATCAGGAACCTCCACGGCGGGATCGGATCAGCAGCCACATCAGGTACGGTGCGCCGACCAGCGCCGTCACCACCCCGACCGGCAGCTCGGTCGGCGCCAGCAGCCGCCGGGCCAGCAGATCGGCCAGGACCACCGCCACGGCACCCGTCAGCGCCGAGCAGAGCAGCGGGATCTGCGCGCCGCGGGCCAGCCGCAGGGCGATCTGCGGGGCCATCAGCGCAACGAAGTCCACCGGCCCCGCGGCCCCGGTCATGCCGCGACCACCTTCCTGCGCCGCACCAGGGCGACCAGGACCGTGCCGACCAGCAGGAACGGCAGCAGCTGCCAGGCCACCTCGGGCGTCCGGCCGGCCAGCGAGCCCGCCTGCCAGAACCGGAACCGGTCCATGGCCGCCGAGTCGGTGGTGAGCACCATGCTGGTCAGCGAGGCGATGAAGGCCGACATCGCGGCCCCGGCCAGCGCGAGCTTGACCGGCGTCGCCCCGCCCCGGCCGCTGCCCGCCAGCGCGTACACCGCGACGGTCGCGATCACCGCGCCCGCGAAGCCGAACCACACGTACCCCGTCAGCGAGCCGACGCCGAACGCCGAGATGGCGAGCACCACACCGGCCGCCGCGCGGTGGCTGACGCCGAGGATGCCGGGGTCGGCGATCGGGTTGCGGGTGAGGCCCTGCATCACCGTCCCGGTCAGTCCGAGGGCCGCGCCGACGGCCAGACCGAGGGCCGCGCCGACGGCCAGCCCGACCACGGTCCTGGGCAGGCGCAGTTCGCGGACCACCACCGCGTTGGCGGAGCCGTCGCCGTGCAGCAGGGCGTCGAGGGTGTCCGTGAACGGGACGGTGCGGCTGCCGACGGCAAGGCTGAGGACGACGGCGAGCAGCAGGACCGTCAGGGCGGCGGTCAGCCACAGTACTCGGCGGCGGAGCAGCGTCCGCCGTCCCGGCTCCGGGGTGTCAGCCATTCGCTCTCATCGCGCAGTCAGCTTGGGCAAAGCTGAGTTGCCCGATCGGGCCGGGGCAAATCACCACCCGCATACCCTGGGCCCATGGCTCTCACCGTCGGCTTCGACCTCGATATGACCCTGCTCGACACCAGACCCGGGATCAAGGCCGCCTATCAGGCCCTCTCCGCTGCCACCGGCACCTGGATCGACAGCGACCTGGTGGTCACCCGGCTGGGGCCGCCGCTGGAACAGGAGCTGGCGCGCTGGTTCCCGGCCGAGCACGTGGCCGAGATGGCGACCCGCTACCGGGCCCTCTACCCCGAGCACGCGCTCCCCGGCACCCTGCTGCTGCCCGGTGCGCGGGAGTCCGTCGACGCGGTCCGGTCCAGGGGCGGCCGGGTCGCCGTGATCACCGGCAAGTACGAGCCGAACGCCCGGCTCCAGCTGGACTACATCGGCCTCGTCCCGGACATCCTGGTCGGCGGCACCTGGGCCGAGAGCAAGGGCGAGGCGCTGCGGGAGCACGGCGCGGCCGTGTACGTCGGCGACCACCTCGGTGACATCCGGGGCGCACGGGCCGCCGACGCGGTCGCGGTCGGCGTGACCACCGGGCCGTACGGCGCGGCGGAGCTGGCCGAGGCCGGGGCGGACGTGGTGCTCACGGACCTGACGGAGTTCCCGGCCTGGCTCGC
>NZ_JYJF01000189.1 GCF_000955975.1 Saccharothrix sp. ST-888
CGCCTACAAGCGCAGCTACCTCGACGGCCCGCTGTACGCGCCGGTGACCGGCTACAGCTCGCAGGCGTACGGGTCGACGCAGTTGGAGAGTCTCTACTCCGGGCTGCTCGGCGGGACCGACCCCCGGCTGGCCGGGCCCGCCGACGCGCTCACCCGCACCACCCCGCCCGGCGGCGACGTGGTGACCAGCATCGACCCGAAGGTGCAGCAGGCCGGCTGGGACGCGCTCGGCGACAAGCAGGGTGCGGCAGTGGCCATCGACCCGGCGACCGGCGCCCTGCTGGGCCTGGTCAGCACGCCCTCGTTCGACCCCTCGGCGATCGCGGGCCGTTCGAGCGCCGATGCCGCCGCCTGGAAGCTGCTCAGCGCCGACAGCGGTTCGGCGATGCTCAACCACGCGCTGCGCTCGACCTACGCGCCCGGCTCGACGTTCAAGCTGGTGACGGCCGCCGCCGCGCTGGAGAACGGCCTGTACCCGGACGTGGACGCGCCCACGGTCAGCCCCGACCCGTACACCCTGCCGGGTACCCAGCGGCAGCTCACCAACGAGAACCCCGCGGCTCCGTGCGCCAACGCCAGCCTGCGGGTGGCGCTCCAGTACTCCTGCAACAACGTCTTCGGCAAGCTGGCCGCCGACCTGGGCGAGACCAGGCTCTCCGCGCAGGTGGCCAAGTTCGGCTTCAACCTCGGCAAGCTGGACACCCCGGTGCGGGCCGCCACCAGCGTGTACCCGGACAAGCTGAACCCCTCGCAGGTCGCGCTGACCGGCATCGGCCAGTTCTCGGTGACCGCGACCCCGCTGCAGATGGCCATGGTCTCGTCCGCGATCGCGAACAACGGCGTGCTGATGCAGCCGTCCATGGTGGACCGGCTCACCGACCACCAGGGCCGCACCGTCGAGGACTTCAAGCCGCAGCAGCTGTCCCGGGTGATGGGCGAGAAGACGGCCCGTCAACTCCAGTCCGCGATGGTCACGGTGGTGACCAGCGGCACCGGGGCGTCGGCGGCGGTGGGCGGCGTGACGGTCGGCGGCAAGACCGGTACCGCGCAGAACGGTGTGGACAACAGCGGCACCCCGTACGCCTGGTTCACCTCGTACGCGGACGACGGCAGCGGGCACCGGATCGCCGTCGCGGTGGTGGTCGTGGACGGCGCCGCCAACCGGTCGGACGTCAGCGGTGGCGGGCTGGCCGCGCCGATCGCCAAGGCGATGATCAAGGCGGCCTTCGGCAAGTAACCCACGGCGCACCGCAGGCGCGCCTGCGGTGGTTCATGGCCACACCTCAAACAAGTACTTTGAACATCTCAAAGATTTGTTGCTACTGTGGGGGCCATGACCACCTCAGGCGCGCCTCTGCAGCAAGGAATGAGCACCCCGCTCATGCCGTGCTCGTGCCTGCCCGGTGCTGTGGACAGTCCGCGCCCCTGTCGCGCGCCCAGCTGTATGCCGGCGGCACGCCCCTCCTGACGTCCAGGCCCGCTGCGCCTGCTGACCGTCGTCGTGCCGCCGTGTCCCGCCCCCCTCTCCCGCCCCGTCCCCCCGGAGCCGCACCACCATGTCCACAGCGCCCTCCTCACCAGCGCCGTCCCTGTTCGGGAAGGTCCGCAAGACGCCCTTCTGGGTGCAGATCGTCGGCGGTCTCGTCCTCGGTCTCGCCCTCGGCTACCTCGCCCGGGTCCAGGACGTCTCCTGGCTGACCACCACGCTCGACACCATCGGCAAGACCTTCGTCCAGCTGCTCAAGCTGGCCGTCCCGCCGCTGGTCTTCACCGCGATCGTGGTAAGCGTCGCCAACCTGCGGAACGTCACCAACGCCGCCCGGCTGGCCGTCCGCACGCTGTTCTGGTTCCTGATCACCTCGCTGATCGCCGTCAGCATCGGCCTCGGCCTCGGCCTGCTCACCAACCCGGGCCAGGGCGCGGGCCTGTCCACCAGCGGGCTGAAGGCACCGGACCACGCCGGTTCCTGGGTCGACTTCCTGACCGGGATCATCCCGAGCAACATCGCGACCACCTTCGTCGAGGTGAACGTCCTTCAGATCGTCTTCCTGGGTGTCGTCA
This sequence comes from Saccharothrix sp. ST-888, assembly GCF_000955975.1. GTDB lineage: Bacteria > Actinomycetota > Actinomycetes > Streptomycetales > Streptomycetaceae > Kitasatospora. The sequence goes on from NZ_JYJF01000189.1 coordinate 2,062, forward strand.
CCGGTGCCGCGATCCTGAAGATCGGCGAGAAGGCCGAGCCCGTCCGCAAGCTCAGCGAGTCCGTGCTCGACCTCACCCAGACCGCGCTCTGGTGGGTCATCCGGCTCGCCCCGCTCGGCACCCTCGGCCTGATCGGCAAGTCCGTCGCCAAGTACGGCTGGGACCTGCTCAAGCCCTTCGCCACCCTGACCATCGACGTGTACGTCGGCTGCGCGCTGGTGCTCTTCGTGGTCTACTCCCTGCTGCTCCGCTTCGTCGGCGGCCTCAACCCGCTGAACTTCTTCAAGGGCGCGTGGCCGGCCATCCAGCTGGCCTTCGTCTCCCGCTCCTCGGTCGGCACCCTGCCGGTCACCCGCCGGGTGACCGAGCGGCTCGGCGTCCCGAGCGAGTACGCCTCGTTCGCGGTGCCGTTCGGCGCCACCACCAAGATGGACGGCTGCGCCGCGATCTACCCCTCGCTGGCCGCGATCTTCGTCGCCCAGGTCTACGGCATCCACCTCGGGATCGGTGACTACCTGCTGATCGCGTTCGTCTCGGTGATCGGCTCCGCCGCCACCGCCGGCCTGACCGGTGCGATCGTGATGCTGACGCTGACCCTCTCCACCCTGGGTCTGCCGCTGGAGGGCGTCGGCCTGCTGCTGGCCATCGACCCGATCCTGGACATGGTCCGGACCGCCACCAACGTGGCCGGCCAGTCCGTGGTCCCGATCCTGGTCGCGGCCCGCGAGAAGACCCTCGACCTCGCCGCCTACAACAACCCCACGGGCGACCTGATCGACGACAACCCCGCCGCTGCCAAGGTCCCCGTCGCGGCCTGACGCACCGTCGCACTGCGAGCCCGTACCCGGCCCCCGGGTACGGGCTCGCGGCGTTCGGCGGGCGGGTCCTCGGTGGGCGGGTCCTCAGTGGGAAAAGGCCGAAAGGGGACCTTCGCGGCGCGGGCGGCGGTGCGTAGTGTGCCACCGCATGAGGACTCCGAGGACCCGGGGAACCGCCGTGCCGAGGCCGGCGGCGATCACCGCCGAGATCCTCGCCGTCCTGAGGGCCTGCTGACCCGGAGCCCCCGCGCCCTACCGGTCGGCCTCCTCGCCCGCGCGGCGTCCCCAGCGCTGGGCGAGGACGGTGCAGACCATCAGCTGGATCTGGTGAAAGAGCATCAGCGGCAGCACCATCAGTCCCACCGAGCCGGCCGGGAACAGGATGGTGGCCAGTGGGAGGCCGTTGGCCAGGCTCTTCTTGGAGCCGCAGAACTGGATGGTGATCCGGTCGGCGCGGTCGAAGCCGAGGCGGCGGGAGGCCACGGCGGTGAAGGTCAGGACCAGCCCGAGCATGGCCGCGCAGACGGCGACCAGCCAGAGTATCTGGCCGACCGTGACCCGGCCCCAGATGTCCTCCCGGACGCCTTCGCTGAAGGCGCTGTACACGATCAGCAGAATCGAACCCCGGTCCACCACCAGGGTCACCACCCGGTTCCGCTGTATCCACGGGCCGACCCGGCGGCGCAGCAGTTGGCCGAGTGCGAACGGCATCAGCAACTGCAGCACAATGTCCAGAATCTGCCCCCCGCTCACCTGTATTCCGGCTCCGCCGGACAACAGCCAGGCCGCCAGCAGCGGGGTGAGCACGATGCCCAGCAGGCTGGAGAAGGTGGCGGCGCAGATGGCCGCCGCGACATTGCCGCGTGCCATCGAGGTGAAGGCGATGGACGACTGGACGGTGGACGACAGCAGCGTGAGGAAGAGCACGCCGGTGGCGAGCCGGGGCGGCAGCACACTGTCCGGAAGCAGCCGGGCGGCCTCGCCGAGCAGCGGGAAGAGGAGGTAGGTGCAGCCGGCGATCAGCAGGTGCAGGCGCCAGTTCCGGGCGCCTGCCAGCGCCTCCTGCGGGGAGAGCCGCGCGCCGTACAGGAAGAAGAGCAGTCCGACCACGACGTTCACCGAGCCGCCGACCACGGTGGCGGCCGGTCCGGTGGCGGGCAGCAGGGTGGCCAGGCCGACCGTGCCGAGCAGCAGCAGGATGAAGGCGTCGATGCCGATCCGGTGCAGGGCGCGGTTCACCGCGGCGAACGCCGCACGAGGCTGGAGCACGGGTGTGATCATGCCCCTCCCGGTGGAGGACAGAGGCAGGGGGCCCGCCGCGTACGGAACGTGGCGGGCCCCCTTGGTACTGCTCGTCATGCTCTTGGGGGCGACCCTGGCGGCCGCCTTTCGGACCGATAAAGGTCCCGAGCGATCAGATCATCAGAGGAGATGCTCAGATGACGGAGACGTTCTCCGCCTGCGGGCCCTTCGGGCCCTGGGTGACGTCGAACGTCACCTGCTGGTTCTCCTCCAGCGAGCGGAAACCGTTCGCGTTGATGGCGGAGTAGTGGACGAAGACGTCGGGGCCGCCGCCCTCCTGGGCGATGAAGCCGAAGCCCTTCTCAGCGTTGAACCACTTGACGGTTCCCTGAGCCATGCCGTTCTCCTTGCGAGGGACGTATTGGCTGCCACACCGTGTGGCATCCGGTCCGCTGCGCTGATCGCCCTGCCTCCGGATTGTTCCGGAGTTTTTCGATAATGCTGAAAAACTACAAAAAGCCCGCGGTTACATGCTCCGCAGGCTTCAAGTACTGCAAGGGGAATCAAACTGCAACTGAGTGGAACGGTAGCACGCGAGGGCGGCCTCGACCAGGGGTGACCGAAGGCGCAACGTCAGGTGTGTCGCAAGGATTCAGCCATGTGTCGGCAGCCTGTCGGGGGGTGTCGGCGCGTCGCCGCCGATCGGTCGGCAGTCGGTCGGCAGCCGGGCGGCGGCATGTCGGAAGGCTGGTGTCCACGTCGTACGGCGACAGGCATACCCTGCGGAGAGAGTACGAACAGAGCAGCCAGAGGGAGCGTGCGGTGACCGGTCGGGATGCGAGTGGCTCGGTGGCGGTAAGGCCCCGGGTGGGACATATTCAGTTCCTCAACTGCCTCCCCCTCTACTGGGGGCTGGCCCGAACGGGCAATCTGCTCGACCTGGACCTGACCAAGGACACCCCCGAGAAGCTCAGCGACCTGCTGATCGACGGCACGCTCGACATCGGCCCGATCACCTGCGTCGAGTACCTGCGGCACGCGGACGAGCTGGTGGTCCTGCCCGACATCGCGGTCGGCAGCGACGGTCCGGTGATGTCCTGCGTGATCGTCAGCCGACTGCCGCTCGCCGAGCTGGACGGGCGCAGGGTCGCACTCGGCTCCACCAGCCGCACCTCCGTGCGCCTGGCGCGCCTGCTGCTGGAGGAGCGCGAGGGCGTACGCCCCGAGTACTTCAGCTGCCCGCCTGACCTGGACGCGATGCTCGCCGAGGCCGATGCCGCCGTCCTGATCGGCGACCCCGCGCTGCGCGCCTCGCTGGAGCAGGCGCCCCGGCAGGGGCTGGCCGTCCACGACCTGGGCGAGATGTGGAAGGAGTGGACCGGGCTGCCGTTCGTCTTCGCGGTCTGGGCCGCCCGCCGGGAGTACGTGGAGAACCACCCCGACCTGGTCGACGCCGTGCACCGGGCCTTCCTGGAGTCCCGGGACCTCTCGCTGGCCGAGGCCGGCAAGGTCGCTGAGCAGGCGGCCCGCTGGGAGGCGTTCGACGCACCCGTGCTGGAGCGGTACTTCAGTGAGGCGCTCGACTTCTCGCTCGCCGGGCGGCAGTTGGCGGGCATCGCCGAGTTCGCCCGGCGGGTCGGCCACGACAGCGGCTTCGCACCCGATGTGACGGTCCGCCTGCTGGAGACCGTCCAGTCGGTGGTCTGAGCGCGGGGGCGGCTCTCCGCGCGCGTCGGCCGGCCCTGCCGCTCAGGGGTTCCGACGGCCGGGCGGTCGCTGCGGCGGGCTCGCGGCGGGCTCGCGGCGGGGGTGCAAAGGGGGCGGAAGGGCGCTGGCGTAGGCTGGTTCGGTCGTGTCGGCCGAGCGATCCGTCCCCTTTCCTGCCCGGCCGAGGCGACTCGATGTCGGAGAGAAAGAAGGCCCGCCAGGTGTCCGAGCAGACCCTCCCCCAGCCTCCGGCCGGGGGGACCCCCACCCCGCCTTCGGCGTCCCAGCCTCCGGCCGGGGGGACCCCCACCCCGCCTTCGGCGTCCCAGCCTCCGGCCG
>NZ_JYJF01000190.1 GCF_000955975.1 Saccharothrix sp. ST-888
TCGGCGACGGGCTGGAGACCGAGTACTGGCGGGTCGACAACGGCCGCGCGCAGTGGCTCTCCGTCGACCTGCCCGACACCATCGCGCTGCGGGAGCGGCTGCTGCCGCCCGGGCCGCGCCAGCGGCTTCTCGCCCGCTCCGTCACGGACCACAGCTGGATGGACGAGGTCGACACCGCACACGGCGTCCTGATCATCGCGCAGGGCCTGCTGATGTACCTGCGGCCGACCGAGGTCCGTGAGCTGATCGCCGGCTGCGCGGAGCGCTTTCCGGGCGCCGGCTTCGTCCTGGACGCGGTCCCGCGCTGGTTCAGCAGGCTGGCCACCGCCGGACGGCTGCGCAACCGGGGCTACCAGGTGCCGCCGATGCCCTTCGGTATGGACGCCGGCGACCGCGCCGAGCTGGCCACCGCGCACCCGGGCATCGTCGAGGTCCGGGACGTGCTGCCGCTCCGGGGCCGGGGGCTGCTCGGCACGCTGATCCCGTTCGTGGCCCGGTTGCCGCTGGTCGGGGCGCGCCGGCCGTCGGTGGTGGTGCTGCGTTTCGCGGAGCGGGAGCGGGGCTGAACCCCGGTGCTCGATCGGGCCCGGGCAGCCGGGCGGCGCGGCCCCGGACACCAGCGGTAGGAACCAAAGGCGGGCACTGTCCGTTACCGGTGCGGGCCGGCCGTCGGGTTAGGCTGCCCTCACGGGGACTCGTCGGGGAACGCGGGCCCTTCCTGCTCGTTCCGGGCGAGACGCGCCGTCTCGTCCTGCCCACGGAGGTAACCGGCCTTGCACATCGATCAGTGGATCGAGAGCGTCCCACCGGCGGCGGTCTACGCGCTGGTCGGGCTGATCATCGGAGTGGAGAGCCTCGGCATTCCGCTGCCCGGTGAGATCGCCCTGGTCACGGCGTCCATCATGGCCGCCACCGGTGCGGTCAATCCCTGGGGGGTGGCGATCTGCGCGATCCTGGGGGCGATCATCGGTGACTCGATCGGCTACTCGATCGGGCGCAAGGGCGGCAAACCGCTCTTCGAGAAGCTCGGCCGCAGGTTCCCCAAGCACTTCGGGCCCGACCATCTGGACAGCGCGGAACACTCCTTCCAGAAGTGGGGCATGTGGGCCGTCTTCTTCGGCCGGTTCATCGCCCTGCTGCGGATCTTCGCCGGGCCGCTCGCGGGTGCGCTGCGGATGCCGTACTGGAAGTTCCTGGTCGCCAACGTGCTCGGTGGCGTGATCTGGGCCGGCGGCACCACGCTGCTGGTCTACCAGGTGGGCAAGGTGGCCGAGAAGTGGCTGAAGGACTTCTCCTACATCGGCCTGGCCGCCGCCCTGGTCGGCGGTGCGTTCTCGGCCTGGCTGTTCAAGCGCCGGGCGGCCAAGGCCCGTGCCGCGCACCCCGAGACCTCGGGCGGCAGGAGCGGCGAGCCGCTGGAGTCGGTCCGGGACTGACGGGCCGCAGGGGAGGGTCGTCGGCCATGGCGGTCACGGTGCGGGACGGAGGCAGGGGCATGCGGGTAGGGCTGTTGGGTACCGGGCCGTGGGCCGGGCGGGTGCACGCGCCCGCGCTGGCGGCACACCCGGAGGTGGAGTTCGCCGGGCTCTGGGGCCGGCGGCCCGAGGCGGCGGCGGCGCTCGCCGCCGAGCACGGGGTGCCCGGGTACGGCGGCCCGGACGGCCTCGACCGGCTGCTGGCCGAGGTGGACGCCGTCTCGATCGCGCTGCCGCCGTCCGTCCAGGCGGAGCTGGCGGTGCGGGCCGCCGAGGCCGGGTGCCACCTGCTGCTGGACAAGCCGGTGGCGCTCACGGTGCCCGAGGCCCGGCGGGTGGCCGACGCCGTCGAGCGGGCCGGGCGTGCCTCGGTGGTCTTCTTCACCCTCCGCTTCGGCGGCGACCAGGCCGCCTGGCTCGCCGAGCAGTCCGGGCGGTCGGCGCCGGGCGAGTGGTTCACCGCCCGCTGCGAGTGGCTCGGCTCGGTGTACGCCGCCGGGAGCGACAGTCCGTACGCCGCCTCGCCCTGGCGGCACGAGAAGGGCGCGCTGTGGGACGTCGGGCCGCACGCGCTGTCCGTCCTGCTGCCGGTGCTCGGGGACGTCGTGCGGGTGACGGCCGCCGAGGGGTCCGGTGACACGGTGCACCTGGTGCTCCGGCACGCCGAGGGCGCCTCCAGCACCGCCACGCTGAGCCTCACCACACCGAAGGCGGCCGCCGTCTCGGGGGTCGGCCTGGAGCTGCGGGGCGAGGCCGGGCTGGTGCGGATGCCGGAGCGCAACGAGAGCCCGCTGGCCGGCTTCGGACGGGCGCTCGACGCACTTCTCGCCGCCGCGGACGGCGGGGCGGCGCACCCGTGCGGGGCGGCCTTCGGCCTGCGGGTGGTGGAGATCCTGGCGGCTGCGGAGCGGTCGCTGGCGACGGGTGCGACCTGCCGGGTGTGACGGGTTCCCGGTGAGAGCCCCGGGCCCCCGGCGGAGCGTGGCCGCGATCTCCGTCACGACCCCGACCCGAAAGGCGGGGACGTACGAAAGGCGCGGGCAAGCGGGTTGGATCGAGGGAACCCTCGACCGGCGAGCCAGCCTCTATTAGACGCTTTCAAGGCGATGCTGCGGGGCAGTTTTACGAGCATGCGCTCCAGCCAGGGCAGCCGCCATGGGCGCGTTTCCGGATGAATGGACCTCGTCGACATTGTTGCGGTGAAGCGGAGCAGAGCCCATTTCCCTGACCGAAGCCCCGATTCCGCCGGAAGCCGTCCGGGTGAACCATTGCGGAGCGCTGTCAGTGCTCGGACTGGTGGAGTCTGCGGGCGGCTTCGTGGCGGGTGTGGACGCCGAGTTTGGCCATTACCGCGCCCACGTGATGCCCGGCGGTCTTGGGGGCGATGTAGAGGCGGGCGGCGATCTCGGCATCCGACAGGCCCTCGTACAGCAGTTTCAGGACGTCCAGCTCCCGGTTGGTCAGCCCGTACGGATTGACCCGGGTGGCCTCCCGCGGACCACGCCGGACCGGGCGGACACCGCGGGTACGCATCACGGTGCGGGTGTGTGCCACGGCCGGCCGGGCGCCGAGGACCTCGAAGGCGGCCAGGGCCTGGTGCAGCGCGGGTGCGTCGCCGGACAGGCGGGCCAGCGCGGCGTCGTACGGGCAGCCGAGCCTGTCCCATCGTGCCGCGGCGCCGGCCCAGTCGCCGGCCAGCTCCAGCGCGTAGGGTTCGGCCGCCGGCACCTGCGGGGGTGCTCCTCCGGCTCGGTGGATCCAGCAGGCCAGGGGCCCGGACAGCCAGGGATGGGTACGCCCTGCCAACGCGGCCAGACCGCGTTGTGCCTCTTCCTGCACCAGCTCGTGATCACCGGCCAGCCAGGCCACCTCGACCCGTGCCTCCCACCCCAGGCCCGTGTCCAGCAGGCAGTTCGAGTCGACCAGGCTCGCCGCCTGCTCCAGCAGCGGCGACACCTGGGCCTTGCCCTGGCGGGCCCGCACCAGGCCCAGGACGGTCAGGGCCAGGGCCCGGCCGGTCGGTGGTGAACCGGGATGGGACAGGACGTCCTGTGCGGCATCGTCCGCCTGGGTCCACAAGCCCCGGTTCAGCAGCCCCCAGCTGCCCCAGGCCCTCGTGCACAGCAGGTAGGTCAGCAGGTTGCGATCGAGGCAATGGGCTTCCGCCCGGCGCACGGCCGCAGTGGTCCGGGCGGCATCACGCTGCAGTGCGGCGAACCAGCACATGATGAGCTCCATGAAGCCCGCGTCCACCGGCAAGTCCTGTGCCATCGCGCCGGACACCGCCTGTTCGCAGTCCCCCCAGCCGCACCCTTCGCTCAGCGCTCGTGCCGCCGCGGTATGGAAGCGAGCCTGGACGACCACCCCCGCATCGCCGAAGCGCTCACCCAGAGCGATCGCTTTCTCGGCGTGGGCGGCGGCCACCGCCACCCCTTCATGCTCATAGCAGGCCAGCTGACAGAGGTTCAGGTACGCCCAGGCCAGCTCCCGGCTCGGCCCCAGTCCTTCGAGTACCCGCACCGCATCCAGGCCGGTCTGTCTGGCCTCGGCGGTCCGCCCGGACGGCCACAGCCAGCACGACAGCCAGCGCAGGTTCTCGCCCTCGCGCAGCCGGTCGCCTAGCGTACGGCGCAGCTTCGCCGCCGTACGGCGAGAAGCGACCCCCTCATCCAGCCGGCCGGACAGGAGACAGGCCCGTGAATGGCCCTCCAGTAGGGAGCTCTGTTGGTCGGGTGGCAGACGGTCGGCGTACCGCAGGGCGCGGGCGTACTGGGCAGCTGCTTCCCGGTGCGCGCCCGATGCGGCAGCATGGGCGGCCGCTGCGGGCGCGTACTCCAGCACGGCGGTCGGATCCCTGGCGCCCTCGGAATGATCGGCCAGCAGTGCCAGATCATCCACAGCGACCGGACCGGACCGCATCGCCGCCAGCACGTGCCGGTGCACCTGCAGACGGTAGGCGGCGGGGACGGCCTCCAGCACCGCCAGCCGGGTCAGCTCATGGCGGAACTCGGTCACCTGCCCGTCGGTGCACACGATTCCGCAGGCCACGGCCTCATCGAGCGCCTCCTCCGGGGCCGGCAGGATGCTGGCCAGCAGCGGTAGCGAGACCCGGCGCCCCAGGACGGCCAGCACGTCGACGACCATGCGCGCTGCGGCCGAGAGGTCGGCCAGGCGACCGGCGACGGCCTCGCGCACCGTGGCCGGGATGGGCTCGGCAGGGGCAGCGAGGATCTCGGTGACGATGAACGGGTTGCCGGCGGAGACGCGATACAGCTGCTCGGCGTCGACGGCGTGTCCGGTGGCCAGCCGGGCCACGGCCCGGCGGCTCAGGGGAGCCAGGTCGTGGCGGTACACCCACGGATAGCCGGCAAGGGTGCCGAGGAGCGAGGTCAAATGGTGGGTGCGGCCGATCTCGTCGTTGCGGTAAGTGGCCGCCACCAGCGCCGGAACGCTCGGCAAGCGCCGGGCCAGGTAACGCAGCAGGTCCATCGTGGCCTCATCGGCCCAGTGGATGTCCTCCACGACCAGCAGGCTGGGATAGGCGCTCAGGTCGGCGAGCAAACAGTCGAAGACCTCATCAGAACGGCAGGGGCCGGCCAGCGCCCCGGTCAGGGCAGTGCGTACCGCCTGGCCCAAGCGCGGGGCCAAGTCCATCAGAGGGCCAAGGGGCCGGGGTGTGGCCAGCGGGTCACAGGCACCGATCAGAACCCGGATGTTGGGATCAGCCAGCCGGGCCAGGCGGTGCACGACGGCGGTCTTGCCGATGCCGGCCTCGCCGCGCACAAGGGCCAGACGTCCAGGGCCGTTCACAGCCGCCCGCAGGTGACCGGCAAGGTCCTGGAGCACGGCCTCTCGCTCTAGCAGGTCCATCACGAGCCAGTTTCCCTCCGCGGCCGGAGCCGCGCAAAAGATCCAGACCGATCCAGGCAGGTCGGCCGGTGGCGCGGTGTCGCGGGATACCGGGGTGGGATGTGGGGTGTGTCGGGGTGGAACTTGGGGTGTTCACCCGATGTGCCCCCGGTTGCAGCAGCGCATGCTGGCCATGGCGTTTCAGAACCCGTGTCTCCCGGTTCGCGGCTTGAACCGGCCCGTGAGCATGCCGCTCACCCCGCGCCTCCGGAATGACTCTGGCAGCGAATCCAGTCAAAAACGACAGGCAACTCAGGTTGCCGTCGTCTGTCGAGTCGCGAGACTCCGAAGGGTGAAGTGGCCGGAGTGTCAGTGGCTTAATCAAGTCATCAGGTCAGCCGGATGACTCACTCGAATCGCCGGGAACCGACCCGGCGGCGTATTTTGCAGAGAATATCCTCGTAATCAAATTTGGCTACGAATCAATTTCATCAGTGCTCAGCGGGAAGGGATCATCATGTTTAGCAAATTTACAAAGCGTACGGCGTTGCTGACGGCATCAGCTGCGCTGGTTGCAGCAGGCGCCATGACTCCCACCGTCGCCTTCGCCGCCCCGGCGCCTACAGGCATTCACGCGATGGTGCCGAATGATAACGGCGGCAATAATAACAACAACAATAACAACAACAACGGCCGGGGTGGCAACAACAACAACAATAACAACAACAACGGC
>NZ_JYJF01000020.1 GCF_000955975.1 Saccharothrix sp. ST-888
CTTGTAGGCGGCGCGGGCGGAGGCGGAGGTGACGAAGGCGCGGTAGTCCTTCTCCAGCGCCTGCCGGGCCCGGCCGCCGCCGAGGGTCCGGTTGGCCTTGGCGGGGTCGGCCATGGCGGCGCCGAGCCGGTTGGCGGCTCCCGCGCAGGAGGTGTCGGCCATCACGTCCGCGACCAGCAGGGTGGCGCCGCCGGGGACGCGGTCGGGCCGGGAGGTGCGTTCGAAGGCGGTGCGGAGGTCCACCACGGTGCGGATGCCGAGGGCCGCGACCGCCGGGTCGCTCCGCAGGTCGAGCCGGTCCAGCTGACCGGAGCGGAAAGCGGTGCCGGGGCGCACCCGGGCGCCGTCGGGCAGGGATATACCGCCGAGGTCCCGAAGGCTGGCGACGGTGGCGGACTCGACGACCTGGGAGTTCGGCATGACAACCTCCTGTGCGCGATGGTTTCGATGCGCACGATAGGTGGGGCAACTGATCGGTGAGGGGGTGGCGCCGGTCCGGGGTGGTGCCCGGCGCGGCGGCGATGAGCCTCTTCAGCACCGTAGGCCGACCGTGGCGCGGACGCTCGCGGAGTTCGCCCGGTCGGCCTGATCCGGGTACCCCGGCGGACGGGTGGGGGAGCACACCGGCGCACAGTGGCACGGTGGGGGCGCACAACCGGCGCGAGTGCGGTGGTGGATTGCCCGGACAACCTGTCAGGCGGCAGGGTGTGCATGGCCCCACAGCAGGTGGGCGGACGGAGGGGAAGCAACCCGTTATGGCACCCAAGATCCTGATCGTCACCGGCGACGCGGCGGAGTCGCTGGAGGTCTTCTACCCCTATCAGCGGCTGCTGGAGGAGGGCTACGAGGTCCACGTGGCCGCGCCGACGCGCAAGAAGCTGCAGTTCGTGGTGCACGACTTCGTCGACGGCTTCGACACCTACACCGAGAAGCCCGGCTACACCTGGCCGGCCGACCTCGCCTTCGCGGACGTCGACCCGGCGGAGTACGTCGCCCTGGTGCTGCCCGGCGGCCGGGCGCCCGAGTACCTGCGCAACGACGCCGAGGTCAAGCGGATCGTCGGCCACTTCTTCGACGCCGACAAGCCGGTCGCGCAGATCTGCCACGGACCGCTGATCAGCCTGGCCACCGGTTCGCTGACGGGCCGTCGCAGCGCCGCCTACCCCGCGCTGGAGCCGGACGTGACGGCGGGCGGGGCCGACTACCAGGACGGTGACGCGGTCGTGGACGGTGTCGTGGTCTCCGCCCGCGCCTGGCCGGACCACCCGGGCTGGATGCGCTCCTTCGTCGAGGTCCTGCGCGACAAGGCGCCGGTCGACTGACCAGTCGTGGCCGGCTGCTCGGGGTGCCGCCCCGGGTGGTCGATCCGGGCGGTGTCGGTCAGCGGAGCACCCCGCGCGCGGCGGTACCGTCGCCGCTATGCATGTCGTCATCGCCGGTGGACACGGTCAGATCGCCCTTCGCCTGGAACGGCTGCTCGCCGAGCGCGGGGACACCGCCACCGGGCTGATCCGCAGACCCGAACAGGCCCACGACCTGGAATCGCGCGGCGCCCGGGCGGTCGTCTGCGACCTGGAATGGACCCCGGCGGCCGAACTCGCCGAGCACCTGCGCGGCGCCGACGCGGTGGTCTTCGCCGCAGGCGCGGGCCCCGCCAGCGGCAGCGCGCGCAAGGAGAGCGTCGACCGGGCCGCCGCCGTCCTGCTGGCCGACGCCGCCGGGCTGGCCGGGGTCGGCCGCTATCTGATGATCAGCACCATGGGCCTGGACCGCGCGGACGACCCCGGTATGGACCCGGAGTTCGCCGCCTACCTCCGGGCCAAGGCCGTCGCCGAGGACGAGCTGCGCCACCGCGACCTGGCCTGGACGATCCTGCGCCCCGGCCGCCTGACGGACGACCAGGGCAGTGGACTGATCAGGCTGGGCGCACCATCGCTGCCCATGGGCTCCGTACCGCGCGACGACGTCGCCCAGGTCCTGCTCGCCCTCCTCGACACCCCGGCCGCCACCGGGCGCACGCTCGAACTCACCTCGGGTGGCGAGTCGGTGGCCGACGCGCTCCGGGCCGTACTGTCCGCACCCTGAGTGCTCCGGCCCCGGGGGCCCGCTCAGACCTCGGCCCCTTCCGAGGCGGCGCGGGCGGCACCCGGGGCGGTACGCGGGCTGGTCCGTGCGGACGGGAGGTGCGATCCGGCCGGCGGTTGCGTGCGGCGACCGGTGAGGACGGCGAGCGTGAGGGAGAGGGTGACCAGGGCCGTGCAGGCGAGTACGGCGTGCCAGTACGCGCTCCGGGGGTCGGCCCCCGGCCCGGCTGCGCCGTGCAGGTAGATGCCGGAGACGGCGGAGACCGCCACCGCACCCGCTATCCGCTGCGACATCTGCAGGATCCCGCCCGCGACGCCGGCCGCCTCCGCGGGTGCGTGCCGCAGCACCGCCGCCTGGTTCGGTGAGACGGACAGCCCGGAGGCCGCACCCGAGCAGAGCTGCCCCGCCGCCAGCACCAGCGGCAGCCAGCCGACCGGGGCGTACCGCCCGGCCAGTCCGCTCAGCAGCAGCGCGAGGACGGCGAGTGCCAGGCCGAGCGCCACCACGTGCCGTCCGATCCGCTGCACCACCCGCCAGGCCACCGCCGAGACCCCGGCCATCGCCAGGGCCGAGGGCAGCGTGACGGCCGCCGCGGCGAGCGGTGACAGCCCGAGCCCGTCCTGCAGGAACATCACCAGTACCAGCCCGGAGGCGAGCGAGGCACCGAACTGGCCCATTGCCACCACCGTGCCCAGTGTGTACGGCGCCGAGCGGGCCAACGCGGGGTGCAGCAGCGGCCGGTGGCCCGTGGCCGCGTACCGGCGCTGCCAGAGCAGGAACAGTCCGGCGAGCGCGCAGGCCGCCAGGGCCCACAGCAACTTGCCGGTGCCACTGGACGGTTGGATGAACGGGAGCATCACCGCCAGTGTCATCGCGCCCACCAGCAGCAGGCCGACCGGGTCGAGGTCGGCCCGGCCCGCCGAGCGCCTGGGCGGTGGCAGGTGGCGCACCGCCAGGACCAGCGTGACCAGGCCCGAGGGCGCGCTCACCAGGAACGCCAGCCGCCAGCCCCAGTCGGGCCCGGCGGCCGCGATCAGGGCACCGCCGATCGGTGGCCCGAGGGCGATCCCCACCGCGCAGGTCACCTGGTACAGGCCGAGTGCCCGGGTGCGTTCCGGGCCGGTGAAGACGTCCTGGATGGTCCCGATCATCTGCGAGTTGACCAGTCCCGCCCCGGCACCCTGCAACAGCCTCAGCAGAACCAGCAGTTCGGCTATCCGTACGGTGCTCGCCAGCAGGCCCGCCGCGAAGAACACCGCGATACCGGCGACGAAGAAGGGCTTGCGGCCGCGCTCGTCGCCGAGCCGGCCGCCGGGTATCAGGGCCAGTCCGAAGGCCAGAGAGTAGCCCGCGACCAGCCACTGCACCTGGGTCGCACCGGCGTGCAGAGAGCTCCGCAGGGCCGGTACCGCGATGTTGAGCACCGAGTTGTCGAGCATGGTGGTGAGCCCACCGGCCAGACAGACCGCCAACACCCTCCTGCGGGCGGTGTTCACGGCAGCACCGCCGCTATCGCGTACCGCACCGGCTCGGTGCCCGACTCGGCGGGCCGGCCCGTCGGCGGGGCGTCGACTCTCGCGGGAACTCTCATGTCCGAGAGGGTATCCCCGATCGGTGAGGCGGCCCCGGGACAGCGCGGTGGCGGTCCTTGAGCTGCTCGAGATCCGGTCAGGACGGCCCGGGCGGGGTCAGCCGCCGGTGACGCCGTCGACCTGCTCGCGCAGCAGATCGGCGTGCCCGAGGTGGCGGGCGTACTCGGTGATCATGTGGAAGTAGACCAGGCGGAGCGAGTGGACCTCGCCGTCGTGGCTGAAGGTGTCGTCCAGCGCTGCGTTCGCGACGGCGGCATCGGAGAGGCGGCACTCCTCGACCAGGAGGGCGTAGTCCTCGGCGGCGCGGGCCGGATCGAGCTCGGCGAAGTCGGCGGCCTTCGAGTCCGCGGTGTCGTGCAGCCGCTCCACCTGCTCACCGGCGAACCGCTCGCGGAACCAGATCCGTTCGACCTTGGCCAGGTGCCGCAGCAGCCCCAGGAGGGAGAGGCCCGACGGCGGTACGGTGCGTTCGGCGAGCTGTTCGCCCGTCAGTCCGGCGCACTTGTGCAGCAGGGTGCTGCGCTGCCAGGCGAGGAAGCCTTCGAGCATCTCGCGCTCACCAGCGACGAGCGAGCCTCCGGTGCGGGCAACTTCGGGAGCGGTCCAGGTCATCCGCCGATCATCCCGCTCCCCGGGCCCACCGCGCGACCCGTTTCCGGCCCGCCGCAGGCCGAGGAGCTGCCCTGCCGGGGTACGCACGCGAGAAGCCCTGCACCGGTGCGGCGGGCCGGGCGCCCCGGTCAGTCGCGGTTGCGGAGTGCGCTGATCACCGCCCAGGCCACCGAGATCAGGGGGACCGCCACGACCGCGCCGATCACGCCCGCCAGGACCGCGCCGGCGGTCACCGAGAGGGCCACGGCGACCGGGTGGATCCGCACCGCCCAGCTCATCACCAGCGGATGCAGCAGGTGCCCCTCGATCTGGCCGATCACCACGATCAGTCCCAGGACGATCAGCGCCGTGACCGGCCCCCGGGTCGCCAGCGCCACCACCGAGGCGATCGCCATCGCGATCGGCGACCCGACCAGCGGGATCAGGGTGGCGAAGAACTCCAGCAGCGTCAGCGGCAGCGCCAGCGGCACCTGGAGCAGCCACAGCGCCAGCCCGACCAGGACCGCGTTGCTGGCGGCCACGATGACGATCCCCCGGATGTAGCCGGCGAAGGTCCGCCAGGCCACCCGGCCGGCCCGGTCACAGGTCGAGCGGCTGCCGGTGGGCAGCTGGTGCAGGCCCCAGTGCCACATCCGGTCCCCGGAGTGGATGAAGAAGACCGACAGGAACAGCGCCAGCGCGGCCACCGTGGCCGCCTCCACCACGCGGCTCGCGCCGGTCACCGCAGTACTGATCAGCATGGACCGGTGGCTGGCGAGAAAACTGGCGATCTTCCCCTGCAGACCGGCGACGGTATCGGGAGGGACATGGAACGGCGGACCCTCCAGCCACTTCTCGATCCGCCCGAGGCCGCCGTGGAACTCCATGCCGAGCTGCGCCGACCCGCTCGCCACCACCTCACCGACCAGCGTGAACAGACCGGCCAGCAGCAGGACGGCACTCAGCAGGGTGATCAGGACCGCCAGCGGCCGAGGCATCACCCGGTCCAGCAGGTCGGCCACCGGCCGCAGGACCGAGGTCACCACCAGGGCCAGGAAGATCGCGACGGCCGGAAGCTGCAACCGTTCCAGCACGGTGAACGCGGCGTACCCGGCCACTCCGAGCACCAGCAGCCGCCACGCGTATCCGGAGGCCCGGCGCAGCCCGGGGGAGACCACCCCTTCGCCTCGGATGTACGGGCCCGGCGCGGCCCGGCGGATCCGCCCGGTCGCGGCCTGCCGTCCCCGGCTGACGGGCGGTGTACGACGGCGCGGCCGGGCAGGCCGTGTTCCGGAGGCCCTCGCGCTGGCGTCCCTCGTCCCGGCGGCGCCTGCTTCGGTGGCCCCTGCCTCGGTGGCTCGGTGGTGGTCCGGCGGTGGTTCGGCTGGGGGGCCGTGGTCCGTGCTCACCGTGTCGCGCCGTGCTGGGGACGGTCGCTCCCCGGGGCAGCGCTCGGTCCGATCTGCGGCTCCGTCACTCCGGGCCCGGGCACCGTGCCCACCGCCCGGCGAGGTTCCGGCTGCCGACAGGTGGGCCGTCGCGCCTGGATGTGGTGCGGAGGACGACCGGCCGCCAGGGGAGGGCGGCGAGGGCCGGGCAGCTTCCGGAGGTACCGGTTCCGGGACACCTGCGAGGGAACGGTGCGCCGGTACCGGGCCGGGTTCGTACCGGGGTCTGTCGGCTCTGCTGCCCGGACGGTCATCGGACACTCACCCCACGAGGTCGGAGAGACGGACGAAGCGGTGGCCCGCGTCGAGCAGTTGCGGCACGGCGGCGGCGATTCCGGCTGCCGTCCCGCCGGTGGGCCGGTTCATGTGGCAGATGATGATCGATCCCGGCTGGACAGCGGAGACCTCCTGCCGGACCTGGGCTGCCGTGAAGGTCGCCCCCGCGTCGCCGTTGACGGTGAATCCAGCGATGCGTTCGCCGAGGTCGGCCACGATCCGGGCGGCGACGTCGTCGCAGTAGGCGGTGCCGGGCCGGAAGAAGCGCGGCGGACGGCCGAGCAGCGCGGTGAGTTTGTCCCGGTTGCCCGCGATCTCGTCGAAGACCTCTCCCGCGTCCCGGGTGCCGGGGATGCCGTAGGCGGAGCGCCCGGACACGGACAGCGGCAGGTGCCGGGTCCCGTGGTTGGCGATCTCGAACAGCGGATCGGCGGCCAGTTGGTGGAAGGTTGCGAGGTTGGCGTCGATCCAGCGCGAGTTCAGGAACAGTGTCGCGGGCACCGAACGCTCCCGGAGGAACCCGATCAGCGCCTGATCGTAGCCACTGCCGCCCGGTCCGCCGCAGGCGTCGAAGGTCAGCGCGACGACTCGATCGGTGGAAGGCAGCCGACTGACCACACCGGGGGCCTCGAACCCCCAACTGGTCGGGGTGGCCGTGCCGTACCGGGCGACCACCTCCGCGCGGGTCGCCGTCGCGGGCGGCCGGGACGCCTGTGCGCTCACCCCGGCCCGGCCGTGGTCGGCGGCCGACGGCACGGCGCCCGCTCCGGACGGCCCAGATGCTCCTGGCGTACCTGGTCCGCCCGGTCCGCCCGGTGCGCCGGTCGTCCGTGGCGGGGCGGCGCAGCCTGCCAGCACACCGCCTGTCACGGCGGCCAGCAGCCGTCGGCGAGCCATCGGCATCCGGTCCTCCCAGCCTCCGAACGAGCCCCGAACGGGACGTGGCCGACGCAGGGGCAGGCCCCTGACACGTCGCCACGAGTCCGATGAGACCATCGCCATCCGCGATTCGCCCGGCCACACCCATCCGCCCGCCCCGCTTCATCCGGCCGGGCCCACTCCGAAGCTGTGACGGAGCCACGGCGGGGCCTGCCGAGAACGGTCCGGGAACTCCGGGCGCGGCGTACCCGAGGGCCTCGCCGGTCGGCCCGGTGGTGGTGGCCGGGGCACAGCGCCGCCGCCGGGGTGGATGGCGGAGCGGACGGCGGGGCGGACGTTGGTCGGCCCGGGATCTGCCGGGTCTCAGTCGAGGGTCCCGGTCGGGGTCTGCGCGGCCAGGAAGTCCACCACATCGGTCAGGCTCTCCCTGCGGGCGTGGACGGCGCGCTGCCGCTCGGCGCCCGTGCCGGCGGCAACGAGCCGTCGCAGCCCCTCGGTCACCGCCGGGAGATCGCCCAGTTCCTCCAGGGCCGGCCGGATGTGGTCCAGGAGCGAGTCGAGGGTCTGCTCGGCCGGGACCAGGCGCCCCGAGCGGGGATCGATGCCGGAGCCCGACAGCCCGTCACGGGCCGCCCGCCAGCAGGCTGCCCGCAGTCGGTCCGTCGAGACCGGCGGCCCCGGATCGCCGCGCTCCACCGCCGTCAGCGCCGTCACCACCAGGGCCCGGACGAGCCCGGCGAGCAGAGCGCTCTCCTCTGCGGTCACCGGCATGTCGGCCACCCGGATCTCCAGCGTCGGATAGCGCGTGGAGAGCCGGATGTCCCAGTAGACGGCCCGCTGGTCGAGCAGCGCACCGGTGGCTCCCACAGACTCGAGACAGCGGTCGTGGTCGGCGAGGTCGGAGAAGTACGGCGGCGGTCCGGCGACGGGCCAGCGATCCCACATCAGCCGCCGCCAGCTCGCGTAGCCCGTGTCGTGCCCCGCCCAGAACGGGGAGTTCGCCATGAGCGCGACCAGGACCGACATCCAGGGCCGGAGATGGTTTCCCGTCAGTAGCGCCTGCTCGCGGTCGGGCACGCAGACGTGCACCTGGCAGGCACAGATCGCGTGCTCGCTGACCAGCCCCCGGTAGGTATCCAGCTGGGCCTGGTAGCGGGGCTGCTCCGAGACCTGCATCGGGACGGCGTCGCCCAGGACGGCCGAGCCGGTGGCGATCGCCCGGACGCCCTCCGCCTCGGCGGCGGCCGTGACGACCTCCCGCATCCTCCGCAACTGGCGGTGGAGGTCGTCGAGACCGACGCACGGCAGGGTCTTCGCCTCGACCTGGAACTGGGCGAGCTCCGGCGACACCTGGTCCCCGAGTTCCACGGCCGCGCGCTTGACCACGGCGGCCGCGCACGGACGGACCTCACGGCTGCCGGGGTCGACGAGCAGGTACTCCTCCTCGACACCGACCGACGGGACGCTGCCGGGCGCGGGCGTCCTGCCGACCGGCGGGACCTCGCCGACCGAGGGTCCGGCGGGGCCTCGGGCCTGCTCGAAGCTGTCACTCATCGCCGCACCCCGACCGGGTGGGGAGTCGAACCGGCGCCTGGTTGGTTTCGGCTGGCTGCTCAGTCACGGGACCAAGCTAGGCAGGTCCCACGGCATCCGCACCCGCTGGCCCAGGGCAGGTGCCCCGGCAGTCGGCGGCGCCCGCACTCCTGGCCGACGGCAGCTGTGGCTGCGGCCCACGGCACCCGCGTCCTGCGGCCGGGGTGCCGCTGCCCGGGTGGCCGTCCGGTCCGCCCGGTGGCGGCGGGGTGCCTCCATCGGCCTAACGACACGTCCTCGCAGGCCGGATGGACGTGCATGGCGGCTGACCGCCCGGCAGCATGGTCCAGCAGCGCCGTGCCCGAAGCCGGTCCGGGAGGTCCGTCTCCGTAAAGCCCGTCCCTGCGGAGGTCCGTCTCTGCGGAGGTCCGTCTCGGTGGAGGCTCGTCTCGGTGGAAGGGCGGGCAGCGCGGTCCGCATCGAGAATTCGGGATCGAGGGCACCACCGCGACCCCGCACCCGCCCCGTCCGGCGGTCGAAGGCCGCCTTCCACCACGACCCGGCCGCCGAGCCAGTCGGTTCACTCTCGCCGGCCCTTGCGCACCTGACCGCCCAATACCGGGAGAGCCCCGATGATCCCTGTGCCAGTCCTCCGCCTCGTCCCCCGAATCCCGGCCGCAGCCGTCCGGGGGTGCAGGGTATGAGCGCCGACACCAGCTCCTCGCCGAGCGCGCGCACGACGGCCGGCGCGGGTCCGCGTGCGAGTACGAGTGCGGACGCGCCGAGCAGTTCGAGGGCCAGACCCGCCAACAAGGCGGAGACGCTCGCCGACTGGGCCGACGGCCGGGTCGGCATCTACTCACTCGGTAAGGCCAATCTGCGCAAGATCTTTCCGGACCACTGGTCCTTCATGCTCGGCGAGATCGCGCTCTACACCTTCGTCATCATCATCATCACGGGCGTATGGCTGACGCTCTTCTTCGTCCCGAGCATGACCGAGGTCGTCTACCACGGGAGGTTCGCGCCGCTGAACGGCATCCGGATGTCGGAGGCGTACTCCTCGACGCTGGACATCAGCTTCGACATCCGGGGCGGCCTGCTGATCCGTCAGATCCACCACTGGGCGGCGATCGTCTTCGTCGCGTCGATGTTCGTCCACATGATGCGGGTCTTCTTCACCGGGGCGTTCCGCAAGCCGCGCGAGCTCAACTGGCTGTTCGGCGCCGGGCTGCTGATCCTCGGGATGTTCGACGGCTTCATGGGCTACTCGCTGCCCGACGACCTGCTCTCCGGCACCGGTATCCGGTTCATGGAGGGTGCGATCCTGTCCGTGCCGATCGTGGGTACGTACCTGATGTTCTTCATGTTCGGCGGGCAGTTCCCGGGGTTCGCGATCATCCCCCGGCTGTTCACCGTCCACATCCTGCTGATCCCGGGCATCATGCTGGGCCTGCTGGTGGCCCATCTGATCCTGGTCTTCTACCACAAGCACACCCAGTGGGCCGGGCCCGGACGGACCGAGAAGAACGTGGTCGGCATGCCGCTGATGCCGGTCTACATGGCCAAGGCCGGCGGTTTCTTCTTCCTGGTCTTCGGCGTGGTCTCGGCCATGGCGGCGATCGCCACGGTCAACCCCATCTGGGCGTACGGCCCGTACCGCCCCGACCAGGTGTCCACAGATGCCCAGCCGGACTGGTACATGGGGTACTCCGAGGGCCTGGTCCGGATCATGCCGGGCTCGGAGATCCGGCTCTGGGGACACACGCTGAACCTCGGGGTGTTCGTCCCGCTGGTGGTCTTCCCGCTCGTTCTGCTGGCCATCTGGCTGTACCCGTTCGTCGAGAACTGGGTGACCGGTGACAAGCGCGAGCACCACATCCTGGACAAGCCGCGCAACGCCCCGGTCCGGACCGCGTTCGGCGCCGCCTGGATCGGGCTGTACCTGGTGCTGCTGGCCGGCGGCGGCAACGACCTGATCGCCACGCACTTCCACTGGTCGCTCAACGCGATCACCTGGTTCTGCCGGGTCGGCTTCTTCGTGGTCCCGGTCGTGGCCTTCTTCATCACCAAGCGCTGGTGCCTGGGCCTGCAGCGCCGGGACCGGGACAAGGTCCTGCACGGCCGCGAGAGCGGCATCATCAGGCGGAAGCCGCACGGCGAGTTCATCGAGGTGCACGAGCCGCTGACGCCCGCTCAGTTGTACACGTACACCGCGCACGAGCAGTACGAACCGGTCGAGCTGCCCCCCGAGGTGGACGAGAACGGTGTCGCCCGCAAGCTGAGCCGGACGAACCGGCTGCGGGCCAAGCTCTCGGAGTTCTACTTCGGTCGGTACAGCCAGATCCCCAAGCCGACCACCGAGGAGCACGAAGAGGTCACCAGCGGCCACGGACACCACTGACGGTCAGCAAGCACGATCGAGGGCCCGCCGTTCGCGGCGGGCCCTCGTGTTGCTGCGTGCTGGTGTGTGCCGGTGCGTGTTACGCGTGTCGGTGCGGGAGGGCGGGGTGGTTGCGTGACGGTCAGCGGCTGGGCGTTCCCTGGTGCAGGAGACGCCCGGCCGCAGGAGTCGAGTGCGGTGGGGTGGGTGGGGTCGGTAGGGCGGGTGCGTCCGCTGAGGTGTTGAGCAGGGCCGTCAGGTCGTGGGCGTTCTGCTTCTCGTCGGCGAGGACGGACTCGATCAGGTGCCGGCTGGCCGGGTCGCGGTCGCCGAGCCAGCGGGCGATCTGCTGGTAGGTGGGGACGACGATGCGAGTGGCCAGCAGGTTCTGTTCCAGCATCGCCCGCAGCGCGGCGTCGTCGGCGGTGGAGTAGTCGGTACGGGCGCGCTGGGCGAGGGTCGCCGGGTCGAAGTTCGGCTGTCCGCCGAGCTGGACGATGCGATCGGCCACCGCCACGGCGTGCCGCATCTTCCGGTCGGCCTGCGCCTGGAACAGCTCGCTCGTGGGGGTCGGGGCGGCGCCGTGCGCCAGGATCGCCTGCCGGGTGCAGCGGAGCCAGCCGACCACCTCGGCGGCCACCACGTTGTTGAGGACGCTGATCACCCGTTCGATGTCCGGCCCGTATGCGCTCCGCACCGGTCCGGCGTCGATGGTCCGCTGGGCTTCTCGGCGGATCCGGTCCACGTCCAGGGCCAGGCTGCCGGTCATGGGCGTCCTTCCTTCGGGGGATGCGTGCTCGGGGCGTGCGTGCTCAGGGCCTGCGTGTTCGGGAGGTGCGTGTTCGTGTTCGGGGGGCGCGTGGTCAGGGCGTGCCTGTTCGGGGCGGGTGTCGCGAGGCCGTGTCGGGCCGTCGGCCGTCCTGGTCATGGCAGAAGGTATGTCCGGGCGTTCGCCGCCGAAACCGGACGACGCCGGATGGGTGGGCCCGTCGGCGGGGCCGCCGTCGGCGCGGGGGTGCGTACGCACTCTTGGTACAGGCACCCCTTGCGACGGAGCAGGGGTACGGAAAGGACTGGGTCGCCATGGTCACGCTGCAAGGACTCACCGTCGCCTTCCTGGCCGCCCGGCAGGGGGTGGAGCAGGTCGAGCTGACCGGCCCCTGGCAGGCCGTCCGGGAGGCGGGCGGTACGCCACGGCTGATCTCGACCGGGCCGGGACGGATCCAGGCCTTCAGGCACCTGGACCGGGCCGACACCTTCGCGGTGGACGAGACCGTCGGCGAGGCCGATGTCGAGCGCTATGCCGGACTGGTGCTGCCCGGCGGCGTCGCCAACCCGGACTTCCTCCGTCTGGACCGTGCCGCCGTCGACCTGGTGCGGGAGTTCGTCGACCGGGGCAAGCCGATCGCGGCGATCTGCCACGCTCCGTGGCTGCTGGTGGAGGCGGACGTGGTGCGGGGCCGTACGCTCACCTCCTGGCCCAGCCTGCGGACCGACCTGGTCAACGCCGGGGCCAACTGGGTGGACGAGGAACTCCGGAGCTGTGCCGAGGGGCCGAACACCCTGATCACCAGCCGGAAACCGGCCGACCTGCCGTTGTTCGAGGACGCCCTGGTGACCGAGTTCGCGAAGGGCCGCCGATCCGGCTGAGGTGTGTGTCCGGAAGCGGTCGGGTGTCGCTCAGCCGCCCCGCTCAGCTGCTGCTCTGTTCACCTGCTCCGTTTACCTGCCCTGCTCAGCCGCCCCGGTGGATGCGGGTCAGCAGAGTGTGCAGCTGTACGCGCTCCTGCTCGGTGAGCGGTGCCAGGACGGCGTCCTGAACGGCCGTGGCCTCGGCGGTGAGGGCGGTCAGTGCGGCGCGCCCGGCAGGGGTGAGCGTCACCGAGACGCGGCGGCGGTCGGCGGTGTCGCGGTTCCGCTCGACCTGTCCGGCGCGGGCCAGCTCGTCGATGACCTTGACCACGTCGCTCGGGTCGATGCCCAGCCGGGCGGCGAGATCGCGCTGCGCGTGCGGGCCGAAGTCGGCGAGGGCGGCGAGCACCGCCATGTGCCACAGGCGTACGCCGTGGTCGGCCAGCCGTTCGGCGAGACGGGTGCGGGCGCTCTTGCCGACCTTGGAGAGCAGGTAGGTCGTCAGCGCGGTCAGGCTCGGCGGTGTCTCGTTCTCGCTCACGGACATATTGTAGGCTCGACCCAATGGTGGGTGTCGACCTACTGAATCTGTCCACTGGACGACGGGGAGCCGAAGATGGATGTCCTGCATTCGCGCCTGCTGGTGAGCCGCTTTGCCGAGTGCTTCCGGTTCTACGACGCCGTCCTGCCGCAGTTGGCCGGCGCGGTCCGGACCGGCGGTACCGAGGCCGGGCCGTACGCCGGTTGGGATGTCGGTGAGGAGGGCGTGCTGCGGCTCTTCGACCGGGGCGCGCTGGCCGCCGTGGTCGGCACCGCTGAGCTGCCCGCCGATGCGCCGGTGCAGGACCGCGCGATGCTGGTCAGCCGGGTCGCCGATGTCGATGCCGGGTTCGAGCTCTGCCTGCGGCACGGCGGCCGGCCGGCTGCCCCGCCCACCAGTCGGCCCGAGTGGGGCCCCGGCATGCGGACCGCGCACCTGCGCGACCCGGACGGGAACCTGATTGAACTGCAGTCGTACTGAGGTGACTTGAGCGAAGATCTGTCGTCGACCGGAGGAGGCTGGGATGCGGCCAGCCCAGTGATCCGCTCCGGGCCGCGGGCGGCGGGTGGCCGGGCGGAAGCCGACCGGCGCGCCGAAGCCGATGGCGTACGGCGCGAAGCGCGTCAGGCTGAGTTCTTGGGCGAACGGTCGGGACTGGCATCCGTCGGTCTCCTGACGGTGGTGGTGAGGATGTTGAGGATGTCCTCTCAGGGTGGTTGCTGATGTGTTGCTGCAGAATTGGCGCTGGTTCGGTCGACTTGGTGGCGGGTGGGGGCGGTCGTGGATTGATCCGCGCCTTCGGTGCCTCGTAGGTTGGTCCCTCGGCCCCTCGGCAGAGGGCAGGGGCAGACGGGGAAAGGCGGCGGGGATGCACGACGACAGGGATGCGGACCGCAGGGGAGGCGGCCCGCTGGCTGTGGTTGCGGCCAGTGCGGAGGTGCTGCGACTCCCCGGGGTGGATGAGCGCCTGCTCACCGACGGTGAGCGGGAGCGCGCAGCGCGCTTTCGACAGGAGTCCACCCGGGAGGACTTCGTCGCGGCGCACATCCTGGTGCGGCTCTGTGCCGCGCAGTTGATCGGGATGACTGCGGGCGGTGTGACGTTGGCTCAGTCCTGCCCCGGCTGCGGGAAGGCCGGCCATGGCAAGCCGTACCTGCCGGACCACCCCGGGGTCCACGTCAGCCTCTCGCACACCAAGGGCGTGGTCGCCGCAGCTGCGGGCTACCGTGCGGTCGGCGTCGACGTGGAGCGGGCGGAACGGACCGGTCCGCACCCCGAGGTGATGGAGCGGGTGCTGACCGAGGCCGAGTTGAGGCTGGTCGAGAAGCATGCGGACCCGCAGCGGGCGTTCCTGCGGCAGTGGGTGCGCAAGGAGGCGCTGATCAAGGTCGGGCGGATCACGCTGGACAGCATGGGTGCGGTCGACCTCTCCGCCCTGCCGCTGGAGACTGTCGACGGCGTGCCGCTGAGCAGCCGTTTCGAGGATCTGCATGTGCTCGACTGGGACGAGGAGAAGCACGAAGCGACGGCTGCCGTGGTCAGCCCGGACGGGCCTCGGGTGGTCGATCTGGCAGACCTGGGGTAAGGCCCAGGCGGGCGGGGTGGGTGCAAGGCGAGGCTCGCTGGGCGGTGCGGAGCTGAGGCGGCCTCGGAGGCTCAGCTCCGGGGTGGTATCCGCTCGGCCTCGACCAGGGGGAGCATCCGGTGGTAGGCCCCGGCGTCGAAGCTTCCCGCCAGCGGGGCCAGGACGGTTGCCGCAGACAGTGCGACGGCCTGGGCCAGTCGGTCGGGCCAGGGCGCGCCGGCGACCAGGCCGATCGTGAGGGCGGCCACCACGGCGTCCCCTGCTCCGGTGGGGTTGCCGGTCACC
This sequence comes from Saccharothrix sp. ST-888, assembly GCF_000955975.1. GTDB lineage: Bacteria > Actinomycetota > Actinomycetes > Streptomycetales > Streptomycetaceae > Kitasatospora. The sequence continues at coordinate 14,828 of NZ_JYJF01000020.1, forward strand.
GTCCGTGGTGGACGGGCTCGCCAACTCCCTTGTGAAGTCGTGGCTATGAGGCCCTCCGGGCCGAGTGAGGCGACCACGGCCCCGGCCCCGGCGGTGCGCAGCGCCTCGGCTCCAGCGGACGGGTCCGGGCTGCCGGTGGCCGTCGCCAGCTCGTCGGCGTTCGGTTTGATCAGGGCCGGGCCGGCGGGGAGGGCGGCGAGCAGCGCCGGGCCGTCGGTGTCCAGAACCGCCGGCACCTGATGGGTGGTTGCCAGGGCGATCAGGACCCCGTACGCATCCGGTGGCAGCCCGCCGGGGAGACTCCCGGAGAGTACGACGGCCGCCGAGCCGGTGAGCAACTGCTCGTAGCGGGCGAGGAATCGGGACCACTCGGCAGCGGTGACCACCGGGCCGGGTTCGAGCAGCATGGTGGTCCGGTCGGTGTCCTGCTCGACGAGTGCCACCGTGCGGCGGGTCTCCCCGGCGATCGGGACCAGTTGGTCGTTCAGCCCGGCTGTGGCGAGGTCGGCGCGGAGCAGTTGCCCGTTGGCGCCGCCTGCCAGCCCGGTGAGCACGGCTTCGTGCCCGAGGGCCGCGAGCACACGAGCCACGTTCACCCCCTTGCCGCCGGCCCGCTGGGCGACGTCGCGGACCCGGTTGCTGGCGTTGCGGCGCACGGTGGGCAGGTGGTAGGTGACATCGACAGCGGTGTTGAGCGTGACGGTGAGGATCACGGGCGTTGCTCCACTCTCGGCCGGAGGGCTGGTGAATGGTGACTGGCCATGCTTGATGATGCTCATTGGTAGTTGTTACGGTCAGTTTTGCGCAACATCCGTGTGGTGGCAGCTTGGTGGGTGGGTGCTCCGTTGGTGGTCATCAGTCAACCGGTGGGGCCCCGGTGGGCACATCCCGCTACGGAGGGGACTTGTCTCCCGCGCGAGAGGGAGCTCGACTGGGGGAGGGCGAGGGCGGTGGGAAAAGGTAGCGTGGGCGGGCGAGTTGATCCGTGGTTGTCGATCCGTGCGAGGGGTGGCCCGTGGCCGATTTCGTGATCACTCCGATGACCGATGGACACGCCGACGGGGTGCTGGCGATCTACCGCTGCGGCTGCGGATCGCGCCCTGGTGCATGCCCGGGATCGACATGGATGGTCTGGACCACCTGGTCGAACTCCAGCGCCGGGACGGGCGCCACCGGGCCGTGGGCGGGGTGAAGTTCTTCATCGACGGCACGGTGGAGGGCGGCACCGCCTGGCTGGAGCACCCGGACTGCCACGGCCAGGGAACGGCCGCCTTCTGGCCGGACACCGCCGAATTCGGCCGAGCCGTCGGCCACCTTGACCGGGCCGGTGTGCAGACGGCCACCCATGCGATCGGTGACGCGGGCGTACGACACGTCCTGGACACGGTCGAGGCGCTCGGAACGGCCTGGATGCGGCACCGGGTCGAGCACATCGAGACCGTGCCGGACGGCCAGCTCGGCCGCTTCGCCGCGCTCGGCGTCGCCGCGTCGATGCAGCCCAGCCACACCGCCTACACCAGGGCGGACCACGGCGACGAGTGGTCGCGCAGGCTCGGCCCGGAGCGGGCCGAACGGGCCTGGCGCTGCCGGGATCTGCGGGAGGCCGGTGCGACCCTGGCGCTCGGCTCGGACTGGCCGATCGCGCACTACGACCCCCGGCAGGTGATCGGCGCGGCGCGGCTGCGGCGGCTGCCGGGGGAGACCGGTGCCGCGCCGGTCCAGCCCGGTCAGGCGCTCACCGGGCTGATGGCGTTGGAGGGTTACACCTCGCACGCGGCGCGGGCGGCGGGTGAGGAGGCGGTCGCGGGACGGATCGCGCCCGGCTGCCGGGCCGACCTCACCGCGTTCGGGCTCGATCCGGTGCTGGCTCCCGCGGACGAGTTCGCCGAGGCGGAGGTGCGGTTGACGATGGTCGGCGGACGGGTGGTGCACCGGGGCGGGGAGTAGGGCCGGACGGCGGGCTGTGCTGGGGGACGGGACAGGAGCGCGGGGAGCCGCGCGGCGGGCTTTTCAAGGACGTGCGGAGCGGCGCGGTTCCCCGCTCCTGGAGGCGGTGCGTGGTCGGGCTTCAGACCGAGCCGCCGTTGTGGAGGTGGAGGGCGCGGAGGGCCACCTCGGTCGCGAAGCGGTTGTCCGGGTCGGCGAGTTGGTCGCCGAAGGCGCGGTCGATCAGGCGCATCCGGTAGCGGACGGTCTGGGGGTGGACACCGAGGATCTCGGCCACCTGGCTTGCGGTGCCCCGGGTGGTGAGCCAGGTCCGCAGGGTATCGATCAGGCGGGTGCGCTGGGTGGGGGTGAGCCCGGCGAGCGGGCTGAGGTACTTCTTCGCCAGCTGGCGGACCAGTCCGGTGTCGCCCAGCAGCCAGAGCGGGAGTAGATGGTCCTCGCCGCGGGCGAGCGACTGGGGCGGGATGATGCCGGCCTCGGCCAGCGCCAGCGTCTGGCGGGCCCAGCGCAGCGAGTCGGCGGCGTCGCTGAGCGGGGTGGTGAGCCCGACCGCCGCCCGGCAGCCGGCGAGGGCCGCGGTCAGCGAGGCGACCCGGTCCTCGTCCAGCGGGCCGGGGACCAGCAGGTGCGGCTCCGGGTCGGCGAGGTCCAGCAGGATGTCCCGGTCGAGCGCCGCACGGGCGGGTTTGGCACCCGGGCTGAGCGCGATCATGGTGACCTCCTCGGGTAACGGCCAGGCGGCGTGCTCGGCGAGTTCGGCGAGCGCGCTGCGGGCGACCGAGGAGCCGGTGAGGATCCGGCGTAGCAGCCGTCGCCGCCGGTTGTCGGGCTCCTCGCCGAGTTCGGCCATCGCCTGCAGGTAGCCCTCGCGGGAGAGTTCGGCGATGTCGCCCATGTAGGCGAAGAGCGCGTCGGCGAAGGCCATCAGCACGGTGGCGGAGAGGTTGTAGCGCTTTCCGACGCTGCGGGCCCGGCGCAGCGCGACCTGGCAGCCGATCCGGTAGGCGTCCTGGAGCATGTCCAGGCTGCGTCCCTCGTACGCCTCGTAGCGGCCGAAGCGGCGGCACATCTCGTCGCGCAGCGAGGTGGTGGCGGTGGGGGCGGCGATCTGGTCGACGAAGGTGGCGATGTTCTGTTCGATGCCGACCCGGATCACCTTGGCGCTGGGGCCGCTGAGGAGCTCGGCGTACTCCGGGATGGCGGCGACGATCTCGGAGGCCATCTCCTTGAGCAGGCTCGGCAGTTCGGGTCGCATGATGGCGGCCAGCTCGCGCGGCACCGGTCCCAGCGGCTCGGCCAGCCGAGAGGTCTGCCGCACTCCGGCCATGGATGTCCCCCTGACTGTTCGGGTCCACGTGCGGGGCATCGGCCGGTCCGGGGGTGGGGAGCGCGGACCTGATCGGGCGCGTGCTGACAACGTGGGGTGGTTCGTTGAAACATAGACCACAGCGGCCCGCAAGCGCAGTACCTGCGACACGGAAAGATGGTGCGCGATGTGGACCGGACGCGGTTCGTCCGGCGGCTCGCACCCGGATGGCGCGTACTCACCTGCGGACAACGTTGCTCCGGTTCCTTGTTGCTGCGGAGACAAGGAAATACCGGGCAGTAAGGACTGGCCGAGAATCTCTGCCGGGACTGTTGCAGGCCGGGTTACCCGTGCGTAGCGTCCCCCATCAGCGAGTGCGGCCGACGGAATCGCCGCCGCGTTCCGGGAAGAACGATTTCCTGACCCGCAGCAGGTTTTCTTCGGGTAAACCACCGATCGAGATTTGGCAAGCGGGTCAACTTGAGCACGTCAACTCCAAGAAGGGAACGGCCCGTGCACAGGATCGGCAAGACCACCATCGCAGTGGCAGGCGCGCTCGTCGCGGCGGTCGGATTCGCGGCGAGCCCGGCCGCGGCGGCCGGGACGTGGACCGCGACCCCGGGCGGTGCGTGGACGGCGAAGGCGACCTCCCCGGTGCTGACCGACAACTCCACCGGCACCCAGCTGAACTGTTCCTCCTCCAGCGCTGCGGGCACTCTGCAGAGCGGTTCGGGCCTCTCCGGCACCGGGATATCCTCCATCACCTCGGTGGCCTGGGCCAGCTGCACCGGTCCGATCGGCATCACCTTCAGCGTCACCTCCCAGGGCACGCCGTGGGCGCTCAACGCCGTCAGCTACAACGCCACCACCGGTGTCACCACGGGAACGATCACCGGCGTGAAGGCCCACATCAGCGGCGCCGGCTGCACTGCGGACTTCGGCGGTGCGACGGCGGGCAGCACGGCCACCCTCAACGCCACCTACACCAACTCCACCAGGACGCTGGCCGTCAGCGGCGGCAACCTGCACGCCTACAACGTCTCCGGCAGCTGCCTCGGTCTGCTGAACAGCGGCGACGCGGCCACCTACACCGCCAAGTACGTCCTCAACTCGGCTCAGACCATCACCTCGCCGTGACGCGAGTCGGCACACGGCTCGGCACACGGCTTGTGACGCGACTTGTGACGCGAGTCGTTACCGAGTCGTGAGCCCGGCCGGAAGGCCGGCCGAGAAGTGAGAGCTCGACCGTGGGGCTCTGCGGTCCGGATCGCCGGGCCGCAGGGCCCTGTCGGAATGCTCAGCGGAGGACAATCCTCCGCAGCTGATTTGTCATCGGTTGACAAAGAACAGCGGTCCCGGCGAACCCGCCGAACATTCCGGTGTGAGATCACTTGCCGCCGCTTGTTACCCGGACGTAGTGTCCGGCCTCCCGAACGAGTTCGCCCCCGATTCCTTTATCCCGCCGTACGGTGCGGCGATTTCCCGCGCTCGTACGTCGAACCTGTCCGAGGAGTACGGCACATGAGGCATGCAGTCGGCCGGCGCCGCACCGCGCGGCCCGCAGTGGTCGCAGCGGCCATGCTGGCGGCGGGGCTTGTGCTGGCGCAGGTCGCGGTGGGGGAGCAGGACGGGAAGGTGTCCGCGTCGTACAGCTGCTCCCTGCCTTCGGGGGCGCAGCGGGTCACGGTCGGGTTCAGCCAGGCGTATCCGGCGGCGGCTTTCGGCCAACGGCAGGTACAGCCGGGGAAGTTGACGGTCACGGTGAGCCTCCCCCGGGAGGCGGTGGCGGCGCTGCTACCCGCCGGGGCCTCGGCGGTGGCGGCTTCGGGTGCGCTCACCGCGCTGATCTCGCAGGGGAGTTCGGTCCGGGAGGTGTCCTGGGGCGAACTGACGGCGGCCGAGGTGCCGGTGGCGGGCACGGGGGAGCTGACGTTCACCCTGAGCGGTCCGGTGCCCTCGGTGACGGCGGCGGACGGCGCGGGGTCGGTGGGTTTCGCGGCGGGCGAGCTCCGGCTGGAGCTGCGGGCCGGGCAGGCGGCCGGAAGCGGGATCCCGGTCACCTGTGCACCGCCTGCGGGTGCGGCGGCCGTGCTCGGGACGGTACCGGTGGGCTCGTCGTCGGCCGATCCCTCGTCCGGCCCGTCGGCGGGGGCGAGCGGGGCGACCGGCCGGAGCCCGAGCCGGAGCCCGAGCCCGGGGCTGAGTTCGAGTCCGGGAGTGACCGCGCCGTCCGGTCCGGCGCCGGCCCCGGGTGCGGCGCGCGGGGCAGTCCCGGTCCGGCCGGCGGATGCGACACCGGAGGACTGCCAGCCGGTGCCGACCGCCGCGCTGGACCCGGAGTTCCTGCCGCCGCTGCCCGATCCCGAGCACGACAAGGTCTTCCCGGCGCCGGGGTCCCCGCCGATGCCCGAGAACGCGGCCTGCGGCTATGCGGTCGGCTACGCCAACATCACCAAGCTCGGCCAGGCTTCGCTCATCAACGATCCGGCGGCCTCCCCGGCGCTGGTCCGGGTCAACGCGAGCCGCCGGCTGGCGTTCCAGAACCTGGACGACTACCCGCACTACATGGAGGTCGACTCGGTCGGGTCGCTGCAACTGCCCGCGGCCCGGGCGACGTTCCTGACCTACGGCTTCATGCCGACCACCGCGAAGCTGGAGTTGAAACCGGTCGGCGGGCTGACCATCGTCGCGATCGGGAACGCCTTCTGGAACGAGCCGATCGAGTTCGCCATCTACGGCTACCAGTCGATGCGGATCTCCGATGTGAAGATCAACGGGACGCCGCTGGACGTGGGTCCCGACTGCACGACGGCCCAGCCGGTCAAGCTGGCCCTGCGCGGACGGCAGGACAGCTTCCTGCCGGGCGGCGGGGACGGCAAGCCGGACTACTCGCTGCAGGGCGGCGGCCCGATCTCCCAGAAGGACCTCTACATTCCGCCCTTCACCGGTTGCGGCACCGGCGGTGACAACCTCGATGCCCTGTTCACGGCGGCGGTTTCGGGGCCGGACAACTCGCTGAACCTGGAGCAGGGCCCGCTCTGCTTCCCCTCGACCGATGACCCGTCGGACCCCAAGTGCGCGCCGGTCGTGATGCCGTCGCTGCCCCATCGCCGGTGACCAGGGAGGTGCCATGGGAATCGAAGTCGTCGTCGAGGGCCTGACGAAGTCCTTCGGCGGACAGACCGTCTGGCAGGACGTGACGCTCACCCTGCCGCCCGGTGAGGTCAGCGTGATGCTCGGCCCCTCGGGCACCGGCAAGACCGTGTTCCTGAAGTCGGTGATCGGCCTGCTCAAGCCCGAGCGGGGCCGGGTGCTGGTCAACGGGGTGGACATGGTGCGCAGTCCCGAGCAGGACATCTTCGAGGCCCGCAAGCTGTTCGGGCTGATGTTCCAGGACGGCGCGCTGTTCGGGTCGATGAACCTCTTCGACAACGTCGCCTTCCCGCTGCGGGAGCACACCCGCAAGAAGGAGACGGAGATCCGCCGGATCGTGATGGAGCGGATGGAGATGGTCGGCCTGGTCGGCGCGGAGGCCAAACTGCCCGGGGAGATCTCCGGCGGGATGCGCAAACGCGCGGGGCTGGCACGGGCGCTGGTGCTCGATCCGCAGATCGTGCTGTGCGACGAGCCGGACTCGGGGCTCGACCCGGTGCGCACCTCGTACCTGTCGCAGCTGCTGATCGACCTGAACGCGCAGACCGACGCCACCATGCTGATCGTCACCCACAACCTGGACATCGCCGCCACCGTGCCCGACAACCTGGGCATGCTGTTCCGGCGGAACCTGGTCGGCTTCGGGCCCCGGGAGCTGCTGCTGACCAGCGAGGAGCCGGTGGTGCAGCAGTTCCTCAGCGGACGCCGGGCCGGACCGATCGGGATGTCGGAGGAGAAGGACCAGGCGACGCTCGCGCTGGAGCGGCGCAGCGGGGAGCCCGCGATCGAGGCCCGCCCGGTCGCCGCCCAGTTGCAGCCCTCGCCGGGACTGCCCGAGCGCCGTGCGGTGCAGCAGCGGCGGCAGCGCGTCCTGGCGATGTGGGACCAGCTCACCCCCGCCGCCCGGCGCGCGGTCCAGGCACAGGGGGAGCCGGTATGAGCCTGCCCGGGATCCCGCTGACCGGCGCGCTGCGCGAGACCGGACGGCTGTTCGCGCTCTCCGCGACCACCGTCCGGGACACCTTCCGGCGGCCGTTCCAGGTGCGCGAGCTGATCGAGCAGTTCTGGTTCGTCGCCAGCGTGACCATCCTGCCGGCCGCGCTGGTGTCGATCCCGTTCGGTGCCGTGATCGCCCTCCAGGTCGGCTCCCTGGCACAGCAGTTGGGGGCGCAGTCGTTCACCGGCGGCGCCAGTGTGCTGGCGGTGATCCAGCAGGCCAGCCCGCTGATCGTGGCCCTGCTGATCGCGGGCGCGGGCGGCTCGGCGATCTGTGCCGACCTCGGCTCCCGGAAGATCCGCGAGGAGCTGGACGCGATGGAGGTGATGGGCGTCTCGCCGATCCAGCGGCTCATCGTGCCGCGGGTGCTGGCGACCATGCTGGTGGCCGTCCTGCTCAACGGCCTGGTCTCGGTGGTCGGCACGCTCGGCGGCTACTTCTTCAACGTGATCCTCCAGCACGGCACCCCGGGCGCGTACCTGTCCAGCTTCTCCGCCCTCGCCCAGCTGCCCGACCTGTACATCAGCGAGTTCAAGGCCCTGGTCTTCGGCTTCATCGCGGGTGTGGTCGCCGCCTACCGGGGCCTCAACCCCAAGGGCGGCCCGAAGGGGGTCGGGGACGCGGTCAACCAGTCGGTGGTGATCACCTTCCTGCTGCTCTTCCTGGTGAACACCGTACTGACCGCCCTCTACCTGCAACTCGTCCCGCAGAAGGGGGCCTGAGCCGATGAGCCTGCTCGACCGCGACAAGCCCGCGGCCCGGGTGCGCCGGCCACTGGCCTGGCTGGACGAGACCGGTGACCACCTGCTCTTCCACCTCGCCGCGGTGCTCTGGATTCCGCGCACCCTGCACCGGTACCTCAGGGAGGTGCAACGCCTGCTCGCCGAGGTCGCGTTCGGCAGCGGCGGCCTCGGCGTCATCGGCGGCACCGTCGGCGTGATGATCGGGATGACCGCCGCCACCGGCACCGTGGTCGGCCTCCAGGGCTATGCGGCGATGAACCAGCTCGGCACCACCGCGTTCACCGGCTTCATCTCCGCCTACTTCAACACCCGTGAGATCGCCCCGCTGGTCGCCGGCCTCGCCCTCTCCGCCACCGTCGGCGCGGGCTTCACCGCGCAGCTCGGCGCGATGCGGATCAACGAGGAGGTGGACGCCCTGGAGGGAATGGGTATCCGCAGCCTGCCGTACCTGGTCAGCACCAGGATCATCGCGGGCGTGGTCGCGCTCGTGCCGCTGTACGGGGTGGGGCTGCTGAGTTCGTACGTCGCCTCGCGCTTCGTCACCGTCTTCGTCAACGGCCAGTCGCAGGGCACCTACGACCACTACTTCAACCTCTTCCTCTCCCCGTCCGACGTGCTGCTCTCCACCCTCAAGGTGCTGATCTTCAGCGTGATCGTGATCCTTGCGCACTGCTACTACGGCTACCACGCCAAGGGCGGCCCGGCCGGGGTCGGCGTCGCCGTCGGGCGGTCCGTGCGGAACGCGATCGTGATCATCAGCATCACCGACTTCCTGCTCAGCCTGGCCATCTGGGGTGCCACCACCACCGTGCGGGTGGCCGGATGAACGCGCCCCGGGGCGGCGTCGCACGCCGCAGAACGGCCGGGGTGGCGTTCCTGATGGCACCCGTCCTGCTGGCCTGGCTGGCCGTCGCCGTCTACGACAAGGACTTCACCGACAGCGACACCGTCGTGGTGGAGACCGGCAGCATCGGCAACGAGATGCACCTGGGCGCCGACGTGAAGCTGCGCGGCGTCGTGGTCGGCCAGGTCCGGAAGATCAGCGCGGACGGCGACGGCGCACGGCTCACCCTCGCCATCGACCCCGCCAGGATCGGGCGGATACCCGCCGACGTCAGCGCCCAGATGCTGCCCACCACCCTGTTCGGCGAGCGCTTCGTCGCGCTCGTCCCGGGCGGGACCTCCGGCGGCCGCGCGCTCGCGGCGGGCGCCACCATCGGGCAGGACCGCTCCTCCGACGCCGTCGAACTCCAGCAGGTGCTCGACCACCTGCTGCCGCTGCTCACCGCCGTCCAGCCGCAGAAGCTGGCCGCCACGCTGAACGCCGTCGCCACCGCACTCGACGGCCGGGGCAGCCAACTGGGCGAAACCCTGAGGCAGTTGGACTCCTACCTGCAGAAGCTCAACCCCGAACTGCCCGCCCTCACCGACGACATCCAGCAGCTGGTCAAGGTCAGCCAGGTCTACGGCGACGCCGCGCCCGAGATCGTCCAGGCACTCACCGACCTCACCCGCACCAGCGGCACCATCGCGGAACAGCAGGCGAACCTCGACACCCTGTACGGCCGGACCACGGGCACCGCACAGGAGTTGACCTCCTTCCTGCAACGCAACAAGGACAACCTGATCCGCCTGACCACCGACAGCAGGGCCACGCTCCAACTCCTGGCGAAGTACGCGCCGTCCTTCCCCTGCACCCTGCAGACCCTCGCCGACTTCGTCCCCGTCATGGACAAGGCCCTCGGCAAGGGCACCGACGAGCCGGGACTGCACGTCACCGTCAGCACCGTCGCCTCGCGCGGCGCCTACCAGGCCGGCCGGGATACCCCCGTGTACCGGGCGACCGGCGGACCGCACTGCTACGCCCTGCCCTACACCGGGCGCACCGTCGCACCCACCCCGGCGGCCGACCAGACCCTCGGACTGCCCAACTCCCCGCAGGAGAACCAGCTGGTGAACGAGCTCCTGGCCCCCGGGATGAACGCGAAGGCAGCGGACCTGCCCGACTGGAGCAGCCTGCTGCTCGGGCCCGTGCTGCGCGGCGCGGAGGTGACCCTGAAGTGAAACGCCGCAGCCTCGCCGGGCCGCTCGCCAAGTCGCTGGCCTTCGTCCTGGTCACCACCCTCTCCACCGCCGTGCTGGCCCTGGGCATCGCCAACACCGCGATCGGCGACACCGTCGGCTACGACGCCAGGTTCACCGACACCACCGGACTCGCCACCGGTGACAGCATCCGCATCGCCGGGGTCAAGGTCGGCCAGGTGGACCGCATCGGTGTGGTCGACCGCCGGATCGCCGAGGTGCACTTCTCGGTCCGCCGGGACCGGCCGCTGCCCGCCTCGGTCACCGCCTCGGTCAAGTACCTCAACCTGGTGGGCCAGCGCTACATCGACCTCCAGCAGGGCCCCGGACCGCTCGGTGCGACCCTGAAGCCCGGCACCACCATCCCGCTGGACCGCACCACCCCGGCGCTCGACCTCACCCAGCTGTTCAACGGCTTCCAGCCGCTGTTCCAGGGCCTGTCCCCGAACGAGGTCAACCAGCTGGCCGGGGAGATCGTCCAGGTCCTCCAGGGCGAGGGCGGCACCGTGCAGAGCCTGCTGCGCAGCGTCGGCTCGCTGACCACCACCCTGGCCGGCAAGGACCAGGTGATCGGACAGGTCATCGACAACCTCAACTCCGTGCTGAGCACCGTGAACTCGCACGAGTCCGGCCTCACCGACCTGGTGACCGCCCTGCAGCAGCTGGTCACCGGCTTCAACGCCGACCGGCAGCCGATCGGCCGGTCCATCAGCGCCATCGCCGAGCTCACCACCAGCACCGCCGGACTGCTCCAGGACGGCCGCGCACCGCTGAAGGACTCCATCGCCCAGCTCGGCGCGCTGTCCGCCAACCTCGCCGACGGCACACCGCAGCTGGAGGACTTCCTGCAGAAGACCCCCCGGAAGCTGCGCGCGGTCGGCAGGATCGCCTCCTACGGCTCCTGGCTCAACCTCTACCTCTGCGAGGCCACGGTGTCCGGCGTCACCACCTCGGACGGCAGCAAGGCACCCACCGGCATCACCGTCACCGAGCCGAGGTGCCGAGGATGAAGGGCCCGCTGTTCACCCCGCTGCGCCACCGCAACCCCGTCGCCGTCGGCGCCGTCGGACTGCTGCTGATCGCACTGCTCGGGGCCGGGGTCACCTACGCCGACGACCTGCCGCTGATCGGCGGCGGCACCGACTACCGCGCCGACTTCACCGAGGCGGCCGGGCTGCGCCCCGGCAACGAGGTGCGGATCGCCGGGGTCAAGGTCGGCAAGGTGACCACCGTCGCCCTGGACGGCGCCAAGGTCGAGGTCGGCTTCCGGGTCGAGAACGCCTGGATCGGCGACGCCAGCACCGCCGCGATCGGCATCAAGACCCTGCTCGGCGAGAAGTACCTGGCCGTCGACCCGCTCGGATCCGGCAGACAGAACCCCGCCAGCCGGATCCCGGCCAGCCGCACCACCTCGCCCTACGACGTCAACAAGGCCTTCGACGGCCTCGGGCAGACCCTCGGCGCCCTGGACACCAAGCAGCTCGCGCAGAGCTTCCAGACCATCGCCGACACCTTCAAGGACACCCCCGCCTCCGTGCGCAGCGCCGCCGACGGCCTCTCCGCCCTGTCCAGGACCATCGCGAGCCGCGACAGCCGGCTCGCCGAACTGCTCTCCGGCAGCCGGAAGCTGACCACCACCCTGGCCGGCCAGAACGGGCGCTTCGAGCAGCTGCTCGCCGACGGCGACCAGCTGCTCGGCGAACTCCAGCGCCGCCGCGACGCCATCCACCAACTGCTGCTCGGCACCCAGAGCCTGAGCACCCAGCTCAGCGGGCTGGTCGCCGACAACGAGCGAGAGCTGGCGCCCACCCTGACCGCGCTCGACCGGGTCACCACCGTGCTGCTCGCCAACCGGGACGGCCTCGACCAGGCACTCGCCCTGGTCGGGCCGTACTACCGGCTGGTGGGCAACACGGTCGGCAGTGGCCGCTGGTTCGACGGCTACCTCTGCGGGGTCGTCCCCAGGAACTACCTGCCCACCGGGTCCCAGCCCGCCACCGGCTGCATGCCGCCCAAGCCGCAAGGGGGCAACTAGTGCTCACCGTACGGCAGCGCCTGACCGCCGCCGGGGCCGCGGCCGTGGTCGCCGTCGGCGCCGTGGTCCTCGTCCTGCCCGGCGACGACGGCAAGCACCTCACCGCGTACTTCGACCACACCGTCGGCGTCTACGCCGGGTCCGACCTGCGGGTGCTCGGAGTGAAGGTCGGCACGGTGGACTCCATCCGGCCACAGGGCACGCGGGTCAGGGTCACCATGACCCTCGACCGGGGCGTGCCCGTCCCCGCCGACGCGCACGCCCTGGTGGTGGCGCCGAGCGTGGTCTCCGACCGCTACATCCAGCTCACTCCCGCCTGGACCGGCGGACCGCAGATCAGTGACCACGCCGAGATCCCCGCCGACCGGACCGGGACCCCGGTCGAGATCGACCAGCTCTACCAGAGCATCACCCGGCTCTCCGACGCCCTCGGTCCGAACGGAGCCAACGCCACCGGGGCGCTCTCCCGGCTGCTCGACGTCGGCGCGCGGAACCTCGACGGCAACGGACCGGCGATGGGACAGGCGATCGGTCAACTCGGCCAGGCCACCCGCACGCTGTCCGACCACCGCGACGACCTGTTCGCCATGCTGACCGAACTCCAGTCCTTCACCACCATGCTGAAGAACAACGACGACAAGGTGCGCTCGGCCACCGACCGACTCGCCACCGTCAGCGGCTTCCTGGCCGACGACAAGGAGAACCTCGGCGCCGCGCTCCAGCAACTCGCCACCGCGCTGGGTCAGGTGAAGACCTTCATCCAGGACAACCGCAGCAGGCTCAGGACGAGTGTGGACCGGCTCGCACCGATCACCCAGACCCTGGTCGACCAGCGGGCCTCCCTCGCCGAACTCCTCGACACCGTGCCGCTCGCCGCCGGCAACGTCCTGAACGCCTATGACCCGGCGCACGGCACCATCGACGGCCGGGCGAACCTCAACGAGCTCAGCATGGGACTGCCGCTGCCGCTGCCGTTCCCGGCGACCGGGAGCACGACGACGGGGAGCACGCCCGGCGGCGCCGCGACCGGAACCACGACCGGTACCAGCCCGCAGGAGGCCGGCCGATGAGAACAGCAGTCGTCGCAGCCACCGCGCTCGTCCTGGGAGCGGTCCTGACCGGCTGTTCGACAGGTTTCAGCGGCGGCATCCAGGACCTGCCGCTGCCCGGCGGCGCCGACCTCGGCAGCCACCCGTACGAGGTCAAGGCGCAGTTCGCCGACGTCCTCAGCCTGGTGCCGCAGGCCTCGGTCAAGGTCAACGACGTCGCGGTGGGCCGGGTCACCGGGATCACGCTCGCAGCCGACGACTGGACCGCCGTGGTCACCATGCGGATCAACGGCTCGGTCCGGCTGCCCGCCAACGCCTACGCCCAGCTGGAACAGTCCAGCCTGCTGGGCGAGAAGTACGTCCAGCTCTCCACGCCCCCGCGCGGCGAGAGCGCGCAGGGCGAGCTGCGCAGCGGTGCGGTCATCCCGCTCGACCGGACCAACCGCAACGCCGAGGTCGAGGAGGTCTTCGGGGCGCTGTCGATGCTCCTCAACGGCGGCGGCATCCAGCAACTGCACACCATCAACGTCGAGTTGAACAAGGCACTGACCGGAAACGAGCCGCAGCTGCGCTCGATGCTCGGGCAGCTCGACACCCTGGCCGGCCAACTCGACGCGCACCGCAAGGACATCACCGACGCCCTCGACGGCATCGACCGGCTCTCCGCCACCCTGGCCGGCCGCAACCGGCAGATCGGCACCGTGCTCACCGATCTGAGTCCCGGGCTCAAGGTGCTCGAACAGCAGCGCAGTTCGCTGGTCACCATGCTCCGGTCGCTGGACACCCTCTCCGGAGTCGCCGTCGACACCGTCAACCGCAGCAAGGACGACATGGTGGCCGGCCTCAAGGCACTCGCGCCGACCCTGCAACGGCTCGCCGCCGCCGGAAAGGCGCTGCCGGACTCACTGCAGGTACTGGCCACCTACCCCTTCACCGACGAGGTGCTGCGCGGGGTCAAGGGCGACTACCTCAACGTCTACCTCTCGATGACCGCCGCACCCGGGACGCAGATCATCCCGGCCCTCGACCCCGACGACAACGCCGACCCGCCCGCCCCGCCGCCGCCCGCCGACGGCCTGGCCCACCTGCCGCTGCCGCTGCCCCCGCTCGCCGCCGGAGGGCCGAGCGGTGCGCCCACGGAACAGCCGAGCGGTACACCGACGGGCCAGCCGACGGTACAGCCGAGCCCAGGCGGTACGTCCGCCGGAAGGGGGCAGTGATGCTCACCCTCGCCACCCGGCTGAAGAACCTCGCCTTCCTGCTCATCGCGGTGCTCGTGCTGGGCTTCATCGCGGTCCGCTACGCCGACCTCGGACGGTACGCGGGCCTGCGCGGCTACTACTCCGTCCAGGTCCGACTCGCCCAGACCGGCGGCCTGTTCGAGCACGCCAACGTCACCTACCGGGGGGTCTCGGTCGGCCGGGTCGGGCCGATCCGGCTCACCCCCGACGGCGTCGAGGCCGAGCTGCGGATCTCCGACTCCGCGCCACGCATCCCGGCCCGGCTCCAGGCGGTGGTGGCCGACCTCTCCGCCGTCGGCGAGCAGTACATCGACCTGCGGCCGAGCAGCGACGCCGGGCCCTACCTGGAGAACGGTTCGATCGTCGCGCGCCAGGACACCAGCACCCCCGCGCCCGTCACCAACCTGCTGACCAGCCTGGACACCCTGACCACCTCGGTCCCGCTCCAGTCGCTGCGCACGGTGGTGGACGAACTCGGCAAGACCTTCGCCGGGCAGGGCGCCAACCTCCAGACGCTGCTGGACAACAGCAACAGCTTCCTGAAGGCCGCCGACCAGGCGCTGCCCGGCAACACCGTCCTGATCAACGACGGGCGTACCGTGCTGCACACCCAGGCCGACGAGGCCGACGCGATCCGCTCCTTCGCCGACGGGGCGAGCCAACTCGCCGCCCAGCTCGGCAAGTCCGACACCGACCTGCGCCGCGTGATCGCCAACGCACCGCTCGCCGCCGGACAGGTCACCGCCCTGGTCAAGGACCTCGACCCGAGCCTCAGCGTGGTGCTCGCCAATCTGCTCACCACCTCCGACCTCGCCGTCACCCGGCAGCACGGCATCGAGGAACTCCTGGTCCGGCTGCCGCAGGTGGCCGCCGCCGGAGCGACCGCCGTGGACGACGGCGGCGCCCACGTCGGGATGGCGCTGACCTTCTTCTCCCCGCTGCCCTGCACCGCCGGATACGGCGGCACCGGCTACCGCAACGGCCTCGACACCGGTACCGGACCGGCCCTCAACACCGCTGCCCGCTGCACCAGTCCGCCCGGTACCGGGATCGACGTACGCGGCTCCGCCAACGCGCCCACCGGCGGCGTGCCGACACCGGCTAGGCCGGGCACCGCGGCGGCCGCAGGCACCGCCGGTACGGGCGGCTCGGACCGGACGCCCGCTGCCGCGCTGCCCGGCGCACTGGCACTGCCCGCGCTGCCGGGCGCTGCGCCGAACGGCCTCGCCGGACTGCTCGGACTGGAGGACACCGCCCGATGAGCCACCGCATCCGGTGGGCGACCGCGATCGTCGCCGTCCTGTTCTGCGCCGCCTCCGGCTGGTGGTACGCGCAGACCGGGGACGACCCCCGGCTCCGCCGCGCCGAGGCACGGGACTCCGCGCTGGCCGACGGCCGGGCAGAGCTGGCCCGGCTGAACAGCATCGACGCCAAGGACTCCGCCGCCGGCCTGCGGCAGTGGCTGGACGCGACCACCGGCGTGCTCCACGACCAGCTGCGGAGCAGCAGCGGCGCGGACGGCGCAGCGGTGGCCAAGGCCGGCACCTCCGCCCGGGGGACCGTCACGGACGCCGCCGTCACCGAGCTCGACACCCGCGCGGGGACGGCACGCCTGATCGCCACCGTGCAGGTCGAGTTGACGCCGTTGTCGGGCGGGACGGCGACCGGCACCACCGGTACCGATCGCAAGCGCTTCGAGGCGGGCCTGGCCCGCACCCCCGACGGCTGGAAGGTCACCTCGCTCACCGCCGTACCCGTCGGCGCGAGCTGACCCGGGAGGACCCCGCAGATGACCACCGAAGTTCCGGCCGACGAGGCCCCGGCTGCCGAGGCCCCGGACCCCGAACTGTCGCCTGCCGACGAGGCGTCCGTCGACGAGGTGCCTTCCCACGAGGTGCCCGCCGCCGTCCGGTGGCGCCGCCGGCTCGCCTGGGGGGCGATCGGCGCCCTGCTGCTCGGCGGCGGAGGCTTCCTGTACGCAGGCGTCGAGGCCCGGGACGCCCCGGCGGCCGCCAACCGGGCGCTCACCGACTCCGCCGCCACCGATGCCGTGATCGCGGAGGTGGGCAGTGCGCTCGCCAAGGTCCTCTCGTACAGCACCGGGGACACCGCAGCCACCGCGCAGGCGGCCCGCGCGTTGCTGGACGGGCCGGCCGCCACCCAGTACCAGCAGCTGTTCGCGCAGGTGCAGCAGCGGGCGCCGGAGCAGCAGCTGATCCTCAGCACCCGGGTGGTACGGGTCGGGGTGGTGCAACTGGAAGGCGATCAGGCGCAGTTGCTGGTGTTCCTCGACCAGACCGCGCAGCGCAAGGAACGGCAGGCCACCATGGTGGCCGCCCAGCTCTCGGTGACGGCCCACCGCAAGGACGGCCACTGGCGGATCACCGAGCTCAAGTCCCGTTGATTCCGGTGTGGGGAGACGAATGATGGCAGTACGCAGGCCGGGCGCGCCGAGGAGTCCGCTGTCGGCGGTGGCCACCGGGCTGGCCGCGCTGGCGGCGGTCCTGGCGGCCTGGTCGGGCTGGTCCTGGTATGCGGCGGCGCACGACGGCACCGCCGCCTTCGCGCAGGACCGGGACCGGGTGCTCGCGGTGGGCGAGCAGGCCGTGCAGAACATGAACACCCTCGACCACGCCGACCTCTCGCACGGCCTGGACATCTGGGAGAGCTCGACCACCGGCGATCTGCACAGCCAACTGGTGCAGGGCCGGGCCGAGTTCACCAAGCAGGTGCAGCAGGCGCAGACGGTGACCACCGCCAAGGTGCTGTCGGGCGCGGTGACCGAGCTGGATGACCGGGCGGGCCGGGCGAGCGTGATGGTGGCGCTGCGGATCGCCGTCGCGGCACCGAAGAACACCCCGGCCACCAAGGAGGCCAGGATGCTCGCCGAACTCACCCGCACCGGCGACGGCTGGAAGCTCAGCGCCCTCGGCCAGGCGCCGATGGGCGACAGCGCCGCCAACCCGTAGCCCCCGTCGAGAAGTTCCGGTGCGCGCCGCCGCATGCGAGAGGACCAGTGCAGATGTCCACCACCCGTCACCTGATCAACCGTCAGCGTCGCCTGGCAGCCTCCGCCGCGCCGTCCCGTCCCGTCCGTACGCCCGGGGCGCCCGAGCGTCGTGCGGGCGTCGACCCCGAGCCCGATGTGGTGGCCGAGCCCGGCACGGTGGCGGAGGTGGCCGATGCTCCCGGGCGTCGCGGCCGGGTGCGCTGGCCGGCCGTACTCGCCGTGCTCACCCTGCTGCTGGGTGGTTTCGCCGCCTGGTCGGCCGCCCGTGCGGCCGACCTGCGCGACGGCTCGCCGGCCAAGAACGCGGCGCTCGCCGACGCCGCCCGGACCAGCGAGGTCAAAGGCACCGTCTCGCAGGCGGTCAACACCCTCTTCTCGTACAACTACGCCGACACCGCGCGTACCGACGACGCGGCAAAGCGGCTGCTGATCGGCCAGGCCGTACAGCAGTACGCGACCATGCTCGCCGAGGTCCGCAAGCAGGGGCCGCAGCAGAAGATGGTCCTGACCACGACCGTCACCAATGCCGGGGTGGTCGCGATCGACGGGGACCGGGCGCGGCTGCTGATCTACGCGGACCAGCGCAACACCGGCACCGCTCAACCGGCCAAGTCCGCTGCGGCCGCTGCCGACCCGTCGAAGTCCGACACCGGCACCGCCTACTCGCCCGCGATGTTCGCGGTGGACGTGGTTCACCGGGACGGCACCTGGAAGATCTCCGACATCGACACCTTCGGCCGCTGAGCGACCGGCTGCCCCTCGCTCCTCAGACAGTGCAACAGGGCCGATGGTAGGGGGAGTTAGGGGGATCGGCCGGCCCGGCCCCTGTCGTAGTCTGCGAGCCATCCGGCCTGGTCGGCCGTGTGTCCACCGGTACGACCCGGCCGCAGCTCACTCTCGGGATCCACGAACAGGGAGGTCCGCGTGGCAGCGGTACTCATCACCGGTTGCAGCAGCGGGATCGGTCTGGAGACGGCACTCGCATTCGCCCGACGAGGGGACCGTACCTACGCCACGATGCGGAACCCGGCCAAGGCCGACCGGCTCGGGGAGCGCGCCCGCGCGGCGGGCCTCGACATCGAGGTGCTGGCCCTGGACGTCACCGACGACGCCTCCGTGGCAGCGGCGGTACGGACCGTGGAGGAGCGGCACGGGGCGATCGACGTCCTGGTGAACAACGCCGGGATCGACTACAACGGCGCCGTCGAGGCCGCCCCCATCGAGCAGGCCAGGGCGGTGCTGGAGACCAACTTCTGGGGGCCGCTGCGCACCATCCGCGCTGCCCTCCCGGCCATGCGGGCCAACGGTGGCGGGGTCATCGTCAACGTCAGCTCGCTGGCGGGCCGGATCTGGGCAGTGCCCTACGGCGGGTTCTACGCGGCCAGCAAGTCCGGGCTCGGCTCCATCAGCGAGGCCCTCGCCGGAGAGGTGGCGCAGTTCGGCGTCCGCGTGGTCTCCATCGAGCCGGGCAGCTTCGTCACGGACGTCCACTCGAACGCGGCCACCCGGGAGGTGTCCGAGGGCGACCCGTACGCGGCGGACGAGGCCTGGCTGGCCCGGTTCCTGGCGCGCATCGGCGAGGGGGCCGGGGAGCCCGGCGTGGTCGCGGACGCCATCGTCGCGGCCGTGGAGAACCCCGGCACGCCGCTGCACACGCTGGTCGGCCAGGAGACCGAGATGGCGATGGAGCTCGTCGGCAAGGCCGGTTTCGACGAGTGGCTGCCGCAGTTCGTCCAGGCGGCCGAGAGCATCGCCGGCCCCCGGCCCGTCTGACCCAGCCCACCTGACCCCGGCCCGTCCGGTCCGGCCGTCAGCGGACGAAGCGGGCCAGCAGCGTGGCCCGGTGCAGCGCCGTCTCCAGCGGGCCGCGCCGGAACCGGCGGGTCCAGCCCCAGGCCAGTGCCAGGGCCAGTGCGCTGAATCCTGCCAGCAGCAGCGCCGGTGAGTCGGGCAGCTGCTCCCCGCCCAGGGCCTCGATCAGCACGATGTGCCCGACGTACACGGACAGCGAGAGCGCGCCCACGGCAACGACCGACGCCACCGGCAGGCTGGCGCCGACCGAGGGCCGCCGCGCCAGCAGTGCGGTGCAGGCGACGAGGATGCTCAGCGCGACGCCGAGGGCGCCGAGGATCTCGAAGGTGGTCCCGCTGTGCGGGGCGGCGGTCAGCAGCCCGGCCGGCTGGGAGGTGTCCACGGTGCCGTCCTCGGGGCCGTCCCACCAGTTCACGTTCGCCGGGACGAGCCGGCAGGCCAGCCAGGCGCCGCCGTAGCCGACGGCGATCAGTGCCGCTCCCGTGGCGGCCAGCCGGGAGCGTACCCGGGGGGCGGTCAGGTCGAGCCGCCCGAGGGCCATGCCCGCGAGCACGAACGGCATCCAGGTGAGTGCCGGGTAGCTGCCGGTGAGCAGCAGGGCGAGCAGCCCCTCGCCGCTGAGGTGGGCGATCGGGTCGAGAGCGGTGAGCGGGCCCGTCCAGTCCCGGGCCTCCAGCCCGGTCCTGAGCACGAAGGAGAGCTGCGGTCCGATCAGGGCCCAGCCCAGCGCGGCGGCGGCCAGCGGTCCGGCCGCCAGCCGGGCCAGCGGCAGGGCCAGCAGGAAGTAGACGCCGTAGTAGGCGAGGATCACCGCGACGGGGGTGTCCAGCGCGGTCAGGGCACTGCCGGCGGCCAGCAGGACGAGCGCCCGCAGCGCGATCCTGGCCGCGGCCTGCCGGCCGTCGCGGCCGACTCGCGGGCTGCGCCCTGCGATCAGCGCCAGGGAGACGCCGGCCAGCATCGCGAACAGGGCGGAGGCGCGCCCGTGCGCGAACTGTGCGGCCAGGCCGATCGGCCCGTCCTCGTCCTGGGCCGGCCCGACGTGGGCGGCGAACATGCCGAGTACGGCCAGGCCGCGCGCCAGATCGAGGCCGAGCAGACGTCCCGGGGAGGCCGAACTCGGCTGACCGGTCGGGTGGTTGGTGACGGTGTCAGCGGACATGAACCAAGTCTTGGGCCTCTACGGGCCAGTACGTACGCCGCAAGGAGGGGAAGTGCCCCTGTCGATCGACGGGGCGTGCGGCGTGGCGGCGTGCGCCGTCGAGGCGTGTGCCGCCGAGACATGTGCCGCCAAGGACATGTGCAACTAGTTGCATAAGCGCGCTCGCCCGCCCTACCGTGAGGTGACACTTCGCGCGAGGAGGCGCTGGATGACCGCGTACCCCCACCTGCTGAGCCCGCTCGACCTGGGGTTCACCACACTGCCCAACCGGGTGCTGATGGGATCGATGCACGTCGGCCTGGAGGAGGCGCCCGGCGGTTTCGAGCGGATGGGCGAGTTCTACGCCGCCCGGGTCCGTGGCGGTGTCGGGCTGATCGTCACCGGCGGCATCGCCCCGAACGAGGAGGGCCGTCCGTGGGGCGGCGGGGCCAAGCTGACCACCGAGGAGGAGACGGCGCAGCACGCCGTCGTCACCGCCGCCGTGCACCGTGAGGGCGGCCGGATCGCCATGCAGATCCTGCACTTCGGCCGCTACGCCCACCACCCCGACCTGGTGGCACCCAGCGCGCTCCAGGCGCCGATCAGCCCGTTCACCCCGCGCGCGCTCACCGAGGAGGAGGTGGAGCGGACCATCGAGGACTTCGTCCGCGCCGCCGGACTCGCCCGGCACGCCGGGTACGACGGTGTCGAGATCATGGGCTCCGAGGGCTACCTGGTCAACGAGTTCATCGCCGCCGCCACCAACCGGCGCGAGGACCGCTGGGGCGGCTCGTACGAGAACCGGATGCGCTTCCCGGTCGAGATCGTCCGCCGGGTCCGCGAGCGGCTCGGGCCGGACTTCATCGTCATCTACCGGCTCTCCATGCTCGACCTGGTGCCCGGCGGCTCCACCCTGGACGAGGTGATCACCCTCGCCAAGGCGATCGAGGCGGCCGGTGCGACCATCATCAACACCGGCATCGGCTGGCACGAGGCGCGCATCCCCACCATCGCCACGTCCGTGCCGCGCGGCTCGTTCGCCTGGGTCACCAAGAAGGTGATGGGCGCCGTCCGGATCCCGCTGGTCACCAGCAACCGGATCAACACCCCCGAGATCGCCGAGCAGCTGCTCGCCGACGGCCACGCCGACATGGTCGCCCTCGCCCGTCCGCTGCTCGCCGACCCGGACTTCGTCGCCAAGACCGAACGCGGCCGGGCCGAGACCATCAACACCTGCATCGGCTGCAACCAGGCCTGCCTGGACCACACCTTCAGCGGCCGGATCACCTCCTGCCTGGTCAACCCCCGCGCCTGCCACGAGACCGAGCTGGTGCTCAGCCCCACCCGCCGCCGCAAGCGGATCGCCGTCGTCGGCGCCGGACCCGCCGGTCTCGCGCTCGCGGTCAGCGCCGCCGAGCGCGGCCACGCCGTCACCCTGTACGACGCGGCCGGCGAGATCGGCGGGCAGCTCAACATCGCCCGCCAGGTGCCCGGCAAGGAGGAGTTCGACGAGACCCTGCGGTACTTCCGCCACCGGCTCGAAGCCGAGCAGGTCGAGCTGCGGCTCGGCACCCTGGTCACCGCCGACACCCTCACCGCCGAGGGCTACGACGAGATCGTGCTCGCCACCGGGGTCACGCCGCGCACGCCCGCGATCCCCGGCATCGACCACCCCAGCGTGGTGAGCTACCTGGACGTGCTCCGCGACAAGGCCGAGGTCGGCGAACGGGTGGCGATCCTCGGTGCCGGCGGCATCGGCTTCGACGTCGCCGCGTACCTCACCGACCCCGGCGACGGCGCCGCGCTCGACCGGGCGGCCTTCCACCGCCAGTGGGGCATCGACACCGACTACCGCGCCCCCGGCGGCCTGCGGGCACCGGCCAGGGCCGCCGCGCCGCGCAGCGTCCACCTGCTCCAGCGCAAGACCAGCAAGGTCGGCGCAGGGCTCGGCAAGACCACCGGCTGGATCCACCGCACCGAACTGCGCCACCGTGGCGTCACCATGCTCTCCGGCGTCACCTACCGGCGGATCGACGACGCCGGACTGCACATCACCGTGGACGGCCGTGAGGAGACCGTCCCCGTCGACACCGTGGTGGTCTGCACCGGACAGGAACCCCGGCGCGAGCTGTACGAGGCCCTGCTCGCCCTGGGGGCCCGGCCGCACCTGATCGGCGGTGCCGACCTGGCCGCCGAACTCGACGCCAAGCGCGCCATCGACCAGGGCACCCGGCTCGCGGCCACGCTCTGATCCCGAGCGTCCGTAGGATGCCTCCTGACCGCCGTAGGTACCTGCCGGAGGCCACCGACTATGTCGCTGCCGCACGCCATCCTCACCGCCCTGCTGGAGAAGCCGTCCTCGGGGCTGGAGCTGACGCGCCGGTTCGACAAGTCGATCGGCTTCTTCTGGCCCGCCACCCATCAGCAGATCTACCGGGAGCTGGGCAGGCTGGAAGAGGCCGGACTGATCCGCGAGCTGCCCCAGCAGCAACCGGCACGCGGCGGCCGCAAGGAGTACGAGGTGCTGCCCGAGGGCCGTGCCGCGCTGATCGCCTGGGTCGGCGAGAGCCAGGACCCCAAGCCCGTCCGCGACGCCCTGGTCCTGCGGCTGCGCGCGGCGGCGGTGGTCGGCACGGGGGAGACCGGCGGCGGGTCGGGCAGCGGGTCGGATGGCGGGCCCGGCAGCGGGTCCGGCGGGGAACCGGACGACGCTCCCGGTGCGGACCCGGGCGCCGGTCTCGATCTCGGCCCCGGTCTCGATGCCGCTATCGGTGCCGGTGACGGTCTCGGCGGTGTGCTCGGCGCCGAGCTCTTCCGCCACCGTGAGCTGCACCGGCGTCAGCTCGCCGAGTACCGGGCGATCGAGGAGCGCGACTTCGCCTCGATGACGGACGACCGGACCCGCCTGCAGCACCTGGTGCTGCAGGCGGGCATCGGCCTGGAGACCTTCTGGCTCGACTGGCTCGACCGGGCGCTCGCCCAACTCGCCGACGGGGAGATCGAGGAGGAGCTGGACGCGGACCCGGGGGAGACCTGAGGCGCGGCCCGGTCGCTCAGTGCTTGGGCGGGATGATCCCGGTGAGCCACTTGAACGAGGGATCGACGAGCGGCTTCCAAGTCGAGCTCAGGTGCGGGCCGTTGGTCTCGAACGGTGTCACCGTGGTCGGGGACTTGGCCGCCTTCTGCAGCGCCACCGCGTCCTCCAGGCCGTCGCCCTTGTTGCCGGTCTCGTAGAGCGCCACGTTCGGCGGGGTGGTGGCGTGGGTCAGGAGGTACAGCGGGTTGGAGGACTCCCGCAGGTGCGCATCCTTGGCGGTCAGTGAGTCGGACTCGCCCGCCGGGTCGTTGTAGCCGGACATGCTGATCGCGGCGCGGTAGCGGTTGGGGTGCGCCAGCGCGAGTCTGGTGGCGCAGTGCGCTCCCGCCGAGTAGCCGGCCAGGGCCCACTGGTCGGGGGACGCGTCGACCCGGAAGTTGTCCAGGACCATCTGCGGGACGTCACGCGACAGCCAGGTCTCCGCATTGACCTTGCCCGCAACGTCCGCGCACCCCGTGTCGGTGTGCTTGCCCAGCAGCGTGACCCGGGGCGAGACCAGGATGAACGGGGACACCTGACCGGACTTCATCAGCGGCGCGAGCTGCTTGGAGATGTCCATGGTGCCGAACCAGGTGCTGGAGGAACCGGGGAAGCCGGCCAGCAACTCGACCACGGGGAAGGTCTTGTCCTTGTTGGCGGGGTCGTCGTACTGCGGCGGCGTCCACACCAGGACCTCGCCGTCGACTCCGGAGAGCTGCCCCTTGAGGTCGGTCTCCTTCACGTCCTTGGGGACCGCGTTGTCGTCCACCGGGTGGAAGGACTGGATCACCTTGGGCCTGGCCGAGCCACCGGAGTCCGCCGCGAGGCCGCTGTCCTTCGGCGGCACCGGCACCGCCCGGACGTGGTTGCCGGTGCCCAGCAGGTCGTCCCAGCTGTCGTAGATCAGGTTCGAGTTGTTGACCATCACGAACACCATCAGCACCGCGCTGGACTGGCAGAACAGAATCGTCGCCAGGTAGCCGGCGAACCGCAGTGGTCCACGGCCGCCGCCCTCCGCGGCCCGGCCCCGCGAGCCTCCCCGCCGCCCCCAGCGGTTGCTGTTGCCTCCCTCTCCCTTTCCCCTTGCCCACTGCGCCATGGCCACCCCTATCGAGACCAGGAAGAGGACAATCGTGAGGATGTAGAAGGGAGTACCGGTCAGTTTCATCGCGTTCCTGTATCCAGCTCCTGTGCCGACCGGGCCACCGCCCGGCTCCTGCCGTCCATGGAGGGACCACCGGGAGCGCATATTCGGTTGCCCGTGGTCCCTTGACCGGGCGACCGCCCGGCCGTCCCAACCCTGCTGACGAACGCCGGAGAACGCTGCCGACGAGCACGCTCTCCGCCGACTCGACGTGACCGGCGGGACAATCTCCCACACCCGAAACCTTCGCCGCACCCGGCGTCCTCCGGCGGACCCGGGGCGGCACCTCGCCCAACGGGGACGCGACCGCGACCTTCCAGGCGGACGCCGGTGGTACGAGCGACATCACCGCGTCCCGGCGCTGCGTCCCCGATCCCGGGTACGCGTGCCCGCAGGTCGTCATCCCCTGGAAGGTCACGGTCACCGTCACGTGACGGTTCGCCGTCACAGGGCCTTGAGTGCGGCCTCGCAGCTCCGGCAGCGGCGGGTCCGCTGGGACGGCGGGTACCAGGGCGCGCCCGGCTCCGTCGGGCTGTACGGCTCCCGCTCCAGGTCGCCGGTCGCGATGCCGCAGAAGGTGGCCGGGCCAGGGTCCTCGGGGACCTCCGGGTCGGACGGTGCCGCGTGCACCCAGCGGATTCGGGCGCCCACGTCGACCTCACCGGCGTCGAGGACCTCCGTGGAGGGCTCCAGTTCCAGCAGTACGATCACACCACTCATGTCTCCGACCGTGCGCCAGGACGCCGTCGGCCGCATCTCGACGCGGTCCCGACCGTTCGGGGAGCGGGGTGGCCGGCGGAGTCAGGCGACGTCCGGGAGGGCCAGCCAGTCCTGCCAGGAGAGGTCGCGTCCGACGTGGCGCGGCCGCCGGAACGGCCAGGACTCGGCGATCCACTGCGGCACGAGTGCGTCCAGCGCCTGCTCCAGTTCGGTGCCCACCCGGTCGTCCACCACCCACCAGGAGATCTCGGCGTCGGAGCCGGTCTTGGCCGGCGGGTCGATGTACACACAGCCGAGCAGGGCCGTGCCCGCGTCGTCGAAGAGCGCGTAGTTGAAGGACTCGTGGGCCGCGATCTCCTTCTCGTGCCGGATCAGGTCCTTCAGGTCCTCCTCGTACGTCATGGAGGTGTCGGGCCAGCCGAAGGCCGCGCCGTAGATGGACCAGAGGCGTTGCTGCGAACCCATCACCGCCGGGTAGTCGAGCCCGACGTCGGCTCCCGTGATCGGGCGCAGGTGGTGGCCGCCGGGGAGCGGGACGCGGACGGGGTGGACGAAATCGGCCGGCAACCAGGTCATGGGCGGAGGCTAGCCGACCGCTCGGCGGTCCGCACCCGGTTATCCCCGGGCCCGGTGGCGGCTCAGGGGAGGGGGTTGGCAGCATCCCAGCGGAGGCGGGACTCGGCGATCGCCGCGCGGTGGTCGGCGGACCAGTCGGCGAGCGATCTGAGCAGGTGCGTGAGGCTGTGGCCCATCGCGGTCAACTCGTACTCGACCCGGGGCGGAACCTCGGGGTGGACGGTCCGGTGGACGAGTCCGTCGCGCTCCAGACGGCGCACTGTCAGGGTGAGCATCCGCTGCGAGATGCCCGGGAGTGCGCGCTGGAGCTCCGGGTGGTGCTCGGACCCGCCGCGCACCAGGGACGCACCTACGAACTGGTCGGGGAGCGCGCGATCGGTGGCGAGGACCTCGCCCGGGTGCTCGGCGAGAGCACCGGGCGGCCGATCCGCTACGAGCCCGGCAGTCTCGCCGAGGCCCGTGCGGCCCTCGCCGCCTCCGGGGCGGCCGCCTTCCAGGAGCCCATGGTGGTGAGCACGCTCTCCGCGACGGCGAGTGGTTTCCTCGACGGCACCACGAGCGACCTCGCCGCCCTGCTCGGCCGGGCCCCGCGCTCCGCCCTCGACGTCATCGCGGATGCCGTACGGGCGAGGTAGCCACCGACGGCAGTGCCCTGCCCGGAGGACGGGTCCCGCAGCCTCCGGTGCATGCGATCGTACGACGGAGGATCATCTCGCCGTGATCAAGCCCGCGCACCGTCGACAGCGCTGGCGGTCAGGACACCTGGCCCCCGGGACGCTGCTCCGCGAGCCGGCCGGTGAAGGTCTCCCGGAAGGAGCGGTCCAGGTCGGTGTCGGTGACGCCGAGTCGGGTGCGGCAGACGGCGGTGTCCAGGTAGAGGCCCGAGGTGAGCAGCGGGCCGGCCAGGTGGGCGGCGAGGCCGGGCTGGCGGTGGTGCAGGCGGTGCACCAGGCCGAGGGTCCGCATGGCGAGGTGCAGTGGCGCGGCCGGAGCGGGGAGGACCCGGACCGGTCCGGGACGACCGGCCGCCGGGGCGAGCCTGCGGAGCAGCTCCGGCCAGCCGAGGTTGGCCAGTGCCACCGGGAAGTCGCCGCTCAGCGCACCTTCCACGGCGGTCGCGGCAGCCTGCGCCACGGCCGTGACCGAGACCACCGCCGTCCCGCCCGGCGGGGCGAACAGCGGCCAGCGCGAGCGCAGCCACGGCAGCGCGGGCGCCCACAGCGAGCCGCGGCCGGGCGTCGGCGCGCCGAACACGAACGGGATCTCCAGCACCGCGACCGCGACCTCGCTACCGCCCGCCCGGCGTGCCGCGGCCGCCTGCTCGACCCGGCTGCGGATATAGGGGTGGTGGCGGGCCAGTTCGCGCTGCGGACGCTCCCGGTCGAGCGTGCTGAAGTACGAGCCGAGCACCACCACGCTGCGGCAGCCCACCTGCCGTGCCGCGGCCGTCAGCCGTTCGACCGGGACCACGTTGCCCCGGTGGAAGTAGGCGGCGGCGGGTGCGGGCGGCACCGTCCGGTCGTCCCGGCCGGCCGCGAAGACCACCGCGTCGTGCCCCGCCAGCAGGCCAGCCCAGCCCGTCACGTCCAGCCGCTCCGCGTCCGCGACGGCGCTCCGGGCGCCCGGCGGTCCGTCCTGGAGCGGCTCGCGGCGGCTGAGCGCGGTGACCCGGTGCCCCCGGTCGAGCAGTTCCGTGACCACGGACCGCCCCAGGAACCCCGTACCGCCGACCACCAGAACCGTCATCGCATCCACCCGGACAGGGTGCCACGCGGTGAATCACCCGTGGGGGCAGAGCCGGTGATGAGGAGTCAGCGGCGGCTGCCGACAGGCGTCGGCAGGTGGGGGGAAGGGCGGTGTGGACGTTAAAGAATTGGTTAATCTAAGGTATGCCTTAGCTAACTGGGCTGGCCCGGATCGGAGACCCGAACCCGCAGTCCAGTTCTCGCCATGCCCTGCACCGACCCTGCCCACCGTGGAGCCCTCATGCCTGCCCGCAGATCCACCGCAGCCGCGCTGCTCACCCTCGCCGTGGCGACCGCCGTACTGACCGGCTGCACGGAGAAGAAGAACGACGCGGACTCGGCCGACGCGGTCCAGGTGAACGCCTCCGACAGCGCCTGCGAGCTCTCGAAGACGTCCTTCCCGAGCGGCCATGTCCAGCTGGCGGTCCACAACAAGGGCTCCAAGAGCACCGAGGTGTACGTCTACGCCCCCGGCGACCGGATCGTCACCGAGCGCGAGAACATCGGCCCCGGCACCAAGGTGACCATCTCCGCCGAGATCAAGGCCGGTTCGTACGAGGTCGCCTGCAAGCCCGGCATGGTCGGGGACGGCATCCGGCAGAAGATCACCGTGACCGGCGACGGCGCGGCGGTCAAGAGCGACCCCCGACTGGACGCCGCCGTCGCCGGGTACCGCAAGTACGCGCAGGAGCAGGCCGACCAGACCGTCCCGGTGGTCGAGCAGTTCGCCGCCGCGATCAAGGCGGGCGAGCTGGACAAGGCCAAGTCGCTGTTCGCCCCGTCCCGGGTCGGCTGGGAGCGCACCGAGCCGGTCGCCGAGAGCTTCGGTGACATCGACCCGAAGACCGACACCCGCGAGGACGGCCTGGAGCAGGGCCAGGAGTGGACCGGCTGGCACCGCCTGGAGAAGTCCCTCTGGGCGGACAACCGGATCGGCGACGACGAGAAGAAGCTCGCCGACCAGCTGGTCGCCGACCTCAAGGACTGGCAGAAGCGCGTCGGCACCGCCGAGATCACCCCGACCAGCATGGCCAACGGCGCCAAGGAGCTGCTGGACGAGGTCGCCAAGAACAAGGTCACCGGCGAGGAGGACCGCTACAGCCACACCGACCTGTCCGACTTCGTCGCCAACGTCGAGGGCGCCAGGAAGGCGTACGAGCTGCTGAAGCCGGTCGCGGCCGAGAAGGACACGGACCTGGCGAAGACGCTGGACGGCGAGTTCGCCGCGATCGAGGCACTGCTGGCCAAGTACAAGCAGGCCGACGGGACTTACACCTCGTACGACAAGGTCGGCCAGCCGGAGCAGAAGGCGTTCTCGGACGCGGTGAACGCGCTGGCCGAGCCGCTGTCCAAGCTGGCCGCCGCCGTGGTCGTCAAGTAACCAGCACTGCCGAGCAGATACCAGCATCAGTACCGGAAGGGCCCCGATCGCGATGGACTCCGAGAGAGACTCCCAGCAGGCCGAGCAGCAGCCCGGGCCGCAGGCCAAGGAGCAGGCCGAGCAGCAGCCCGGCCGTGCGCCCAGCCGACGCTCCGTCATCGGCTGGGCGGGCGCCGGGGTGGCGCTGGGCGCGGCGGTGACCGGTTCGGTCGCGGCGGCCGTGCGCAGCGAGAGCAAGGCGGTCCAACTGACCGACTCCACCGTGGACATCCCGTTCTACGGCGACCACCAGGCCGGGATCGCCACCCCCGTCCAGGACCGGCTGCACTTCGCCGCCTTCGACGTCACCACCACCAGCCGGGACGCCCTGGTGCGGATGCTGAAGGAGTGGACCAAGGCGGCCGCCGCGATGACCGGCGGCCGCGAGGTCGGTACGGGCACCGCCGGTGCGCTGCCGGAGGCCCCGCCGGACGACACCGGCGAGGCGCTCGGCCTGCCCGCCTCCCGGCTGACGCTCACCATCGGCTTCGGGCCCACCCTGTTCGAGAAGCCCGGCCCGGACGGGCAGCCCGTCGACCGCTTCGGGCTGGCGGCCAGGCGCCCCGAGGCGCTGGTCGAGCTTCCCAGGTTCGCGGGCGACAGCCTCGATCCGGCCCGCAGCGGCGGCGACCTCTGCATCCAGGCCTGCGCCGACGACCCGCAGGTCGCCGTGCACGCGATCCGCAACCTGGCCCGGATCGCCATGGGCACGGCGAGCATCCGCTGGTCGCAGCTGGGCTTCGGCAAGACCTCCTCCACCACCCCCGAGGCGCAGACCCCGCGCAACATGATGGGCTTCAAGGACGGCACCCACAACATCGCGGGCACCGACACGGCGGCCCTGGACCGGCACGTCTGGGTCGCCCCCGGCGAGGGGCCGGAGTGGATGACCGGCGGCTCCTACCTGGTCGCCCGCCGGATCCGGATGCACATCGAGACCTGGGACCGCTCCCCGCTCAAGGACCAGGAGGACACCTTCGGCCGCACCAAGGCGGAGGGCGCCCCCTACGGCGGGCAGAAGGAGCGGGACACCCCGGACCTGGCCGCCATGCCGGCGAAGTCGCACGTCCGGCTCGCCCACCCGGACAGCAACGACGGTCTGATGATCCTGCGTCGCGGGTTCTCCTTCACCGACGGCACGGACGGCCTCGGCCGCCTGGACGCCGGTCTCTTCTTCCTCGCGTACCAGCGCGACACCCGGAAGGCGTTCGTGCCGCTCCAGCAGCGCCTGGCCTCGCACGACGCACTGAACGAGTACATCCAGCACGTCGGCTCCGCCCACTTCGCCTGCCCGCCCGGGATCCGCAAGCCGGGCGAGTGGTGGGGCCAGGCCCTGTTCGGCTGACGATCTCGACCACTACCGACCCCAGGAGCCTTTTGTGTTCGGCAACTACCTGATCGGCCTGCGGGAGGGCCTCGAAGCCAGCCTCGTGGTCTGCATCCTGATCGCCTACCTGGTGAAGACCGGCCGCCGCGACCGGCTCGCCCCGGTCTGGGCCGGCATCGCCGCGGCCGTGCTGCTCAGCCTGGCGTTCGGCGCGGTCCTCCAGTACGGATCCACCCAGCTGACCTTCGAGGCACAGGAGGCTCTCGGCGGCTCACTGTCGATCATCGCGGTCGGCCTGGTCACCTGGATGGTCTTCTGGATGCGTCGCACCGCCCGGCACCTGAAGGCCGAGCTGCACGGCAAGTTGGACGCCGCGCTCGCCATGGGCGGCTTCGCGCTGGTGGTCACCGCCTTCCTCGCGGTCGGCCGGGAGGGCCTGGAGACGGCGCTGTTCATCTGGACCGCCGTGCAGGCGACCAGCGACGGTGTCCGCCCGCTGCTCGGCGCGCTGTTCGGGCTGGCCACCTCGGTGGTGCTCGGCTGGCTGTTCTACCGGGGCGCGCTGAGGATCAACCTGGCCAAGTTCTTCACCTGGACCGGCGCGATGCTGGTCGTGGTCGCGGCCGGCGTCCTCGCCTACGGCGTGCACGACCTGCAGGAGGCGGGCTGGATCCCCGGCCTGCACGACCAGCTCTTCGACATCAGCAGCACCATCCCCAAGGACAGCTGGTACGGCACCCTGCTCAAGGGCGTGTTCAACTTCCAGCCCGACCCGACGGTGCTTCAGGTGGTGGTCTGGGCGGCGTACCTCGTCCCGACGCTGCTGCTCTTCCTGCGCCGCGCCTCAGGTTCGGGCCCGGCACCGAAGCCGGTCGCGGCCGAGGCCGAGGCTGCGGCGAAGGCCGCCTGACCTCCGCAGATCCAGGAGCGCCCTGTCCCGGCTGCACGGCCGGGGCAGGGCGCTTCGCCGTCAGCCGGCCGAGGTCGGAACCCAGTAGCGCAGCACCCCGTCGCGTTCGTCCTCCAGTCGCCCGCCGCAGGCCTCGATGACCTTGCGGGACGGGGTGTTGGTGCGGTCGCAGGTGACCAGGGCGGGGTCGATGCCGAGCTTCGCCGCGAGCGGGAGAGCCGTGCGCAGCATGCCGGTGGCGTGGCCCCGGCGACGGGCGGAGGGGCGGACGTCGTAACCGATGTGACCGCCGACTTCGAGCCAGTAGGACGTGAGCCGGTGCCGGACGGCGATCCGGGCGAGGTAGGTGTCCCCGTCCACGTACCAGAAGGTGCTGCACGGCACGTCGTACCCGAGCAGGCTGCGGGGCCCGAACGGGGTGCGGAAGCGCGCGACGAACTCGTCGAAGACGGCGGGGTCGTGCCAGCTGTCGCCGTACTCGCGCAGGCACACTCCGGCGGTGGACTCGTCGTCCGGTCCGCCGTGGCCCAGGGCGCGGTACTCCGCCATGGCGGCGAGGAAGGAAGTCCGGAACCGGGCCTCGGGTTCGGTGAGATGCGGCACCGGATCAGTGTGCCGATCCACCGGGCCCGGAAGCATCCGATTTTCGGGGCGTCGGGAGCCCTGCTCCCGGTGGAACTCGCGCCCGGCTCAAGCCTGATGGGACCTACGCTCCGGCAGGACCCGGTCCGGCGGGAGTAGTGCCGGGTCGGCCGGACCCGCCGGGGAGCGGTGCCTGACGAAAGGTCAGGCAACCCTGAGTGAGGGGGCGGAAGGTGCCATGCCTATCATGCGCTCATGGGACCATTGCAACCGAACGCAGCTGAACTTGTCCTCGGCCTGGTCGTGTTCTTCCTGATCTTCGGGATTCTCGGCAAGGCCGTACTGCCGCGGATCGAGAAGACCCTCGCAGCTCGCGAGGACGCGATCGGCGGAGGCATGGAGCGCGCGGAGACCGCCCGCGCCGAGGCGCAGCGCATCTACGAGGAGTACCAGGCAGAGCTCCAGGCGGCCCGCCACGAGGCGGCTCGGCTCCGTCAGGCCGCCGCCGAGGAGGGCACGGCGCTGATCGCGGTGATCCGCGCCGAGGGCCAGCAGCAGCGTGACCAGCTCGTGGCGGAGGCCAAGGTGCAGCTGGCCGCCGACCGGATCATCGCCGAGGCCGAACTGCGCGAGGACGTCATCTCCGTCGCCACCGAGCTCGCCGGCCGGGTCGTCGGCGAACCGCTGGCAGAGCTGCCGAGGACGCGCGCCATCGCGGACGCGTTCTTCGCCGAGCTGGACGCCAAGGCGACCGCGAAGTCCTGACCGCGCCCGCAGGACACAGTCGACCGCCGGACCGACGGGTCCGGCGGTCGACTGCCGTCCGGGCCCGGTGGTTGCCGTCCGGGCCCGGCCGGGCAGTCGGGTGCCGGGTGGTCAGATGAGTTCCGGGTGCCCGCGGTGGCGCTGCCACTCGGAGGCCAGGATCGACATCACCACCTCGTCCACCCACTCCCCGCCGTAGGACAGCGAGTCACGCAGGACGCCCTCCGCCACGAAGCCGGCCTTCTCGTAGCTGCGGCGGGCGCGCGGGTTGAACGCGAACACCCCCAGCGAGATCCGGTGCAGGCCGAGTTGCTCGAAGCCGTAGCCCACGATCAGCCGCAGTGCCTCGGTGCCGAGCCCGCGGTTCTGTCCCGAAGGGGCCAGCAGGATACGGAAGTTGCAGTTTCGGTTGGCGCTGTTCCACCTGTTCAGTACCGCCTCGCCCACGCAGGCGCCGGTCGCCCGGTCGACGACGGCCAGGTCGAGCCGGTCCGGCTGCTCGTTCCGGGTGCCGTACCAACCCCGCATCGACTGCTCGGCCTTGTCGTCCCAGGGCTCGGGATCGCTCGGTCCGCTGTCACTGCCGGTCAGCCGGCCCACCTCAGGGTCCCGGAGGAACGTGCGGATGGTCTCGGCGTCCTCGTCCAGCAGGAACGGGCGCAGGATCACCTTCTCGCCGACGAGCGTGGGTTTGACGGAGAAGTCGGCTCCGGAATGATCGTCCATGGGTCGATTGTGGGCAGGGCACTCGCACCGCCGCAAAGGGTTTAGCCGGACGGCACGCAGTGCCCCGGGCACCTGCGGCCGGGGCTCGGGAGGCGCCGACTTCGCAGCGGTCCGGACGAGGGCGTGGCACTCTCCGGTGGATACGCCCGAACGGGTGAACGGCACCGCGGAATGCTCAGGGAAGCGCCTCGGCCTGCATCGGTGTGCGGAGTGTCTGGTGCCCACCGCTCGCCAGCATCCGGACCTCGCCGCGATCGCTGATCTCGGCTCTGACGATGCCGGAGTCGTCCGCATAGACGGGATGGCCGCCGGGACCGTCCACGCCCGTGTCCTTGACGACGACCACGTCCTGCGGTCCGTGGCTGCCCGGATCGCCGGGGAATGTCAGTGCGTACCGTCGTACTCGACCCATGACCGGCCTCCTCAGCGGGCCCCACCGTCTATCGTACGGACGGCGGGGCCCGGCGGAGCGGGTCAGTGCCGGTGGTGGTTGTCCGGCTGGGCCGGGTCACCGGGGTGTTCCAGGCCCGGCACCAGCTGCAGACGGTGCGCGCGGGCGTGGTCGAGCCAGCGGACGAAGGCGATCCGGCGGGCGGCCGCGAGCAGCTCCGGGGCCGGGTCGGCCGGGGAGGGCGGATCGTCGCGTTCGGTGAGCAGGGTGGCCGTCCAGCCGTCGACGGTGACCGCGACGCCGGGCCCGGCGGTGCGCAGCGCGGCCGCCAGGGCGAGCGGCAGCGTCTGCGGCCGGGCGTCGAACTCGCCGTCCGGTGTGGCGATCCGCCAGAGCGGGCCGCCCTCGGCCGGCCGCTCCTGGACGGCGGTTCGGTAGCGGGCGACCTCGTCGGGGGAGAGGGCCACCTCGGCGGTCACGGCCCGGTACACCGCCCGCACGGCGGCGCTGCCCTCGAACGCGGCGGCGGCGATCGAGCCGAGCTCGACGGCGGCGCGCTGGTCGAGCCGGGCGGGCGGCGCCTGCCCGCCGCCCGGGCCGGGACCCTCGGTGTCCAGCCCGCGTGCGGCGGCCTCGGCGCCACAGAGCTCCTCGGTCAGCACCACCTGCGCGACCCAGCGGGTCAGCTGGCGGTCCTCGGTGCTCCCGGGGACGGGCAGCGCCGATGAGCGGGGCCCGCCGCGCAGGGCGGCGAGGCGGCGGTCGAGCTCGGTCCTGGGCAGCGGTCGGCCGTCGAGCAGACCGAGGATCCCGGGCGCGGGGTGATCGCACGAGTGCCCGTGCGCGTGCCCATGACCGTGCGTCTGCCCGTGCCCCTGCGGGTGCGGGTGGCCGTGTCGCCCACGCCGTCCGTGCTGTCCGTGCTGTCCGGGCGTCGTGGTGCTCACGGGACGATCACCAACTCGACGGTCGGCGCGTACTGGCAGCGGCCGAACCACATCACCTTCGCCAGCGCCCAGTACGCCCCGGTCTCGGCATCGCGCGGGACGGCCAGCTCGAACCCGACCGTCCGCTCGGCACCGGCGGGCAGGACGAAACCACGGACCGGATCGGCGACCGCCGCCCACGTCCCCCAGGGGGAGACCAGTTGCAGCTCGCCCCGGATCTCACCCTGCGTGCGGTTGGTCAGGACCACCCCCAACTCGGCCCGTCCGCCCGGCGAAAGCCGCAACGAGGACGAGGTGACGTCCACCGACAGACCGGTGTCCCGGCCGGTCGCGGCCTTGGTCCCCTGCGCCGCGGCCCAGTCCTCGGGGACCTCGCCGGGCACCGGCAGCAGCGCGGGCAGCTCGCCGACCGCGATCGTGGCCACGTCCTCGACGGACTGCCCGGCGTGTTCCACCCGCACGGCCACGAAGTACAGGCCGGGTGCCGTACCCGCCGACGGGCGGAGCGTCACCGGGAAGCGGAGATGACCCCCGGCCTCCAGCCGGTACGGGCGCCGCCCGCTGCTCACCTCCCACCCGTCCGGCGCCAGCAGGCTCACCGTGCCCTCGACCGCCGCATCGCGCAGGTGCGAGGCCAGTACCACCGAGACCTCCACCGGGCTGCCGTCGGTGCGCAGCAGCCCCGGCGACACACCGACCGAGACCGGCAGGTACCCCATCGGCGCCGGGCCCCGGTTGTGCAGCCAGTACCGGGCGTGCACGGGCTGCGCCACCTCCGCGACCGGCCCGAGCGCCGGCCCGCCGGCGACCGGCTGCTTCGCCTGCTCCGGTACGCCGACCAGGGTCGCGACCTCCGAGCCGTGCAGCTCGGGGTGGTCCGTGAGCGGTTCGCCGGGCCGCTCCAGCAGATCGGCCGTCCGCAGTTCGGTGAACCGCAGGGCGCCCTCCAGCCGTGCGGTCCTGCCGAGGCCGGTGGACTCGACCAGGCGCAGCGTGACCCCGGCGGCCGGGTCGGTGGTGGCCGCCGAGCCCCGGGCGATCGGGTTGCCGGTGGGCTTGAGCGCGCCGAGCAGCACCTCGCGCTCCGGCTGGACCCGCAGGTTGGCCAGACCGGCCGGCAGCGGGCCGGGGTGTGCGGGGGCGAGCCGGGTGTACAGCGGATGGTTGAACTCCTGGCCCTGGGCGGGCAGCGTCAGCGCCCGCCAGTCACCGTCGCCGGACACCAGCGAGTAGCTGAACTCGTGTGTCCAGTGCTGGAGTTGGAAGGAGGCGCCGTCGGGCAGGGTGCGCTGCGGCGGATCGATCCAGACCCCGGACGGCCAGCCGGTGCAACTGCGCATCAGCGACAGGTGCAGGGCGCCGCTCGGGTCCACGGCGAAGCCGGGCAGGCCGAAGGTGAGCAGGGCGACCGTGTGGTCGGTGAGCAGTTCGCCCTCGGCCGCCGGGCCGGGGCAGGTGGCGGAGATCCGGGCGTCTGCCAGGTCCTCGGCGAGTGCGGCGGGGTCGGTCACCACCAGGGCGGGCAGTGCCCGCAGGTCGCGCAGGTCGGCGCCGGGCTGCCACATCTCGTGCAGCGGCTTGTCGGCCGGCACCCACACCCGGCCGTGCGTCCTGAGTGCGGCGGAGTACTCGGCGCCCGCGCGTTCCAGCAGCTCCCTGGCCGCGTCGTTGACTTCGGGGCCGCCGAGCACGATGCGGAAGTCCGGGAGGTTGGAGTCGACGTCCAGCCAGCCGTAGCGGGACCAGTCGGCGCTCGCGGTGGTCGCGGTGACGCCCACCCGGGCCAGGGCGACGAGAAGTCCGCGCGCCTCGGCGGCGGCCTCCAGCGACGGGACCACCACCTCGGCGACACCGAGCGCCCGTTCCCCGATCGCCGCTCCGGTGAGGTCGTGGAGGCAGACCCGGGCCGTGGCGCCGAGCCCGAACCAGGTGTTGGCCGGGTTGTCCAAGGTCCACGGCGACTCGGCCGCATCGACGTCCGGCAGCGCGAAGCCGCGGCCGACCACGGCGTTCGCCACCTCGCTGACCGGCAGTGCGCCCGGCAGGTCGACCGGAAAGCGCAGCCGCAGCAACCGGTCCGCTCCGGCGTAGTCGACCACCCTGGTCCGGCAGTCGAGGCGCTCGATGCCGTGCCAGAGTGTGACCGTCTGCTCGTACCTGATGCCCTCGACCGTGCCGGCGATCACCAGGCGTTCGCCGAGTGGGCCGCTCTCCCGGCGGACGGTCGCGGTTCCGGCGGAGGCGCCGACCACCGGGCCCTTCGGGACCAGGTGCCAGGGGCCCTCGCCGAAGTCCGGGTGCTGCGGGTACTCCTCGTAGACCCGCAGCTCGTTGCCGACCTGGCCGTCCCGGATCAACTCCCGTTCGTGGCGCAGGTCGTGGATGCTGGACAGGCCGCCGCCCCGGGCCGGATCGGCGGTGATCCGGTAGCGCTCGTTGGCGATGACCCGGCCTTCGGCGGGGTGCCAGGCGGCGTTCGGCTCGCCGTCCACCAAGCGCCAGGTCCGCCAGCCGAGCGCCGGGACGTCCGTGGCCAGGAAGCGCAGCGTGCCCCGGTCCACCGCACAGGGCACCTCGGTGCCGGTGTCGTCCAGCACCCGGCCGCCGTCGGTGCCTTCCGGGAGCGGGAGCTCCACCAGGGCCGATCGGTCGAAGGAGAGGCTGTTGGCGACGACCAGGGCGGTGCCCTCGCCCGTGGTGTCGATCCGGCCGATCAGCGCGTCCAGCGCGGTGTCGCGGACGGCGGCGGCCAGGTCGTGTGCCTCGCGCCAGCCGGAGAGCAGGTCGATGTACACCTGGTCGGACTCGGAACCGGTGATCGCGTCATGGTGTGCGCCGTAGGCGAGTTGGCGCCAGACCTTGTCGAGTGCGGCATCGGGGTAGCCGCCCAGGCCGTGGAGCGCGGCGAGGGTGGCGAGCTTCTCGGCGTCCACGGCGGCCACCTCGCCGGCCCGCTGGGCCTGCTTGGTGTCGATGTAGGAGACGTCCTTGCCGGTGTAGACCGGGTTCATGTCGCGGGTCTGCGGGCTGGGCCGCCGTCCGGAGGCGGCGAGTTCGGCGCGGACCGCGGTGAGGAAGTCGTGCGGTGTGCCGCAACTGAAGCGCGGCCAGACGTACTTGGCGGCCCAGGAGCGGTGGATCTCGGTGACCCACTTGTTCGGCGGGGTGTAGTCGGTGCCGACCGGAAGCAGCAGGTTCCTGGTCGCGCCGACCGGCTTGAGCTTGCGGTACAGCTCGTAGACGGCCTGCTCGGCCGTCGCCAGATCGGGGGAGGAGTCCATCCACCAGCCGGCGGAGTAGTGGTGCGGCATGAAGTGGGTGAGCACACCGCGTCCCGAGGGCGAGATCCACTCGAACTCGCTCGGGAACTGCATCACCGTGGCGTCGTCCTTGGCCGCCCGGAAGTTCTTCTGGATCGGCCCCCACTGGTGGAACGGACCGCGGGCCCAGGCGCTCCCGGTCAGCCCGGCCGCGTCCAGATAGCCGGGGAACTGCGGGTCGTGGCCGAAGACGTCCAGCTGCCAGGCGGTCTGCGGGTCGCCGCCGAGGATCTCGCGCTGGTAGCCGATGCCGTAGACGATGTTGCGGATGGTGGTCTCGGCGCCGGTCAGATTGGTGTTGGGCTCGTTGTAGGTGCCGCCGACCAGCTCGACCTGGCCGCGCTCCAGCAGCCGCCGCAGATCGGCGCGGCGCTCCGGGTGCTGGTCGAAGTACGGCTTCAGGTAGTCGATTTCGGCGAGCACGAACTTGTACACCGGGTCGCGCAGCGCCAGATCCAGGTGGGCGTCGACCAGTGCGAAGCCGTTGCGCTCCCACAGCGGCCGGGTGGTGGCGTCGCCGGAGAGCAGCTCCCACGGCGAGGTGTACGCGGCCTGGGTGTTCCACCAGACCGGGTCGTAGTGGAAGTGCGAGACCAGGTACATCGTCCAGCCGGGCTCGGCGACGACGACGCTCGCCTCCGTCTCGGCGCCCTGGGCCCCGACCGTGACCGGCAGCCGGGCACCGACGACCGGATCATCGATGGTGAGCGGGACTTCGACCACGCCCGTGCCGGTTGCCTCGCCGCTGACACCGGAGCCGGCGACGGTGACCCGGACGGCCGGTCCGTCCGCGGGGCCGTCCAGGGTGACGCGTAGCACCTGGCGGGGGGCGTCCTCGGTGCCGACGAACAGGTCGGTGTTCTCCACGGCGGTGATGGCGACCGGCACGGGGTGGGTCCTTCCTGGTGGGAGGGTGTTTCGCGGTGGTGCTGCCTGCTGGTTGCTGCCTTGCTGGTGGTTGGCTCTCGGTTGCCGACTGTTGGTTGCCGACTGTCGGTCCTGGTGCTGCTGCTACGAGCCCCAGGCCTCGAACTCGTAGATCCGGGCGGCGGGATCGGAGTTCTGGGTGGGTCTGGTGATGTTCAGGCGGACGTACCTGGCCGTGACGTCCACCGGATGGGTGGTGGTGCCTGCGGTGTTGCCGGTGACGGTGACGGCGGTGGTCCACGGGTCGGCGGTGGAGGAGCGGACCTGGATGGTGAAGTCACGGGTGTTCCAGGCCGGGTTCTCCTTGCCCGCCTCGGCGTGCCTGACCACGAACCGGGTGAGCGGATGTGCCGAACCCAGGTCCACCTCCAGCCACTTGGTACCGGTCAGCGTGCACCACTTGTCGCCGGTCCCGCCGAGGACGCTGCCGTTGACGGCCTTCGCCGGCCCCTCGTCGGCGTCGCACTGCCCGGAGGCGGTGGCCGGACGGTTCAGTGCCAGATTGGTTGCGGCAGGCGGGGTGTCGGACCAACTCACCTCGGCCGTGGCGGCTTTGGAACGCCCGTAGGTCGTCGATACCGCGTCGACCTCGATGGCGGTCGCGCTCTCCTGCCCCACCCGGTCCAGCTGCGGGACGTAGTACGCGTCGTTGGGCGTACCGCCGAGGAAGGTCCGGCTGCCGTCCGGGTTGCGCCGGTACACCTCGTAGTGGTGCACGGCACCGCTCTTCGGCGGGGTCCAGGACAGCCGCAGCGACTTGCGGCTCGCCGAGACGTCGGTGGCGCCGAGCACCGTGAGGCCGGTGGGCGCGGCTGTGGCGGCCACCGGTCCGTCGTACACCGCGAGCTGGCCGATCCTCACATTGTAGGAGGCGATCGGGCTCGGTGCGGAGACCTGGAGGCCGATCTGCGCGATGGTCCGGCCCGCGTACGCCGAAAGGTCCAGCGTCCGGCGTTCCCAGCCGCTGCCGCCGGTCGTACCGAGGCCGATGGTGGTGAAGGCGGTGGGGTTGTCGGTGAAGGAGACGGCCGCGCTGAGGTGGGATGCCCCGGCGGAAGGTGTCCTGAACACCACGGACAGCCTGGTGCCGGTGTTCACCGGCAACCGGGACTCGTACAGCCGCACGGTGTTGGTCGCGTCCAGGCGCCCGGTCAGCCGCAGTGAGGAACCGCCCTCGTAGGCATCGGTGAAGTCGATCGACGGGCTGAGCCTGTTGCCGCTCGAAGCTACCAGCCAGCGGTAGGTGGGCAGGACGTCCTGGAGCGAGAGGTTGTTCCAGCCGCCGGTGCTCACCCGCTTCCCGGCGGAGTCGTAGAAGTCGCCCTGGCCGGTGTCGAAGGAGGTGACGAAGGGCTTGGCGGTGACGGGGGAGGACTCGCCGATGTAGTTCGACAGGCCCTTCCAGGAGTCCGAGGTGCCGGTGTTGGACGGGTCGCCGTTGGCGCCGACCCAGTAGCGGGAGTCCTTGGCGTAGAAGTCGGCGCGGTCGGTGGCCGACTTCCAGGTCCACTCGGGGCGGTACAGGCCGAGCGAGGTGACCTGCGGCTTGCCGGGCGGGAAGAGCGCGTCCCAGGCGACGGAGGTCCGGTAGCCGGCCGCCTCGGTGTCGACACCCGAGTACAGCTCGTACTCGCTGCGGCCGAGCGACCGCGCCACGCTGCGCGAGGAGTCCAGCCCGGCGGCGGTCCAGTCGAAGTTCAGGAACATCGAGTCGGCGACCCGGCTCGAACCCTGTTGCAGGAAGGCGTCGTTGGCGGAGTTCAACGCGTTCTGCCAGCCGACGTCACCGGACTCGGTCATCGCGTCGTACCACTGGAACTCGACCGGCCCCTGCGCCCGCGCGTAGGTCATCGTGCTGCGCAGTTCGGTGGCGAGGGCCGAGTCGCCGCCGGCGGTCTCCTGGTTGATGAACCAGCCGTCGAAGCCGTAGTACTTGGCGACCTGCACCAGCTTGTCCGCCACCGGGTAGCGGGAACCGGACTTCTGCACGAAGTCGCGTACCCACTGCAGCTGCCCGCCGTAGGCGGTGGGCGGGAAGAACACCGTGCCGTAGACCTTGACCCCGTTGCGGTGCGCGGCGTCGATGACCGTCGCATTGGGCGCCAGGATCAGCCCTTCGCCCGCCGAACCGCCCCAGAACACCAGGGTGTTCACATACTGCCAGTAGCCGAAGGCGTAGTAGCCGGGGTCGGCCGAACCCTGCGAGGGGTTGGCGGAGGTCGGACCGAAGGAGACCAGCGAGGAGATCCGGGCCTGGTCGGTACGGGCATTCGGGTTGGCCCGCAGCACCGGGTCGGCGGTACGCGGCTGGAGGGGGACCCGGGAGCGGTTGAACCTGGCATCGGGGTCGCTCGCCGGGTCCCAGCCGAGCAGGGTGTCGGGGTACCAGTACGAGGCGTACGGCTGGCTGCCGTCGGCGGTGGACGCGGGGGCGGCCTCGGCCGTGTTCCTCGCTCCGGCGGTGGGGTCGGCTCGGGCGCCCGCTGTCGCGGGGACCGTGCCGAGGACGGCGGCGGCGAGGGCCGCACACAGTAGGAGGGGCAGCTGTCTGAATCCCATCAGGGTCTCCGATCCAGCACGGGGCGAGTGGTCGGGTGCGGTGGGGCCGGCGGTTGCGGTGGCTCCGTCGGGTGGTCAGGTCAGCGGGTGCAGTTGGTGTACCGGTGCCGGCGGTCCGTGGCGGGGGTGGCGGGCGCGGCTTGCGTGGCGGGGGTGGCGGTCAGGACCGGCCGCCGGGCTCGATGAGCCTGGCGACGCCGCGCGCGGTCAGGTACTCGGGGTCGGCGGCGCGGACGGCGGGGACGATGGCGAGTGGTCCCGAGGCGCGCAGCCGTACCCACTCGGTGTGGAAGGCACTGCCGGGGGCGACCTCGGCGCGACGGTCGGGGCGCTCGCGCAGATCGACCGGGCAGAGCAGGCCGGGGCGGTCGGAGGCCGTGCCCCGCCGGCCGGAGTGCTGCGCGGTGCGCTCGTCGGCGCGCTGCTCGGTGATGACGGCGGCGAGCTCGGCGGCGAGCGGCTTGCGGCGGTGGTCGGTGGTGAACAGGCCGAGGTCGTACTCGCGCTCGGGGAAGTCGGCGAGCGAGCGGTCCAGGTCGTGCGAGCACCACCAGGTGACACCCCAGAGCGCGGGATTGGGGAGGAGCTGGTCGAGGGTGCGGCGGACGAAGGATGGAGCGTCCGCGTCGGGTACGTCCGGGCGGGGCGCGCCGATCTCCTGGAGCCAGACCGGGCGGGTGGGGTCGGAGGCGGTCGCGGCGGCGAGTTCGACCAGGTAGTCGGCGTGCGAGACGGTGGCCGGGCCGAGCGGGCCGTCGAGGGCGGAGACGCCGTTGAAGACCCAGGAGTGGACGGTGGTCAGATCGCCCAGCTCGGCCGCGTCGGCGGGGTGGAACGGGTGCTCGGGGTCGTACCAGGCGGCGTCGTACAGCGAGTACAGGCCGAGCACGTACGGCGCGGCCGCGTCGACCGTCCGGAGCAGCTCGGCGGCCCACTGGGAGGACTCCTTGGCGTCGGTCGGGTTGGCCGGCCAGAGGTTGTTGACCTCGTTGCCCAGGGTGATCGCGAAGACGTTCGACCGGCTGGAGGCGGCCCGGCTCACCCGGTCCACATAGCGGGTGATGCCCTCGCGGACGGCGGGGTCGGTGAACAGACTCCGCCGGTGCCAGGTGAGCACCCAGGAGGGCAGGAAGTCGTAGCTGGACAGGTGGCCCTGGAGCAGGTCGACGGCCACGTCCAGGTCGAACTCCGCAGCGATGTCGATCAGTTCGAGCAGATCGTCGATGCCGCGCCGTCGGATCAGCGAGCGGTTCGGCTGGATCCACGGCCAGATCGGGAAGACCCGGACATGGTCCAGACCGAGGCCGGCCAGATCTTCGAAGTCGCGCCGTACGGCATCGGCCGAGAAGTCCAGCCAGCTGTAGAACCAGCCCGCCGAGGGTACGTAGTTGACGCCGAATCGGACTCGGTCGGGGCTTGGGTGCTGCGTGGTCACGCGCGTCCTCCGGCTGCCGGGTAGGGCGGACCCCCTGGTCGGGCAGGAGCCTAAACCGCTTTAGGTCGTCTGCCAAGACCGCCGTCGAGGGCCGGACGGCCCGGGTTCTCCCGGCCGGCCGGTGCTCTCCCGGACGGTGAGCAGCGGGGTGGGCGTCTGCAGGTCGCGGACCGTCCCCGGGGCGTCGATCGCGGTGAGCAGCTGGCGGGCCACCTGCTCACCGAGGGCGAAGGTGTCCCGGGAGAGCGCGGTGAGGGCAGGGTGGACGATCCGGGCCAGGACCGAGTCGTCGAAGGAGACGATGGAGAGCTCGCCGGGCACCGGGACGCCCATCTCGGTGGCCACGCCGAGCCCGGCGACCGCCATCACGTCGCTGTCGTAGACGATCGCGGTCGGCCGCTGCGGCTGGGCGAGCAGGCGGCGGGTGGCGGCGGCGCCCTCGGAGTCGCTGAAGTCGGTCGGCACCGAGACCGCCTCGATCAGCCCGAGGCTGCGGGCCGAGTCGCGCAGGGCGCGGATCCGGCGCTGGGTGTGCCGGAAGCTGGGCAGCCCGGCCAGGTGGGCGATCCGGCGGTGGCCGAGCGCGGCCAGGTAGTGCACGATCGACAGCATCGCCTCCCGGTCGTCCGCCCACACGCTGGGCAGAGTGCCGTGCCTGCCAGGACCGCCGAGTACGACGGCGGGGACACCGAGCCGCTCCAGCACCTCGACGCGCTCGTCGCGCACCTTGAGGTCCACCACGATGAAGCCGTCCACCCGGTGCTCGGAGGCCCAGCGCCGGTAGACCTCGATCTCGGCCGCGGTGTCCTCGACCACCAGCAGCTGCAGCGCCACCGCCCTGGCCGAGAGCCCGGCCTGCAGCCCGGAGAGCAGCTGGGCGAAGAACGGCTCCACCCCGATGGTCCGCGCGGGCCTGGCGATCACCAGCCCGACCGCTCCACTGCGGGCCCCGCCGAGTGCCCGCGCGGCGCTGTGCGGGCGCCAGTTCATCTCCTCGGCGACCAGCAGGATCCGCTCCCTGGTGGCCTCGCTCACCCCCGGCCGGCCGTTGAGCGCGAACGAGACCGCGCCCTTCGACACCCCGGCCTGCCGCGCGATGTCGGCAATCGTCGGTCGCCCCACGGCTCCGACTCCTCTCTCTTGACAGGGAGTGTAGCCCGGAGGATAGTCCCGGGCACTAGAGCGGTTTAGTACACGCAATCGATGCGCGCAATCGGTATATGCGATCGGTACGGCAGTGCGACACGCAGCAGCACGTGACCACACGCAATGCACGCAGACTCACACAGGCTGATGGGCGGGCGACCAGAGCGCCGGCGCCAGGGCAGGCCGGGAGAACACATGCGAAAGTACTGGGCAAGGCTGGCAGTGGCCGCGGTCGTGGCTACGACGGTGGCGGGA
Source organism: Saccharothrix sp. ST-888 (assembly GCF_000955975.1). Taxonomy (GTDB): domain Bacteria; phylum Actinomycetota; class Actinomycetes; order Streptomycetales; family Streptomycetaceae; genus Kitasatospora. The sequence goes on from NZ_JYJF01000020.1 coordinate 59,315, forward strand.
TGCGGACTCGGTGGCGGCTCGTCGTCACCCGGCGGCGATTCGGCGTCCGCCGCCGTCACCGGAGAGATCAAGGGCAAGGTGACGCTTCAGACCTGGGCACTGAAGCCGAAGTTCACCGACTACATGCAGGGCGTGATCGACTCCTTCCAACGCAAGTACCCCGGTGTCCAGGTCAGTTGGCTGGACCAGCCGGCCGACGGCTACGCCGACAAGGTGCTCAGCCAGGCAGCCGGCGGCGGTCTCCCCGACGTGGTCAACCTGCCACCCGACTTCGCCCTGCCCCTGGTCAGGCAGGGACTGCTGCTGGACATCGCCTCGGCAGACCCGGCCCTCGCCCAGGACTATGTGGCCGGCGGGATCGACGCCTACCGCTATGCGGGCCAGCCCGGCGCCTACGGCTACCCCTGGTACCTGAACACCGATGTCAACTACTGGAACGCCGACCTCCTCACCAAGTACGGCCTCGACCCCGCGAAACTGCCCACCAACCTGGACGAACTCATCGCGCAGGCCAAGGTGTTCAAGGAGAAGTCCGGCGGCCAGGCCTACCTGATGAGCCGTAAGCCCGGCCTCGGCGACCTCGCCAACGCGGGCGTGCGGATCATGGCAGAGGACGGCAAGAGCTTCACCTTCAACACCCCGGAAGCCGCCGCCCTGCTCGACCGCTACCGCGAGGCGTACCAGCAGGGACTGCTGCCCAAGGACGTGCTGACCGACAAGTACGCCGGAAACGCCAAGCTGTTCTCCACCGGCACGGCGGCCTGGACCACCGGCGGCGGCAACTACATCACCAGCCTTGCCACCGACAACCCCACGCTCGCCCCCAAGGTCGTCCCCTCGCCGGCCATGGGCACCCCGCCGCTGTACGTCCAGGGCCTGTCCGTCGCCAAGAGCAGCAGGAACCTGCCCACCTCCCTCGCCCTCGCCCGCTGGGTCACCGACGCCGAGAACCAGGCCGCCTTCGCCCACCTCACCAGCATCTTCCCCAGCACAAAGGCGTCAGCGAGCGACCCCTACTTCAGCAAGAGCGACGGTACCAACGCGAGCGCCGCCAAGGTGATCGCCTTCAGCTCGCTCGCCAAGGCCGCTGTGCTCCAACCCGTCCAGGTGGACCAGGCGATGAGCGACATCGTCAACCAGCAGATCGCCCTTGCGATCAGTGGCGGCACCACCTCCAAGAAGGCACTGGACGACGCCGTCGCCCGATGCGACCAACTCCTCAAGAACTGACAGCGCCTCGACCATGACGCACCGACGCTGGTACACCCCCTGGCTGCTCATCGCGCCCGCACTGGTCTGGCTCCTCGTCTTCACCGTGTGGCCCTCCATCAACACGGTGATCCTCTCCTTCACCAACGCCCGCCCGCTCGGCGGCGGGCACTTCGTCGGCCTGGAGAACTTCGATCGTGCCCTGAGCGATGACCAGCTGGGCGACGCACTGCTGAATAGTGTGATCTACATGCTGGTCTGCCTGCCGCTGCTGACCGTGCTGCCGCTGCTCATGGCATTGCTCGTCCAGAAACGCCTGCCCGGCATCACCTTCTTCCGTACCGCCTTCTACACCCCCGTGATCGCCTCAGCCGTCGTGGTGGCGCTCATCTGGGGCTGGGTCCTGGACGAGCGCGGCCTGGTCAACGGCCTCGCCCAGCGCCTCGACGTCCTCAGCCAACCCCTGCCCTTCCTCACCGACCGCTGGCTGCTGCTGCTCAGCGCCATCAGTCTCACGGTCTGGAAGGGGCTCGGCTACTACATGGTCATCTACCTCTCCGCTCTCGGGAACGTCGGCCGCGAACTCCACGAAGCAGCGGCCGTGGACGGTGCCGGCTCCGTCCGCCGCTTCCTGCACGTCACCCTCCCCGGCGTGCGCAACACCATGCTGCTGGTCTCCGTACTGATCTCGGTCTCGGCGCTGCGGGTCTTCTCCGAGCTCTACATCCTCTCCGACGGCACCGGAGGGCCGGGAGGCCGGGACATGTCGGTGGTCATGCTCATCCAGATGTACAGCCGAGGCTTCACCGGACACCTCGGCTACGCCTCCGCGCTCAGCCTGCTGCTGTTCGTCATCACCGTCGGCCCACTGCTCCTGCTGCTGCGCCTCGACCGGAAGGCGGTCTGAGAATCCGATGGCCCGACAGCATCCAACTGGACCGCCGCGTGCGATGGCCCGACAACAGCCGGTGACTCGACAGCATCCGACAGCATTGCAGCATCCGGTGGTCGGCGACCGCTCAGAGCCGAGAGGCCGGACGGACCGGACGGGCCGAGCTGCCGGGCGGGTCCGAGGCTTCAACTCCACCTCGACCGCCGAAAAGGTGGTGCGCTATCTCCTGCTGCTCCTGGTCCTCCTCCTCACCGTCGGCCCGTTCCTCTGGGAGCTCTCCACCTCCCTCAAAGCCCCCACCGAGGACATCTTCACCCGCACCCCCAGCTTCCTGCCCCGCAAGCCGACTCTCGGCAACTACGCCGAGGCCGTCAGGGCCGTCCCGGTCTGGACGTACGCCGCCAACTCCCTCGTGGTGGCTGCGATCACCGTCGGCGGCAACGTGGTGGGGGCCACGCTCGCGGGCTTCGCCCTCGCCCGACTGCGCTTCGGGGGTGCACGGCTGATCCTCGGAATCTTCCTGGCGACCCTGGTGCTGCCGGGTGAAGTCACCATCGTCTCGCAGTACGTGACGGTCCGCAGCCTCGGTCTCGCGGACACGCTGCTCGGTGTCGCTCTGCCTGGTGCGATCGGGATGCTGAACGTCCTGCTGATGCGCACCGCGTTCCGCGCCGTCCCCGGGGAGATGGACGACGCCGCGATCGTGGACGGCGCCAACGTCTGGCAGCGGTTGATCCACATCGGGCTGCCGAACGTACGCGGGATGCTGAGCGTCATCGTCATCTTCGCCTTCATCGGCGCCTGGGACGACTTCCTCTGGCCCCTCATCGTCCTCACGGACCCCGACAAGTACACCCTCACCGTCGGCATCCAGTACCTCAACGGCACTTTCAGCGCCAACCCCCGCGTGATTGCGGCCGGCACCATGATCGCCTTCCTTCCGATCGTCGTGGTCTTCGCCGCCCTCCAGCGCTTCTTCTTCCGAGGTGTCGAGGAGGGTGCGATCAAGGGATAGCCCGCTGTCGCTGCCCCAGGAAACGCCTCCGAAGTGCAACCCGCTTATCGGCTAACGGATTTCGGCCACCGGACGGCCTGGTCGAACATCGCGGTGGCTGCTGACCGCAGTACCTCCCGGCGGAGTGCTGTGGTCAGCGCGCCCCGCAGAGGTGGCCGGACAGGGCCTGAGCTGGGCGAAGTACGCGAAGGGCGGCCCGATGAACCGGCTGATGTGCAGGCCGGCGGCATTGGCGTGGTGGGCCAGGGCGGCCCGCCGGACCTGGTGCCGGTCGAAGAACTCGCCCACGACGATGCGCCCGTCCGGCTTCACCACTCGCCGGAGCTCCCGAAGGGTCAGCTCCGGCCGCGGGATCTCGCCCAGTGTCGTCACCAGGTAGGCGGCGTCGAACCTGGCCTCGTCGAAGGGGAGCTCATGGGCATCGGTGCAGGTCGGGTGGATGTTGCCGATGCCGCTCCGGTCGGCCCGTCCCATGACGTGGTCGAGCATCTCCTGCTGGACGTCGACGATGTCGAGTCTGCCCTCGGAGCCGAGCTGGGGAGCGACCCTGAGGGACTGGAGACCTGTCCCCGGACCGATCTCCAGGACGCGGTCACCTCGGCGCAGCTCCAGCATGGCGTCGAGTCGTTCCTGCCCGAGGAACGGCAGCGGCAGGTCGAGCAGCCGGTGCTGAGCGTAGGGATAGGGCGCGGAGTCCAGCGCCCACCAGGACCAGGCTGCCGCGCTGGCCGCAGCTGCGCCCAGCCCCCAGAGGGTGCCGGAGTGCTTCAGGGCATTGTGGAGTTTCACTTCTGCTGTCCTTCTGTTGAGTACATTGGCGCGAGGGACTGGGCGACCGAAGCCGCCGGGGTTTGTGCACGGGTGAGTTGAGGGGCGGAGCGGGGCCGTGCGGCCCCAAGTCGGGTGGCTGTGGGATCGCGGGGCTGCGGAGACCCGGCCAGCATCACCAGTCCGCGACCTATGAGGACGCAACCGAGCCACCCATCCGACCGCTCGCGAGACTGGCGGCCCTCGGTCCGGCCCGTGTCAGCCGGTTTGCCCACGGGCTTGGTGGTCGGCCTGGTGAGGATGGTGGCGGTGGCCGGCGGTGGCTGGCGGCGCAACGGATGGTGCGACAGGCGAGCCGACTCCGTGGCACACGGAAACTCGGTGACGCTCATGGGATCGTCCCCCTCCCGGTTGCGGTGTTCCTTCATGGCGTCAAGCCTGCGCCGTCGAGGAGTCGGCGTCATTCACGCTGGTATCCGTCTTTTTGGTGGTGCTAGGTTCACCATGAATCCGGATGAAGCGCCATCGTCACCACAACTGAGAACCAGATTTGATTTAGCGTCAGATGGGGGGTCCCGACTGTCCGGCTTCGGGTAGGCCGGGACGGCACGTTGAAGGTGCTGACATAGCTCGGGGAGCGGGAGACGTCCGGGGCGAGAGGGCGACCGTGGGCGCGGCCTCGGGATCGAAGCTCTCCAGACGCAAATCCTGCAGGTGGCTCCCGAACATGGTCGCGAGCTCGAAGCCGAGCACCGTCCCCAGGACAGGAGCATCGTCACCGGTGACCTTCTGAATGATCAGGCCTGCGACCAGATAGTTCGTGTTGCCGTACTCCCATTTCGCGCCCGGGGAGAAGTCGGCTTCGCGTGCCAGGGCCATGTCGATGAAGTCGCGGGGGTCGAAGTACCGGTACTGAACGGCGGCGAAGTCCGTCAGCTGCGGGGAGGCCATGTAGTCGGGGAGCCCGCTGATGTGCTGGAGGAGTTGGCGGACGGCGATGCGACGCCCGTCGATCCCGTCCCCTCGCAGGAGACCGGGCAGGTAGGTGTCGATCGTGGCATCCAGACCGATCTTCTGCTCGCCGACGAGCTGCAGCACGACCACCGCAGTGAACGTCTTGGTATTGCTGCCGATCCGCACCTGCCCGTCGACGGGCACCTTCGCCTTGGTGACGAGGTCGGCGACGCCAGCGGTGTAGGTATGGGTCCGGCCGTCGCGGCCCTTGGCGGTGGCCAGTACGGCGGGCATGCCGTCATCACGCACCAGCGCGTTTAGGCTCTGCTGAACGCCGTCCGGCCTGGAGGCGGCGGTCGCGAAAGGCGGCGCGAGCACTCCGATCGTCATGGCGCCGACGGCTACGGCGAGTGCGGTCGATACGGTCCTGCGTCGACCGCCCTGCCGATGGCGGAGGGAACGGACCCGGTTCGGTGCATGCTCGTACACGAGACAACTCCTCGGGGACTACTGGGAAGTGTGTGCCGGGCCCAGCATCTCCGGGGACGTCCGCTCGGGGTGAGCCAGCTACCCCCAACTCCAGCTGTGGTTAACCCCACCAGGTCGGGCGCCAAAGGCGCTGATTCCCAGAGGACTTGCCAAGCTATTCAGTGCCCGTCGACTGCGGCCGAACCACCCAGGCGTGGCACGGGCTCTGAGCAGCCGAGTCGGAGCACAACACCCGGGGCAACAACCGGCATCCGCCCCCGGGACCAGAGCGACTGGGCTGCCTGCATCTCGACGTTTCAACTGATCCGGTCGCCCCAGGTCATAGTCCTGGCCTCGGACCAGATCAACTGTGACAGGACAGCTTGGGCGAGAAGGACGCGCTTGCGTAGGAGGGGGAAGTGTCCTGTGACAGTCGATCTTCCTCTTTGCCACTGAATCTTGCTCAAGCTCGGCTTTTTGCCACTACGGTTTACTCGATGGGGGCGAGGTGACCGGGTGAGCACTGCGGGTGCGTTAGAGCATGACACCGCCGGAGGCGGGTTCACGCTCCGGTTCGTCGGTGCTGGAGGCCACGAGCGGATTGTTCCGTTGGGTCAGTGCCATGGGCTGGCGTGGGAGGAGGCAACTCCGGTACGGACGTTCCGCTGGTCGCGCGGACTCGGGCATTTCCCAGGCTGGTGGTGGGCCGCGACGACTGGACGCCATGTGGGGTTCGAGTCGTGGCTGGAACAGGACCGACTGATCCTGATGGACTTCGATCCGCAGGTCGTGGGGATCGCTTCGCAGCCGTTCTGGCTGCACTGGCATGACGGGAAAGAGAAGCGGCGCCACGCCCCGGACTACTTCGTGCGGCTCGCCGACGGCCGTGCCCGCGTGGTCGACGTCCGGGCCGAAGACCAGGTGGACGAGCGGACCGCTGAGGCGTTCGCGGCCACCGAGCGGGCCTGTTCGGCGGTCGGCTGGGAGTTTGAGCACGTGGGTGTCCCTGATCCCGGGCTGATGGCGAACCTGCGGTGGCTGGCCCGCTACCGGCATCCGCGCTGCGCCTGCAGACCGGAGACCATAGTCCGGGTGCAGGAGATATTCGCAGCGCCGACGCCGTTGCTGGAGGGAGCCGAGGGCGTCGGGGATCGGCTGGCGGTGCTGCCCACGCTGTTTCACCTGATGTGGCGACAGGAACTGGTGGCCGATCTCGCGCGCGAACGGCTCGGCCCCGCCACCCTGGTGCGGTCCGCCGGTTCAAAGGAGGGTGCGTGGTGAACGCTGGGCGTCGGCCTGTCGGGGTATCGATCGGTGATCGAGTTCGCGTGGCCGGGGTGCTGCACACGGTGATCGCGGTGTCCGGCACGGCCGTGCGCCTGGCGGACACGGACGGCGTGGTCACTGACATCAGCCTGATCGAGTTGTCGGCGGCCGAGGATTTCGAGGTGGTGCGCGCGTCGTCGCGGGCACCGGTTCCGTCGGCGACGCCGTTGGAGGGGCTGCCGGAGGCGGTCGCGGCGGAGGCGTTGTGGTGGGAAGCGCACATCGTGGAGGTGTTGCGCGGGGTTCCGCCGCAGGCGCCTCCAGGCACGAGGCCGAAGCCGGAGTACGACCCGGCCGTGGTCTCGCTGACCCGCCGTGAGCAGGCCAAGGCAGCGGAGCTGACCGCTGCGGGGCGGTCGGTGACGGCGAGCGCGATCACCAAGCGCCGCCGCCGCTATGAGGCCCGCGGAGTGGTCGCGATGGCCGACCGCCGGTCCGGCAAGCCCGTCAGCGTGCACGGCCGGGTCGACCCGATCGTGGTGGAGGCGATGCAGCAGGCGATCGCCGAGGCCGCGCAGGGTTCCACGCGGACGGCGACCTACCTGTTCTGGCGGACTGGTCAGATCCTGGAGGCCGATCACGGCCGGGGTGTGGTGGAGTTGCCCTCGCAGCGCAGTCTCTACCGGCTATTGGAGAAGCTGTCGGCGGGCAAACACACGACCGGATCGGCCCGCACCCGCCGATCGCTGGCAGACCGGCCCGACGGGCCGTTCGGCGAGAGAAGTGCGGTGGCGCCGGGCGAGTTGATGCAGATGGACTCGACCCCGCTGGACGTGCTGGTCCGCCTGGACGACGGGATCTGCGCCCGGGTCGATCTGACCGGCATGATCGATGTTGCGACCAGGACCGTGACCGCGGCGGTGCTGCGGCCGACGACCAAGGCCGTGGACGCCAGCGTGTTGCTGGCCCGCACCGTCACCCCTGAGCCGATGAGGCCCGGCTGGGCACAGGCACTGGCGATGTCACGCTCGGCGTTACCGTTCCGGCGGCTGCTGGACATCGACTCGCGCATGCAGGACGCTGCCGCCCGGCCGGTCATCGTCCCCGAGGCCATCGTGGTCGACCAGGGGAAGGTGTTCATCTCCCGCAACTTCCGGGCCTCCTGCAACTTCCTCGGCATCAACTTCCAGCCGGTTCACGACGCATCGGGCTGGGAGAAGGGCCACATCGAGCGGATGCTGGGCTCGGTCGGAACGCTGTTCGCCCAGTTCGTGGCGGGCTACACCGGCTTCAACGCCGAACGCCGCGGCCGACACGTCGAACAGCAGCCCCTGTGGTCCTTGCTGGAACTGCAGGAACTCCTGGACGAGTGGATCGTGGTCTGGCAGACCCGGCCCCACGACGGGCTGCGCGACCCCCTGCACCCGGGGCGGACGTTCAGCCCGAACGAGAAGTACGCCGCCCTCGTCGAGACGGCCGGCTATGTCCCGGTCGCACTGTCAGCCGATGACTACATCGAACTGCTGCCGGCGACCTGGCGGGCGATCAACGCCTACGGCGTGAAGATCAAACACCGGACCTACGACGACCAGGCGCTGAACCCGCTGCGGCAGCAGCGGTCGGGCATCAAGGACCGCAAGGATCTGTGGGAGATCCACTACGACCCCTACGACGTGTCCCGCATCTGGGTCCGTGACCACCGCAAGGGCGGCTGGATCACCCTTTTCTGGAAGCAACTGCACCGCATTGCCGCCCCGTTCGGCGAACTGGCCTGGGACCACACCCGCCGCACCCTGCCCGGAGCGAGCGAGGAGGAACTCGCCGATGCCGTCGCTGATCTGCTGCGACGCGCCAATCAGGGGCCCGCTGACCGTGGTGGCGAGGACACAGCCAGACTCAGCCGCCGGGACCGGCATGTCGCCGCCCGCACCAAGTCCAGTCCGCCCTCCACCCGAATCGCGCCCGAGGCCCAACCAGCCGACCGCGTTGCCGACAGCGAACCGGACCAGGCCGACGACACGCCCGAGGAGAACGTCGCCAAGGTGATTCCGATGCCGATCTTCGACCCGTTCACCGAAGCGGACAACTGAGGTTGTCTTGAGGGGGTGACAGGTGATGATCCTTCCGCTACTCCATATGTATGAGGTATGCGGATGGCGGCGGGTTGACCGCTGTGGGGCGGGCGAAGCGGGAACGGGTGCGTTTCGAGGCCGCAGAGCTGTTCGAGCAGGGGGTACGGCCGCCGGAGGTCGCGCGGCGACTGCGGGTGTCAAGGAAATCCGCCTACGCCTGGTATGCCAGGTGGCGCAATGATGGGGTCGAGGCCCTGGCCTCCAAGGGGTCGCAGGGTCCGCAGTGCCGGCTCGATGCGTCACAACTGGCAGGGCTTGAGGCTGAGTTGGAGCGAGGTCCGGCCGCGCATGGCTGGAGAGAGGACCAGCGCTGGACCCTGGCGCGGATCGTCGTGCTCGTCCGTCGGCTGTTCAAGGTCTCCTACAGCCTGAAGGGCATGTCGTTGGTGTTGCACCGGATCGGCTGGAGTGTGCAGGTCCCCGTACACCGGGCGGTCGAGCGAGACGAGGCGGCGGTGGCTGCCTGGCGGGAGGGGACCTGGCCCGAAGTGGGAAAACAGCACGGGACCAGGGCGCGTGGGTGGTCTTCGAAGACGAGGCCGGTCAGTCGCTGAGGCCGCCGAAGGCGCGCACCTGGTCCCGTAAAGGCGTCACACCCGTCGTGAAGGTCACGGGCAAGGGCTCGGGACGCGTCTCGCTCGCCGGGCTCGTGTGCACCCGGCCGGGCCAGCCCGGCCGGGTGATCTACCGGATGCTGGTCCACCACGGCCGCAAGGACGAGAAGCGGGGCTTTCGAGAGCGGGACTTCGCCCGTCTGTTGGATGCCGCACACCAGCAACTCGGCGGGCCGATCGTGCTGGTGTGGGACAACGCCACCGCCCACACCGACCGTGCGGTGCGCGAGCTCATCGCGGCCCGGTCCTGGCTGACCGTCTTCCGTCTGCCCGCATACGCCCCGGACCTGAACCCCGCCGAAGGCGTGTGGGCGCATCTGAAGAAGAGCCTGGCCAACCTCGCGCCCCACTCCACCGACCAGCTCGCCGTTGCCATCCGGACCCGACTCAAGAAAATGCAGTACCGCCCCGGACTCATCGAGGGCTTCATCACCGAGACCGGTCTGATACTCCAACCCCCGTAATCACCCTGCTGGTTCAACCTCAGAAGCGACGGTGAGCCAGGAGGGCGGCCCGGGGCAGGACGGGGATCCCACGGACGGATACGGGCATCTGCAACTGACCACCCTGCCCGGCTGGCGCGGGTTCGTCACCGAGATGCCCGCAGTTCCGCAGTTGCTGCCCGAGGCGATCTGGACGGGTCTGGCAGACGACAAACGAGCCTTCTACGACGACGACCGCATCGACCACCACTCGCGGTTGCTGGTGGTTCAGACTCCCACGATCCGCCAGGTCATCACGTCGGGCCGCCGTCTGATCCAGATGAACAAGAACGCCCACTACGGGCGCTGCGGCCTGATGGTGTCCGGTCCCGCGAGGACCGGAAAGACCACCGCGCTCACCCAGCTCGGCAAGACCGTCGAGGTGATCCACCGACGCCGTCACCCGAACTCCTCCGGCGACATCCCGGTCATCTACGTCACCGTCCCGCCCGCCGCCACCCCCAAGATGATCGCGATGGAGTTCGCCCGGTTCTTCGACCTGCCGATCTCCACCAGGAGCAACATCACCGACATCGCGGACGCGGTCTGCGGCGTCAGTACGGACGCCCGCGTGACCCTCGTTGAAGTCGACGAACTCCACAACCTCAACACCGCCACACGCGCCGGTGCCGAAGCCTCCGACACCCTGAAGTACTTCTCCGAACGCATCCCGGCCACCTTCGTCTACGCCGGAATCAGCCTGGAACGCACCGGACTGCTCTCCGGCACGCGCGGAGAACAGATCGCCGGCCGGTTCGGCATGGTCCGCACCGGACCGTTCGGCCAGGACCAGCAGTGGACCGCGTTGATCGCAGCCCTGGAAGACAGCCTCAGGCTCCACCGCCACCGGCCCGGTGACCTCACCGGACTCGACCGCTACCTGCACCAGCGCACCCACGGGATGATCGGAAGCCTGCTCTGGCTGGTCCGCGGCGCCGCCATCAACGCCGTCCTGGACGGCACCGAGAGGATCACCAAGAAGGCCCTCGACGCCGTCGACGCCGACTTCACTTCGCAGTCCCAACGGCCGCCCGCCACGTGATCAATACTCATGCTGACCCGAGAACGAGCTGAGAAGATCCTCACCCTGCACGCGGCCGGATGGCCGGTGCAGGCCATCGCCGACCACACCGGCCACAGCCACCAGACCATTCGCGACTACATCAACGGCCGCAGGACGCCTGGGATTCGGGCCCCGCGGCCAAGCTTGCTCACCGACCCCCTCGCCAGCTACTGCCGTCAGCGACTCGCCGAGGATCCGCACCTGCGGCCCAGCGTCCTGTTCAAAGAAGTGGCCGGCCTCGGCTTCCAGGGGAGCCGGGCGACCTTCTACCGTGCGCTGGACCGCCGCCTGCCGGTCCTGGCCGACCGCCGGAAAACCAACTCGCAGGAGGAGGATCCCCAGGTCCCATCCAGAATGTCCCGCACATCCGCCCGCGGGCACGAGCGGACACCGGTGCTGCCACACCGAGTCGTCCCGATCGCAGGAGAGACCCTCAGCTCCTATCTGGCCCGCATCGCCCAGGCCAATCACCTCACCGTCACCGAGGTGCTGGCAGTGCTGCCCACCTGGTTCTCCACGAAGACCAGCAACCTCGACGACCGGGCCCTGCACCACATGCTCGTCCCCGCAGCCACCCACGCCCTGCACGAACTCGCCCACCTCAC
>NZ_JYJF01000191.1 GCF_000955975.1 Saccharothrix sp. ST-888
TACCAGGGCCCGAGCCTCGACTTCAGCCGCCCCGGACGCACCTACCTGCCCACCCTCGGCCAGGACACCTTCCCGACCTGGCAGCTCGTCAGCATCTGGTATCACGAGGGCGTTCCGGGCCACCATCTCCAGCTCGCCCAGTGGGTCGCGGTCGCCGACCGGCTCAGCCGCTACCAGGTCACCGAGGGCATGGTGAGTGCCAATATCGAGGGTTGGGCCCTGTATGCCGAGCGCTTCATGGACGACTTGGGGTTCTTCTCCGAACCAGAGTGCCGACTCGGCTTCCTGGACGGGCAGATGCTGCGGATCATCCGGGTGATCGTCGACATCGGCATGCACCTCGAACTCACCATCCCCGCCGACTCGGGCTTCCACCCCGGCGAGCGCTGGACCCCGGCGCTCGCCACCGAGTTCATGGCCACCTGCAACGGCAGCCCGGCCGCCCGCCGCAACGGCGAGATCGACCGCTACCTCGGCTGGCCCGGCCAGGCCATCGGCTACAAGCTCGGCGAACGCGCCTGGCTGCAAGGCCGCGAGGCCGCCAAGCGCCGTCAGGGCGCCGCCTTCGACCTCAAGGCCTGGCACATGAAGGCGCTCTCCCAGGGCTCGTTCGGGCTCGACGACCTGGTCGACAATCTCGCGGCGCTGTAGCTCCGGAAACGTCCTGCCGTGCTGGTTCTGTTGCGGAAGTGGTACTCGGACGTCAACGCGATCCGCGCCGACTCGGCCACCTCGATCTGCTCGTCAAGGTGTTCCTCGATGTGCTCCATGGCCTGGTTCAGTCGTTCCAGCACCCGGTCTCCTTCCCTTTCGATCACTCACCCTAGGAAGGGCCGATCCTGCCGGACCCGACATCCTGTGCCCGCTTCGGTCGGGTGGGACAGGCCGGGTCGACTCCGCCGCCGGACCGGCGCTCGAGCGCCGTCTTCCGGCGAGCAGGGGCTGGGTCTAGTATTACGTAATAGAGGTATTACGTGGTAGAGAAGGTGGGAGATGCGGCTCAACAGCAAGGGACAAGTCACCATCCCCGCGGGCCTTCGCGAGAAGTGCGGTCTGCGACCCGGGGACGAGGTGGACGTCATCGAGGAGGGCGGCGTCCTGCGGATAGTGCGCCGAGAGGGGCACAGCACCAGAGGGCAGCGGGCGGCCCGCCGGATGAGGGGAAGCGCTGCGGGCGGAATGTCCACGGACGAGATCATGGAGCTGCTGCGTGGCGAGTAGCCGGTTGCGGCTGGTCGGCCCCGACCGGGGCCGACCGGTGACGTTGGTCGACTCCTGCGTGCTGCTGGACCTGATGACGGACGATCAGAACTGGGCCGACTGGTCGGAGGCCGCACTGTCCAAGGCCCAGGACGAGGGGGAGGTGGTGATCAACCCGATCGTCTACGCGGAGGTCTCGGTAGCCTACGCCGCGATCGAGGACCTGGACGCGGTCCTGCCCGCCGTGGATTTCGCACGAGAGCAGCTCCCCTACGAGGCAGGGTTTCTGGCCGGCAAGGCATTTCTGCTGTACCGCAAGCGCGGCGGGGAGAAAACCGCGCCGCTGCCGGACTTCTACATCGGAGCGCACGCCGCTGTGCGTGGATACAGGCTGCTCACGCGCGACGCCTCGCGCTATCGGACCTACTTTCCGACCATCGAACTGATCTGTCCGTAGCTGTAGCAGTGAGTCCGGTGGCGCCTTCATTGATGTTCTGCTCGATGAAGATCTCCCAGCAGATCCGCAGCGAGCACGGTGGAGGCTCCACCGCCGTTCCGTCCGGCTACGACGCCGAGGCACTGGCCGGGATGGCCGCCAAGTCGGAGGAGTTCGCGGCCCAGGGCAACCGGGTCTACCTCCCGCTGGCCGACTGACGGGACGGCTCGCGGGAGCGCCGCACCGGGAGGCAGGAGGGGGCTTCCCGGCGCGGCGCTTTGTACGGGCGTGCACCCAGTGATCAAACTGGTCTGCCTGGCAAGGCTGATGGCGCGCCGACACGTCAGCTCTCGCTTGCTTCACCGTTCATTTCCCGAACAATGAGCACCGTCTGCTTCTGTAATGCGGACAGCGCACGTTCCTCGGTCGGAGCCGAAGCGGTTGCGGTCGGTCCGGACGGCGAACAGTGTGTTCTGGGGTGGGACGGTGCCGTCGAAGTCTTTGATCTGGGGCTCCAGTTCACCCAGCGCAAGATCATGGCTCACGGCCGGCCGGTCGACAAGGAGTGGCAGCTGCGCCCGGGTGCTCGGGAGGAAGCACTTCCCCCGGTCGGGGCCGGAGGCAGCCCGCGACACACGTGGCCCACTGAGGAATACGCCCGGCATGGTTCGCCCGTCTCGGCCATCGACATCAGCGAAGACGGTCAACTCGCGGTCACCGGAACTCTGAACGGTGTCGTGCGGGTGTGGCGGGTCGGTTCGGGGGAGTTGGTCCGCGAGGTGACCCGGGGAGGCTGGATTGTCCGAGCGGTGAGATTCTCTGCAGACGGTCAACACGTCTTTACTGTTTCCCAGATCGGTGGCCCGTTTCTTGAGCAGTGGGAGGCCGTGGAGCAGTGGAACCTGAATTCAGATGAACTCGTCAGATATATCTGGCCGGGGCCCGGCGATTCCCCCTACCCGATCGTTCATGAGGGCTGGGCGGCGGCGATCAGTCGAGACGGCAGGCTGCTTGTGACAGGGGGAAGGAACGGGAAGGTGGTGCTGCACGATCTCGACGCGCGGCGAGAGATCGGCAGCCTCGTGCTCCATGGTGCCATCACCTGCCTCGCGATCGACGGGCGGCGGATCGTCGCTGGTACGGAGAACGGTGAGGTCGTGCTTGCCCGGTTCTGAGATCTTCGGTGACCATGCTCCGACTGGCTGATCACAACGGTTTCGTCCGGATGCCGTGTCGATCCACAGCGAGTGCCTGCATTCTGCAGGCAGTGAAGATAGAATGATGGCATGGCAGCCCTCACGATCCGGGACGTCCCGGACGAGCAGATCCAGACCCTGAAGGTTCGCGCGGCCCAGGCCGGCAAGTCGCTCCAGGGGTTCATGCAAGACCTGATTGCCAGGGAGGCATCCAGGCCCACAATGGCGGAGATGATGGAGAGGTTGAATCGGGAGACCACTGCCGACGTCAGTACCGCCGATGTCCTTGCTGCCATCGACGAGGGGCGAGTCGGACGTTGATCGTCATTGACTGCTCGGCTCTCGTCCTGGTTCTCACAGCCCATGGCTCCGACGGTGAGCTCGTTCGCAGTCGAGTAGCCGCAGCCGGAGATGTCTACGCCCCCACCCTCCTGGACTACGAGATTCAGTCGGCCCTCCTCGGTATGCAGCGCGGCGGCAAGCTGACCGAGAGGGAAGTGGAGAGGGCGGTCCTCGCATACCGGATGCTTCCCATCGACAAACGGGAGACGCTGCCATTCTGGGACCGGGTGAAGCAGCTGCACGCCAACCTCAGCGCCTACGACTCCCAGTACGTCGCCCTGGCGGAAGCCTTGGGCGTACCGCTGATCACCAGCGATGCGAGGATCAAGCGCAGCGGTGCAGCGAAGTGCGAGGTCGAGGTCTTCGCCTCGATCCGGCCCTGAACGGCGCAACTCTTCGTAGTGGTGCCTTTGATCAAGTTCTGCTCGATGAAGATCTCCCAGCAGATCCGCAACGAGCACGGTGGAGGCTCCACCGCCGTCCCGTCCCGGCTACGACGCCGAGGCACTGGCCGGGATGGCCGCCGAGTCGGAGGAGTTCGCGGACCAGGGCAACCGGGTCCACCCCCCGCTGGCGGAGTGACGCACCGGCGGTGCCCGACCGGCGCCGTCGCGAGCGGCATTGGCTTCTCGCGACGGCGCTTCGTGCTGTCCGCTGGATGCCCGGGATCAGCTGGGCTTGCGTGCGCGAAGGCGCATCATCAGCGGTGCCGGCCGGATGACAGCGGTCGGCTTGGGGTCGGTGAGGTGTGTGTTTGCGCCCGGGACCGGTTCAAGCCGCCAGCGGCGCACGATCACGGCCAGGGCGAGCGTGAGCTCGGTGATCCCGTAGACCTCGCCGATGCACTTGCGGCTGCCGATTCCGTAGGGGACGTACGCGTCTCGCGCCATCGCCTGCCGCCGCTCGGGGAGCCAGCGGTCCGGGTCGAAGCGTTCGGGGGCCGGGTGCAGGTCGGGCCGGTGGTGGATGAGGTAGGGGCTGAAGACGATCACGGTGCCCTCCGGGATGTGCTGCCCGGCCAGCAGGGTGTCCTGCATCGCGACCCGGGTGAGCAGCCAGCCGGGCGGGTAGAAGCGCATGACCTCGGTGAGCGTACGGGTGGTCAGGTCGAGCCGGTGCAGCTGCGACCAGGCGGGCGACCCGCCGTCGGTGACCGTGTCGACCTCGCTGTGCAGGCGGGCCTCCAACCCGGCGTCCTGCCCCAGGAAGTACAGCGCCCAGGCCAGTACGGCTGCGGAGGTCGGTACTCCGGCGACCAGGAAGGTGATCACGTGCTCGTGGATCTCCTCGTCGGTCATCCCCGCCGTCCCGCCGTCCGTCCCGCCGTCCCTTGTGGCCATCAGCAGGGAGAGCAGGTCGTTGTGGTCGGTGCCGATGCGGCGGTGATCGGTGATGATCCGGTCGACCAGCGAGTGCAGTTGCGCCTTCGCCGCGTCGTACCGACGGTTGCCGGGGGTTGGCACCCGCTCCAGGAAGGCGAAAGGCGAGTTCATTCGCTGACCTACGCCCTCATGGAACAACGGCAGGGCGTCGCTGATCACGGCGGCGGCCTCGTCGTGTGACGTGGCGGTGAACATGGTCCGGGTGAGAACTCTGGTGATGATCTCGTAGGTGTGCTTGGCGACGTCGATCACCTGGCCGTCCGACCATCCGGCGGTGGCCGCGACCACCTCGTCGTGCACGGCTGGGACATACTGCCGGATCTGTTCCGCGTGGAAGACCGGCTGGATCATGCGGCGCTGCCGGCGGTGGGGTTCACGGGCGCTGGTGCCCAGGCCGTTTCCCAGCAGTTGCCGGAGCTTGTCGTAGATCGGCCCGCCCTTGTCGAAGGTCTTCGCATCGGTGAGCACCTGCCGCACCAGATCCGGATGGCACACCACATAGGCCCTGCGCGGCCCGAGTCTGATCTCGACCAGGTCGCCGTACTGCGGGAGCGATCTCAGGAAAGCGAGCGGACGGCGCTGGAGCTGCAGTGCGTGCCCGACCAGCGGCATGGCGCCCGGGACCTGTCGGCTGCCGGATGCGGGCGTCGGAAGAGCGGACGATTGGAGCGTCATCATCGAACTCCTGGAACGGTCGTTGCTGTCGTGAGTAGTCGGCCCCTCACTTCGCCCCTTGCCGGGATTCTGACTCACAGTCAGTGATTGTTACGCTCGATCATCGAAGAACTGTTGTCAACGTGGAAATCACGCCACCTCGGCAGGGCTTGAGAGCCATGTGTCGCAGCGACTTTCGTGGTGGTGCCGGGCCTACTGACTTCAGTTCGATGAAGATCTCCCAGCGGATCCGCAACGAGAACGGTGGGGGCACCTCCCGGCCGAAGGCTGGGAGAGGCTCCCCCTGCTCCGTCCGGCTACGCCGCCGAGGCACTGGCCGGAATGGCCGCCGAGTCGGGGGAGTTCACGGCCCAGGGCAGCCGGGTCTGCCTGCCGTTGGCAGACTGACCCGGTAGCCGGTAGCCGGTAGCCGGTAGCCGGTAGCCGGTAGCCGGTAGCCGGTAGCCGGTAGCCGGTAGCCGGTAGCCGATCGGGAGTAGCCGTGAGGAGCCGTCCGTGACGAGTGGCTGGGCCGCCGACCTGGTGCTGGGCTGCATCGTCCTGCTGGGCGCGTCGGTGCAACGGTTGGCGGGGATCGGGTTCGCCCTGGTTGCGGCGCCGGTCCTGGTGCTGCTGCTCGGCCCGGCGCAGGGGGTGGTGCTGTCCAACTGCGCGGCGGGGGCGATCAGTGCGGTCGGGCTCGCCGGCAGCTGGCGGCAGGTGCGGCTGGCCGCGATGCTCCCGTTGGTCGGGGCGGCCGCCTGCACCGTCCCGGTCGGCTCCT
>NZ_JYJF01000192.1 GCF_000955975.1 Saccharothrix sp. ST-888
GGACCCGGCGACCGCTCCGGCCATCTCCGGTGCCGCCTCGGCCGCGCCCGCCAGCAGCACCACCGGCTGGAACGGCGTCCAGGTCACCCACCGCGCCTCACTCCTCAGCGGCAAGGCGGTCGACGACCTGATCGTCCACGCCAAGGGCGACCCGCAGCTGTACCTGTACAAGAACGACGGGCACGGCAACCTCACCCTTCGGACCTCGTTCTACAAGTCAGGTACCTCCAGCAACAACGCCGTCACCTGCCAGGACGTCAACGGCGCGACCATCACCTGCCCCGCCGACTTCGGCGGCACCGACTGGTCCACCACCACCCAGATCCTCGCCCTCGGCACCCCCGGAGGCGAAAGCACCGCCGGCCCGAACGGCACCATCGCCCTCACCCAAACGTCGCTGCTCGCGGTAATCAGCGGCAGGCTATGGCTCTTCCCACCCGGCGCGTTCAGCACCACACTGCTCACGCCTATTGACCGCGAGGTCTCCGCCGCCACCTCGTGGGGCAACTA
Source organism: Saccharothrix sp. ST-888 (assembly GCF_000955975.1). Classification (GTDB taxonomy): domain Bacteria; phylum Actinomycetota; class Actinomycetes; order Streptomycetales; family Streptomycetaceae; genus Kitasatospora. Next base: position 511 of record NZ_JYJF01000192.1, read on the forward strand.
CGACCTGATCGGTCCCGGCCCGGCCAACGGAGACAACCAGCCCACCCTGTGGGCCCGCGACAGGACGGCCGGCACCATCCACGCCTACCCGCTCACCAAGAACACGGACGGCACTGTCAACTACTCCGCCCTCGCCGACCCGACGACCGGCACCATCGCGAACACCGGCGGGATCACGCCGGCCGCATTCCCGACCGTCGGCTCCTCGGGTGACATCACCGGTGACGGTGTCCCCGACCTGTGGGCAATCCGAGCCGACGGCAAACTCATCGTCTGGCCCGGCAATAGCGCCGACGGCACCGCCAATACCTCGGTCAACGGCTTCGGTTCTGGCGTCACGCTCGCCGACCTCCGCGCGCCACTGGGCCACTGGCGTCTCAACGACGCGACCGGCAGCACCACGGCGGCGGACACCACAGGACAGCACCCGCTGACCGTCCAGGGCGCCGCGTTCGGTCCCGACACCGTCAACGGCAGGACAGCCACCGTCGCGGCCTTCAACGGCACCACCTCCGCCATGACGACGGCGGGCTCCACCGTCAACACGAGCCAGTCGTTCACCATGACCGCATGGGCCAAGGCGACCGCCTCCGGCGGTGTGGTCATCTCCCAGGACGGCACCAACGCCAGCGCCTTCCAGCTCTGGCCGTCCAACATCGGCGGCGGCAAGGCGGAGTGGAAGTTCGGCATGGCCGCATCCGACACCCCGAACGCCACCATCGACGTCACGGACACCAGCAACGCCAGCGCCCTTGTCCAGTACAACGCCTGGCAGCAGCTGACCGCCAGCTACAACGCCGACACCAGCGAACTCCTGCTGTACGTGAACGGTGCACTGGCCTCCACCGGCCTGCACAAGAGCACCTGGCAGGCCGCCGGCCCCACAGTTGTCGGCCGCTTCAAGCAGAACGGATCCCCGGCGGCCTTCTTCAACGGCAGCATCGCCGAGGTCTCGGCCTACCAGTTCGCCAGCGCCCCGACCACCGCAAGTGCCACCTCCATCCAGAGCGGCACCAACCCTGTCAAGTGCATCGACAACCAGAACGCCGCGACCACTGACGGGAACCCGGTACAGATCTGGGACTGCTACCCCGGTATCGCCGCCCAGTCCTGGAGCCTCAACGCCAACGGCACCATCACCAACCAGGGCCACTGCCTGGACGCCGATCACGGGACGGCCGCGAACGGCACCCACGTCCTGCTGTGGACATGCAACGGCGGCTCCAACCAGCAGTGGCTGCCGATCGCCTCCGGCGCGCTCTACAACCCAGCGACCAGCCGCTGCCTGGACGACCCCGACGCCACCACCGCCAACGGCACGCAGCTCCAGGTCTGGGACTGCTACAACATCCCCGCCCAGCACTGGAGCGTCGCCAGCTACGCCCCAGTCCCCCTCGCACCTCTGCCCGGAACCTGACGCACCAACACGACAACAGCTCTGGCCCCCGGTGTCTTCAATCACACCGGGGGCCTGTCCCATCCATACCCGGTGTCCGAACTCATGGGCAGTCTGACCGAAGTACCCACCTCCCACGTGCGATGGCCAGGCGTTCCTTGTTTGGGATCAGGCGGTTCCGGAGTGTCACCAGCGTCACGGTCTCGCAGGTCTCTGCGGTCGGTGCCTGGGCCGTGGACAGCGCTCGGCGACTCTGGCCCGGACAATCGCGCGCTGGCCGGCTCGCCAGTGGTGGCGGCCGATCAGAACGGGCCGCTGACGGAGTTCGTCCGGAACTTCCGCGGTAGGGTCGGCGCCCTCACGCAGCAGTCCGGTGACCACTGGGCCACCACCTGGGCCGACCAGGGCTGCAGCTGGGTGCAGGACGGCTTGATGGCCACCTTGGCGGCCGACGGCTGGATCGACGTCTTCGCCCCGGATATGACCGGCAAGGGCGGCATACGGCACAAGCGGCAGAGCCTGCCCAACGGTCCCTTCGCCCAGGACGCGTCCTTTCACACCGCGAACGCAGCCGACGGGGCACGGTCGGTCGGCGGGTCGACGGAGGTTCTGCAGATCTTCTGCCCTCAGGCAGAGACCGGCCGGACCGGCACCCAGCACGCCCAGCCCAATGGCGCATGGAGCACCGCTCCCACCGCCACAGCCGGGCCGGTCGGGATAGCGGGCGCTACCGTGCTCACCGGGTCGAACGGCCGAATGACTCTCGCCCTCCGAGACGCCAACGGCGGAATCAGCCTGACCGCCCAGCGCGCGCCCGGCGGTCTTCGACGCCCCTTGGCAAGACCTGCGCTCGGTCGTCATAGGCGCCGCGACCGTCGCCGCCGACTCCGCAGGACGCGCGAGGCTCCTCGCGCTGGGCCGCGACGCCCGCCTACACATCAGGCGCCAACAGAAGCCCAGCGCCGACAACCCGTACGGCGGCCGCCAGACGGTCGGCGGATGACCGGCCCGAAAACGGACCAGCCTCCCCGGGCAGATCGGCCCGGGGAGGCTGAGGTTGTCCGAGACGCGCGCGACGGACTCAACCAGCGGCGATCCGAGGCGTGTTGTTGCGCATCTCCTCCACGCTCCGGGCGATCGCTTTCCGAAGCCGCTTTGCGAGCGGCTTCTCCACGCACTGGTGGATCAGCCAAGCCAGCAGCGTCATCGCCAGGATCACGACGGCAACCAGCGCGCCGTGGCTCATCTTGTTCCGGAACGTGTGGATCAGGTTCCAGCCGATGTTCTCGTGTACCAGGTAGAGCGGGTAGGTGAGCGCGCCCAGCGTGGTCAGCCACTTCCCGCGGACCCAGGACAGCTTGCCGAGCGCGAGGAGCGCCATCACCGCGTAGAACACGGTCAGGATGACGATGACCGGCCACTCGGGAACGTGGTAACGGAGGTCATAGCCCTCATGGCGGTAATTGAAGAGGATCGCCTGCTGCGCGAGGAAGTAGGAGATCGCCACGATTCCCCACAAGAGCGGGGTCGGCCGGAAGCGGTGCATCAGGTAGAAGGCGATTCCGGCGATGAAGAACGGCGAGTACTCGGGCATGACCACAATGTCCAGGAAATCCCCGCCCGCCTCATGGGCGATCGCGGTGGCCACCGTCCACAGCGCGCAGAAGATCACCGCCGTACGGTAGGTGAGGCCCCGCCACAGGACGATCGCGAACAGCAGGTAGAACTTCATCTCGATCCACAGCGTCCAGTACACGCCGTCGACCTGAGTGGCCCCCATCGGTTCCTGCAGCATCGTCATATTGGCCAGGACGTCATGCAGGGTACGGCTCGGCAGAACCACCGGCCAAATCGCCAGGACGACTGCGGTGATCAGGACCGCAGCCCAGTAGGCGGGAAAAAGCCGCACGACCCGGGATATGAAGAAGTCCCCGAGCGTCCGCCCCCAACTGCTCATACAGATGACGAATCCGCTGATGAGGAAGAAGAGCTGAACGCCCAGCCACGAGTAGGCCGTGAAATGGTGCAGCACCGGGAAGAGCTTCTCTGACGAACGGCCGCCCCAGGCCTTTGTCCACATCGCGGTGTAGTGATAGGAGACAACGGTGAGCGCCGCCAGGAAGCGGAGGCCGTCGAGCGCGGCCAGTCGGCCTGGCTTCGAGCGGCGAGCCGGTTCTTGCGCCGGTATTGCGGCGGTCGACTCAGTGAGTTGGGCGTACATGGAGCGAGATCCTAGTACCCCCGGGGATCCTGGTGACCATTTCCCGGTAGGGCTCTGGTTGTGCGCGATCATGGTATAGCGGCTGGTTTTCGTCTGCCTTCGGTCGTTGGACGGGGCAACATGGTCTGCAGCGGCAGCAACCGGGTTGTTCCGGTCGCGGCTGCGAGTTCTGGGTCATCGGGCCACCAGCGGGGCAGCGTGGTCCGTCGCAGCCACGTTCCGCTCAGCGCGGGCCTCGGCCACACACTCGGCAGTTGCGCGAAGGGCCTGGTTCCTCACCGAGTACAGCTGCCGTGGTGCTGGCACCTTCTCCGAGCTGACGGACGCGCCAGCGCCACGGTTGCCCGCTGGCACGGCGACGACTACCACCTGCTCGACTTCGCACCCGAGGTCGGCCACCGCTTCCCGAGGGCCGCGACGGCGCGGTGCGCACCGACGGGCTGCTTCGCTACGCGACAGCGGACCTGACGGACCCATGCACTACCGGAGGTTGGTAAAGGTCGACCGTGCCACCATGGACGCCGAGCGCCGCTCGACCATGCTGACCACCTACGCCCGGTGCTGGTCATAGTCGCCGCTGCCCGCCGGAGTCCGGGCCGGCACCACCGCCGCGCAGGGCAACTGACCGGCTGGGTCACCGAGGCTAACCGGGCAGGCCGGGGGTCACCTGAACAGCGACTACGACACGGCCCACGTCGGCCTCACCAGCCGTTGGAACTCCGGCTCGAACGAGAGCGCTGTGAACAGAATCAAGATGTTCCAGAGGCAAATGTTCGACCGCGCCGGCTTCCTGTCCTGTGTCACCGATTCGTCCGCGAGGCGGTCGCGCTGACCTGCGATGAGGAATCTTGAGTGGCAAAGGGTCCTTGATCTACTGGTGCCGCTGTTCGGGGATTCGGAGAACTTCGCCAGTGGATCTTGCTGGAATGTCGAGACGGTCGGCGAGTGCTGCTGCGGCGAGTTCGATGGCTTCGGGGTAGATCGCGGCGTGTGTGTAGGCGTCGAGGTCAGTCGGGAGCCCGCGGTGGTGGTTGTGGGTCTGCAGTGCGAGGAGTCGGTATCTCCAGTGGTGCGGGACGGCGGCCGGGGAGGCTGGCCAGGGCGGGACGGCTTCTGCCGCGGTTTGGTGGGCGAGGGTGAGTTGCTGGGGTGTGAAGCGGCGTAGGAGCCGGTTCGCCCTGTGTTGGGCGGTGGTGATCTCGGGGCATGGGGAGAGGTCGAGGTGGGGTTTCCCGAGATCGCTCAGCCAGATTCCGTGCCGTGTGCAGACCTTGTGGTGGACCGGCAGGTGGACGGGGACGGGCTGGCGGATGCCGTGGTGGGCAGTGCACCGGTGGCAGGCGGTCGTAGACCGGACGGGGCTTTCGTCGGTGCCGAAGGCGGGGAGCGCGTGGGCAAGGCCGGCGGGAGTGGTGCTGGTGAGGTGGGCGAGTTCGTGCAGGGCGTGGGTGGCTGCGGGGACGAGCATGTGGTGCAGGGCCCGGTCGTCGAGGTTGCTGGTCTTCGTGGAGAACCAG
>NZ_JYJF01000193.1 GCF_000955975.1 Saccharothrix sp. ST-888
CCAGGACAAGATCCAGAACGTCGAGACCGACAAGCTCGGCCAGTACCTCACGTTCCTGGACGTCATGACCTACGACATGCACGGCGCCTGGGACGCGACCGGGCCCACCAACCACCAGGCCCCGATCTACTCCGGCCCCAACGACCCGATGACACCGGTCAAGCCGGGCAACGGCAAGTACTCGATCGACAACGCGATCAAGGCCTGGACGGTCGGTGACCCGCAGTACGGGATCCCCGGCGGCTTCCCCGCCAACAAGATCAACATGGGTGTCCCGTTCTACTACCGCGGCTGGACCGGCGTGCCCGCAGGCGCCAACCACGGCCTCTTCCAGAGCGCGACCGGGCCGGCCACCGGCTCCTCGATGTCCGGCAACGTCAACGGCATCCGGATGTACAAGGAACTGAACGGCTTCGTCGACAATCCGGCCGACACCTACTGGGACGACGCCGCCAAGACGTCGTACTTCTACGACGGCACCACCTTCTGGAGCGGTGAGAACGCCAAGTCGATCCAGGCCAAGATGGACTACGCGCACTGCAACGGCCTGGGCGGCTCCTTCGCCTTCTCGCTCTACGACCTGGGCGCCCAGACCTCGCTGTTCGACTCGATGGTGAACGCGACCAACGGCTCCGCCGCCAACTGCCCGGCCCCGCCGACCTCTTCGCCGTCCTCGTCGACCAGCAGCTCGCCGTCCTCCTCGCCGAGCAGCTCTCCCACCGGCTCGCCGACGAGCTCCCCGAGTGGCTCCCCGACCTCCTCGCCGTCCTCCTGCGCGGGTGCCCCGAGCTGGAACGCCACGGCGGTCTACGCCGGCCCGACCAAGGTCTCCTGGAAGGGCCACTACTACACCAACAAGTGGTGGACCCAGGGTGAGGACCCGACGCTCAGCGGGCAGTGGGGCGTCTGGACCGACAACGGTCCCTGCTAGCGGGTGATCTGACGTCACATCAGTCACTGCCGCCCCGGGTACCGACGCACCCGGGGCGGCGGCCTGCCGTGGTCAGACGATCCGGCCGTCGGAGAGCTCCACCACGCGGTCCGCGAGTTCCATCAGCGTCGGGTCGTGGGTGGCCACCAGCGCGGTGACACCCTCGCTGCGGACCACGGCGCGCAGCAGTTCCATCACGGACCGTCCGGTCTCGGAGTCCAGCTGGCCGGTCGGCTCGTCGGCGATGATCAGCGCCGGTTCGTTGGCCAGGGCGCGGGCGATGGCGACGCGCTGCTGCTGGCCGCCGGAGAGCTCGCCCGGACGCTGTTCGGCGTGGTCCGCCAGTCCGACCAGGGCCAGCAGGGTACGTGCCCGCTCCTCGCGCTCGCGGACCGGGACGCGCCGCAGGCGCATCGGCACGCCCACGTTCTCGACGGCGGTGAGGATCGGGATCAGCCCGAACGACTGGAAGACGAAACCGATCCGGTCCCGCCGCAGAGCCAGCCGGCCCTCCTCGTCCAGCTGCGTCAGGTCGGTGCCGTCGAGACCTATCTCGCCGCTGGTGGGGCTGTCCAGGCCGCCGACCAGGTTGAGCAGGGTGGTCTTGCCCGATCCCGATCTGCCCTTGAGCGCGATGAGTTCGCCCCGCCGGACGTCGAAGGAGACGCCGCGCAGTGCGTACACCTCCCCGGCGCCGGAGTCGAAGCGCCTGGTCACGTTCCGGACCGTCACCATCGGTGCAGCTGCGGCGTTCTGCTGGATCGTCATGCTCAAGTGTGCGCGATAGTCACATGATTCGCGCAAGACCCTTCCGTTACGGGATTTTTTCTGACCATAATCTTCGCTATTCGGTGACATCGGGTCCGATAGGGGAACGCGCGGAATGGTCGGCTTCCTGGTGCGCCGACTCCGTGGGCGGCTGCCGCTGGCGGCTGCCGCGATGCTCACCGTGCTGCTCACCGCCGCAGTGCTCGCCGCGCTGTCGGCGTTCAACCGGAGCGTCGGCGAGGCCGGACTGCGGCACGCGCTCCAGGGCCCCGCCTTCGCCCGCACGGTCGTGCTGGTCCGCGGACACGGCGACCTCGGCGCGCGGGCCAAGGAGGACGCCGCCGTCGCGGGGCTGGCCCGGGGGCTGTTCGCCCCGCTGCCCGACACCGTCCGGAGTGTGGCCGACAGCCGCTCCTTCGCCCTGCCCGGCACGACCGCGGACGGCCCCAAGGGCGCCAACCCCGACCTCACCCACCTCGCCTCGCTCGACCGCTCGCAGACCCGCCTGCTCGCCGGACGGTGGCCGCAGGCCGCCGCCGGGCCCGCCGCACCGATCGAGGCGGCCGTCCCCCGGCCGGCGCTCGACCGGCTGGGACTCACCTCGGCCGGCCTGCCGGCGGTCGTCGACCTCACGGACCGGTACGACGGCAGCACGCGGGCCGTCAGGATCACCGGTGTGTACCAGCCGGTCGACCGGGACGACCCCTACTGGCGGCTCGACGAACTGGGCGGTGGCGGCGTCCAGGTCCAGTCCTTCACCACCTACGGCCCGCTGCTGGTCGACGACACCGTCTTCACAGCGGCCGGCCTCGCCCAGGACGGCCGCAAGTACCTGGTCGCCGCCGACTTCGACGCTCTGCGGGCCTCCGATGCCGCGGCTCTGCGGGACCGCGCCGGGCGACTGGCCCTCGACGGCCTGCAGATCGAGACCGAACTTCCCTCAGTGCTCGGCGAGTTGGAGTCGGACCGGCTGGTGGCCCGGTCCGCGCTGCTGATCGGGATGCTGCAACTGGGGGTGCTCGCCGCCGCCGCACTGCTGCTGGTGGTCAATCTGCTGACGGACCGCCAGGCCGCCGAGAACCGACTGCTGGCCGCCCGAGGCGCTTCGCGGCTGCGGATCGGCACGCTCACCGCCGCGGAGGCGGCCCTGCTCGCGCTGCCGGCCGTACTGCTGGCCCCGCCGCTCACCCCGCTGCTGGTCCGGCTGCTGACGGTCTGGGGGCCGCTGGCGAAGACCCGGCTGAACACCGGTCTGCCCTGGACCAGTTGGGCCGTGGCGGCCGGCTGCGCGCTCGGCTGCGTCCTGCTGGCGGCCGTGCCCGGGCTGCTCCGCTCGGCGGGCACGGCAGCGCTGCGGCGCGCCGGACGGCGCCAGGCGCTGGTCGCCGGAGCGGCCCGCTCCGGCGGGGACCTTGCGCTGCTGGGCCTGGCCGCCGTGGCCTGCCAGCAGCTCGCCCACTACGCCGGGGGCGGCCTGAGTGCGGACCAGGCCGGCCGGCTCGGCATCGATCCGCTGCTCGTCGTGGCCCCCACCATCGCGCTGACGGCCGGCACCGTCCTGGTGATCCGGGTGCTGCCGCTGGTGGCCAGGCTGGGGGAGCGGCTGGCCGGGCGGCGGCGGGACCTGGAATACGCGCTGGTCGGCTGGCAGTTCGCCCGGCGGCCCGGACACAGCACGGGACCGGTCCTGCTGATGGTGCTCGCCGTCTCGATGGGCATGCTCGCGCTGGGCCAGCGAGCCACCTGGTCCGGCTCCCAGGGCGACCGGGCGGACTTCACCACCGCCGCGGGCCTGCGGATCTCCGACCCCGGCAGCGCGCCGCCGGGCCAGGGCGACAGGTACGCCGCGCTGCCCGGCGGCGACCGCCTGATCCCGGTCGTCCGCAAGCGCCTCGCGCTGCCCGGCCAGAACGACGCCGACCTCCTGGCGCTGGATGCCCCGACAGCGGCACAGCACCTGCGGATCCGCCCCGACCTGCTGGGCGGCCGCACCGTCGGCGACCTGTTCAAGGAGCTGGCCCCGCCGGTGCCCGACGGCCCGCAGCCGGGGATCCCGCTGCCGGGCCACCCGCGCCGGATCGACCTGGACCTGAGCATCCGGGTGACCGGCCTGGCCGGCGGCGGGGCCGGCGGTCCGCACGGCCCGACGCTGAGCCTTCGGCTGCACGACCGGTTCGGCGCCCCGTACGAGGTCCCGGTCCCCGCGCTGCCGATCGGGGACCGGACCGTCTCCGTCGACCTCGGCCCCGGCCCGAGCGCTCCGCTGGGAGCGGCGGCGGCTCCGCTCACCATCGCCGGGATCGGGATCACACCCGATCCGGTCCAGGGACTGCCTGCCGTCGGCGAACTGACGATCCACCGGATCGCCGCCGCCGACAGCGCCGACGGTCCGGCCACGGCGGCGACCGTGCCGACCGCCCTCGGGTGGTCCGTCAAGCTCCCTGCTCTCTCGAACAAGAGGACCTCGCCGTCCGGGCCCACCGCCGCCGTGGCGGGGCAGAACCCGCTGGTGTTCCGCTACATGACCGGGTCGGAGGCTCAGGGGAGGACGTTCCTGACCGCGGTCGACGGACGCACCCGGTCGGTGTCGGAGCTCAGGGGGATCGCCACCCGCAGCTATCTGACGGCGATCGGCGCCTCGGTCGGCGACCGGATCCTGGTCCCGCTGGACGGCGCCCCGATCGCTGTGCGGCTCGTGGCCGCCGTCACCGCACTGCCGACGGCCGACGGCCCCGCCCTCGCGGTCGACCTGACGACGATGGAGCGTGTGCTGGCCGATCATCAGAGCACCCTCCCGACCCCGGACGAGTGGTGGTTGCCCGGCACCGGGCCGAGCGATCCGACGCCCGCGAAGGCCGCGGCGGAACTCCGGGCCGGCGCCGGCAACCCGACCCTGCAGCTGCGGGACGAGGTCGCGGCCGCGCTGCGCGGTGACCCGGTCGGAGCGGCTCCGCAGAACGCCCTGGCGGCGCTGGCCACGGCAGCCGCCGTGCTGGCCGCGATCGGGTTCGCCGCCTCCGCCACGGGCGCCGCGGCCGAGCGGGCGGGCGAGTTCGCGGTCCTGCTCGCGCTGGGTGCCTCCCGGCGCCGGTTGACCCGGGCGGTGGTGGCCGAGCAGGGCGTCCTGGTGCTGTTCGGACTGGGGGTCGGTGTCGGTCTCGGCGCGGTGCTGGCGCACCTGGTGCTCCCGCTGGTCGTGCTGAGCCCGGCGGCCCGCCGTCCGGTGCCCGAGGTGCTGGTGCACCTGCCGCTGGGTCAGGTCGCGCTGCTGGCCCTGGCGATCGCGGCCGGCCTGCTGGTGCCGGTGCTCCTCGGCGGACGCCGCAACCGGGATCTGACCGCACGCCTGCGGTACGTGGAGGAGACATGAGCGAGCCGCTGGGCGGCCCGGCCGGGGCGCCCTGGGTACGGACCAGGCTGCGTACGGCGCCGACGGCCGCCCTGCTGACGGCCGCCCTGGTGTTCGTCACGGCCTTCCTGGCCGCCGCCCTGCCCCGCGCGCTGGACCGGGGCGCGGACCAGGGGCTGCGCGAGCTGATCCGCAGCCACGGCCCGACGGCCGGCTCGGTGCTGGTGACGGTCCCCCCGGACCTCGTGCCGACGGCCGGGATGACCCCGGACCTCGTGCCGACGGCCGGGATGACCCCGGACCTCGTGCCGAAGGCCGGGGCTACCCTGGACGACCCCGAGGTGCGCGGCGGTGACCTGGACCGCAAGGCCAAGGCGATCGCCGCCAGTGTTCCGGCCCCGTTGCGGCTGACGGCCGACGGCCCGGTGTACGGCTCGGCCGCGCGGTCCCCGCGTGACCTGCTGGACGGCGGGCTGCCCAGCCCCGGCGGGCTGCCGCCCAAGCTCGCGCTGACCTACCTGAACGACGCGGCCTCCCACGCCCGTCTGGTGGCCGGCCGGTGGCCCTCGGCCGCCGTGACGTACCCGCGCTACG
>NZ_JYJF01000194.1 GCF_000955975.1 Saccharothrix sp. ST-888
CCAACCGCGTGTACAACGCCGCCAACCCCGCCTGCAGCACCATGAACAGACTCGCACCCGAACGCCTCGCCAACTCCACCAGCGCGGCATGCAGTTCGGCGTCGATCCGGACCTCCAGGAGGTCGCCGCCGTACGACATGACGGCCGGACGCGGCCGGTCGACCGGCAGCTGCAGCTGTTCGGGCATCCCGGCCAACGCCTCGGTCCAGTAGCCGACCTGGCGGGCGAACGCGCTGTCCGCGTCGTGCTCGTCGCCCAGGATCTCGTGCTGCCACAGCGTGTAGTCCCGGTACGTCACCGGCAGCGGCGGCCAGTCGGGCGCCTTCCCGCCCCGCCGGCTGGAGTACGCCGTGGCAAGGTCGCGGGCCAGCGGCCCCATGGACCAGCCGTCGCCCGCGATGTGGTGGATCACCACCAGCAGCACGTGCTCGTCCGCTGCGACCGCGAACAGCTCCGCCCGCAGCGGCACTTCCGACGTCAGGTCGAATCCGCGCACCGCCGCCGCCCGCAGCAGCGCCGGCACCTCCACCTCACCGGCCGCGCGCACGGGCAGCGGGACGGCGACCTCGGCGGCGTCCAGCACCCGCTGGCGCGGAACGCCGGTGGTGTGCGGGAAGACCGTCCGCAGGGTCTCGTGCCGGACCACCACGTCCGCCAGCGCGGCACTCAGCGCGGCCCGGTCGAGGTCGCCGGACAGCCGCAGGGCCAGGGGCATGTGGTAGGTGGCGCTGGGCGCCCCGAACTGCTGGAGGAACCACAGGCGCCGCTGCGCGAACGAGAGCGGCATCGGCTCCGGGCGCAGCCTGGGCAGCAGCGCCTTCCGCGCGGCGCCGGCGTCTCCCAACCGGACCGCGAGCCCGGCCGGCGTCGGGGTCCGGAACAGGCTGCGCAGCTCCAGCTCGGCCCCCAGTGCCGCCCGGACCCTGGACACCAGGCGGGTCGCCAGCAGCGAGTGGCCCCCCAGGTCGAAGAAGTCGTCGTCGACGCCGACCTGCGGCACCCCCAGCACCTCGGCGAACAGCTCGCACAGGATCTGCTCCTGCGGTGTCCGCGGCGCCCGGCCCGCCCCCGCACTCCGGCTGTCGGGCGCCGGCAGGGCCGCACGGTCCAGCTTCCCGTTCGGCGTCAGCGGCAACGCCTCCAACAGCACGAACGCGGCCGGCACCAGGTAGTCCGGCAGACGGTCGCGCAGGTACGCCGCCAAGTCCGCCGCAGTGGCCCCGCCCTCGGCCGAGGGCACCACGTACGCGACGATCCGCAGGTCGCCCGGCCGGTGCTCCCGCGCCAGCGCGGCGACCTGGGCGACGCCCGGGTGCGCGGCCAGCGCCGCCTCGATCTCACCGAGTTCGACCCGGAACCCGCGCACCTTCACCTGGTCGTCCACCCGGCCCGCGAACTCCAGCTCGCCTCCCCCGGCCTCCGGCCGGGGGGACCCCCAAGCGCGCCAGCGGACCAGGTCACCGGTGCGGTACATCCGCGAGCCCGCCGGACCGTACGGGTCGGCGAGGAACCGTCCGGCCGTCGGCCCCGGCCGGTTCAGATAGCCCCGTGCCAGCCCCTCCCCCGCCAGGTACAGCTCACCCGTGACACCGGGGGCGACCGGCCGCAGGGAGGAATCCAGCACGTACACCCGGCAGTTGGAGATCGGACGGCCGATCGGCACCGGAAGCGGGCAGTCGGCGGGGTCGGCCGGCAGTGGGAAGGCGGTGATCACATGGGTCTCGGCGGGGCCGTAGTGGTTGTGCAGCACCCGGCCCGGCCGGGCGGTCTGGAAGCGGCGCACGGCACCACCCAGGCGCATGGCCTCGCCGGCCTGCGCGATCAGCCGCAGGTCGGGCAGCTCCAGCCCGGCCTCCGCGGCGGCCTCGGCCAGCGCCTCGACCACCAGGTTGGGCGCGAACAGCTCCTCGACCCGATGCCGGTCCAGCCAGTGCGCGAACAGCTCGGCGCTGCGGCGCTGTTCGTCGGCCGGCACCACCAGGGTCTTGCCGTACAGCAGCGCGGACAGCGTCTCCTGCACCGAGACGTCGAAGCTGATCGCGGTGAACTGCGCGGTGCGCGTGCCGGGTGCGCCGCCGACGGCCCGGTGGTGCCACTCCAGCAGGTTCAGCAGCCCGGCGGCGGGCATCACCACGGCCTTGGGCCGGCCGGTGGAGCCGGAGGTGTAGATGACGTAGGCCGGGTGGCGCGCGTCCACGGCGACGCCGGGGTCGGTCTCCCGCCGGCCCTCGACCGACGTGACGTCGGCGAGGTCGTCGAGCACCACGGCCGGCCGCGCGTCCGTGAGCATGTACTCGATCCGGGCGGCCGGGTACTCCGGGTCGACGGGCAGGTACGCCGCACCGGTCTTGAGCACCGCGAGGACGGCGACCACCAGCTCGGCGGAGCGCGGCAGTCGCAGCGCGACGATCTGCTCGGGCCCCACCCCGCGCCCGATCAGCGCGTGGGCCAGGCGGTTGGCCCGGAGGTTCAGGTCCTGGTACGTCAGGACGGTGTCCTCGAACACCACCGCCGGGGCCTGCGGGGTCTCCCGGGCCCAGGCCTCGAACCGGGCCGGCAGGCCGGTGCCGGCGGCCGCCGTGGCGGTGGCGGTGTCGTTGCGCGCGACGAGCAGCTCGTGCCGCTCCTCGGGGGTGAGGACGTCGATCCGGCTCAGCGGCCGGTCCGGGGTGGCGACCACCGCGGCCAGCAGCCGCAGCCAGCGGGCGACCAGCGCCTCCACCGTCGCACGGTCGAACAGGTCGGTGGCGTACTCGACCCGCCCGGTGATGCCCTCGGCCGGCCCGCCGGTCCCGCCGCGCTCCAGCAGGTGGAAGGAGAGGTCGAACATCGTGGTGGGCATCCGCACCAGCACGATCTCGGCGCGCAGGCCCTGCAGCGAGAACTCGGTGCGCGGCACGTTCTGCAACGCGAGCAGGACCTGGAACAGCGGCTGGCGGGCGAGCGACCGCGCCGGGTTGAGCGCCTCGACGAGGTGCTCGAACGGCAGCTCCTGGTGCGCGTACGCGGCCAGCGCGCCCTCCCGGACCCGGGCCAGCAGCTCGGCGAACGTCGGGTCCCCGGAGGTGTCGGTGCGCAGCACCAGCGTGTTGACGAAGAACCCGACGAGCTCGTCCAGGCCCTGGTCGGTGCGGCCGGCGATCAGGCTGCCGACGGGGAGGTCCGTGCCCGCGCCGAGCTTGTCCAGCAGCGACGCCAGTGCGGCCTGGAGCACCATGTAGACGCTGGCGCCGTGCTCCCGGCCCAGGCGTACCAGCGCGGCGTGCAGTTCCGCGTCCAGGTCGATCGTCAGGTGCCCGCCGCGGAAGGAGGTGGTCGCCGGGCGGGGCCGGTCGGTGGGCAGCCGGAGCTGCTCGGGCAGGTCGGCCAACCGCTCGGCCCAGTAGGCCGTCTGCCGGGCGAACAGGCTCTCGGGATCGGCACGGTCCCCGAGCAGCCGTTGGTGCCACAGGGTGTAGTCGGCGTACTGCGCGGGCAGCGGGGCCCACTGCGGCCGGCCGCCGAGGCAGCGCGCCGCGTACGCGGTGGCCAGGTCGGCGGCCAGCGGGCCGAGCGACCAGCCGTCACCGGCGATGTGGTGCACCACCACCAGCAGCACGTGCTCGTCCGGCGAGAGCTCGAACAGCTCGGCGCGCAGCGGCGGTTCGGTCGCGAGGTCGTACGCGTGCCCCGCCGCCCCGGCCAGCCGCTCCGGCAGGTCGGTCTCGTCGGTCCGGGTGACGGGCAGCTCGGGCCGGACCGTCCCCGCGTCCAGGACCTGCTGGTACGGCACGCCGCCGACCGCCGGGTAGACCGTGCGCAGGCTCTCGTGCCGGTCGACGACGTCGCCGAGCGCCGCTTCCAGGGCCACCCGGTCCAGCGGACCGGAGAGCCGCCACGCCAGCGGGATGTTGTAGATCGGCCCGGCGCCCTCCAACTGCTGCAGGAACCAGACCCGCTGCTGGGCGGACGACAGCGGCACCCGGTCGGGCCGCTCCACCCGGCTCAGGGCCGGCCGGGCCCGGCCGGCTCCGGCCACGGCGGCGGCCAGCCCGGCCACCGTCGGCGTCGCGAACAGGCTGCGCAGCTCCAGCTCCACGCCCAGGGCCGCGCGGACCCGGGCCACCAGCCGGGTGGCGAGCAGCGAGTGCCCGCCCAGGTCGAAGAAGTCGTCGTCGGCCCCGACCCCGGCTACGCCCAGCACCTCGGCGAACAGCTCGGCCAGGGCGTGCTCCTGGGACGTGCGCGGCGCCCGGCCGGTCCGCGAACCGGTGAACTCCGGCTCGGGCAGGGCACGCCGGTCCAGCTTGCCGTTGGTGGTCAGCGGCAGCGCGTCGAGCAGCACGAACGCGGCCGGCACCAGGTAGTCCGGCAGCCGCTCGCGGAGGTGGGCGCGAAGCTCGTCCGGCTGGAGTTCCGTTCCGTCGGCGGGCACCAGGTAGGCGACCAGACGGGTGTCGTCGGCCTGGTCCTTCCGGGCGGTCACCGCGACCTGGCGGACCTGCGGGTGTTCGGCGAGCGCCGTCTCGATCTCGCCGAGTTCGACCCGGAAGCCGCGCACCTTCACCTGGTCGTCGGCGCGCCCGAGGTACTCCAACGCACCTCCCCCAGCCTCCGGCCGGGGGGACCCCCAAGCGCGTCGGCGCACCAGGTCGCCGGTACGGTACATGCGATCCCCGGCCGGCCCGAACGGGCAGGCCACGAAGCGCCCGGCGGTCAGGCCGGGCCGGTTCAGGTAGCCGCGCGCGAGCCCCGGGCCCGCGATGTACAGCTCCCCGGTCACGCCCGGCGGTACCAGGCCCAGCCGCTGGTCCAGCACGTACGCCCGGAAGCCGGCGATGGGACGGCCGATCGGCGGCACACCCGTCCCCGGCGACAGCGGCTCGCTCATCGTCGCGATGATCGTCGTCTCGGTCGGACCGTACCCGTTGAGCATCCGCCGCCCCGGCGCCCAGCGCGCCACCAGCTCCGGCGGGACCGCCTCGCCGCCCGCCACCAGCACCGGCACGGCCACGCCGTCCTCCGGCACGGCCGCGAGAACGGACGGCGGGACGAAGGCGTGCGTGATCGCGAGGCTCGGGTCGGTCAGCGCGGCGATCGGCTCGGTCGCGGGTGCCAGCACCAGGGCGGCGCCGGTGAGCAGGGCGCCGCACAGGTCCCACACCGAGACGTCGAAGCTCGGCGAGACGAACTGGAGCACCCGGCTGTCGACGGTGAGCCCGAGACGCTCCACCTGCTCGGCCACCAGCGCCGGCAGGCCCGCGTGGCTCACCACCACGCCCTTGGGCCGTCCGGTCGAACCGGAGGTGTAGATGACGTACGCGGGGTTCCGGGGGTCGACGGGGACACCCGGGTCCCCGTCCGGGAGGGCCGCGAGGAGCTCGGCGGTCGCCGGATCGTCCAGCAGCAGCCGGTCCACCGCCTCCATGCCCGGCAGGTCTGCCACCTGGCCCGTCGTCACCAGCAGGGCGGGCCCGGAGTCCTGGAGCAGGTACGCGATCCGGGCCGCCGGGTAGCGCGGGTCCAC
>NZ_JYJF01000195.1 GCF_000955975.1 Saccharothrix sp. ST-888
GATGCGGTGTCCAGGGTGAGCTCGTCCGCGCCGATGTTCAGCGTGGTCTTGCCCGGGTCTCGGCGGATCAGCTGGTTGCCGTCCGCGTCGTACAGGTACGACGTTCCCTGGGACTGCCCGGTCTTGGTGACCGAGTCGAGCTTGTCCTCACCGTTCCAGGTCAGGGTGGTGGTGCCGGTGGTGTCGGTGACGCTGGTGGTGTTGCCCATCGCGTCGTACTGGTAGGTGGCCGCCTTCGTGTCGCTGGCCGACTTCGTCGAAGTGGACAGCAGGGCGTGCGGGCCGCCGGTGCCACCGCCGGTGTTCGGCGCGCTGGTCGGCGTGTTGACCGACTTCGCGGCACCGAACGTCTGGGTGGTGGTGATGTCGTTGGCGGTGTTGCCGCTGACGTCGTGCTGCACCAGGGAGGAACGGTTTCCGCTGGCGTCGTAGCTGTAGGACTGCCAGTACGGTGCCGGTCCCCCGACGGTGGTCTTGGCCGGGGCCGTCACACCGCTGGTGGGGCTGGTGTTGGTGCATCCGCCGATGCCGGGGACGGACGGTGCGGCCTTGGTGCTGATGCCCGCGGTGTCGGTCCAGGCGCTTGCCAGCCGGCCCAGGTAGTCGTAGGTGAAGCACTGGGTGTCGGTGGCGGAGGCGTTCTGCAGGTCGGACACCGAGGTGGTCTGACCCGCGGGGTTGTAGGTGTAGCTGGTCTGGTCCAGCGACGTGCTGCCGGTCTGCCGGTCGAGGAAGGACTGGATCACCCGGCCCGTCGCCCAGTCGTAGTTCTGGGTCGAGACGACCTGGGTGCCGAAGTCGCCCACGGTCGTGCGGGTGGGTCGGCCCAGGGCGTCGTACTGGACGTCGGTGACCAGGGTGCTGTTACCACCCGAGGCCCACAGTAGACCCGTGTGGCCGTGCACGTAGTTGACGCCTTCGGCGGGCAGGCCGCCCACCGCCGGCAGATCGGTGTGCATCAGCGAGCCGAGCACCGGCGTGTACTGACTGGCAGTGGTGTATGTGCCTGCCAGGGCGCCCTCTGAGGAGGGGATGGTGACGCTGGTGCCGGTCGGCCGGTACATGGTGTCGTACCCGGTGACGGCCTGCGTGTAGGCCTTGCCAGTCGCGCCGCCCACGTAGCGGGTGGAGGAGACGGGCTGACCCTTGGCGTTCGGCAGGGTGTCGTACGTCCAGCCCGCAAGCTGGTTGGCCGGTGCCACACTGCCCGCGTACATCCCGGTCTTACGCCCGAGAACGTCGTAGGTGTACGCCAGCATGTTGCCCTTGGCATCCGTGGTGGACGCGATCTGCGACGCGACGTCGTACGTGGTGCCCGTCGTACCGGTGTCCGGGTCGGTCACCGAGGTCTGACGGCCCCGCAGGTCGTACCCGTACGTCCAGGAGTTGCCCGACGAGTCGGTGCGCGAGGAGGGGTTTCCGGCCGCGGTGAAGGCGTACGTGGTGATGTCGGCATCTGCCGCGTTGCCCGTGGCCTTGCCACCGTGGTACTGCCACAGGGCGGTGGTGCGTCCGCGTGCGTCGGTGAAGGTGCTGGTCGCGGTGGAGCCCTGGGGCGGGGTGACGTCGATGCGGTCCGCGCCCGGGTACGCGGTGGTGGTGGACCACTGCGGCTGGGCGTAGGACATGAACGCCTGGGTCAGCGGACGGCCCATGCCGTCGTAGGTGGTCCAGGTCTGCGCGGGGACCTGCGAGTCCTGCGGGGCGTAGATCGTCCCGTTCGGCTGGTTGGCACCGTCGTAGTACGGCTGCGAGGCCTTGATGACCCAGCCATGTGAGTCGTACGCCGTGTCCGTGATCAGGCGTCCGGCGAGGACACCGATCGGGGTGCTCTGGGTCTGGCGCACCCGGCCCAGGCCGTCGTACAGCTCGTTGCTGGTCTGGTAGCTGCCGTCCTCGTTGACGGTCTGGGAGGTGACGACCGTCGGGGCGGTCACACCGTTGATGGAGTAGGAGTACTTGATGTTAGGGCCGAGGCTGGTCGCCCGGTCGGGCTGCCAGACGGCGGTCAGCCGTCCGAGTCCGTCGTACTGCTCGGTTGTCGCGTTCCCGTTCGCGTCGGTGGACACCAGGGGAAGGCCGTGACCGGGGTCGTAGGTCTTCGTGGTCGCCCAGGAGGCGCCCATCGGACCGGTCACGGTGGCCTTGGTCGGGACGGCACCGGTGGCCGGCGAGTACGTCGTGCTGGTCGTCGCGCCGTCGGGACCAGCTGTCGAGGCAACCCGGCCGTAGGCGTCGAAGGTGGAGGTGGTCAGACTCGCGAACTGCGCCTGGCCGCCGGTGTCGTAGGAGCTGATCGCCTGCGTGCCGGTCGGATCACCCGTGGCGCCACTCTGGCCGAACGGCTGGCCGTCGTACAGCGTGCGGGTGTCCTTGACGGTGTTCGTCGCGTTCATCGTGGTGCCGCACGAGCCCGCGACCGAGCGCACCTCGGACACCAGCCCCAGCATCATCGGGTTGCTGCCGGTGGCGTAGCTCGTGGTGGTGCAGACCTCGGGTGCGGCACTCGTGCCGTCGCCCTGGTCGTCCGATTGGACGAGTCGGTTGGCGTTGGCGGGGTCCGTGGTGGAGATGATGCTGGTGATCCGCCAGCTGCCGTTGGACAGTTGGGACCACGAGGTCTCGGTGCTGCTGGTGCTGCCGTAGCGGGCGACCAGGTCCGGCATCCCGTTCTGCTGGTGGTGCGTCGCGGTGGTCACCGAGCCCGCGGTGACGGTAGCCGAGGCGCTCACCACGGAGCCGCCCGCCTGGGTGAGCGTCCGGCCACCGAGGATGCTGCCCGAGCGCCAGTTGTCGTCCGTGGCCGTGATCGGGGCCGCCCCGGTGTACGGGGTGAACGAGCCCGAGACGCTTCGGATGGTGCCGTCGGCGAGATGGTCGCCGTTCATGCCCCGCAGGTAGGTACTGAGCGTCTTCGTCTTGGGCGCCTCACCGGAATTGCCGCTACCAGTGGTCGTGACGACCGTCTGGTAGCCGCGGAAGTCGTCCCAGGTACGGGTCTTGGGGTCGGTGAACTCGGCATCGTCGCGGTGCCAGGCGGCGCCACCGAGGTAGCTGTAGTCGGTGACCTTGATTAGTGACGTACCGGTGATGGCGTCCTGCTCGCTCACCTCCGTCACCAGGTACTTGTTGAACCAGTCGCTGACGGGCGTGGTGGAGGAGGAGCCGGGCAGGTACCAGTGCACCGGCATGCACGCCATCGTGTTGGAGTCCTCGGACCCGGGCATGTGGTTGTTCACGCGCGAGCACTCGGGCGCGGCATAGACCACGTTGATCTGGCCGCCGGTCTCCGTGGTGATCTGCTGGATCCGCGGCCGGTAGAACGCTGGCGCTGCCGGCACCAGGCCGTCCACCCGGTTCGCCAGCTCACGGGCGGTGAAGGTCACCGCAGGAAGCGTCACCGCCGCCTGGCCGTCCGTCCCCGTGCGCTGGATCGAGGCCAGCCACAACGACGGCTTGGTGCCATCGCCCGGGTCGGGAAAGGTGTGGTTCAGCGCCCAGGAGTCCACCGTCGTGTAGGTGCTGCCCACCAGTACCTGCGTACGGATCTGCGACAGCATCGACGACGACCAGTACGACGGCGAGTAGTTCGTGCAGGTGCCGGTCGAAGCACAGTTCTGGTCCAGCGGGGAGTCCGGCCAGTTCGCCTGGTTCGCGGTGGTGCGTTGCGCGGTCGTACAGGTCACGCTGCCCGAGGGGGTGCACCGCTCTTCCGTGACGAACAGCACCTTGGCGGCCGCGTTCGCCGCCCCGTTCGCGGCTATCTGGTCGGGCAGCCGCTGGCCGTAGCCGATCTGCCTCAGCTCGGCCGAGCGGACGTACTTGGTCAGCGTGCCGCTGCCGTTGTTCTGTCCGCCGCCACGGCTGTAGTAGTTCAGAACCTGCTGGTACAGGTAGTTGGTCAGGTTCTGGTGCGGATCCACGACGTAGTCGAGGTTCCACCGCCAGCCCTCCTGGCACCACGAACCCGTGCCGGTGGAGGAGTTATAGCAGTCGTCCCCGCTCTTCGGCGAGTAGACAGGCGTGTACTCCACCGAGTTCGCCGCCCGGTCGCTCTGGTTGCCACCGGGCAGGTGGTTCACGCCGAAGTAGTACTGCGTCCCGTCGGTCGTGGTGATGCGCCAGTACTCGCCGTTGCGCGCCTCGTTCGCCGCGCCCGACAACTGCTCGACCTTCGAACCGTCATCGCCCTGGATGTGCCAGACACCGGTGGTGTCGTCCCGCACCAGGGTGCCGGAGTGACCGGCGAGGCTGAGCCTGGCGTTCTGGCCCGCCCAGCACTGGTCCCCGGAGTTGGTGATGCCGTCGTTGTTGCAGCTCTGGTAGGACCGTTCGACGAACCCGGGCTGGTAGTCCCAGCCCTCGCCGACCCAGGATGCCTGCGCGTTCTGTGCCGAGGTCTTGCCGTCGACGCCCGAGGAGTCGTATGACAGCGCCACCGACGGCGCCGCACCACCGATGGAGGGCGGAGTCTGGATCGGGTAGGAGTAGGAGAAGTCACCCACATTGGAACCCGCGCCCCACGCCGTCGACGGCGACAGCGGCGAGGCGGAGTAGCCGCCCATCGCACCGCCCGACGACGCGGTGGCAGCCAGCACCATCGTCCGCGGCGCGGTTGCCGCCGAGCTCTCGGTGAAGGCCTGGAGCTCGGGGGAACCAGCACGGGCCGACGGCGAGGCCGGCACTGCTGCAGCGTCCCAGCTGAAGGCCCGGGAGTCGGCCGAACCACCATGGGCCGATGGCGAGGCCGGCACTGCCGCAGCGGCCTCCTTGGCGGTGGGGAGCGTGACCTCGGCGGTCAGCACCCCCGACTGCGGATCCACCTCCGAGGCGACCGGCGTCTGCTTCTGACACTCGGTCCTGTCGGGTGTGGTCAGCGCACAGGCCGGCAGGGCCACCAGACGTGCCCGGTCGGCCCAACCGGCACCCTGGAGTGCCTTGAGGTCCAGCGCGACCTTGACCGTGTGTCCGGCCGAGGCGGCGGCCTGCGTGTCCGTCAGCGCCACCACCGGGCCGGCCACACCGGCCGAGTCACCCTTGTCCGCGCCGGCCATGACGACCTGCACGGCGTGCGTTGGATTACCGCTGCCCGCCGCCAACTTGACGGGCAGACGTCCTGCCTGGACGGCCTGTCCATCGGTCAGCGTCACCGACGCCGATCCGGCTGCCACCGGAGCCGACAGCGTGGACGGGTTGTAGTCCTTCGGCACCGGGAACGCCGGAGCCTTCGGCTTCGCCGGCGCGAGGTTCTTGCCCTTGACGGACTTCTGCCCTGCCAACGGTGTTTTCGGCGTCCAGACCTTCCCGTGCGGCCGCCGTGCCGCCAACGCTTCGGCCGATGGGACCGACACCATCGTCATCAACACCGCCAGCAGGCTGATGATCCCCAGCCACCGGTGCCTTCCCCACAACCATCTACCAACCGGCGTCTGCCGGTGCCAAGCCCCCACGGAGCATCTCCTGCGCGTCACATTGGATTCACAA
>NZ_JYJF01000196.1 GCF_000955975.1 Saccharothrix sp. ST-888
TTGTGAATCCAATGTGACGCGCAGGAGATGCTCCGTGGGGGCTTGGCACCGGCAGACGCCGGTTGGTAGATGGTTGTGGGGAAGGCACCGGTGGCTGGGCATCATCAGCCTGCTGGCGGTGTTGATGACGATGGTGTCGGTGCCATCGGCTGAGGCGTTGGCGGCGCACCGGCCGCACGGAAAGGTGTGGACACCGAAAACACCGCTGTCGGGGCAGAAGTCCGTCAAGGGCAAGAACCTCGTGCCGGCGAAGCCGAAGGCTCCGGCGTTTCCGGTGCCGAAGGACTACAGCCCGTCCATGCTGTCGGCTCCGGTGGCGGCCGGATCGGCGTCGGTGACGTTGGACGGCGGACAGGCAGTCCAGGCAGGACACCTGCCCGTCAAGTTGGCGGCAGGAAGCGGTAATCCGGCCCATGCCGTGCAGGTCGTCACGACCGGCGCGGACAAGGGCGGCTCGGTCGGCGTGGTCGGCCCGGTGGTGGCGCTGACGGACACGCAGGCCGCCGCCTCGGCTGGACACACGGTCAAGGTCGCGCTGGACCTCAAGGCGCTCCAGGGTGCCGGTTGGGCGGATCGGGCACGTCTGGTGGCCCTGCCGGCCTGTGCGCTGACCACGCCCGACAGGACCGAGTGTCAGAAGCAGACGCCGGTCGCCTCGGAGGTGGATCCGCAGTCGGGGGTGCTGACCGCAGAGGTCACGCTCCCCACCACCAAGGGCGCCGCCGCAGCAGTGCCGACCGTGCCATCGGCCCATGGCGGTTCCGCCGACTCCCGGGCCTTCAGCTTGAACGCTGCAGCAGTGCCGGCCTCCCCGTCGGCACATGGCGGTTCCCCTGAGCTCCAGGCCTTCACCCAGAACTCGGCGGCCGCCGCGCCGCCAACGATGGTGCTGGCGACCACCGCGTCGTCGGGCGGTGCGATGGGCGGCTACTCCGCCTCGCCGCTGTCGCCGACGACAGCATGGAGTTCGGGCTCCAACGTCGGAGACTTCTCCTACTCGTACCCGATCGAGACTCCGCCCGCCCTCGGTGGCGCGGGGCCGTCGGTGGCGCTTTCATACGCCTCTTCGGCCGTGGACGGCAAGACCTCGGCACAGAACGCGCAGGCATCCTGGGTCGGTGAGGGTTGGGACTACCAGCCCGGGTTCGTCGAACGGTCCTACCAGAGCTGCAACAACGACGGCATCACCAACTCTGCGGACGAGTGCTGGGCGGGCCAGAACGCCAGGCTCAGCCTCGGCGGTCACTCCGGCACCCTGGTGCGCGACGACACCACCGGTGTCTGGCACATCCAGGGTGATGACGGCTCGAAGGTCGAGCAGCTGTCGGGCGCGGCGAACGAGGCTCGCAACGGCGAGTACTGGCGCATCACCACGACCGACGGTACGCAGTACTACTTCGGCGTGAACCACCTGCCTGGTGGCAACCAGAGCGACCGGGCGGCGAACTCGGTGGAGTACACGCCCGTCTACTCGCCGAAGAGCGGGGACGACTGCTACAACTCCTCCACCGGCACGGGTTCGTGGTGCCAGGAGGGCTGGCGGTGGAACCTCGACTACGTCGTGGACCCGCACCAGAACCTGACCAACTACCTCTACCAGCAGCTTCTGAACTACTACAGCCGTGGCGGCGGACAGAACAACGGCAGCGGAACGCTGACGAAGTACGTCCGCTCGGCCGAGCTGAGGCAGATCGGCTACGGCCAGCGGCTGCCCGACCAGATAGCCGCGAACGGCGCGGCGAACGCGGCGGCGAAGGTGCTGTTCGTCACGGCCGAGCGGTGCACCCCGTCGGGCAGTGTGACGTGTACGACCGCGCAGCGCACTACCGCGAACCAGGCGTACTGGCCGGACTCTCCGCTGGACCAGAACTGCGCTTCGAGTGGCACCTGCACGAACTACTCGCCGTCGTTCTGGTCCTCCTCCATGCTGTCGCAGGTCCGCACGCAGATCCTGGTAGGCAGCACCTATACGACGGTGGACTCCTGGGCGCTGAACCACACCTTCCCCGACCCGGGCGACGGCACCAAGCCGTCGCTGTGGCTCGCCTCGATCCAGCGCACGGGCACGGACGGCCAGGCGGCGGCGACGCTTCCCGCAGTGACATTCACCGCCCGTGAGCTGGCGAACCGGGTGGACGGCCTGGTGCCGGCGGCGCCAGCCTTCTATCGGCCGCGGATCCAGCAGATCACCACGGAGACCGGCGGCCAGATCAACGTGGTCTACGCCGCGCCGGAGTGCTCGCGGGTGAACAACCACATGCCCGGGTCCGAGGACTCCAACACGATGGCCTGCATGCCGGTGCACTGGTACCTGCCCGGCTCCTCCTCCACCACGCCCGTCAGCGACTGGTTCAACAAGTACCTGGTGACGGAGGTCAGTGAGCAGGACGCCATCACCGGCGCATCACTGATCAAGGTCAATGACTACAGCTACGGCGGAGGCGCCGCCTGGCACCGCGACGACAGCGAGTTCACCGACCCCAAGACCCGTACGTGGGACGACTTCCGCGGCTACCAGACGGTCACCACGACCACTGGTAGCGGGAACGCGGGTGAGGCACCGAAAACGCAGGCGGTCAGCACGTACCTGCGGGGCATGAACGGCGACCGCCTCGCCGACGGGACCACGCGCAGTGTCTCCGTGTCGTTCACCCCGTATTCCGGGGCGAGCCCGGTCACGGCCACGGATGACAACTGGCGCTCGGGCACCGTCCTCGGCGGCCAGACGTTCACCCAGGCCGGCGGCTCGGTCGTGAGCGCCTCGGCAACCGTCACCGCGGGCCCGGTGACCACCGCAACGCACCACCGGCAGAACAGCATGCCGGACCTGGTCGCCCGCTACGACAGCATCAGCACCACCGAGACCTCGTGGTCCCGGCTGTCCAACGGCACCTGGCGGACCGCCGACACCGTGTCCACCACGGACCCCGCCAACGCCAACCGACTCGTCCAGTCGGACGACCGGGGCGACGGCACGAGCGCCGCGCCCGAGGTCTGCACCACCACCAGCTACGCCACCGGCAGCAATCCGATGATGCTGGGCACGGTCTCCGAGATGAGCTCAGTCGCCGGTTCCTGCGGCACCGCGATGACCGCGACGAACACCGTCAAGGACACCCGCACGCTGTACGACAGCCTGCCCTTCGGCCAGACCGGTGCCACGGGTGATCCGACCGGATCGCAGACGATCAGCTCCTACGACACTAGCGGCCAGGCGCAGTTCGTGACCCTGACTACCTCCACGTTCGACGCCTACGGCCGTGTCGTCTCGATGGCGGGTCCCGACGGCGCGACGATCAGTACGGCGTTCTCTCCGGCGACCGGTGCCGTTCCGACGAAGGTCACGGTGACCGGTCCGATGGGCGCGTCCTGGGCGACCATGAAGACCTACGACCCCGGCCGCGGACTTCCGCTGGTGTCCACCGACGCGAACGGGAACGCGACAACCCAGCAGTACGACGGCCTGGGCCGTCTGACCGGGGTGTGGCAGCCGGACCGGGCGACCAGCCTCAGCCCGAACATCAAGTACTCCTACTCGATCAACGGCGTGACAGCCCCCACGGTCGTCACCTCCCAGACCATCAACGAGGACGGCAGCTACCAGACCAGCAACGAGCTGTACGACGGCCTGGGCCGCGTACGCCAGACACAGAGCACCCCGATTGGTGTCCTTTCCGGGCGTATGATCACGGACACGGCGTACGACTCCCACGGCTGGGCCATCAAGTCCTCGCAGCCGTACTACGACAGCGCCAACCAGCCGAACGGGACGATTTACGCCCCGCAGGACTCGCAGGTCCCCGCGCAGACCTGGACCACCTACGACGGCATGGGCCGTCCAGTGACCCAGGCTTTCATGTCCTACGCCCAGCCGCAGTGGTCCTCCACCACCGCGTACCCGGGCGCGGACCGCGTGGACGTGAGTCCGCCCCAGGGCGGCGCCGCGACCAGCACTTTGACCGACGCGCGAGGACGTACCACCGCCCTGTGGCAGTACCACGGCAGTACGGCAACGGGCAACGCGGCGGACGCGGACGTCACCACGTACAGCTTCACCCTGGGCGGAGGCCCGACGTCGCGCACCGACTCGTCGGGCAACGCCTGGACGTACGCCTACGACCTGCGAGGCCGTCAGGTGTCCGCGACCGATCCGGACACTGGCACGACGATGAAGACGTACGACGTCGCCTCCCGCGTCGCCTCCACCACGGACGCCAAGGGCAACACGCTGGCGTACACCTACGACGTCCTCGGGCGTAAGACCGGGATGTACACGGGCGGCGTGGCGCCGGCCAACCAGCTCGCGGGCTGGACGTACGACACCCTGCCGAAC
Organism: Saccharothrix sp. ST-888; assembly: GCF_000955975.1. Lineage (GTDB taxonomy): Bacteria > Actinomycetota > Actinomycetes > Streptomycetales > Streptomycetaceae > Kitasatospora. The sequence continues at coordinate 4,334 of NZ_JYJF01000196.1, forward strand.
GCCAAGGGCCAGCCCGTCTCCTCCACCCGCTACGTGGGTGGCACGGCGGGCAAGGCCTACACGCAGGCCGTCACCGGGTACGACACCATGTACCGGCCGACCGGCACCAGCGTCACCATCCCCTCTTCGGAGGGTGCCCTGGCGGGTACCTACACCACGGCCAGCCAGTACACGCCGGTGCTCGGTTCGCTGATGCATACCGATCTACCGGCAGTGGGCGGTCTGCCCGCTGAAGGCGTCGGGAATATCTACAGCAGTACGGGTCTGCTGATCGCCTCCGGCGGAAACAGCGCCCTGGTCACCGATGTCCAGTACGACGCCCTCGGTCGTCCCACCCGTACGACCGTGGGCGACTACGGCACCCAGGTGGTCTCGACCCAGAACTACGACTGGGCGACCGGTCGGGTGGTCCAGTCCTCCCTGGACCGGCAGACCGGTACCACGTCGCTCGACCAGACCAGCTACACCTACAACCCCGCGGGCCAGACCACCTCGGTGTCCGACCTGCAGAACGCCTCCGCCACCGACACCCAGTGCTTTACCTACGACTACCTGGGCCGACTGGCAAGCGCCTGGACCGACACCGCGGGCATCAGCACCAAGGCCGCACCGTCCGTTCCCGGTATCGGCGGATGCACCAACACCAGCCCGACCAGCGGTGTGACGGCCCCGGCCAAGACCACCGTCGGGGGACCGGCACCGTACTGGCAGTCCTACACCTACGACGCCACGGGCAACCGCTCCTCCCTGGTGCAGCACGACGTCAGCGGCAACACCGCCAACGACATCACCACCACCCAGACCTTCGGCGCCGCGAAGTCGGTCAACACGCCGACCAGCGCGCCGAACACCGGCGGTGGCACCGGCGGCCCGCACGCCCTGCTGTCCACCTCGACGAAGTCGGCCAGCGGCACGAAGGCGGCCACCTACCAGTACGACGCGCAGGGCAACACCACCAGCGTCACCGACACCACCGGCACCACCACCCTGACCTGGAACGGTGAGGACAAGCTCGACTCGATCACCAAGACCGGGCAGTCCCAGGGCACGTTGTACCTGTACGACGCGGACGGCAACCAGCTGATCCGCCGAGACCCGGGCAAGACCACGCTGAACATCGGCGCGGACGAGCTCACCCTGGACACCGCATC
>NZ_JYJF01000197.1 GCF_000955975.1 Saccharothrix sp. ST-888
GATCGGGAGCTGGAGGCTGCGGCCGATCTTCTGCAGGCCCTGCAGCAGGTTCTGGCCGAACTGCTTGGCGGGGGAAGGGGCCGGTGCCGCAGCGGGCGTCGATGCCTGCGCAGTCGTACTCATGGGGGATGGTTCCTAACGACAGGGCGGCCCGGATCGGGGGAGGTGCCAGGGGGTTCCGAAACCGCGAACTGGTCTACACCACTAGTGGTGTAGACCAGTTTTGTAGCACGTGTGGACAAGGGGGGGAAGGGTCGGAAGGCGCGCAGGTCGGAAGTGCTATGAAATCGAAACCTTGTTGCCGATTAATGATCATGATTACCCGGCGTGATCGTGATTTTGGAGAGTTGCGCAACAAAAACACCGTCGGTGGTGAAGGCGCAGGTCAGTCCTTGGTGACGTCCTCGACCTCGGACTCGTCCTCGCGCCCCAGGGTCTTCAGATCGAACCTGACGATGATGGAGCGGAACAGTGCGTAGTACGCCAGTGCGAAGCAGAGTCCGATCGGAATGATCAGCCACGGTCTGGTGGCCAGTCCCCAGTTGATCACGTAGTCGATCAGGCCCGCCGAGAAGCTGAAGCCGTCGTGCACCCCGAGCCCCCAGGTGACGGCCATCGACACGCCCGTCAGTACGGCGTGCACCGCATACAGCGCGGGCGCGATGTAGGCGAAGGAGTACTCGATCGGCTCGGTGACGCCGGTGACGAAGGAGGTCAGTGCCATCGAGGTCATCAGGCCGTAGATCTCCTTGCGGCGGTGCGGCTTGGCGGAGTGCGCGATGGCCATCGCGGCGGCGGGCAGCGCGAACATCATGATCGGGAAGAACCCCGAGGTGAACTGCCCGGCCGTCGGGTCGCCTGCCAGAAAGCGCGGGATGTCGCCGTGGACCGTGCTGCCGTCCGGTTTGACGAAGTCGCCGAACTGGAACCAGACGAAGGTGTTCAGCAGCTGGTGCATGCCGATCAGCAGCAGCGCGCGGTTGCCGAGGCCGAAGATGCCCGAACCGACCGCGCCCAGGTCGGAGAGCCACCTGCTGAAGGAGGTGAGCGCGTCCCCGACCGGCGGCCAGACCCACAGGGCGAGGCAGGCGAGGGCGAGCCCGACCAGGGCGGTGATCATCGGCACGAGCCGGCGGCCGTTGAAGAAGCCGAGCCAGTCCACCAGTCTGGTCCGGTGGAACCGCACCCACAGCCAGGCGGAGGCCAGGCCGATCAGAATGCCGCCCAGTACGCCCGGGTTCTGGTACGTCGCCGCTGCCGCCCGCGCCGAGGAGAAGTCCACGCACTGGTCGCCGACCAGCACGGTCGGCGCCTTGCAGGCGACCGGGAAGGCGTGCAGCACCTTGTAGTAGACGAGGAAGCCGACGACGGCGGCGAGCGCGGTGGAGCCGTCGGCCTTCTTGGCCATGCCGATCGCCACACCGACGCAGAACAGCAGCGGCAGGCCGAGCGAGGAGTCCAGCAGCGCACCGCCCGCGGCGGCGAAGACCCGGGCCACGTTGTCCCAGCCGAGACCGTCCTTGCCGAAGACGTCATCCTGGCCGAGCCCGTTCAACAGGCCCGCCGCGGGCAGCACCGCCACCGGGAGCTGGAGGCTGCGCCCCATCTTCTGCAGGCCGCCGTAGAGGTTGTGCCACCACGGGGTCCGGGGAGCCGCGGCGCCTGCTGAACTCATCCTCGCCCTCCGAGTGCGGTGGCCGTCGGGTCGGAGCGGCCGACGGGACCGGCCGACGGGAACAGCCGATCGCGGAACGCCGGGGCCCGGTCCCGCGTTGAGTGGAGTGCACCTAATATTGGTGTAGACCACTATCGGTAGATTCGGCTGCGCCGGACTCGGGTCCCACTGTTCGTCATCCTCGGGTGAAGATCAGTAACGTGCGCGCCGGAATGCTCCATAAGTGGACTAACGTGGCATACCGGTCAGTCTCGGGTGATGCTGGTCGCGCTGCCCGACGGCGCGACATCTGAGCCCGCATCAACTCCGGCAGTGACCACACCGCACCGAGCAGGACGGCACCCGGCAGAGCAGCCGACGCGCCGAGACAGAGGGAGAAAGACATGGCCAGCAAGGCTGAGAAGATCGTCGCCGGCCTCGGCGGGATCGACAACATCGAAGAGGTCGAGGGCTGCATCACCCGCCTGCGGACCGAGGTCGTCAACCCCGAGCTCGTCGATGAAGCCGCCCTCAAGGCCGCCGGAGCCCACGGTGTGGTGAAGATGGGTACCGCGATCCAGGTCGTCATCGGCACCGACGCCGACCCGATCGCCGGTGAGATCGAGGACATGATGGACTGAGCCCACGGGCTCACCGCGAAGGCCCACCGACCGCACGGCCGGTGGGCCTTCGCACATGCTGCGAGCACACCGGCCACGAGCGACTAGGCTCGGAGGCTATGTCACGCATCGACGGCCGCACCCCCGACCAGCTCCGCCCCATCACCATCGAACGAGGCTGGAGCAAGCACGCCGAAGGCTCCGTCCTCATCACCTACGGCGACACCAAGGTGCTCTGCACCGCCAGCGTCACCGAAGGCGTCCCCCGCTGGCGCAAGGGCACCGGTGAAGGCTGGGTCACCGCCGAGTACTCCATGCTCCCGCGCGCCACCAACACCCGGGGCGACCGCGAATCCGTCCGCGGCAAGATCGGCGGACGCACCCACGAGATCAGCCGCCTGATCGGCCGCTCGCTGCGCGCCGTCGTGGACCACCGCGCGCTCGCCGAGAACACCATCGTGCTCGACTGCGACGTCCTCCAGGCCGACGGCGGCACCCGCACCGCCGCCATCACCGGCGCGTACGTCGCCCTGGTCGACGCCGTCTCCTGGGCCCGTGACAAGAAGCTGCTGCGCGCCAAGGGCCAGCCGATCACCGGCGGTGTCTCCGCCGTCAGCGTCGGCATCATCGACGGCGCCCCGATGCTCGACCTCCAGTACGAGGAGGACGTCCGGGCCGAGACCGACATGAACATCGTCTGCACCGCCGACGGCCGCTTCGTCGAGGTCCAGGGCACCGCCGAAGGCGCCCCCTTCGACCGCGACCTGCTCAACCAGCTGCTCGACCTCGGCACCCTCGGCTGCGCCGAACTGGACGAGATCCAGCGCAAGGCCCTGCAGGGCTGACCTCCCGTCAGGGCCGGACGGGTTCCGGGTGCGGCCGCTGTACAGGCCGGGCCCGGAACCCGTACCGTTCGGCGCAGTGGTCCGGCTCCGGGAACCATCGGCACCTCGGTGGTCGTCATCCGTTACCGGACCAGCCCCAGCGCCATCACCGGAGGAACAGCGATGCAGCACAGCATCAACCGCTCCACCACCCTTGCCGTGGCCGCACTCATCCTCCTCCTGCCACTCAGCGCCGTCAGCTGCTCCGCCGCCCAGAAGGCGATCGACTGCGGCAACACCGCCGTGAAGATCACCGGCGATGTCGCGGACGCCGGAACCGCCTTCAACAACGCCGACAAGGACCCGCAGGCGGCGGGCCAGGCCCTGCAGAAGCTCAAGAAGGACCTCGACCAGCTCGGCCGCAACTCCAGCGACACCGACGTCGCCAAGGCCGTCGGCGACCTCCAGGCCCAGGTCGACAAGGCGCAGACCGCGATCAACGCCAACCAGGTGCCCGACCTGCAGCCGCTCAGCGACGCGGCGTCCAAGCTCACCAAGGTCTGCACCGGCTGAGCCGCGCTCCGCAGGTCAGTAGGGTGGGCTGCATGACTACCCGACGCCTCGTCCTCGCCACCCGAAACCAGCACAAGGTCGCCGAGCTGCTCGCCATCCTCGGCGACGCGGGCCTGGACGTCGAACTCGTCGGTGCCGACGCCTACCCCGAGATCCCGGACGTCCCCGAGACCGGCGTCACCTTCGCCGAGAACGCCCTGCTGAAGGCGCACGCCCTGGCCCGCGCCACCGGACTGCCCGCCGTCGCCGACGACTCCGGCCTCTGCGTGGACGTGCTGGGCGGCGCCCCCGGCATCTTCTCCGCCCGCTGGGCCGGAAAGCACGGCGACGACCGCGCCAACCTGGACCTGCTGCTCGCCCAGCTCTCCGACATCTCCGACCCGCACCGGGCTGCCCACTTCGCCTGCGCCGCCGCGCTCGCCCTCCCCGACGGCACCGAGCGCGTGGTCGAGGGCCGCCTGACCGGCACCCTGCGCACCGCCCCGGCCGGCGACGGCGGCTTCGGCTACGACCCGATCCTCGAACCCCTCGGCGAGACCCGCACCTGCGCCGAGCTGACGGCCGACGAGAAGAACGCCATCAGCCACCGCGGCCAGGCCTTCCGCGCCCTGGCCCCGGTGGTCCGCGAACTGCTCGGCTGACACGACGTCGGCCGGGAAAGCGAAAGCCCTTCTTCCTTCGAATCGAAGGAAGAAGGGCTTCTTTGACAGGTACGCCCGGTGGGACTCGAACCCACGACCCTGCGGACCTAAACCGCAGCCCTCTCGCCAGCTGGGGTACGGGCGCCTGGCACAGCCAGCCTACCGTCTGCGAATCGCGCGTGGGTAGCGGCAGCCGGCGAGGCCGGCTGGGCGTCGTCAGGACACGGCCGGGGGTTGCCTGTTCCGGCCGCAGTAGGTCGGCGTGACGGAGTGACAGTTGGGACACAGCAGACGCAGGTTCTCGACCCGGTTGTCGAGCCAGTCCCCGTTGACGTGGTCCACCTCCAGCGTCATCGGCTGCCCCAGCCAGACCGGTGGGGTGCCGCACATCCGGCAGACGTCGGCGTGGCCGATGTGCACCAGCATCGCCCGCAGGCGGTCGCCGGGAATCCGGGGACTCCCCGGCGGAAGCCGCTCCGGCTTGCGTCGCGGGCCGGTCTTGCGGCCTCTGCCGTGCTGCTGCCCGGTGAAGTGGCCGGTGTCGATCCCGTGCAGCTCGATGCTCGCCTTCAGCTTCGCGCGTGCCGCCCCACCGTCGACCAGGCCGAGAGCGCGGAGCGTGCCGGCGATGCTGCGGTTGTCGGCGACCGCCCGGGCCAGTTCGGCCTCGGGGACCTGCAGCGTGCGAGCCGTGCCGTCGCCCCGGAAGGCGAAGTGCGAGGTGTCTATGCCGAACCGGCACAGCTGCTTCTTGAAGTGCGAGTAGATGCTGCCGTACGGGGTGATGCCCAGGTGGTCGAGCATCCCGTTGATGCTGGTGCTGTCTGCCGCGGCCGCTGCCAGCTGCTCCCGGGTGTACCGGCGGCGTCCGTAGTCGGGCCGGCCCTGGTTGAAGTGCGAGGTGTCGATTCCGTAGTGCTTGAGCCGTCTGCTGAGGTAGCTGTGGGTGCCGCCCGCCATGGGGACGCCGAGCCTGCGCATCATGTCGTCGATGCTGGCGGACTCGGCGGCGAGCGCAGTGAGCAGTTCGCGGGTGTACTTGAGCGGCATCTGGTGCGCCTCCCGGGCCTTGTGGTGCGCCCGTCCCCCGGGAAGGGGAACGAGTGGTGGGGGGTGGGGGGCGCGGGTG
>NZ_JYJF01000198.1 GCF_000955975.1 Saccharothrix sp. ST-888
CCGCAGCAGATCGCCTGTTGAGCGCCTTCAGCGCGGGGCTGGGCGGTATCCGTCTCACGCGCTGAGCGGCGACGCGGGGCAGGGGGCCTGTCAGGGACTTGTCGCGCCCGAGCCGCGGTGTGGCACGGCGCGGGCAACGGCCTGGCTACGGAGCCTTGCGCTCCCCCACCGCGCCGAGGACGCGGCCCCCTGCGACGGCCCCGGATCGAACGGTCCGGGTGCCCGGCGGAATCGTCAGCACTCCGGTCCGGCGCGGCGCGCGGAACCACCGTGGCGGCTGAGATTGATCACTTCGAGGACTCTGCGGTTCGGCAGGCGGGTGGCGGGCGGCGCGGCCGAGCCCTCGGCCTCGGATCGGGCGAAGCGACGTACGAGGTCGCGCAGTTGGTAACGGACCTCTCCGGTCCCATCGGTACGGCGGGCATCGACCAACCGCACGTCCACGAGTTCCTCGATGACATCGGCGGCGTCGATCTCCGAGAGGCCGAGGGGGCCCGTCGCGTCGGCGATGGTGAAGCTGCGTTCGTCCCAGGAGCCCAGCAGCAGGAACGCCTCGACACTCTGCGGGTTCAGCCAGTGGAAGGTCGTGGCCAGGCTCGCCCGGATGTCGAGGTCGTTGTGGGTGAGTTCCACCAGTCGGCGGTCCTCGTCGGCGAGCCGGTCGGCGAACTGGCGAAGCGACCAGTGCGGGCGCGCCAACAGGCGTGCCCCCGCGATGCGCAGGGCCAGCGGCGAGCCGTCGGTGAACTCCCCGATCCGCGCCGCCTGGGCGGGGTCCGTCGACAGCCGCTCCGGCCCGATGATCTGATCGAGCATGCGCACCGCGTCGTCGGCACTCATCGCGTCCAATTCGACGATGTGAGCGCCCTCCAGGCCGGTGAGCCGTCGACGGCTGGTGATGATGGTGGCACTCGCGCCGAGCAGCGGCCGGACCTGGCGTTCGTCGGAGACATCGTCGAAGACGGTGAGCACATCGTCCCCCAGCACGGATCGGTACAGTTCGCCGAGCTCGTCCGGGGTCAGCGTCTCATCGGGCTCCTCGACGCCCAGCATGCGCAGGAGCCGCTGCAGGGCCTGCTGCGGCGTCACCGGGTCGGCGGACATGCCACGAAGGTCGATCTGGAACTGGCCGCCCAGAAAGCGGCTCTTCACGAGGTTCGCCACCCGCACCGCGAGGGCGCTCTTGCCCATGCCCGCGTTGCCGGTGATCACGACGGTGGGCGGCACCTGGGCCGGCTCGACCAGGATCGTGCAGACCTGCGTGAGCTCCCGCTCCCGAGCGACGAAATCGCTCAGGTCCGGCTTGAGGTGGCACCGCTCGGCCCCGCCCGTGCTCGGGCGGCCGTTCGCCTTGCCGGCGTTCGGGCCCGCGTGCCTCCCGCTCCGGGAGTTCGGCGCAGTGGCCGTCACCGTCCTCCCGCAGGACAACGTGATCGTCCGGATCGGGTCGCCGGCCAGGATCTGGAGCTGGATCTCCTGCAGTTCCCTGGCGGGTTCGATCCCGAGCTCGGTGGTCAGCTTCCGGCGGCAGTCCTGGAACACCCTGAGCGCGTCGGCCTGGCGACCGGACCGGTAGAACGCGATCATCAGGAGGACCGCCAGGTGCTCGCGCAGCGGGTTCTCCACCAGCAGGCTGACCAGCTCGACCGCCGCCTCGGCATGTCGTCCGAGGGCGATGTCGATACCGATCCGGTCCTCCAGGGCGGACAACCGCCGCTCGACCAGCCGACTCCGCTCGGCACCGAAGAACTCGGTGGAGAGCGGACCGAACGCATCGCCGCGCCACAGCCCCAGTGCCGTGTCCAGGCGTTCGCGTGCCGTGTCCAGGTCGATGTCGACCAGCGCCACTCCCTCGGCCACCGTCTGCGTGAAGACGTTGAGGTCGACCTGGTCCCGGTCGACCAGCAGCGAGTAGCCGTTGTCGATGAGAGGGAGCAGCTCGCTGGTGCGGGCGTCGCCGACGTCCGGGTCCAGGGCGCGGCGCAGACCGCCCACGTACTTGTGCACCAGGTTGCGCGGGTTTCCGGGCAGTTCTTCGCCCCAGACCGCCTCGATGATCTCGGAAATGGCGTGCGGCTGTCCGGTGGCCAGGAGCAGCCGGGCCAGCACGGCCCGCTGTCGGGCCGACCCCAGGTCGACCTCACGGCTGCCTCTCCAGGCGCGGATCGGGCCGAGCAGCGCGAATCGGAACGACTTGGCGATCTCATGCGGATCAGGGAACACGGGTATCACTCTCACGGTCGAGTCGCCTGCCGCGGGACCAGCAGGACGCGCGACGGGGCGGCAGACGGGCGGCGGGGTCGGACGGGCGGCGGGGTCGGACGGGCGTCTCGGTCGTCAGTTCATCGGTGCTCGGGTTCGACGGTCTGCCGTCTGCCGTCTGCGGTCTGCGGTCTGCGGTCCATCGGCGCGTCAACGCGTCAGGGCCCGGTAGGGGCCGTCCTGGAGGGACAGCTCATCCGGATGCCCGAGCTGCGCGATCCGACCCGCTTCGAGCACCACGACCTGGTCGGCGTTGTCGATGGCGGTGAGCCGGTGTGCGACCACGACCAACGTCATGGGCAGGCTGCGCAGCCGCGCGAAGATCTGCATCTCCAGGACCGGATCGAGCGCGCTGGTGGCCTCGTCCAGGATCAGCAGGCGCGGTTTGCGCACCAGCGCCCGCGCGAGGATGATCCGCTGACGCTGACCACCGGACACACCGCCGCCACCAGGGCCGAGCAGGGTGTCGTACCCCATCGGCATTCTGGCGATGTCCTCGTGGATACCGGCCAGCCGGGCAGCCTCGACGATCTCGGCCTCGGTCACCTCCGAGCCGCCCCAGCCGATGTTCTCCCGGATCGCTCCGGAGAACAGCCGGGAGTCCTGGTTCACGAAGGAGATGGATCGGCGGTAGTCGCCGGTGTCCACGGAGGCGAGGTCGCGTCCGTCCACCAGCACCGCCCCGCTGCTGGGCCGATGGAGCCCCGCAAGCATGAGCGCGCAGGAGGACTTGCCCGATCCGGAAGCCCCCAGGATCGTGGTGAAGCTTCCGTCCGCCACCGTGAACGAGACGTCGCGGACCACCGCGGCCTGCCCCTCCTGGTAGGTGAAGGACGCCTCACGCATCTCGAGCGTCCCGCCGACGGCGCCGGCCTCCGCGTCGCCGTTCCGGCGTTCCGGGGCCGTCTCCATGATGTCGCCCAGTTTGGTCAGCTCGGCGCCGATCCCGGCCACCTGGAAGCCGACCTGGACGCAGTTGACCAGCGGAACCAGGAGACCCATGGCGAGCACGCTGAAGCCGAGCACGTCGCCCAGGCTCAGCGCGCCCGAGGAGAGCCGCTCCGTCCCCACGACCAGGATGATCAGCGGTGCGACCAGCTGCAGGGCGGAGCTGAGCGTCGAGGACAGCGTGAGCAGCTTCCGGCTGCGCAGTCGGGTGTTGAGCTCCTCGGCGAGAGTGTGACTCCAACGGTGACCGGCCGCACCCTCCATTCCGGCCGCCTTGATCGTGGCCATGCCGTCCAGGATCTCGACCAGTTCCGACTCGGCCCGCGAGCGGGCCTCCAGCGCGTCGGCGCTCGCGTACTCCTGACGGCGCCAGGTGACCACGAGGAGCAACACCTGCAGCAGGGCCACGCCGACGACCACCAATGCCAGTGCGGGGTCGATCAGAACCAGCAGGGTCATGTAGACCAGGATGAGGACGCCGTCGAAGACGCTTGCGAACGACGAGGCCGAGAAGACCTGACGGACCGTCGCGCTGGTCCTCACGCGCTGCAGCAGATCTCCCGGACTCCTGCTGGAGAAGAAGTCGTAGGGCAGCGCGAAGAGCCGGTTGAGAATGCCGAGGGTGACGTTCTCGTCCATCGCCGCCTGTATGACCAGGAAGGTCAGCGAACGGAGGAACTGCAGCCCGAAGTAGGCTCCGGCAAGGACGGGTATCGCCACCCACAGGTAGCCGACTCCGACGGTGTGACCCGGTACCACCTGGTCCACCACGTACCGAGTCGCCAGCGGCATGCCCAAGTTGAACAGCATGAGGACCAACGAGCAGGCGGCGAAGGGAACCCAGCGGTAGCCGGTGGGGAAGAAGTGCCAGAGATAGCGCCAGGAGCCCGCGCTCCTGCGCGCGGCACGGCGGCTGCTCCAACTCCGCACCGCCTCCAGGGCCGGGGTGATCTGCAGGGCCACGCCGGTGAAGGAGGCTCCGGCTGTCTCCAGGCTCAGCCGACGCCGCCCCAGCGCGGGATCCACGATGTGGACGGTGTCGCCGCGCACCCCTTCGAGTACGACGAAGTGCGCGAAGTCCCAGAACAGGATCGTTCCCGTCGGCAGGTGTCGCAGACCCTCGAGTTCGACGCGAACGCCGCGCGCGTTGAAACCGTATGCGCGTGCCGCTTCCAGGATCTGACGCGCGGACACGCCGTCCCGGCCGGTGGCGGTCGCCTGACGGAGCTCCTGGATGGGGACGTCGACCCCGTGGTAGGCCAGGGCCATGGAGAGCGACACGGCTCCGCAGTCGCTGATCTGGGCCTGCAACCGCACCGGCACTCGGCGCTGGGGCCGGGGCATCCACCGTTTCTTGCGGCCGGACGAACGCTGTCCTTCGTCGGACGGCCGGAACGGGAGTCGTGCGAGGCGACCGGGTGCGACCTGGTGCCCGTATTCGCGTACGGCACCGCGCGCGGCGAGAGCCTGCTGCCGGAACCTGCCCGACAGGCCCGGTCGCGGGGTCGGGTGGCCGCTTTCTTCCGCAGTGTCCACTGTGCTCACCTGAGAGTTTCCGTCCATGCGGTCCGGGCTGCGGGACCGACGTTCGTGTTGGTGCGTGTTCCGGCCTGACCCGCTCCCATCGGGAGCGGTGGCCCCGTCGCCCACCGGTCGCACGCCGACGGGGCGCCCCGCCTCGGCCGGCTGCGCACGCGCGGGGTCACTGGGGTGACGTTGGGTCAACCGTCACCGGGGCGTACCATGAACCGGGCCTCCTGGCATCTCTTTCATGCCAGGAGGCCCGTTAGCATCGCCCTACAACATGGTGATGCAGTTCACGACGGACTGAGCCGCCATGGCGTGGCCGCCGACGACGTCGGCGAGCTCATCGGTGCGTCCTGTCCCAGCGGGGTTCAGGAAACGCACCTGGCGGGGCGGGCAACCAGGGCGTTGCCACCGACAACGTCGGCGAGCTCGTCGTCCGCCAGACC
>NZ_JYJF01000199.1 GCF_000955975.1 Saccharothrix sp. ST-888
CATCGCGGCGCACACGCACAAGTACGGTTCGGGCAAGCTGCCCATCGAGCTGGCCGACGGGCGGACCTACACCCTCGACCTGGACGAGCTGCCCCGGCCCGAGCCGGACGCCGGCTGATCGTACAGCGGAGCCCGGCCCGCGCCTCCGCGCGCCGGAGGCGTCGTACGCGTGTGTGGAGCGGGGCTGGTGCTACCGCTCCGCACGGCGCAGGAACTGCCAGCCCAGTACGGCCAGGGCGAGCGTCTGCACGAGAGAAGTGGTCACGAGCAGGGGCTGAACGGTGGGAGAGCACCAGAACGCGGTCGTGCAGACCATCGGCAGGACCAGGTACGTGAACAGGTCCACCGCGGTCTGAAGCCGCTTGCGCATGGTGCGGCCCGCAACGTTGCGGTGGTAGACCTCCCAGCCGAACACCGTGCCGTGGGCGGAGGCGAGTTCCCCCAGGCGCGGTCCCAGTTGGTCGCGGACGTAGCAGCCGATCGCCGAGATCTTCTCGTCGTTGACCAGGTAGGTCCAGCCCAGGATCAGACAGATCGCGGGGACGAAGAGCAGCAGTCGGGACTGTCCGCTCTGGACGGTGACCGCCACGACCGCAGTGGCCGCGGCGAGCGTGAAGTAGAGCAGGTTGTCGCGGAACCCTATGCGGGTCTTCTGTTCCTCCTTGAGGCAGTCGTACTCGGCCAGCAGGATTTTGCTCTCGGTGACATCGTCCGTGGAGGTCACAGGCATTCCCATGCTCGAGTTCAGGATCAGCCGGCGATCTGGAAGGGCGTCAGGTTGTTGGGGCTGTGCCGTTCGATCCAGCCCTTCCCGTCCGCCGCTATCCCCTCCAGGAGGCGGAAGGTGTGGGTGGAGCCGGCCGCGCTGAGGCTGATCTCGGAGATTTCCTGAGAATTCTCGTCCGGCGCCAGTTGATGGGCATCGGCGTCCTTGACGCGGATCTTCCTGGCTGGTCCGTTGGTGAGGACGAGTTCCAGGTCGTAGCCGACATCGACGTTCTCCGTCACCTGCACGGAGGACAGCGCGTCGAACCGGTAGTTGCTCCGCTGCTCGTTCTTGCGCGTTGCGTCGGAGAAGTTGAACTCGGAGCTGATCTCGCGGATGCCGTCCTGGGTGAACAGGAACAGGCGGAAGACGTAGTGCGAGTACCGCCAGGGACCGCCCCTGACCCGGCCTCGTTTGTAGGAAGGGGCTGGGGCCACCAGGATGGTGTGGGTGATCAGGTCGCGCCACGTGAGCCGGTGGTACCGGAGCGCTTCATCGACGAACGAAGTCTTGTCGCAGGTGAGCCAGGTCTCCATTTCCAGCTCGCTGGGGCGCGTGGCGTCCAGGAGCGACTGCCAGCGCTGGTGGGCGATCTGTCGTGCGGTCAGCTGTTCACGGTACTTCTGGGTCTCCCGGGCCACCCGGTGCTCTTCCCGCCGGACCTTCAGCCAGAGGGAAGCGGCCGTGTGCCCGGACCAGGTCGTACCGAGTACGGCCAGGAACGCCCACAGAGGCTGCGGCGAGGCGGCACCCGAGACTGCCGTTCCGAACGCGCTCAGAGCCGCGATGCCGAGAACGGCCAGGGCCACCACGGTCAGGGCCTTCGTCCTGACCGGAGTCGGGTCCTGGCGGTGATGATCGAACAGGGTGCCGTTGTTGTGGCGGTTCCGGGCGTCCCCAGCGAGGTACCGGATCAACCAGGTGACCCGGTCCACACTGATCCGGCTCTCCCGGTAGAGGTCCGCGATCTCGGCGGCGAGGCTGCTGCGGACCTGGGCGGTGTGGGCGAGCCAGGCGTCCGGGGTGAGCCCGTAGGGCGTGCGAACGGTGAAGTAGTGATCGAACGAATGGCGGACGCGGTTGGTGAACCCGTCCTCGGCGGAGGCGGCACCGCGCGTGTGCGAGACGCGGGTCACGGCCGTGAGCTCCAACCGGGGTTCCTGGCCCCACCACCGGACGCCGAAGCGGGCCGCGGTCAGACCCGCGCCGAGCGCCACCAGTAACTCGACGATCGCCTTGGCCGGATCCGCGATCAGTGCCAGGGCCCAGAGCACGCTGCTCACGACGAACAGGACCGCCCGGACCGGGAGGGCCGCCTTGGCGGCGGCAGCGGTGCTCGGGCGGGGCGGAACGGCCCGCGCCCCGATGGGGGCGGGCTCGAAGTAGGCCCAGACACGCCGACCCCGGTCGTTGCCGAAGCGCTCCGCCCTGGCCCGTTCGCGGGTCTCCGCCCACAGGTCGTCCTTCAGCCCTCCGGTGAGCATGAGGTCGAGGTGGCGGAGGATCGCGTCGTGCTGGCGGAGCGGCAGGTCGTGTAACTGCTTCAACACGGGGCCGGTCTCGCCACTCGCGGTGCTAAGCACCGCCAGCAGCTCGAAAGTGACGCGCAGGGCTTCCTTCCACTCGTCCTCGGCGTAGGTCCGTACGCGCCCTGATGCGTAGTGCAGCCCTTGGATCTCTTCGGTGCTGAGGTCGTGGTAAGTGCGTGCGCTGAGTATGGCGAGCACCCAGTGGAAACACACTTCAGCGCCGTCGTACCCGTGGCCGATCGCATCAGCGATCATTTCGCGAGCGCGGCTGGGGATGCCGCCCTCCAAGAGCCGCACGCCCATCCTGTACTTCTCCTGCGGTGAGGCGTCCGGGTGGATGACGTAGACGGCGGAGTCGTGTACGGCCTCGGCCTGTATCCCGATGGTGGAATTGATGGCTGAGTTGTACGGGGCATCGTTGTTGTTCATGCCAGGTCACCGGCCGCCGTGACCAGCAGGGCCAGCTCGGCTACCAGCGCGGGGCACTCCGCGACCAGACCGCGCAGCCTCTTGAGCATCATGGCCGTCCGCTTCGACGATTCAGGGGTGTTCCTCCCGGCTGAGCGGAGGGCGGAGTCCAGATCGGTAAGGGCCTCTCGGTAGGTGTCCTCGTCGAGGGCGCCCTCGGAGCGGTGCCGCGCCAGCTGATCGCGGAAACCGTTCAGTTCCGCGATCAGGTCCGTCGGGCCGGATGCCTTCGGGGCCACATTCATGTGGACGTTGCTGCCCGTGACCGGGCCGGCCATGATGCCGACGGTGCTGTTGTGGGCGGTGTTGCTGACGCGTCGGTCGAACCGGTCGGCCGAACGGACCCTGTCGCCCCGGGGCATTGAGGTCTCCTCCTGTTCCCCCACCAGTTCCACTGCCAGCCGGGTAGCGAACGCCGCAGCGTTCGCTGCGGCCTGCGGCTGCCAGTTGCGGTCCTCCGCACTGCTCTTCGTGCCGTCCGCCCGGTCGCCGATCCCCCGGACGATGGCCACCGGTGCCCCGTTGGGCGCTGCGATACTGCCCACATGGTGAACCGCCTGGCCGATGCCACCTCCCCGTACCTGTTGCAGCACGCCGAGAACCCCGTCGACTGGTGGGAGTGGGGGCCCGAGGCCTTCGCGGAGGCGGAGCGGCGTGGGGTGCCGGTGCTGTTGAGCGTGGGGTATGCCGCCTGCCACTGGTGCCATGTGATGTCGCAAGAAGGTGACCCGCCCCGTCTGACCGGGGCTCGCAGCGGCTCTGCTTCCAGCTGCCCGGCCGCGAGCCGGCCGTGGCGGGAGACCCGATCGTCAGACCGGAAGCCAACCGGCATGACCCGGAACGTAGGGCCGCTGACCAGCGCATCTGACCCAAGGTACCGAACCGGAACCAAGATCGGCCCGTTGTCGCCACTGCTCGTTTTGTTCCTCCACGCGGGCCGTACTACGGAGGGAGTAGGCGCGCGCACCGCGCTCGGCTGACGCCCGGCGGGCCGGTGCGCCGATAGCCTTCGCCGCATGACTGATGAACGCCCGCCCTGGCGCCCGCCGTGGGTCCCGTCCGCGCGGGCGGGTTGGCCGGTCGCCTCCTCCGTGCTGGTCGCGTTCGTCCAGGTGGTCGGGACGACCGGCGCGGCGGGTCACCAGAGCGGTCGGCTCGGGCTGAACGCCTTCGGCTACCTGCTGCTCCTGCTCGGTCCCGCGCTGCTGCTGTTCCGCCGGCGGCACCCGGCGGCCGTCGTCGTGGGGGTTTCCGCCGTCACCGTGGTGTACCTGGTCGCCGGTTTCCCGTACGGGCCGGTGTTCCTGAGCCCGGTGGTGGCCCTCGTCGTGGCGGTCCGGTCCGGGCACCGCCGGGCGGCGTGGCTGAGCGCCGCCGCGTTCTACGCCGCTCATCTGCTGCTCGCGCACGTCGTGCCGGGCGGTCGGCCACACGGAGCCGGCTCCCGGCCCGGCTGGTGGTCCGAACTCGGTGTGGCAGCCTGGCTGTTGCTGGTGCTGGCGGTCGCCGAGATCATGCGGTTCCGGTGGGAGCAGATCGCCGCCCGCCGGGCCGCCGGAGCGGAGGCGGAGCGCCGCCGGGCCGATGAGGAGCGGCTGCGGATGGCCCGCGAGCTGCACGACATCCTGGCGCACAGCATCTCGCTGATCCACCTCCAGGCGGGCGTGGCCCTGGAGCTCCTCGACAGCAGGCCCGAACAGGCCAGGACCGCGCTGGTCACGATCAAGGCGGCCAGCAAGGAGGCGCTCGGCGAGGTCCGCCAGGTGCTGGGCAGGCTGCGCGCCCCGGGGGCGGACGCCCCGCGCGGCCCGGCCCCCGGTCTGGCCCGCCTGGACGAACTGGTCCGGCAGGCCGGTCATGCGGGCCTCACGGTCGAGGTCCGGACCGAGGGCACCCCGCGCGAACTGACCGCCGGGCTCGACCTGGCGGCCTTCCGGATCGTCCAGGAGGCGCTCACCAACGTGATCCGGCACTCGGCTGCCCGCAGCGCGGCCGTGCGGCTCGACTGGCTGGCCGCCGACGCTCTCACCGTCCAGGTGGACGACCCGGGACCGGCCGGTCGCGACACCGAGGACGAAGGTTCGGGCAGCGGACTGGTCGGGATGCGGGAACGCGTCACGGCCTTCGGCGGAACGCTTGCGGCCGGGCCGTGCGCAGACGGCGGCTTCCGGATCCGCGCCCGGCTGCCGACCGCCGACGGGACGACGGCGGGTGCACCGGGCGGCACGGACCACACCGGGAAGGGAGACGGACGATGATCCGGGTACTGCTGGCCGACGACCAGGTCCTGGTGCGGGCCGGGTTCCGGGCGCTGCTGGACGCCCAGCCCGACATCGAGGTGGTCGGCGAGGCGGA
>NZ_JYJF01000003.1 GCF_000955975.1 Saccharothrix sp. ST-888
CGGGCACGGCTACAGGAACGCCCCGCTGGGGAGGTACGGCATCGGCGGCCGCATCCCCCGCAGGGCCAGGTACCCCCGGTTCGCCACGGTGAGCCCCAGCTCCAGCCCGACGTCCACGGCCCACTCCTGCTCGGCGGTGAGGAACTCGACCCGGGCCTCCACCCCGTCGGGCACCCGGGCCAGCGCCTCCCGCAGCAGCCGCACGGCGATCCGCTTCGAGGTCGCTGCGAGCAGCTTGACCGCACCGCCCTCCCGGTAGCAGTAGCCGCTGCCCGCCAGGGTGTCCGCAATCAGCAGCTCCTCGAAGTGCGCCAGCAGGTACTCGTGGTCGACCCCGTGGGCGGCCCCGCGCAGCCGCCGGTCGACCGAGTCCAGCAGGTGGAAGTGGGTCGCGTTGCCCGGGTGCACCGGAATGTCCCCCGGATCCAGCAGCCCGGCGCGGTCCACCGGCCCAGACAGCGCCATCGCCGGGTGCAGCGTGAACCCGGCTCGCCGGTAGCGGCGGGCCGCCGCCGGGGACGGGGAGACGCACACCATCCCGCGCAGGCAGCCGCGCCCGTACTCGGTGGCCCGGTCCAGCAGCAGCCGTCCGACCCCCTTGCCCTGGGCGCGCGGCAGCACCGCGTACAGCGAGAGCAGCCACAGGCCCTCCCGCCGCATCGCCAGTGCCACGCCGAGCGCCTCGCCGTCCTGCTCGGCGATCCAGCAGCCGCCGGGGTCGGAGCGCACCAGGTGCCGGGTGCGCGCCAGTTGCCGGACGGTTCGGCGGTCGTCGTCCGGCTCGCCCGCCGGAATGTCGAAGAGGTCTCGGAAAGCGGCACGGGCGACCTGCTGTACCGCCCACGCGTCGGCAGGCGTGTCCTGCAGCTGACGAATGATCACGCTTTCCATCCTGACCGCCGCACCTGCCGCGGGTAGGCCGTTTTGCCGGGATCGGGCACTCGGCAAGTACGCGCGGTGTGCGAGCATGGGTGCGTAGGGGAACCGGTTCCGTGAATCGCCCCCTCGGGAAAGAACCACCGACCGGAAATGAATCCGGGAGGCCGCTGGTTGGCACTGGCGGCACATTGTCGTCACAGACCGGGAGTAAGCATGACCGTCCAGGACGAGACCACTGTCGAGAGTGGCATCCTCCTCACCGATGCCGCCGCGGCCAAGGTCAAGGGCCTGCTCGAGCAGGAGGGCCGCGACGACCTGGCGCTGCGCGTCGCCGTTCAGCCGGGTGGCTGCTCCGGCCTGCGCTACCAGCTGTTCTTCGACGAGCGTTCGCTCGACGGCGACGTCATCAAGGACTTCGGCGGCGTGAAGGTCGTCACCGACCGGATGAGCGCCCCGTACCTGGGCGGTGCGACCGTCGACTTCGTCGACACCATCGAGAAGCAGGGCTTCACCATCGACAACCCGAACGCCACCGGCTCCTGCGCCTGCGGCGACTCCTTCAGCTAGGTCCTGCGGCAGCTGCCCGGCAGCTGAGCGGCAACCTGCACAGCGGCGGCCCCCGGGTGATCCCGGGGGCCGCCGCTCGTTGTCCTCGACCTCGCCCGTGCGCTGCCGAGCTGGTGCGCTTCGGACTACTGCGGGCCACCGATCGGCGGCGGGTCCATCGACAGGGTCTGACCGGTGCTGATGTCCACCACCTTGCGGCCGGCCAGCGGGTGCTGCAGCTTGGCCGTCACCGAGTTCCGCTTGACCAGGGCCGGGCACGCCCGGCCGCGGGGCGCGGTCTCGGTGATCACCACCCGGACGTCCACCTCGCCCTGCTTGGACTCGTCGGCCTTCAGCCCGTAGGTGTCGCAGACCCCGCCGTAGAACCAGACCGACAGCTGGTCGTCCTGGGCCTGGTAGGCGAGCGCGGGCAGCTTGACGGGCGCGGGCTCGCCGACCGCGATGCCGGGACCGCTCGGCGAGGTGCCGGGGCCGGAGGCGCTGGGGTCCGGCGTGGCGGGCGCCGTCGGGCTCGCGGTCGGGGTGGGGGCCGCGCCGGAGGGCGCCGCCGTGGTCGGCGAAGGGCTCGTCGGGGCCCCGGCGGCCGTGCCCGAACCCGTGCCGGACCCGCACCCGGCGACCGCACCGACGGCGAGCACCAGCCCGGCCAGGACCGTCGCCCGGCGCCGAACTCGCCCGCGCACGGGCCGGACCGTTACGGCTGAGGTGTTCTCGTCCATGCTGTGACTTCCTCCCGAGGGCTCGCGCTCCGCCACCACAGCGGCGCTGCGCGGATCTGACGTGCCCCGGGCGGATCCGGTTCCCGCACGCTGCTGCGGCGGCGGTCAGCTCCCGTACTCGGGCATCTGCGCCACCAGCTTCCGGGCGCGGGACGGTACCGACACCCCCGCAGGCCGCGGCGCGACGGCGGCCTGCGGAGCACTGCCGGACGGCGGCCAGAACCGGCCCAGCCGCCGGGAGGAGCTGACCAGGGAGGCAAGGGAGTCGCCCTCGAGCTCACCCGTCCAGGAGCGGGCGGACGACCGGGACGCGCTGGGCCGCAGCGCGGGTGATTTGGCCATCATCGGTGTCATCGCTCCGATCGCCGAGCCGTGGCGCACCTGCCACGGGCCTGGGGCCGACAGGGCCCTATGACTGCGACCCTAGGCCGCCGTCGGGCACCGAACCAGGGGTACCCGTGGGTAGTACTCGTTCGAGTGGCCGAATAGGAAGTACAGGGACGGCACCGGCGCCCGGTACCGTTGGAGGGTTCTGTCAACAGCTTTCCCGGCCCAGAGCCTCCAGAGGAGACCTTCGTGCGCATCGCCGTCGCCGGCTCGATTGCCACCGACCATCTGACGACCTTCCCGGGCCGCTTCGCCGACCAGCTGGTCGCCGAGCAGCTGCACACGGTGTCGCTGTCGTTCCTGGTGGACACCCTGGACATCCGCCGTGGCGGGGTCGCCCCGAACATCTCCTTCGGCATGGGCGTGCTCGGCCTGCGCCCGATCCTGGTCGGCGCCGCCGGGGCGGACTTCCACGAGTACCGCAGCTGGCTGCAGCGGAACAACGTCGACACCGACTCGGTGCACATCTCCGAGACCCGGCACACCGCCCGCTTCATGTGCACCACCGACCAGGACCACAACCAGATCGCGTCGTTCTACACCGGCGCGATGGCCGAGGCCCGCAACATCGAGCTCAAGCCGATCGCCGACCGCGTCGGCGGCCTCGACCTGGTCCTGATCGGTGCCGACGACCCGGCCGCGATGGTCCGCCACACCCAGGAGTGCCGCACCCGCGGCTACGCCTTCGCCGCCGACCCCTCCCAGCAGCTGGCCCGCTTGGAGGGCGAGGACATCCGGGAGATCGTGAACGGCGCCGCGTACCTGTTCACCAACGAGTACGAGGCCGCGCTGATCGAGTCCAAGACCGGCTGGGACGCGGACGAGATCCTCCGCCGGGTCGGCATCCGGATCACCACGCTCGGCGCCAAGGGCGTCCGGATCCAGCGCGAGACCGAGCCGGACATCACGGTCGGCTGCCCGACCGAGGAGCGCAAGGCCGACCCGACCGGCGTCGGCGACGGCTTCCGGGCCGGCTTCCTGGCCGGCCTCTCCTGGGACCTCGGTCTGGAGCGCTCCGCCCAGCTCGGCTGCATGCTCGCCACCCTGGTGATCGAGACCGTCGGCACCCAGGAGTACGAGCTGCGCCACGGCCACTTCCTGGACCGCTTCGCCGCGGCCTACGGTGACGAGGCCGCCGCCGAGATCCGCGGCAAGCTGGTCAAGTAGTCGCGTCCCGGCTGAGGCCGCGCCGCAGGTGCGACCTCAGCCGGCCCGGCGGACCAGGTACGCCGAGCCCCGGTCCCGGCCGTAGTCGGCGGCCGGGGCCTCGCCCAGGTACTCCTGCCCGCGCATCTCGCACCAGGCGGGGATGTCCAGCCGGGCCGCCTCGTCGTCGGACAGCACCGCGACCGTGCCGCCCACCGGTACCGTGCCGATCCGCTTGGCCAGCTCGATCACCGGCAGCGGGCAGCGCTTCCCCAGGGTGTCCAGCACCAGGCTGTCCAGCACCGGCCCCGGCCCCGGCCCCGGCGCCGGCAGATCGAGCCCGAGCGGCGCCCGCACCCCCGCCACCACCTCGGGCAGGACGGTCAGGAAGCGGTCGACGTCCGCCTCGGCCACCCCGTAGGGGAGCGAGACGCGGACGTTGCCCTCGGTCAGTACGCCCATCGCCGCGAGCACATGGCTGGGCGTCAACGTGCTGGAGGTGCAGGAGGAGCCGGAGGAGACCGCGAACCCGGCCTTGTCCAGTTCGGTCAGCAACACCTCGCCGTCGACGTAGAGACAGGAGAAGGTGACAAGGTGCGGAAGCCTTCGCACCGGGTCGCCGACCACCTCCACCTCCGGCACCAGCCGGGGCACCTGCGCCCGGATCCGGTCCACCAGCGCGTGCAGCCGGGCGTTCTCCCGCTCGGCCTCGGCCCGGACCGCCCGCAGCGACGCCGCCGCGGCCACGACCGCGGGCAGATTGACGTATCCGGGCACCCGGCCGCCCTCGCGCTCGTCGGCGGGCAGCGGTGAGACGTACCTGACGCCCTTGCGGACCGCGAGCACCCCGACCCCGGCCGGGCCGCCCCACTTGTGGGCACTGGCCGTCAGCAGCGACCAGCCGGCGGGCACCGGCAGCCGGCCCGTGCTCTGCGCGGCGTCCACCAGCAGCGGCACCCCGCCGATCGCGGCGGCGGTCTCGGTGACCGGCTGCACCGTGCCGACCTCGTGGTTGGCCGACTGCAGCACCGCCAGCGCGGTGTCCGGGCGGAGCGCGGCGGCGAAGTCCCTGGTGGTGACCAGCCCGTTGCGGTCGACCGCGACCTCGCTCACCTCGCCGCCCGAGGCGGCGTGCAGTTCCGCGGTGTGCAGCACGCTGGAGTGCTCGACGGCGGAGTGCACCAGGTGACGGCCTGTCCGGCGGCGTCCGGCCAGCGCACCGAGGATGCCGAGCTGGACGGCCTGGGTGCCGCTCGCGGTGAACGAGATCTCGTCCGGTCGCGCACCCAGGACCTCGGCGACCGTCTCCCGGGCCGCGTCCAGCAGCATCCGGGCCTGCCGGCCGGACCGGTACAGCCGGGCCGGGTCCGCCCATCCCTCGTCGAGTGCGGCGTTCAGCGCCTGCCGGGCGACGGGATGCAGCGGAGCGGTCGAGGCCACGTCGAAGTAGGACACGTACGACAGTATCCAGGTCTCACCCCCCGTCAGCTGTCCGGGATCGACTGACCCCGTTTGTCCGATTCGCGCAGGCTCGACGATCCGTCACCCGTGTGCCGCAGTGCCATCCCACGATTGGGTGTGCGAGGCTCGAATGCCCACGGTGACCTGGGAGTCCGTGCCTGCCGGGGCTGATCGGGTAGGCGGGCGGCGCGTTAGCGGGACCTGCCCGTCAGGAGCGCATAAGGCTGGAGTAGGGTTTGGCCCGCATAAGCATTCAAACCGTGCCCGTGGCCGGGTCGCCGGGGAGGCGCACAGTACTCCCGGGGCGACGCGATCGCGGGCGAGACTTCGGGAAGGCGCTACGTGAGTCCCAACGGCTCCGACCGCTCGCCGCGGCGCACGATGCGGCGGAAGCTGCCTCAGGCGCTGGCACTGGGCCTCGTCATCGCGACCGCTACCGGCTGCTCGGCCAATGACCTGCCCAGGCTTGGCCTCCCGTCGCCCGTCACCAAGGAAGGCCCGCTGGTCCTCCACATGTGGCAGGGCTCGTGGATTGCGGCGCTGGTAGTCGGCGCACTGATGTGGGGTCTGATCATCTGGAGCGTGATCTTCCACCGGCGCAGCCGCACCAAGGTGGAGATCCCCGCTCAGACCCGGTACAACGTCCCGATCGAGGCGCTGTACACCGCGGTCCCCATCGTCATCGTCTCGGTGCTGTTCTACTTCGTCGCTCGCGACGAGTCTCGACTCACCCAGCTCTCCGCCAAGCCGCAGCACACGATCAACGTGGTCGGCTTCCAGTGGAGCTGGGCGTTCAACTACGAGAACAGCGAGCACCCCGACCCGGCGAACACCAACGCCGCGTACGAGGTCGGTACTCCTGCCGAGGCGCCGACGCTGTACCTGCCGATCAACGAGTCGGTGCAGTTCCGCCTTACCTCGCGGGACGTCATCCACGACTTCTGGCCCGTCAACTTCATGATGAAGATGGACGTCGTGCCGGGCGTGGTCAACAGCTTCGAGGTCACTCCGACCTCGTACGGCACCTTCCGGGGCAAGTGCGCCGAGCTCTGTGGCGTGGACCACTCCCGGATGCTGTTCAACGTCAAGGTGGTCTCGCACGACGAGTACGAGCAGCACCTGAAGGAGCTCCAGGCCAAGGGCCAGAGCGGCGCGGTGCCCTCCGGCATCACGGGCATTGAAGGTGAGAAGTGACTATCCTCAACGAGCCCGCCGCCGCCGGCGGGGCATCCGGGGTCACGGCAGGCGGGGCCACACGGACCCGCAAGCCAGGCTCCACGATCATCAAGTGGCTGACCACCACGGACCACAAGACGATCGGCACGATGTACCTCGGTACCTCGTTCGCGTTCTTCCTGATCGGCGGCATCCTCGCCCTGGTCATGCGCGCCGAGCTGGCTCGTCCCGGGACGCAGATCCTGTCGAACGAGCAGTTCAACCAGGCGTTCACGATGCACGGCACGATCATGCTGCTGATGTTCGCGACGCCGCTGTTCGCGGGTTTCGCGAACTGGATCATGCCGCTCCAGATCGGCGCCCCTGACGTCGCCTTCCCGCGCCTGAACATGTTCGCCTACTGGCTGTACCTGTTCGGCTCGGTCATCGCGGTGGCCGGTTTCCTCACCCCGCAGGGTGCCGCCGACTTCGGCTGGTTCGCGTACTCGCCGCTGTCGGACGCGGTCCGCTCGCCGGGTGTCGGCGCCGACATGTGGATCATGGGTCTGGCCTTCTCCGGCTTCGGCACGATCCTCGGTGCGGTCAACTTCATCACCACGATCATCTGCATGCGCGCGCCCGGCATGACGATGTTCCGGATGTCGATCTTCGTCTGGAACGTCCTGCTGACCGCCGTGCTGGTCCTGCTGGCCTTCCCGGTCCTCGCGGCCGCGCTGTTCGCCCTGGAGGCGGACCGCAAGTTCGGGGCGCACGTCTTCGACCCGGCCAACGGTGGTGCACTGCTCTGGCAGCACCTCTTCTGGTTCTTCGGTCACCCCGAGGTGTACATCATCGCGCTGCCGTTCTTCGGCATCGTGTCGGAGATCATCCCGGTCTTCAGCCGCAAGCCGATGTTCGGCTACTCCGGTCTGATCGCGGCCACCATCGCGATCGCCGGTCTGTCCGTGACGGTGTGGGCGCACCACATGTACGTCACCGGACAGGTGCTGCTGCCGTTCTTCTCCTTCATGACCTTCCTGATCGCGGTCCCGACCGGTGTGAAGTTCTTCAACTGGGTCGGCACCATGTGGAAGGGCTCGCTGAGCTTCGAGACCCCGATGCTCTGGACGGTCGGCTTCCTGGTCACCTTCCTCTTCGGTGGTCTGACCGGTGTCCTGCTGGCCTCCCCGCCGATCGACTTCCACGTCTCGGACTCGTACTTCGTCGTCGCCCACTTCCACTACGTGGTCTTCGGCACCGTCGTCTTCGCGATGTTCGCCGGCTTCCACTTCTGGTGGCCGAAGATGACCGGCAAGATGCTCGACGAGCGACTTGGCAAGATCACCTTCTGGACGCTGTTCATCGGCTTCCACAGCACCTTCCTGGTGCAGCACTGGCTGGGTGCCGAGGGCATGCCGCGTCGTTACGCGGACTACCTGGCCTCGGACGGCTTCACCACGCTGAACACCGTCTCCACCATCGGTTCGTTCCTGCTCGGCCTGTCGATCCTGCCGTTCCTCTACAACGTCTGGAAGACCGCCAAGTACGGCGAGAAGGTCGAGGTCGACGACCCGTGGGGTTACGGCCGTTCGCTGGAGTGGGCGACCTCCTGCCCGCCGCCGCGGCACAACTTCCTCACCCTGCCCCGGATCCGTTCGGAATCCCCGGCATTCGACCTGCACCACCCGGAGATCGCCGCGCTGGACTACCTGGAGAACCACGGTGAGCCGGCCAAGCACTTCGAGGGTGTGACCCCCGCGCAGTACGACCGCCCGCCGCTGGGCAAGGGCAAGAAGGGTGGCGACGCCTGATGAAGGAACAGGGAAAGATCTTCCTGGGCCTCGCCGTCTTCGTGCTGGCGATCGCCATCACCTACGGCCTGTGGACGACCCACTCCCACCACGGCATCGAGGCGGCCGGTACCACCGCGCTCTTCCTCGCCTTCGCGCTGTGTGGGTTCATCGGGTACTACCTCGCCTTCACCGCCCGCCGGGTGGACAGCGGCGCCGGTGACAACCCCGAGGCCGAGGTCGCGGACGACGCCGGTGAGCTGGGCTTCTTCGCCCCGCACAGCTGGCAGCCGCTCTCGCTGGCGGTCGGTGGCGCGCTGGCCTTCCTGGGCGTCATCTTCGGCTGGTGGCTGCTGTTCTGGTCGATTCCGATCATCCTGATCGGTCTCTACGGCTGGGTCTTCGAGTTCTACCGGGGCGAGGACCAGAACCAGTAGGTCCGGTCTTCTCTCCAGGCGCCGGGCCGGGCATCCCTTCGGGGGTGTCCGGCCCGGCGCCGTTCTGTCGGTCGAATGAGTCCATCGGGATGTATCGCTTACCCGTTCGGTGCAGTCGGACCCCGCAGCGGTCGTCCGTGGGGCAGCGCCTTCCTACGCTCGGGACCATCGTCCGAATCCTCTTCTGGGTGTAACCCCTGGAGGCAGCGTTGAGCGCCATTCACGGAGCAGCCCCCCGGCGGGCTGCGATAGCCGCACTTCTGATCCTCACCCCGCTGGCAGGGTGCACCGACGGCGCTGACGGCTCGGTGGAGGCCGTCAGCGCCGTCGACGTTCAGCCCCTGGTCCACCTCCCGGCAGCGGAGGGGGCGGACCCCACCAAACCCCTCACGGTGACGGCCGAGCCGGGCAGCAGGCTCACCGACGTCACCGTCACCGGACCGGACGGCCGGACGGTCGCCGGAAAGCTCGCCGACGACCAGCGGACCTGGCAGAGCGTCGGACGGCTCGGAGCCGGCACCAAGTACGTGATCCGGGTGGCCGCCGACGACGGCGACGGCGGCCGCGGCGAGACCACCGGCTCGCTCACCACGGCGGCGGCCCCGGCCAAGCTGAGCGCTGAGCTGGGCCCCGGTTCCAACGGCAGCGGCGTGTACGGCGTCGGGCAGCCGCTCACCGTCAAGCTCTCCCAGCCGGTCAAGGACCCCGCTGCCCGGCAGGAGGTCGAACGGAGCCTCAAGGTGCTCTCCGAGCCCGCCGTGACCGGGTCCTGGTACTGGGTGGACGACAGCAACCTGCACTTCAGACCCAAGGAGTACTGGCCCGCTCACGCCAGCATCAAGCTCAGCTTCGACCGCCCCGGCGGCCGGATAGCCGACGGCCTGTACGCGGGCGACACCGTCACCCGGACGATCCGGACCGGCGACCGGGTGGAGGTCCTGATAGACGCGGCCGCGCACTATCTGACCTACCGCCGCAACGGTGAGGTGCTGAACAGCATCCCGGTCACCACCGGCAGGCCCGGGTACTCCACCCGCAACGGCATCAAAGTGGTGCTCGGCCAGGAGGCCGACGTCCGGATGAGGAGCGAGAGCATCGGCATCGCGGCGGGCAGCCCCGACTCCTTCGACACGGACGTCAAGTGGGCCACCCGGGTCACCTGGAGCGGCGAGTACGTGCACGCGGCACCCTGGTCGGTGGCCTCGCAGGGCGTGGAGAACGTCAGCCACGGCTGCACCGGGATGAGCCTCGCCAACGCCAAGTGGTTCTTCGACGCGACCCGGATCGGGGACGTCGTCCAGGTGGTGAACAGCCTCGGCAAGCCCATGGAGCCGTTCGGCAACGGTTTCGGGGACTGGAACGTCGCGTGGGCGCAGTGGACCAAGCACAGCGCTCTCGGCCAGACCGTCAACACGGCGGGCCGCACGGAGGACGCCCAGTCCGTCGGTGCCCTGCTGCCGCAGGTCTGAGCCCCCTCGCGGGGCTCAGGCCCCGTACGCCAGCCTGAGAGCGTCGTGGACCGCGCTCAGCGCCTCGTCCCTGGAGAGACCGAGGCGGTGGGCGCGGTCGGCGTACTCGGTGGCCGCGCCGGCGGCCAGGCGGTGTGCGGTGTCGCCGACGGCGGCGATCAGGGTGCCGCGCCGGCCGTGCGTCTCCACCACGCCGTCGGCCTCCAGCTCCCGGTACGCGCGGGCCACCGTGTTGGCGGCCAGGCCGAGCTGCTCGGCCAGCGCACGGACGGTCGGCAGCTTGAGACCGGCCGGCAGCGCGCCGCTGCGGGCCTGTTCCGCGATCTGCGCACGGACCTGCTCGTACGGGGGAGTGGCGGATGCGTGGTCGATGCTCAGCTGCACTGATGGGCTCCTGACGGGTCGTTGGATCCCATTGTGCCCGAATGATCGGTAGGCCCGTTCGCGCCGGGTGGCCCCCGGGAACGGCCGAGGGCCCCCTGTCCGGCGGATGCCGGGCAGGGGGCCCTCAGGTGGCGATCAGCGGCGCTGCCGCACGGGATCAGTGGTGGCCGTGGCCGCTGGTGATCTCGTGGTGCTCCTCCGCCGTCGGCTTGGGGATCTGGCCACCCTCGCCGAAGTAGCCCTGCGAGAGCTTGGCGCGGGTCTTCTCCAGGCGGCCGACCTTGCGCTCGACACCGTTCTCGTCGACCTGGGCCGGGATCGCGACCGGCTGCTGCTGCTCGTGCGCGACGTACTTGTACAGCTTGTCCTGCGGCAGCTGGGCGTGGACCTCGACGAACTCACCGTGCGGCAGGCGCTTGATGACGCCGGTCTCGCGACCGTGCAGCACCTTGTCCTTGTCGCGGCGCTGGAGGCCGAGGCACCAGCGCTTGGTGATGAAGAAGACCACGACCGGCACGACGAAGAAGCCGGCCCGGACGAAGTACGTGATCGAGTTGAGCGACAGGTGGAAGTGCGTGGCGAACAGGTCGTTGCCACCACCGATCAGCAGGACCAGGTACTCGCTGATCCAGGCGGCGCCCAGGGCGGTACGGACCGGGGCGTTGCGCGGGCGGTCCAGGATGTGGTGCTCGCGCTTGTCGCCGGTGATCCAGCCCTCGATGAAGGGGTAGACCGCGATCGCGACCAGGACCAGCGGGAAGATCATCAGCGGGATGAACACACCCAGGTTGAGGGTGTGGCCCAGCGCCCGGACCTCCCAGCCCGGCATGACGCGGATCAGACCCTCGGAGAAGCCCATGTACCAGTCCGGCTGGGCGTCGGTGGACACCTGGTCGGGACGGTAGGGGCCGTACGCCCAGATCGGGTTGATCGTGGCGATCGCGGAGATCGCCGCGATGATGCCGAAGACCAGGAAGAAGAAGCCACCGGCCTTGGCCATGTAGACCGGCATCAGCGGCATGCCGACGACGTTCTTCTCGGTCTTGCCCGGGCCCGCCCACTGGGTGTGCTTGTGGTAGAAGACCAGGATCAGGTGCGCCACCAGCAGGCCCAGCATGATGCCCGGGATGAGCAGCACGTGGATGGTGAAGAAGCGCGGCACGATGTCGGTGCCGGGGAACTCGCCGCCGAACAGGAACATCTGGATGTAGGTGCCCACCAGCGGAACGGCGAGGATCGCGCCTTCCATGAAGCGGATACCGGTACCGGACAGCAGGTCGTCGGGGAGCGAGTAGCCGAAGAAGCCGTCGAACATGCCGAGGACCAGCAGCAGGAAGCCGAAGACCCAGTTGATCTCGCGCGGCTTGCGGAACGCGCCGGTGAAGAAGACGCGCATCATGTGCACGAGCATCGCGGCGACGAACACCAGCGCGGCCCAGTGGTGGATCTGACGGATCAGCAGGCCACCGCGGACCTCGAAGCTGATGTTCATGGTCGAGGCGTACGCCTCGGACATCTTGATGCCGTCGAGCGGGGCGTACGGGCCGTGGTAGACGACCTCGGCCATGCTCGGCTTGAAGAACAGCGTCAGGTACACACCCGTGAGGATGATGATGACGAAGCTGTAGAGGCAGATCTCGCCGAGCATGAAGGACCAGTGGTCCGGGAAGATCTTGCGCAGGTTGGCACGGGCGAGGGAGTAGATCCCCAGCCGGCCGTCGGTCCAGTCAGCTGCCGCCTCGAACTTGTTGGCGGGCTTGGCGCGAGTGCTGCCGCTGCTGGGCTTTGCGTCGGTGTTGACGCTGCTCGCGGAACTCATGAGCGCTCCCAGAAGCTCGGGCCGACGGGCTCGGCAAAGTCGCCGGTGGCGACCAGGAAGCCCTTCTCGTCAGTGGTGATCTTCAGCTGCGGCAGCGGATGGCCGGCCGGACCGAAGATCACGCGCGCGCCGTCCGACAGGTCGAAGGTCGACTGGTGGCAGGGGCAGAGCGCGTGGTGGGTCTGCTGCTCGTACAGGCTGATCGGGCAGCCGACGTGGGTGCAGATCTTCGAGTAGGCGAGCACGCCCTCGAAGCCGAGGTCGCGGGACTTCGCGTCCTTGATGTCCTCCGGAGCGATCCGGACGAGCATCAGCGCGTCCTTGGCGATGCGCTGCTGGAAGTCCTCGTCCGACTCCTCCAGGCCCTCGGGCTTGGCGAAGGTGAGCGAGCCGACCTCGATGTCCTCGGCCTTCATCGGCTGGTTGGTGTTCATGTTGATCAGCTGGATCGGCTTGGCCTCGGTGGCCTCGATCCAGTTGGTGTGGTCCAGCTTCTTCTCGGGCAGCGGGCCCAGGTCGCGAAGCAGGACGACACCGGAGAGCGGCACCAGGGCCATCGAGCCGATGAGCGTGTTGCGCAGCATCTTGCGGCGGCCGAAGCCGGACTCGGCGGCACCGGTCTTGAACTGCTCGATGACGTCGTTGCGGACCTCGTCGTCAGCCTCGATCGGGTGACGCTCGGCCGGCATCTCGACGTCGGACATCAGGGTGCGGGCCCAGTGGACCGCGCCCGCGCCGATGCAGAACAGCGCCACACCCAGGGTCAGACCGAGCGCGAAGTTCAGCGCGCTGATGTGACCCAGCGGGAAGACGTAGATGATCTTGTCGATCGGGAAGATCACGTACGAGGCGATGAACCCGATCGTGGCCAGCATCGAGACGATGAACATCAGCGAGACCTGGCGCTCGGCGCGCTTGGCGGCCCGCTCGTCGATGTCGGTCCGACGCGGCTCGTGGGCCGGCAGGCCCGGGTCGGCGAACGGGTCGCCGTGCTCGGCCACCTCGTGGCCGTGGGAGGCGTCGTGCGCCTCCGGCAGCTTCTCTTCAGGAATGTCGTGGCTCATGACTTCTTGGCCTTGGTGGTGTGGGCGGCGACCCAGATCGCGACCGCGATGAGGGCACCGAGACCGAAGATCCAGCCGAACAGACCCTCGGTCACCGGACCGAGGCTGCCCAGGGCCAGGCCGCCGGGGTTGGGCTCATCGTTGGTGGTGTGGCGGACGAAGGCCACGATCTGCTTCTTCTGCTCCTCCGGCATGGTGGTGTCGGGGAACGACGGCATGTTCTGCGGGCCGGTCTGCATGGCCTCGTAGATGTGCTTGGCGTCCACACCATCGAGCGACGGGGCGAACTTGCCGCGGGTCAGGGCACCGCCCTGGCCGGCGAAGTTGTGGCACTGGGCGCAGTTGGTGCGGAACAGCTCGCCACCCTTGGACACGTTGTTCGGGTCCGTGGAGGTGTACTGGTCCTTGGTCGGGGTAACCGGGCCGGGGCCGAGCGAGGCCACGAAGGCGGCCAGCTGGTCGATCTCGGTCTGGCTGTAGGCGACCTTCTTGCGCGGGACCTGGGCACCCGGCTGCTGCGCGGGCATACGGCCGGTGCCGACCTGGAAGTCGACAGCGGCGGAGCCGACGCCGACCAGGCTCGGGCCGTCGGAGGACCCCTGGCCGTTCAGGCCGTGGCAGGAGGAACAGCCGACGGCGAAGAGCTTCTTGCCCTCATCGATCGCGAGCGACTGCGCCGAGCTGTCGGCCTGCGCCTTCTCGGCGGGCGCGAACGCGGCGTACAGCCCCCCGGTGGCCGCCAGGGCGAGAAGTAGGACGACCAGCGCCGCCAGTGGGTGGCGCCGTCGTGCGGAGAGCTTTTTCACGGAATAACCCCGGTGTCAGGATCTGGTCGGCTGGTGGGCGTGCCCGGCGGCGCGGTCTGCTCTGGGCCGGCTTCGGGGACGCGCGTTCGGGTCGGTGCGGTGCTGCCCGTAGGTGGGCGAGCACTGCTCCGACCGGCGGCCAGCGACCTGATCAGCTGGTTACTTGATCAGGTAGATGGTCGCGAACAGGCCGATCCACACGACGTCGACGAAGTGCCAGTAGTACGACACCACGATCGCGGCGGTGGCCTGCTCGTGCGTGAACCGCTTCGCTGCGTACGTCCGTCCAAGGACCAGCAGGAAGGCGATCAGACCACCCGTCACATGCAGGCCGTGGAAGCCGGTGGTCAGGTAGAACACCGTGCCGTACGGGTCGGAGGACAGCGAGAGGCCGTCCTTCTTGACCAGTTCGGTGTACTCGAAGATCTGGCCGCCGATGAAGATCGCGCCCATCACGAAGGTGATGGTGAACCACGAGCGGAGCTTCTTCACGTCACCGCGCTCGGCGGCGAAGACGCCGAGCTGGCAGGTGAGGGAGGAGAGCACCAGGATCGTGGTGTTCACCGAGGAGAAGGGCACATTGAGGGCGTGCGCCTTCTCGGTCCAGAACTCTGCGCCCTTGACCGAGCGGAGCGTGAAGTACATCGCGAACAGGGCCGCGAAGAACATCAGCTCCGAGCTCAGCCAGACGATGGTTCCGACGCTGACGAGGTTCGGCCTGTTGACCGCTCCGTGCGCGTGTCCGGTTTCTGTTGCTGTTGCTGTCGCCACGACGGACATTATGTCGGTCCCTTATTCCGTCTTCACGCCGGGGGTCTCCCTTCGGAGTGTCCGGTGCGTGCGGTATGCCCAGTTGGGGCCGGACGGGGCGTCCGGGGGTGGGCTGAGCGGGGCGGTGCCCGTTTTCTGATGGTTCTTCGGGTGGACCGATGGTCGGCTCGGATGCCTGCGGCACTCCTTTGCTCTGCGTGTCACTACCGCGCTGCCGGGTTCCGGTGGGTTAGCACCTCCGCCGTACGGGTGGTGTGAGTGCGTGAGGGTGACGGCCTGTCCTGCGGGTGGGTGAGTCCTGTGCGTGGTGGCTTGAGCGAGATCGCGCCAGAGCCTCACGGCGGGGGGTGGGCGGGAGTAGCATCCGGAAGTAGACGTGGTCCGGATCACACTGGACTCGTCGGAGCAGACGTTATAGAGGACGAGCACCCGGGAGCAGGGCCCATGGCGCACACGACCGACGAGACGCTCACCGTTCTGGTCTACAGCGACGACCGCAACACCCGGGAGCAGGTGACCCTCGCACTCGGCCGGCGGCCCGCCGCCGACCTCCCGGAGCTGCGCTACCTGGAGTGCGCGACGGTCCCCGCGGTACTGAAGGCGCTGGAGCGCGGCGGGATCGACCTCTGCATCCTGGACGGCGAGGCCGTCCCGGCCGGCGGGCTCGGGGTGGCCCGGCAGATCAAGGACGAGATCTACGGCTGCCCGCCCGTGCTGGCGCTGATCGGGCGGCCGCAGGACTCCTGGCTGGCCGCGTGGAGCCGGGCGGACGCCGCGATCTCGCAGCCGGTCGACCCGGTGGCGCTGGGCGAGGCGGTCGCCGCACTGCTCCGGGCCCGGGTCGAGGGCCGGACGCCCGCCCGGCGCTGAGCGACAGCCCGGCCGATCGGGGTCCCGGCGCCCGGTGTCCCGGTGCGCCGTCTCAGCCCGGCGTCTCAGTGGGAGAGAAGCGGGCACCGGATCGCGGCACCGGTGCCCACCCGGTCGATAGGCTGGCTCCATTCCTTTCGGTGAATGACGAGAGCTGGAGTCAGCCATGGTGAACGTGAACCCTGCGAACGGCGGTAGCGACCCCGCGCAGGTGATCCGTACCTGGCCGGACCTCCTGAGCACGCTGCTGTCCGGTACCGACCTCGCCCAGGGCGACGCGGCCTGGGCGATGGACCGGATCATGAGCGGTGAGGCGACCCCCGTACAGATGGCCGGGTTCATGGTCGCGCTGCGGGCCAAGGGCGAGACGGTGGACGAGATCGCCGGCCTGGTCGAGTCGATGTACGCGCACGCCGAGCCGCTGTACATCCCCGGCCCCGCGGTGGACATCGTCGGCACCGGTGGCGACCGGGCCAAGACCGTCAACATCTCCACCATGTCGGCGATCGTGGCGGCCGCCGCCGGGGCGAAGGTGGTCAAGCACGGCAACCGGGCGGCCTCCTCCGCCAGCGGCTCCTCCGACGTCCTGGAGCGGCTCGGCATCAGTCTGGACCTGAGCGCCGAGCGGGTCGCCGAGGTGGCCGAGGAGGTCGGCCTGACCTTCTGCTTCGCCGCCAAGTTCCACCCGGCGATGCGGCACGTGGCCCCGGCCCGGCGTGATCTCGCGGTGCCCACCGCCTTCAACATCCTCGGTCCGCTCACCAACCCGGCCCATGTCACCGCCCATGCGATCGGCTGCTTCGACACCCGCCTCGCCGGACTGATCGCGGGCGTGCTGGCCCGGCGGGGCGCCTCCGCACTGGTCTTCCGCGGCGACGACGGGCTGGACGAGCTGACCATCTCGACCACCTCCCGGGTCTGGATCGTGAAGGACGGTCAGGTCTCCGAGACCGCCTTCGACCCGCGCGAGGTCGGTATCGAGCTGGTCGGCATCGAGGCGCTGCGCGGCGCCGACGCCGACTACAACGCGGGGGTCGCACGCCGACTGCTGGGCGGGGAGCGAGGCCCGGTCCGGGACGCCGTCCTGCTCAACACCGCTGCCGCGCTGGCCGCGCTGGAGCTGACCGAGGCGCCGCTGGCCGAGCAGCTCAGGGCCGGGATGGAGCGGGCCGTCGCGGCCATCGACTCGGGCGCCGCGCAGGACGTCCTGAAGCGCTGGGCCGAGGCCACCACCCGTGCCTGAGGCGCGGCGTCCTCGACGGGCGACCCGTCAGGTCCCCGGGGAACAACCGCGCACGGCGGAAGGCGATCGGGTTCAGGACGCCCCGGCGGGCAGGGTGCACCTCGCTGCCTCTGCCGGGCCGGTGCGGCCTGCGCTCCGGAGCCTTCCGCCGCGGTTCCCCCGTGGTGCCTTGGGCCATGTCCGAACTGTGGGATGTCGTTTGACCGTTCTTCGGAAGCTCGCCTAGAGTCCACGGCAGGTCATGAGTGACAGCGTCAAGCCCCAGCTTGCTGTCCGGCAACCCTCCGTCCGTGGCGGGGTGCCCTGGGTGAGGACCGGGCTTCGCGGTGAACCGTCCGCGTGGCAAGCGCGGACGCCCGGCACACCTGTACTCCCGGGGTCCCCGACCTCAGAGGAGTGTCTTCCCATGTCTGTCGCCACCGGCATCTGCGCCCCCCTCCCCGTTCTCGGCCACGACGTCCAGGTCCCGCTGGTCAGCGGTGACAAGGTCACCTACGCCGCGCTGGACTACGCCGCCAGCTCCCCGGCACTTCAGCGGGTCTGGGACGACGTCGCCGCCTACGCCCCGTACTACGGCAGCGTGCACCGGGGTGCCGGGTACCTCTCGCAGCTCTCCACCGACCTGTTCGAGCAGAGCCGCCGCACCGTCGCCGACTTCCTCGACCTGCGCGAGGGCGACCAGGTGGTCTTCACCCGGGCCACCACCGACTCGCTCAACCTGCTGGCCGGCGTGGTCCCGGCGGGCACCCGGGTCTTCGCCTTCGAGACCGAGCACCACGCCTCGCTGCTGCCGTGGCGCCGCGAGGGCGTGACGGTCAGCTACCTGCGCGCCCCGCGCTCGCACGCGGAGGCCGTCGCCGCGCTGGACGCCGCGCTCGCCGAGCACCCGCACGGCCCGCGGCTGTTCTGCGTGACCGGTGCCTCGAACGTGACCGGGGAGCTGTGGCCGGTCGCCGAGCTGACCGAGGTCGCCCACCGGCACGGTGCCCGGGTGGTGCTGGACGCCGCGCAGCTGGCCCCGCACCACCGGGTGTCGGTCCGTGAGCTGGACGTCGACTGGATCGCCTTCTCCGGCCACAAGCTGTACGCCCCGTTCGGCGCGGGCGTGCTGGCCGGGCGCGGCGACTGGCTGGACGCGGCCGAGCCGTACCTGGCGGGCGGCGGGGCCAGCCGCACGGTGGCCCGGGAGGTGGACGGCTCGGTGGCCGTCGAGTGGCAGCAGGGCCCGGCCCGGCACGAGGCCGGGTCGCCCAACGTGATCGGCGCCTACGCCATCGCCTCGGCCTGCCGGGCGCTCAGCGAGGCCGGGTTCGACGCGCTCCAGGCCCGCGAGCAGCAGCTGGTCGAGCGGCTGAAGGCCGGGCTGGCGCAGATCCCCGAGGTCAAGGTGCTCAGCCTGTTCGGTACGGACGCCGCACGGGTGGGCGTGCTCTCGTTCGTGGTGGAGGGCTGGAACAGCTCGCACTTCGCGGCGGCGCTCTCCGCCGAGTACGGCATCGGGGTGCGGGACGGCCTGTTCTGCGCACACCCGCTGGTCCGTACCCTGCTGGGCGGGGAGCCGGAGGCCGGTCAGGTCTCCGCGTGCGGTGCGCCGGAGCCCTCGCTGCCCGGCGAGCGCAGCCTGAACGCGATCCGGGTCAGCTTCGGCGCCGGAACGCCGGACGAGCACCTGGAGCGCTTCCTGGCGGCCGTCCGCGAGCTGGTCGCGGACGGCGCGCGGTGGACCTACCGGAGCGAGGGCGGACGCTGCGTCGCGGACACCCGGCGGGCCTGACGCCGGGCGGGCCGGGGGACTACTCGTCGAGGCCCAGCGCGAAGGCGGCTTCGAGGTCGTGCTGGGAGTAAGTGCGGAAGGCGATCTGGGTCTGGGTGTCCAGCACCCCGGGGACCTTGTTGAGCTTGCCGGGGATCACCGCGGCCAGATCGTCGTGGCGCCGCACCCGCACCATCGCCACCAGGTTGTAACCGCCGGTCACCGAGTACACCTCGCTGACGCCCTCGATGGCGGCGATGGCCTCGGCGATCTCGGGGATCCGGTCGACGCTGGTCTTGATGAGAACGATCGCGGTGATCACTCGTCGGCTCCTGTCCGTGGGGAGGGGGCCAGCGTATCGGGGCGGCCCAGGGTGGCCGCCCAGGTGACCAGGTACCCGGTGGCGAAGCCGATCACGTGCACCAGGTACGCGACCTCGGAGCCGCCCGAGTGCACCGACCACCACTGCAGGGCGAACCACAGGCCCAGCACCAGCCAGGCGGGGAAGCGCAGCGGCAGGAAGAACAGCAGCGGTACCAGCGCGGTGACCCGGGCCGTCGGGTAGAGCCGCAGGTAGGCGCCGAGCACCCCGGCGATCGCCCCCGAGGCACCGACCAGCGCGCGCACCGCCTCCGTCGAGTGCACCTGTGCGCAGGCGTAGCCGTAGGTGGCCAGCGCGCCGACGGTGAGGTAGCCGAGCAGGAAGCGGATCCGGCCGAAGCGCTCCTCGACGCCGGGGCCGAAGACGAACAGGAAGAGCATGTTCCCGAGCAGGTGCAGCCAGCCGGCGTGCACGAAGAAGGACGTGAACACCGAGAGCGCCGGGATCTTGCCGGGGTCGGGGGAGAGCAGGCAGCCCGGGACCACCGGCGGCAGGGTGGCCAGCTGGTCGGGGGTGAGCGGCCGGTTGGTGATCAGCTCGACGGGCACCGCGCCCCAGCGCTGCTCGTAGCGCTGCTCGGCGCAGACCCGGTCCGGTCCGGTGCCGTAGCGCGGGTTGAGGCCGAAGCTGGGGCCGATCAGCAGGAGCAGCGAGCTGATCGCGATCAGGGTGAGGGTGGCCACCGGGGCTCTGACGGGCGGGACGCCGTCCTTGGCGGGGAGGTGGTCGAGGACGGGAGTCGCCATGCTGACGAGCATTCCTCGGACGGTCCCGGACGACACCGCGGTGTACTGCGTGCGGGTTACCCGTCGCCCGGTGTCCGGGAGGTCCGGACCGGTGGCGGTCGGGGTGCCGGCAGGCAATAGGCTGGGCCTCCACACCGCACCAGCCACCGCAGGCGACCTGGGCGACAGCCGAGGACAGCACCGATCGAAAGGACCGGGCCGATGAGCATCGCCGCCCCCACCGCTGAGACCCGCTGGCGCTGCACCCTCTGCGGCAATCTGACCCGGTTCGACGTGACCCGTTCGGCGAAGGTCGTCGAGTACCTGCACTTCGACCTCGCGGGCGAGTCCAAGGTGGAGGAGACCGAGGTGCTGACCGAGACCGTCGAGTCGGTCCGCTGCCGCTGGTGCAACGCGGTGGACCAGGTCGAGCTGGTGGCCCGTCCCGGTGCCGAGGAGCAGCAGGACGCCTGACCCCGGACCGCCCCGCCCCGGTAGCCGAGCGCCCACTGGCGCGGACCGTGGCGGGGCCGCTGTCCCTTGGGGCGCGGGGCTTGCGGTCCCGGTGTGTGGCGCGGTCCCGGGTGGGGCACGGTACACGGGACAATTGCAGAGAGCGGTGGGTTTGAGGGCAGCGGCAACGGGCCGTACGGACCCCGCAGAGCAGAATCGGAGCCGAGGACGTGGTGGACACAGCGAGGGGGCCGGCCGAGCCGCAGGGGCGTCCGCCCGCTGTGGACCAGGCCGGTGCCGTCCCGGTGGCCGGTGCCGCTCACGGTCCCGAGACGGAGTCGGCCGGGCAGCCCGGTACGGACGGCGGTGCCCGGGTCACTGAGGCCGCCGGGGCCGAGGCCGCCGAGCCCGCTGAGGCCACCGGAGCCGACAGCGCGGAGAGCGCCGGGGCCGAGGAGGCCGAGAGCGCCGACGTCGAGCAGTTGGACCGGCCGCTGCCCGAGGGGGTGCGCCGCCGGGTGGTCGGGATCGCCGCCGACGCGCTGGGCGGACTGCCGGCCGTCGACGTGCCCGCCTCGCTGCGCCAG
Organism: Saccharothrix sp. ST-888; assembly: GCF_000955975.1. Classification (GTDB taxonomy): domain Bacteria; phylum Actinomycetota; class Actinomycetes; order Streptomycetales; family Streptomycetaceae; genus Kitasatospora. The sequence continues at coordinate 20,868 of NZ_JYJF01000003.1, forward strand.
TACGCGAAGTTCACCCCGGCCCGCCGGGCCAAGTACGCGGGGACGGCGCTGGCCGCCGCCCTGGAGTCGGAGCCGCTGTTCCGGCTCCGGATAGCGGACCGGCTTCGGCTGGGCCAGCCCGATCTGGTCAGGGCGCTGGAGGCCGGGAGCGTGCCCGGCGCCGCCGACCCGATGGACGTCGCCGCCGCCGCGTACCTGCTGCGGCCGGTCGGCTGGGCCAGGCTGGTGGCCGAGGCCGGGGAACAGGTGGAGCGGGCGGGCGCGGAGGGCGCGGCGGCCGAGGCCGCCCGGCTGGTGGAGAAGCTCCAGGAGGAGCTGACCGAGGTGCGTTCGCAGGCGCGGGCCGATCTGGACCGCCAGCGGGCCGAGGCCGAGGGCGTCCGCCGGGAGGCGGAGTCGCTGCGCAAGCGGGTCCGCAGTCTGGAGAGCGACACCCGGCGGGCCCAGGCCGAGGCGCGCAAGCTGCAGGTCGAGCTGGACGCGGCCAGGGCCGCCGCCGCTACCGAGCGCAGTGCGGCCGAGGGCGAGGCGCGGCGGCTGCGGCACCGGATCGCCGAGCTGGAGACGGCCCTTGAGGCCGGTCGCCGTTCGGCCAGGGAGGGGCGCAGCGTCGAGGACATGCGGCTGCGGCTGCTGCTGGACAGCGTGCTGCAGTCGGCGCAGGGCCTCCAGCGCGAGCTGGCGCTGCCGGTCTCGCAGATCCGTCCGGCCGATCTGGTGGACGCGGTGGTGCCCGACTCGGCCTCGCCGAACGACGTGGCCAGGCGCGGCCTGGCGGAGGACGATCCGGCGCTGCTGGACCAGCTGCTGGCGATCCCTCAGGTCCACCTGGTGGTGGACGGCTACAACGTCACCAAGACCGGCTATCCGGCCCTGCCGCTTGAGCAGCAGCGGATCCGGCTGCTGGGCGGTCTGGCGATGCTGGCGCAGCGCACCCAGGCGGAGGTGACCTGTGTCTTCGACGGCCAGGACCTGGACGTTCCGGTGATCATGGCGCCGCCGCGCGGGGTCCGGGTGCGGTTCAGCCGGACCGGGGAGACGGCGGACGAGCTGATCCGGCGTCTGGTGCGGGCCGAGCCGCAGGGGCGTCCGGTGGTGGTGGTCTCCGCTGACAAGGAGGTCGCCGACGGGGTGCGGAAGGCGGGCGCGCGTCCGGTGGCCTCGGTACTGCTGCTGAACCGGCTGTCACGCTCCTGACCTGCGGGTTCGACTCCTTCGCCGGGGGCTTGGGGTGGCGTTGAAAGGTAGTCGGGAGGACAGCGGCCGGATGTGACGGTTCGGTGAATCCCCTGCGTGGGCACGGGGTTGGGGGCGGTGGGGAGTGGCGCTTATCTGTCATCTTCACTAGGGTCTGGCGTCAAACCTATTTTCCGGATTTCCGCCCGATCGGACGGGTCCAGCAGGAAGAAGGAGCTAGACCCTTGGCCACCCACCGCCGTCCCAAGCAGCCGAGCCGTGCGCGGGTCTCCGTGCTGACCGCTGCAGCTGCGACTGCGGTCGCCCTCTCCGCCAATGCGAGTGCCCACGCGGCACCCGCCCAGCCGAGCAAGGACGAGGTCAAGGTCCAGATCGACCAGCTGAACACCGAGCAGGAGCAGGCGGCCGAGAAGTTCAACGGCGCCCAGGAGCGGGCCGACCAGCTGCGCAAGCAGGCCGACCAGCTGCAGGACCAGGTCGCGCGCGGCCAAGACCAGCTGACGCAGCTGCAGAACGGCCTGTCGGCGGTGGCCGGCGAGCAGTACCGCTCGGGCGGGATCGACCCGACCGTGGCGCTGATGCTCTCCGCCAACCCGGACGGCTACCTGGAGCAGGCGTCCAGCGCCCAGCAGGTCAACCAGACCGAGGCCGACATCCTGAAGGCGCTCAAGGAGCAGCAGGCCCGGCTGGACCAGCAGAAGCAGGAGGCCGCCACGGTCCTCGCCGAGCTGGACAGCAACACCAAGGAACTTAACGACGCCAAGGCGCAGGTGCAGCAGAAGCTGCAGGACGCCACCAACCTGCTCAACACGCTCACCGCGCAGGAGCGGGCCGCGGTGATGGCCGCCGACCGGGCCTCGCGCGGCGATTCCCGCGCCGACCTCGGCCCGCTGCCGAGCGCGGGCGGCTACGCCGGCGTTGCGGTCAGTGCGGCGTTGAGCAAGCGCGGCTCGGACTACGTCTGGGGTGCCGACGGGGCGTCCACCTTCGACTGCTCGGGCCTGATGCAGTGGGCGTACGCGCAGGCCGGTGTCTCGCTGCCGCGCACCTCGCAGGAGCAGGCCGGGGTCGGGACCCGGGTGCCCTCGCTCGCCCAGGCGCAGCCGGGCGACCTGGTCATCTACGGCAGTGACGCGCACCACGTCGGGATGTACATCGGCAACGGCATGGTGGTGCACGCCCCGCACACCGGTGACGTGGTGCGGACGATGCAGGCGGACGCGATGTCGATCCTCACCATCCGCCGCGTCTGACAGCTGACGGTCGAGGGCCGGCGGGCGATCGGGTATTCGGCCCGCCGAAATCTTCCTGTGATGCAGGGCACTTCCGCGGGCTTTTCCGGTGAAAGCCTGTCAGCCAACCGTGCCGGGTCTGTCACTCCGGGTCGATTCACAAACGAACTTGTCGGTGATTCAGAATTTTTTCTGACAAGGATTTGAACGGATCACGGTTTCGTTACTAGTGTCGTGACCTGAACCACCGCACAGTCGATCACCCAGTCGGGGTGGCGGCGGGGGTTACCGCCGAGTCCGAGAGGCAGCGGGGCAGTTCAACTGCCTTACGGGGAAGCCCCATCAGGGGCGCTGCGGATCGGAGCCGGGGAACCACGTTCCTCGGGGTGAATCGGCGCCAGGTCGGTCGGCCGTCGTGGACGGCGACCGGTGAGGCGTCGTAGGGCATCTCTTCCAGCCCGAACCCGTCAGCTCACCCGGTAGGCGGACGTAGGAAGAAGGAGTCCGCCTTCGTGGCGTCCCATCGTCGTCCCAAGCCTGCAAGCCGTACCCGTGTCACCATCCTGACCGCGGCAGCCGCGACCGCAGTCGCGCTCTCCGCGCAGACCGGCGCGCACGCCGATCCGAAGCCGACCAAGGACGAGGTCGCGACCCAGGTCGACCAGCTCAACGGGCAGGCCGAGGTCGCCACCGAGAAGTTCAACGCGGCGACCGAGAAGCAGCAGACCCTGCAGAAGCAGGTCAGTGACCTGCAGGACCAGGTGGCTCGCCAGCAGGACCAGGTGAGCACCGTCCAGGGCGGGCTCGCCGAGATCGCGGCGGAGCAGTACCGCAACGGTGGCATATCCCCGACGGTCCAGCTGATGCTCTCCAGCTCGCCGGACTCCTTCCTCTCCAAGGCCGACTCGGTCCAGCAGGTCGGCCTCTCGCAGGCCGATGCGCTCAAGACGCTCAAGAGCGAGCAGGAGAAGCTCGACCAGCAGAAGGCCGAAGCCCAGCAGAAGCTGGCCGAGCTGGATGCCACCACCAAGGACCTGAAGGCGTCCAAGGAGGACGTCCAGGCCAAGCTGGCACAGGCCAAGGCGCTGCTCGACACGCTGACCCAGCAGGAGCGCGAGGCGATCAAGGCCGCCCAGGACAAGGCCGCCGCCGATGCGGCCGCCAGCGCCCGCGCCTCGCGCGACAGCAGCCGCACCGACCTCTCCTCCGGTGGTTCCGGCGGCGGCAGCAGCAGTGGTGGCAGCAACGCCGGCGGCAGCGTCAACGCGCCGTCCGGTTCGTACGCCGCCGCCGCGGTGGCCGCCGCCGAGTCGCAGCAGGGCAAGCCCTACCTCTGGGGTGCCGTCGGTCCGGACTCCTTCGACTGCTCGGGTCTGATGGTCTGGGCGTACGCCAAGGCCGGTGTCTCGCTGCCGCGCACCTCGCAGGAGCAGGCCTCGGCCGGCACCGACGTGGGCACCGACATCTCCAACGCCCGTCCCGGCGACCTGATCATCTACTACAGCGACCAGCACCACGTCGGCATGTACGTGGGCGGCGGCCAGGTCATCCACGCGCCGCGCAGCGGCAAGCCCGTCCAGTACATGGGCGCCACCCTGCTGCCCATCTCGGCGATCATCCGGGTCTGACCCGTACCCGATCGAGCGCAGGCCCGGCCCTCCCCGTGGGGGCCGGGCCTGCGGCGTTTCCGGACGGTCGAGTTTATGTCCTATTAGTGGTCGAATATTCGGTGTTACAAGGGTTTGGACTAGATCCTCCGGACTCGCTAACGTCTGGCCCCGGACCTTAGCCGAGGACGAATGGAGCAGCCGCCCCGATGTCGATGCACCGCCGTTCCCCCCTGCCGGGCACGCAGCGGCTGGCCCGCGCTCTGGTGCTCACGGCAGTGGCCACCACCGCGCTCGGCATGACGCTCGGTGGCGCCGCCCAGGCCGCCCCGGGCCTGCCTGCCGACCCGCCGTCCAAGCAGGAGGTCAAGGCCCAGGTCGACCAACTGTACGAGGAGGCCGAACGGGCGTCGGAACGCTTCAACGCCGCTGAGGAGTACCAGAAACGCCTGCAGGACGAGGCCGACGGCCTCCAGGGCCAGGTCGCCGTCGCGCAGGAGGAGTTGAACCGGCTGCGCACCGATCTCGGAGCGGTGGCCGCCGCCCAGTACCGCGCCGGGGGGATCGACCCAGCCGTGGCACTGATGCTGGACTCCGACCCGGACGGCTACCTCAGCCGGGCCCGCAGTCTCAACCAGGCCGCCGAGCGGCAGGGCGCCACCGTCCGGCAGGTGATCGACCGGCAGCTGAGGCTCGACCAGCGCCGGGCCGAGACCACCGCCAAGCTCGCCGAGCTGGAGGAGGCCCGCCGCACGCTCGCCGAGAGCAAGCAGCAGATCCAGCAGCGGCTGGCCCAGGCCCAGCGGCTGCTCAACAGCCTCGGGGCGGCCGAGCGGTCCAGGCTGGACGCCGAGGACGCCGAGGCGGCCGAGCAGCGGGCCACCCGCGGTACCGACCGGCTCGACCTCGGTGACCAGCCGCCCTCCTCCGAACGCGCCGCCGTCGCGCTCGCCGCCGCCCTCTCCCGGATCGGCTCGCCCTACGTCTACGGATCCACCGGCCCGCGTACCTTCGACTGCTCCGGTCTGATGTACTGGAGCTGGCGGCAGGCCGGAGTGACCCTGCCGCGCACCTCGCAGGCGCAGCTGTACGCGGGGCGGCGAGTGAGCCTGAGCGAGGCGCGACCGGGAGACCTGGTGATCTTTTTCAGGGACATGCACCACGTCGGCATGTACGCCGGCGGCGGGGTGGTCGTGCACGCGCCCTACCCGGGCGCCCGGGTCCGCTACGAGAGCGTGAACGCGATGCCGGTGGCCGGGGTGGTGCGGGTCTGAACGCGGACCAGGAGCCACTGGTCACCGACCTGCCCCGGCCGACCGGAGCAGGTCGGCCCTTGCTGTCCCGGCGCGGGGCGCTGCTGCTGGCGGTCGGCGGCCTTGCCCAGCTGTCCGGGCCCGGGCCACGGCAGACGGTCAGGACACCGACCGGCGACGCGCCTGCGGGACCGCCCGTCCGGCCGGAGATCGAGGCCCTGCTCGCCCGCCGGGCCGGGGCGCTGCGCAGCCCGGACCAGGCCGCCCTGCTCGCCGGGGTCGCCCCCGAGGCCATGGCCGCCCAGCAGGAGGCGCTGGCCCGCTGCCGCGGCATACCCTTCGCCGAACTCTCCTACCGGCTCACCGACTTCACCGAGCCGCGCGGCGTCGACCGGTTCACGGTGACCGCCGACCTCGGCTACCGGCTGCACGGCATCGACAACCACCCGGCGCTGCTCGGCCGCACCCTGGAGTTCGTCCGGGCGGCCGGCGGCTGGCTGCTGGCCGGGGACCGGCCGACCGAGGCCGCCGCGCTCTGGGACCTGGGCGCGGTCCGGGTGGTGCACGGCAGCCGCAGCCTGGTCCTCGGCCTGGCCGCCACCGCGGACCTGGCGAGGACCGCGGAGATCGCCGACCACGCGGTGCCGGCGGTCGAGGAGGTCTGGGGCGACGGCTGGGCGGGGCAGCTGCTGCTCGAGATCCCGCAGACCGAGGACCAGTTCGCCCGGCTGCTGGGCGTCTCCGCCGCCGACTACCAGGGCATAGCCGCCGTCACCACGGCCGCCGCCGGGGCTCCGCACGGCACCGCCGCCGACCGGGTGCTGCTCAACCCGGACGCCTACGCCGGGCTCAGCGACCTGGGCCGCCGGGTCGTCACCACCCACGAGGCCACCCATGTCGCGACCCGGGCCGACACCAGGCCCTGGACGCCGCTCTGGCTCTCCGAGGGCGTCGCCGACTACACCGGCTACCGGGGCAACGGCCGCACCGCCCGGCAGATCGCGCCGGAGCTGGCCAACGACGTGGAGGCCGGACGGCTGCCGAGCGCACTGCCCCTGGACGCGGACTTCGCCGCCGGTTCGGCCGGCATCGCCCAGGCGTACGAACTCGCCTGGATGGCCTGCGACCTGATCGCCCGTCAGTGGGGCGAGCAGCGCCTGGTCGCGCTCTACCGGGCGGTCGGTGCGACCGAGTCCGTGCGGACGCAGGGGCTCGACGGGCTGTTCCGGGCGCAGCTGGGCACCGGCCTCGACGAGTTCACCCGGCAGTGGATCAGCGAGATCCGCCGGTTGCCGACGCACCCGTAGTGCCGAGGCCGTCCAGCAGGTCCTGCTCGTAGGCGATGCCGGGACGGACCGGGTAGCCGGCCCGCCCCAGTGCCGGAAGGACGAGGGTGCGCTCCGCGTCCGGCCCCCGGGTGGAGCGCCACAGGCGGTGGCAGGAGACCACGGTGGCCCCCAGCAGCAGGACGTTCCGTACGGTCAGCACGGCCACGCCCCACGGCTGGCTGTTGTGCACCTGGCCGAAGAGGATCGGGAACTCCAGCGTGGTGAAGAGCGTGGCGACCAGGATCGCCACCGCGACCGGCTTCTGGCTGGTGCCGCGCACGGTCAGGCAGACCGCCGCCACGCCGACCAGCCAGATCAGGTACTGCGGGCTGATCACCCGGCTGGTCACGGTGAAGATCAGCAGAGCGGTGAGCGCCGCGTCGTAGGTGGTGGCGGGCTGCCAGCGCTTGGCCCGCAGCCGCCACAGCAGCAGCCAGCCGAAGCCGAGCGCGGTGGCCGCCACCGACAGCTGGGAGATCAGCGGCACCCAGGGGCCGAGCAGCTCCAGCGAGCCGTAGTTCATCGAGACCTGGCCGTGCCAGACACCGGCCAGCCGGGCGAAGTGCAGCGGCAGCGCACCGACCGACTCGACCTCGATGCCCCGGTCCCGCTGGAACTTCAGGAACTCGAAGGCTCCGTTCATCCCGGCCGCCAGCAGGAAGCACAGCGCACCCAGGGTGGCCGCCGCGGCCGTCCAGGAGCGCCGGGTACGGCGCCCGCGCGGGGTGCCGGCCAGTGCCAGCACCGGCCAGATCTTCACCAGGCCGCCGAAGCCGAGCAGGATCCCGCCGATCGCCGGGCGGCGCAGCAGCATCAGCAGGCCGGCCACCGCGACGGCGGTCACCAGGATGTCGTACCGGCAGTAGACCGTCGGCCCGAGCAGCGGGACGCCCGCCACCCAGAGCCAGGCACCGGTGAAGCTGCGGCCCCGGCGGGTGCCGGCCCGCATCAGCAGGGCCATCGCCAGCGCGTCCAGGACACCGCAGATGACGAAGAAGGAGACCAGGTAGGACCAGGGCAGCAGGCCGGGCAGCAGGATCACCAGGGCAGCGCCCGGCGGGTACTGCCAGGTGACGTCGTCCAGCGGGAAGGTGCCGGTCTGCAGGACCTCGTACCAGCCGTGGTAGATCACCGTGACGTCGGCGGTGACGTCCATGCCGGAGATCCGCAGCACACCGACGGCCATCAGCACGATCAGGACCCGGGTGACCAGCCAGCCGCCCGCGAGCCCCCACAGCGCCCCGCCGGCCGGGCGGCCGGGCGCGGACAGCGCGGAACTACCGGTGTTGCCGGTGACACCGGCCGGAACCAACTCCACTGCGCTCCCTCGTTCGGCTCCAGGCGGACATCGCGCGGACGTCGATCGGCTCTGTTCGTGTCGGTACAGGTGGTGGGTCGCATCCTCCCACGCACCCCGGCGCGGGTGTGCCCGCGAGACCCCTCGTCTGTCTGGACCGGCACGGGAGGGAAACGGTTGCGCTGCCCGGCCGCGTTCCCGGCGAGCCGCGGTGTTGACCTATGGTACGGATCACCGACCGGTACACCGAGCACCCCCCGACCGAGCGAGCCGTGGCATGCACAAGACCCTGATCGTCACCAACGACTTCCCGCCCCGGCCCGGCGGAATCCAGGCGTTCGTACACAATATGGCCGTCCGGCAGCCCGTCGGAAGCATTGTGGTGTACGCCTCCACCTGGCGTGACGGAGCCGAGGTCCGGCGCTTCGACGCGCAGCAGCCGTTTCCGGTGATCAGGGACCGCACCAGGATGATGGTGCCGACCCCCCGGGTCACCCGGCGGGCCGCCGAGATCCTGCGGGCCGAGGGCTGCGACTCGGTCTGGTTCGGCGCCGCCGCACCGCTCGGGCTGATGGCCCCCGCGCTGCGCCGGGCCGGGGCCGGACGGCTGCTCGGCATGACCCACGGGCACGAGGCCGCCTGGGCCCAGCTGCCGGCCTCCCGCCAGCTGCTGCGCCGGATCGGTGCGGGCACCGACACCCTCACCTACCTCGGCGAGTACACCCGTTCGCGGATCGCCGCCGCCGTCGGGCCCGAGGCGGCGAAGCGGATGGTGCAGCTGCCGCCCGGGGTGGACGAGCAGACCTTCCGGCCGGATTCCGGCGGCGCCGCGGTCCGGGCCCGGCTGGGCCTGAGCGACCGTCCGGTGGTGGTCTGCGTCTCCAGGCTGGTCCCGCGCAAGGGCCAGGACACCCTGATCACGGCGATGCCGCAGATCCTGGCCTCCGTGCCGGACGCCGTCCTGCTGATCGTCGGCGGCGGGCCCTACCTGGCGGACCTGCGGAAGCTGGCCGAGGCCACCGGGGTGAGCGACTCGGTGCGGTTCACCGGCGCGGTGCCGTGGGAGGAGCTGCCCGCGCACTACGGCGCCGGGGACGTCTTCGCCATGCCCTGCCGCACCCGCCGGGGCGGGCTGGACGTGGAGGGCCTCGGCATCGTCTACCTGGAGGCCTCGGCGACGGGGCTGCCCGTGGTCGCGGGCGACTCGGGCGGCGCCCCGGACGCCGTCCTGGAGGGCGAGACCGGGTACGTCGTCCCGGGGCGCTCGACGGCGGCGACGGCGGAGCGGATCGTCCGGCTGCTGCACGACGAGGAACTGCGCCGCCGGATGGGGGAGGCCGGCCGGCGCTGGGTGGAGCGCTCCTGGCGCTGGGACCTGCTGGCCGGACGGCTCACCTCGCTGCTGGCCGCCTGAGGCCCCGCCGGGGCGGTTCGGGGGCGCGGCTCGGGGCGCTGCTCCCCGCGCCCCCGGCGTCGCGTTCAGCGCTGGTAGAGGGCCTCGACGTCGGCGGCGAAGTCCTTCAGGACGAGGTTGCGCTTCAGCTTCAGCGAGGGGGTCAGGTAGCCGCTCTCCTCGGAGAAGACGGTGTCGAGGATGCGGAACTTCTTCACCGCCTCGGCGTGCGAGACGGCCAGGTTGCCGTCGTCCACCGCGGACTGGACGGCCGCCAGCAGGTCGGGGTCCTCGCGGAGGTCGGCCGGCGAGGCGTCGGCGGGCTTGCCGTTGAGCTCCTTCCACTTGGGGAAGAAGTCCTCGTCGATGGTGACCAGGCAGGAGATGAACGGCCTGCGGTCGCCGACCACCATCACCTCGCCGATCAGGGCGTGGGCGCGGATCCGGTCCTCGATCACGGCGGGGGCGACGTTCTTGCCGCCCGCTGTGACGATGATCTCCTTCTTCCGGCCGGTGATGGTGAGGTAGCCGTCCTCGTCCAGCGAACCGAGGTCGCCGGTGGCCAGCCAGCCGTCCTGCAGGACCTCGGCGGTGGCGGTCGGGTTGTTCCAGTAGCCGGTGAACACCTGCGGGCCCTTGAACAGGACCTCGCCGTCCTCGGCGATCCGGACCGCCGAGCCGGGCAGCGGCTGGCCGACCGTGCCGATCTTCGTCAGGTCGTGCGGGTTGAAGGCGGTCGCCGCACAGGTCTCGGTCAGGCCGTAGCCCTCCAGGACGGTGAAGCCGATGCCCCGGTAGAAGTGGCCGAGCCGCTCGCCGAGCGGGGCACCGCCGGAGATCGCGTGGGTGGCCCGGCCGCCGAGCGCGGCGCGCAGCTTGCTGTAGACCAGCTTGTCGAAGATCGCGTGCTTGAGTCTGAGGACCAGGCCGGGGCCGCCCTGGTCGAGCGCCCGGCTGTACGCGATGGCGGTGTCGGCGGCCCGGTCGAAGATCTTGCCCTTGCCGTCGGCCTGCGCCTTGGTGCGCGCGGTGTTGTAGACCTTCTCGAAGACCCGCGGCACGCCCAGGATCAGGGTCGGACGGAAGGAGGCCAGCTCGGCGGTGACGTCCTTGATGTCCGAGACGTGGCCCAGCTTGATCGGCGTGATGGCGGCGGCGATCTCGGCGATCCGGCCCAGCACGTGCGCCAGCGGGAGGAAGAGCAGCACCGAGCTCTCGCCGGTCCGGAACAGCGGCTCCAGACGGTTCGTCACATTGCCCAGCTCGGCCAGGAAGTTGGCGTGCGTCAGCTGGCAGCCCTTGGGGCGTCCGGTGGTGCCCGAGGTGTAGACGATGCTGGCGATCGAGTCCGCGGTCGCGAGGGAACGGCGCTCGGTCACCGTGTCGTCGGCGACCTCGGGCCCGGCCTCGGCGAGGGCGGCGATGGCGCCCGCCTCGATCTGCCAGGTGTGCTTCAGCTCCGGCAGCCGGTCGCGCAGGCCCGCCACCACGGCCGCGTGGGTGTCGGTCTCGGTGATCACGGCGACCGCCCCGGAGTCGCTCAGGATCCACTGCACCTGCTCGACGGAGGAGGTCTCGTACACCGGCACGGTGATCGCGCCCGCGGTCCAGATCGCGAAGTCCAGCAGCGTCCACTCGTAGCGGGTGCGCGACATGATGCCGACCCGGTCGCCGGGCTGCACGCCGGAGGCGATCAGGCCCTTGGCCGCGCTGTGCACCTCGGCGAGGAACTGCACAGCCGTCAGGTCCACCCAGCGCCCGTCCACCTTGCGGCTGATCACCGCCTCGCTCGGGTGCCGCTCGGCGTTCTGGTGGACGAGGTCGGCGAGGTTACCGTCGCTCGGTACCTGGTAGCGGGCCGGAAGGCTGAACTCGAGCAAGACTGCTCCTCGTCTGCGACGCTGCGGGACGGCAGGACGTTACTGCCCGGTAGGTGGATTCGACCAGGGGTGTCGGTCCGGTTGTTCCGAGAGTCACACCGTTCGACCAGGTCTGAGGGGGCCGGTGCACCGAGGCGGATGAACCGGGAGGTTTCGACTCGCACCCTACGACAGCGCCGATGTGACCCGCCGGTAGGTCGGATCTCCCCCGTCCGCCCGGAGCCCCCACGGCACGGGAGGGATCACCTGGCGCGATAACCTGCCCTGGGCGCATATCGGAAGAGACGCGGAGGACCGTTCCATGGCGGAACACACCAGGTCGAGCATCACCATCGCCGCGACCCCGGCGGAGGTCATGGCCGTGATCGCGGACTTCGCCGCGTACCCGGCCTGGACCGGCGAGGTCAAGGAGGTCGAGGTCCTGGAGAGCACCGAGGGCCGGGCCGCCCAGGTCCGCCTGCTGCTCGACGCCGGGGCGATCCGCGACGAGCACGTCCTCGCCTACACCTGGGACGGCGACCGCGAGGTCTCCTGGACGCTGGTGAAGAGCCAGATGCTCCGCTCCCTGGACGGCTCCTACGCGCTGGCCGCCGTCAAGGGCGGTACCGAGGTCACCTACCAGCTCGCCGTGGACGTGAAGATCCCGATGCTCGGCATGATCAAGCGCAAGGCGGAGAAGGTCATCATCGACCGGGCGCTCGCCGGGCTGAAGAAGCGCGTCGAGGGCTGAGGTTCAAGCGGTGCGGACGATCCTGGTCAGCGGAGACGGCTCGGCACTGATCGCCGCGGCCACCGCCCTGCACGCCGCCGGCCAGGGGCGGCGCACCCTGCTGCTCGCCGCCGACGACCCGCACCGCACCCTGGACGCCGCCCTCGGCGGCAGGCTCACCGGACTCCCCACGCCGTACGCCGAGTACCTCACGGCCGCCCGGGTCGACGAGCAGGACGCCTTCCGCGCCACCCTGGACGGGCTCGGCGACCGCCTCGGCCCCGCCCTCGACCTGATCGGTGCCGCCCCGCTCGACCCCGAGGAGCTCACCCCGCTCCCAGGCACCCGCCAGCTCGCCCTGCTGCGCGCGCTGCGCACCGCCGACGCCGAGGTCCTGGTGGTCGCGGCCCCCGACCCGGCCGAGCTGATCGCCACCCTCGCGCTGCCCGAGCAGCTCACCCGCTATCTCGACCGGCTGCTGCCCGAGCAGCGCCAGGCCGCCCGCGCGCTGCGCCCGCTGCTGGCCGCCATGGCCGGCGTGCCGATGCCCGCCGACTGGCTGTTCTCGGCCCGTACCAAGGCCGTCGCCGTGCTCGCCGAGGCCCGCGCCGCCGTCGAGGACCCGGGCACCTCGGTACGTCTGGTGGTGGACGCCGACCACTACGGCCTTGACGAACTGCGCCGGATCCGGGCCGGGTTCGCCCTGTACGGGCAGCGGCTGGACGCCGTGGTCGCCCACCGGGCGCTGCCCGCCGCCGCCGTGGACTCGCCCGACCCCTGGCTCGCCGCCCAGGCCGCCCGCGAACGCGACCGGCTCGCCGCGCTCGCCGACGAACTCGGCGAGCTGCCCCTGCTGGTCTGCCGCCGGCCCGAGCCGACCCTGGAGGGCATGGCCGCCCAGCTGTACGGCGCGGTCGAGCCCGTCCCGTACGACACCCCCTGGCAGGTGGTGGACCGGCTCGCCGAGGAGGGCCTGCTGATCTGGCGCCTCGCGCTGCCGGGCGCCGACCGGTCCGAGCTCGAACTCGTCCGGCGCGGCGACGAGTTGGTGGTCGGCCTGGGCGGGTACCGGCGGATCCTGCCGCTGCCCTCCGCGCTGCGCCGCTGCACCGTGCAGGGCGCGGGGATGGGCGAGGGAGTGCTCTCGGTCCGCTTCGCGCCGGACCCGGCGCTCTGGCCGACCGGCTGGGCCCGGGGCATCGGGTAGCGTCTCGGGCACGGCGGCCGCCGTGGCCGCCCCAGGAGAGAGGCGCCCGATGGCCGACGAAGAGACCGACCAGCCCTTCACCGGCGAGCTCGGCCCACTGGTCGAGGAGGTGCGCCGGTTCGCCGCCGCCGTGGGGGAGAAGGCCCAGGAGATCGGCGGTCGGCTCCGCGAACAGAACCCCGAGGTGTACGGGCACCTGGCCGCCGCCGGCAGCGAACTCCTCGCCGCCTACCGCGCCGTCGTCTCCGGTCACGAGCGCCGCTGGTCGGCCCCCGGACAGCCGGACGCGCAGCGCATCGACCTCGACGGAGCGTCGGACAATTAGTGAAGCCGCTCGGCATAACTGGTGATCGTGCGGCTTCATAACGTCACTGATCGGGGCATAACGTACGACTTTTGAAAGCGTACGGACGAGATCTCGGGGAAATGTCTTCGGATAATGTATGCAGCGCTGTGTACGGGAGCACCGTTGTCCGGGTACCGTTCCGGACAGGCGGGAACGAGTGAATAGCTGAGGGACACATGGCTCTGACCATCGGCGTCGATGTCGGCGGCACCAAGATCGCGGCCGGTGTGGTCGACGAGAACGGCGAGATCCTCGCCCGGACCCGGGTACCCACCCCCGCCGACCCGCAGTGGGCGGTCGATGCCATCGCCCAGGCCGTCCGCGAGCTCAAGGAGCAGCATCCCGAGGTGTCCGCCGTCGGTGTCGGCGCCCCCGGCTTCGTCGACCGCGACCGCTCCACGGTGATCTTCGCCCCGAACATCGCCTGGGAGAACGAGCCCCTGCGCAGCCGGATCGAGGAGCTCACCGGCCTGGGCACGGTGGTCGAGAACGACGCCAACTGCGCTGCCTGGGCCGAGTTCCGCTTCGGCGCCGCCGCCGCGTACGAGGACATGGTCCTGATCACCGTCGGCACCGGCATCGGCGGCGGCATCGTGCTGGACGGCCGCCTGCACCGGGGCCGCTTCGGCGTGGCCGGCGAGATCGGCCACCTCAACATGGTCCCCGACGGACTGCTCTGCGGCTGCGGCGGCAAGGGCTGCTGGGAGCAGTACGGCTCCGGCCGCGCGCTGCGCCGCTACGGCCGGGAGCGGGCCGCCGCCGACCCCGTGCGCGGCAAGTGGATGCTCGACCTCAACGACGGGGTCGCCGAGACCATTCGCGGCATCCACATCACCGAGGCCGCGGAGGGCGGCGACCCGCTCGCCCTGGAGTGCTACGAGGAGCTCGCCGACTGGCTGGGCCGCGGCATGGCCGACCTCGCCGCCCTCTTCGACCCGGCGGTCTTCGTCCTCGGCGGCGGTGTCTCCGACTCCGGGCGGCTGCTGCTCGACCCGGTGGCCAAGGCGTTCGAGAAGTACCTGACGGGCGGTGTGCACCGGCCGCGCGCCGCCGTCGTGCTGGCCTCGATGGGCTCCGCCGCCGGTATCGCCGGCGCGGGCGACCTCGCCCGGATCTGACCGTCCGGGGTCGCGGTGGCCGCGAGCGGCCACCGACCGCCCCGAGCACCGTGGAGGTCGGTCGGCCGGGCAACGCCCGCGGGCGTCACCCGGCCGACCGCGCTCCGCAGCAGGGCCCGGGAGCCTGATGAAGATCCTGAAAACGCGCCCGACTTGCACCAGGTCGGCCGGAGCAAGATCTTCAAGAGTCTTCTAGCCTTTGGCGGGTGAGCCTGGACATGCCGCTTCCTCCGCTGCCGCCCTCCGGCGACGAGCCCGACGGCGGGCGCCGCGTCCGCCTGCTGAGCTACAACATCCGCTCGCTGCGGGACGACCGGCGGGCGCTGGTCCGGGTGATCCGCGCCTGCGAACCGGACCTGATCTGCCTGCAGGAGTCCCCCCGCTACTGGCGCCCCGCCGGCCAGGCGGCCTGGCTCGCCCGGCAGACGGGCACGGTGGTCCTCGCCGGTGGCGGACGGATCGCCGCCGGTCCGCTGCTGCTCGGCCGGCCCGACGTCCAGGTGCTCGAAACCCGGGACCGACTGCTCCCCAAGACCCGCGGCCTGCACGCCAGGGGTTTCGCCACCGCCGTGGTGCGCCTCGGCGGCGCGGCCCCGCTGGTGGTGACCAGCTGCCACCTCAGCCTCGACCCGGAGGAGCGCCACCGGCAGTTCGGGCTGCTCCCCGGCCGGCTCTCGCCGGGCGAACACGGCGTCATCGCGGGCGACTTCAACGAGCACCCCGACGGTCCCGGCTGGCGGCGCCTCGCCGCCGAGTTCCAGGACGCCCACCCGACCGCCCCCTGGGGCGGTACCTGGACCTCCGTCCCCGAGAACCCCTACCAGCGCATCGACGCGGTCTTCGCCACCCCGGGCCTCGAAGTCCTCGCCTGCGGCGTCCCGCACGGCCTCCCCGGTCTGCGGGCGGCCGACCTGCTCGCGGCCACCGACCACCTGCCCGTCCTGGCGGTGCTGCGGGTACCACCGGCGGACGCCTGACCGGTCGTACGGTGCGGAGCGGTACGGCGTGCCGGATCGTCCTGGAGCGCTACGAGGAGCTCGCCCTGCGCTGGTACGTCCCCCGCCTGCTGCTCACCCCGGGCGGACTGCTCCCGACCTGCCTGCTGGCCAAGGTCTCCAAGCTCGGCGTAGCCGCCGGGTGACCAGGGCAGGGCCGACCCGCACCACCGCCGTTGACCGGGGCTCAGACGACGGCGCCGCCGTTCGGGTCCGGGGGCTCGTCCTCGTCGTGGTCCTTCATCCGCGCGACCAGGGTGACGAAGCCGCCGAGGAAGGCGGTGATGCCGATCCAGGCCGGCCAGCCGGAGACCTCGCGCCAGACCAGGACGTCGAAGAGCAGCAGCGCCGGGCCGCCGAGCACCGCGAGCCAGGCGAACTTGGCGGTGGTGTCCGCTGCCGGAAGCGGCGGGTCGGGCTGGACGAAGTGGCCCTCGTCCGGGTCCTCGGCGACCTCGAAGTCGCGCGGTCCGGGCGTGGCCGCCGGGCGGGGGCGGGGCTGGGGGGCGAAGTCGGCGAGCTCGGGCGGGGTGGCCGGCCGGGTGTCGCTCTCGCTCCTGGCCCGGAGGTTCTCGATCTCCGGCCACTCCGGGTCCGTGAGGTCCACCGGGTCGTCGAACTGGGCGACCAGGGCCGCGAAGATCGCGTCCTGCTCGGCCTGGCTGCCGGCCGCCGGGCGCCGGGCGACCGTCTCGGCCTCACCCGGGGAGTCCGCCTTGGCCTCGCCGTCCCGCGGCAGCTCCTCTTCGCCGCCCGCCGCCGTGCTCATCGGTACTGCCTCTCGTGCACAACCAGCCCTTCAGCCCAGGTGGTTCTCGGCCTCGGCGGTCGCCAGAGGTGCCAGCCGCCGGATGAAATCGAGGCCCGCCTCGAAGATCAGCTCGGCGTCGTGGTCCAGCGTCGCCACGTGGTAGCTGCGCTCGCAGAGCAGCTCGGTCACGTCGGTCGAGGATATCCGTGCGAGCACCAGTGCCGAGTTTGCCGGGGAGACGACATGGTCCTGCGGACTGTGCAGCAGCAGCACCGGCTGCCGCACCTCGGCCAACTCGGCCTGGACGGTCCGCCAGAGCCGCCCCAGTGACCAGGCGGCGTGCAGTGGCGTCCGGTCGTAGCCGACCTCCGCCGCACCGTCGAGCGCGATGTCGTTGGCCACCCCGGGGATGCTGGGCACCAGGTGACGCAGCACCGGCAACAGCACACTTGCGGGGTTGTCGGAGCGCACGGACGGGTTGACGAGGACCAGCCCCGCCACGGCCGGGCCGTGCTGCGCCGCCAGGTGCAGGGCCAGGGAGCCGCCCATCGAGAGCGCGCAGACGAAGACCTGGTCGCACTGCTCGGCCAGCTCGCGCAGGCCGCGGTCCACCTCGGCGTACCAGTCCTCCCAGCGGGTCAGCTGCATGTCCTGCCAGCGGGTCCCGTGGCCGGGCAGCAGCGGAAGTGAGACGGTCAGCCCGGCGGCGGCCAGCCGCTCGGCCCACGGGCGCATCGACTGCGGTGAGCCGGTGAAGCCGTGGATCAGCAGCACACCGGTCCGCCCGCCCTGGTGGCGGAACGGTTCGGCACCGGGCAGCAGCGGTATCACCGGCATCTGCGGGCTCCTTCGCGGGCAGCACTGGGACCCGCATCGTCGCACGCGGCCACCGGCCCCGTACAGGCCCGCCCGCGCCCGGTGCTCCCCGGCTCGCCCGGCGCGGGTGCACATTGCACAGTCCGAAAGCATTAGGATCGACCGGTCCGTATAACAGGAGGCCCGGGTTGTTCTACCGACTGATGAAGATGATCGTCGCACCGCTGCTGCGGATCTTCTTCCGGCCGTGGATGGAGGGCGCGGAGAACATTCCCGAGGAGGGGGCCGCGATCATCGCGAGCAACCACCTCTCCTTCTCGGACTCCTTCTTCCTGCCCGCGCTGATGAAGCGCCGGGTCACCTTCATCGCGAAGGCGGAGTACTTCACCACGCCCGGCCTCAAGGGCAAGCTCACCGCCGCCTTCTTCAAGGGCGTCGGCCAGCTGCCGGTGGACCGCTCCGGCGTCCGCGGCGCGGGCGAGGCGGCGATCCGCAGTGCCATCGCGGTGATCGAGCGCGGCGAGCTGTTCGGCGTCTACCCCGAGGGCACCCGCTCGCCCGACGGCAAGCTGTACCGGGGCAAGGTCGGCGGCCTGGCCCGGGTCGCGCTGGCCACCGGTGCGCCGGTCATCCCGGTCGCGATGATCGACACCGAGAAGGTGCAGCCCCCCGGCCAGGTCGTTCCCAACTTCGGCATCCGCCCCGGCATCCGGATCGGCCGCCCGCTCGACTTCTCCCGCTACCAGGGCATGGAGAACGACCGCTTCATTCTCCGTTCCGTCACCGACGAGGTGATGTACGAGATCATGCGGCTCTCCGGCCAGGAGTACGTGGACATTTACGCGACCGCCGCCAAGCGGCAGATCGCCGAGGACAAGAAGCGCGCCGACGCCGAGCGCAAGGCCGAGCAGAAGGCCCTGAAAGCCCAGCAGGACGCCGAGAAGGCCGCGGCCGAGAAGGCCGAGAAGGACCGGGCCGACCTGGAGAAGGGCACCGAGTAGCGGGGGAGGACAGGGCAGGGGGGACGATGGCGGACCATCACAGACCCGGGGCGGACCGTGCGTCCGGTCCCGGCGGAACGATCACCGCAGGCGGCATGTCGGTCGAGATGCCGATCTGGCGGGCCATCTCCTTCTTCCGCATCCTGGCCCTCGGCTACGCGGTCCTCCGCTACTTCCACTCCTACCTGGCCTACCTCCACCCGGTCTCCGGCTGGATCTACCTCGGCGCCCTCACCCTCTGGACCATCGCCAGCACCCGCGCCTTCGCCAACCCGCACCGCTGCTCCCGGTACGTCCTGGCGGCCGACCTCGCATTCACCGTCACCGGCATCGTGATGAGCGGCATCATCGACACCCCCGCCCGGATCCACGCCGGTGCGCTGACCCTGCCGACCATCTGGGCGGCCGGCACGGTCCTCGGTTTCGCGGGCAAGGGCGGCTGGAAGGCGGCCGCCTTCGCGGGCGGTGTGATCGGCCTGGCGAACTTCGCCGGCCACGGCGGACTCACCGGCGACAACGTGCACAACATCGTGCTGCTGCTGGTGGCCGGCTGCGCCATCGGGTACGTGATGGAGCTGGCCCGCGCCAGCGAGGCGGCCCTGGTCCGGGCCCTCCAGGTGGAGGCGGCCACCCGCGAGCGCGAGCGGCTCTCCCGGGACATCCACGACGGGGTGCTCCAGGTGCTCGCGCTGGTGCAGCGCAAGGAGGGCGACCTCGGTGAGCTCGGCAGGCTGGCCGGCGAGCAGGAACGGGCGCTGCGCACCCTGATGACCGGCGGCCCGCTGCCCCGTCAGTCCTCCGGCGCCGAGCAGGACCTGCGCGCGCTGCTCACCCCGTACGCCGACGACCGGGTCACCGTCTCCGCCCCGGCGACGCCGGTCCTGCTGCCAGGGCCGGTCGCGGACGAGCTGGCCGCCGCCGTCGGTGCGGCCGTCGACAACGTGCACCGTCACGCGGGCGAGCAGGCCCGGGCCTGGATCCTGGTCGAGGACGAGCCGGAGGCCGTCACGGTGAGCATCCGGGACGACGGGCCCGGCTACCCGGCCGGACGGCTCGGCGAGGCGGAGAAGGCCGGGCGGCTCGGGGTGGCCCAGTCGATCCGGGGGCGGCTGGTTGACCTCGGAGGCACCGCCCAGCTGTACTCGGTGCCCGGGGAGGGCGTCGAGGTGGAACTGCGAGTGCCCAGGGAGGGCGAGTGACCGTCGATCGGATCCGCGTCATGGTGGTCGACGACCACCCGATGTGGCGGGACGCGGTCTCCCGGGACCTCGCCGAGGCCGGCCTGGCCGTGGTGGCCACCGCAGGGGACGGTGAGGAGGCGGTCCGCCGGGCCCGCGCTTCCACCCCGCAGGTCCTGGTCCTCGACCTCAACCTGCCGGGCCTGTCCGGGGTCGAGGTCTGCCGCCAGGTGGTGGCGTACGACCCGTCGGTGCGCATCCTGATGCTCTCCGCGAGCGGTGAGCACGCGGACGTCCTGGAGGCCGTGAAGTCCGGCGCCACCGGCTACCTGGTCAAGTCGGCCGGACGCGAGGAACTGCTGGACGCGGTCCGGCGCACCGCGCTGGGCGACCCGGTCTTCACCCCCGGTCTGGCCGGGCTGGTGCTGGGCGAGTTCCGCCGCCTGGCCGGCGAGCCCGCCGCTGCCGCCGCCTCGCCCGGCGTGCCCAGGCTGACCGCCCGGGAGACCGAGGTGCTCCGCCTGGTCGCCAAGGGCCTCTCCTACCGTCAGATCGCCGACCGGCTGGTGCTCTCGCACCGTACGGTGCAGAACCACGTCCAGAACACGCTCGGGAAGCTCCAGCTGCACAACCGGGTCGAGCTGGTCCGGTACGCGATCGAGCAGGGCCTGGACGACGAGATCTGAGCCGGGCTCACCCGGTGGGTCTCAGAGGTTCTTGAGGGCCTCGCGGGCCGAGAGCGGCGCGAGCGAGGACTGCCCGACGTAGCGGCGGACGGCGGCGGGGTCGGTCTTGCCGTACTCGCGCAGGGCCCAGCCGATGGCCTTGCGGATGAAGAAGTCCGAGTCGCCGGAGCGCAGGGTGCAGTAGCCGAAGAGGCGGTCGGCATCGGTGCGGGCGCGGTGGCGCAGCTGGTGGAGCAGGGCGCTGCGGGCGATCCAGAGGCTGTCCGAGCGGATCCAGGCGTCCATCTCGGTGCGCAGCGCCGGGTGGGCGGCGACCAGCGGGCCGACGACGTGGACGGCCAGCGGGTCCACGGTGTCCCACCAGGAGCGGGTGCTGATGAGCTGTCGGACGGTGGGCAGGAAGTCCGCCGAGCACCGGTCGGCGTACCGGGCCAGGTAGTCGGTGGCGACGTACTGGAACTCCCGCTCCGGCAGGTCCCAGCAGGCGAGCGCCAGCGCGGCGCAGTCGGCCTCGGCCGGGCGCGGGGTGCCGTCGAGGGCCGCGCGGGAGAGGGTCCGCCGGACCGGGGCGGGCAGGCCGAGGAAGCGGAACTGGTCCCGCATGTAGGCGGACATCCGCACCGCCTGGACGGGGTCGGCGGCGGTGCGGAAGGCCGGGACGAGCCGGTCGACGAGGGAGTCGGCGAGCGCGCCGGCCGGGGCTGCTGAGGTGGCCATGAGGTCATGCTCCCGCCTGTCACGGACCGCCGACCACCCGGGCCGGGGGGCAACGCTTCCCGGGGCGCGGGAACGTGCGACCGGCCCGCCGGGGAGCCGCGGTTCCCCGCGCCCCCGAAGGCTTCGCCCGGGCTCCGGGGTCAGTTGCGGACGGGGCTCGCGTTGCGGAGCAGGTCGGCGACGATGTCGACGCCTTCGCGGGTCAGCACCGACTCCGGGTGGAACTGGAGGGTCGCGAAGCCGGCGCCGCGCAGCGCGTGGACGTCTCCGGTGACGGTGTCGCGGGCGACCTCGATGCCCTCGGCGCCCAGCCGTTCGGCGTCGGCGTCGGTGCAGCGGGCGGTGAAGGCGTTGTAGAAGCCGACGGTCCGCCGGGTGCCGAAGAGGTCGATGCTCTCCTGTGCGCCCTGGTACGGGACGGCCTTGCGGGCCAGTGGCAGCCCGAGCTCCGCGGCGAGCAGCTGGTGGCTGAGGCAGACGGCGAGCAGCGGGGCCGTCCTGGTCCCGGCCCGGACGGCGGCCAGGGCGTCGGCGGCGATCGGGCGGAGCAGCGCCATCTTGGGGTCGGCGGGGTCGGCCGGGTCGCCGGGGCCGGGGCCGAGCACCAGCGCCCCGGTGTGGGCGGCGACCAGTTCGCGCAGGCCGGGGGTGTCGAAGCGCCGGACGCTCACCCGGTGGCCGAGCGAGGTGAGCAGGTGGGCGAGCATCGAGGTGAAGGTGTCCTCGCCGTCCACCACCAGGGTCTCCTGCGGCTCGGTGGCCCGGGCCGGCTGCTGCATCCGTAGCCAGAACGGGGCGAGGTTGCGGCGCCGGGCGTCGAGGGCGTTCTGCACCCGGTGGTCGTCGGCCAGCCGGGGGCCCGCGGAGCCGGAGTTGCGGCGGGCGGGTGCCGGGCGGGCGCCGATCGCGGCGAGCACCCCGGCCGCCTTGGCGTGGGTCTCGGCGACCTCGGACTCGGGCACGGAGTGGCGTACCAGGGTGGCCCCGACCCCGACCCGCAGCCGTCCGGTGGCCGGGTCGATGTCGGCGGTGCGGATGCAGATCGGCGAGTCCAGCTGCTGGGCGCCGCCCGCCGAGCGGCCGATCAGCGCCAGCGCGCCCGAGTAGTAGCCGCGGCCGGTGCTCTCGTAGCGGCGGATCACCCGGGTGGCGTTCTGCACCGGGCTGCCGGTGACGGTGGCCGCGAACATGGTCTCCTTCAGCACCTCCCGGACGTCCAGCGAGGTGCGTCCGCGCAGTTCGTACTCGGTGTGCGCGAGGTGGGACATCTCCTTCAGCCGGGGGCCGAGCACCTGGCCGCCGAGGTCGCCGACGGTGCACATCATCTTGAGTTCCTCGTCGACCACCATGGTGAGCTCCTCCAGCTCCTTGGGGTCGTGCAGGAAGGCGAGCAGCGAGTCGATGTCCGCTCCGGCGGCCGGATAGCGGTAGGTGCCCGAGATCGGGTTCATCACCACCGTGCCGCCGCTCTGCCGGACGTGGACCTCGGGGGAGGCGCCCACGAGCACGCGCTCGCCGGTGTGCACCAGGTAGGTCCAGTACGCGCCGCGCTCCTGCTCCAGCAGCCGGCGGAAGAGCGAGAGCGCGAGGGCCGGGGTGAAGTCGTCCAGCCGGGCCCGGAAGTCGCGGCGGATGACGAAGTTGGCGCCCTCGCCGCGTCCGATCTCGTCCTTGATCACCCGGCGGACGATCCCGGCGTACTCGGCGTCGTCGATGTCGAAGCCGGCGTCGGAGAGCGAGACGGGCAGCTGGGGCAGGGCCGGACACAGTTCGGCGAGCGGGAAGGCGTACTGCTCCCGGACCCGGATGGCCTGGAGCGGGGCGTCGTCCTCGTGCGCCTCGAAGCCGCGCTCGCGGATCTGCCGGTACGGGACGAGGGCCAGCAGGTCGTGGCGCGGACCGCCCTTCGGCACACCGGCGGGGACGGGCAGCTCGGCCAGGGTGTCGTACGTGCCGGTCTCGCCGAGCAGGACCTCGACGGTGTCGGGGGCGAGCCTGGGCGCGCGGCGGTACAGCACGGCGAAGGCCGGAGCGCCGGGGGCGGTGAGGCGGGCGAGCAGGTCGGTGAGGTGCACGGTACGGCTTCCTTCGTTGGCAGGGCGGTGGTTGGTCCGCTCTTCCCGGAGGGCCTGCGTGCGATACGCCGACGGCCGCCCCGAGGGGCGGCCGTCGTGTCGTCTAGGGACGCGCGAGCTGTGGGCCACCCGGAGGGTCGGCCCACCACCAGCAGAGGGTGTGCGGCGCGTTCATGGTTACGAGCCTAGCGGATCACGTCCGACCGTGAGCCCGGTCACGGGAATGTCCAGATGTCGTCTCACCCATCGGGCGCCGGTCACAATTCGCTTGTCACACCCCGTAGCCTTGACCTGTGACCGTGACAACTGAGACAAACGGGGCTGGCCGGAGCTGGCAGTCCCTTCCCGCGGCGCAGCAGCCTGAATGGCCGGACCAAGAGGCTCTGCGCAAGGTACTTGCGGAGCTCGCCTCGTATCCGCCGCTCGTCTTCGCCGGCGAGTGTGACCAGCTGCGCGCCCGGCTCGGTGCCGTTGCGCGCGGTGAGGCCTTCCTGCTGCAGGGCGGTGACTGCGCCGAGGCCTTCGACGGCGTGTCGGCCGAGCAGATCCGCAACAAGCTGAAGACCCTGCTGCAGATGGCGGCGGTGCTGACCTATGCCGCCTCCGTCCCCGTGGTCAAGGTCGGCCGGATCGCCGGTCAGTACTCCAAGCCGCGTTCCAAGTCCACCGAGACCCGGGACGGCGTGACCCTCCCGGTGTACCGGGGCGACTCGGTGAACGGCTTCGAGTTCACGCCCGAGTCCCGGATCCCGGACCCGGAGCGCCTGAAGCGGATGTACAACGCCTCCGCCGCGACGCTCAACCTGGTCCGCGCCTTCACCACCGGCGGTTACGCCGACCTGCGCCAGGTGCACGCCTGGAACCAGGACTTCGTCCGCAACTCGCCCGCCGGGCAGCGCTACGAGTCGCTGGCCAAGGAGATCGACAACGCGCTGGCCTTCATGAAGGCGTGCGGCGTGGCTCCGGAGGAGTTCAAGACGGTCGAGTTCTTCTCCTCGCACGAGGCGCTGGTGCTCGACTACGAGACCGCGCTGACCCGCGTGGACTCGCGGACCGGCGACCTGTACGACGTGTCCGGCCACATGGTCTGGATCGGTGAGCGCACCCGGCAGCTGGACCACGCGCACATCGAGTTCGCATCGAAGATCCGCAACCCGATCGGTGTGAAGCTCGGCCCGACCACCACGGTCGACGAGGCGCTCACCCTGATCGACCGGCTCGACCCGGACCGCGAGCCCGGCCGGCTCACCTTCATCACCCGGATGGGCGCGGGCAAGATCCGCGAGCACCTGCCCACCCTGGTGGAGAAGGTCACCGCGACCGGTGCCCAGGTGGTCTGGATCTGCGACCCGATGCACGGCAACACCTACGAGGCCGCGACCGGCCACAAGACCCGCCGCTTCGACGACGTGCTCGACGAGGTCAAGGGCTTCTTCGAGGTGCACCGCGCGCTCGGCACCCACCCGGGTGGCATCCACGTCGAGTTGACCGGTGACGACGTCACCGAGTGCGTCGGCGGTGGCGACGAGGTGCTGGTCGACGACCTGCACCAGCGCTACGAGACGGCGTGTGACCCGCGGCTCAACCGCAGCCAGTCGCTGGACCTGGCGTTCCTGGTCGCGGAGATGTACCGCGGCCACTGACGGCGGCCGACTGTGACGAACGCCCCTCCGCTTTCCGGCAGACCGGAAGCGGAGGGGCTTTTTCGTGCCCCGACCATTGGGTAAGGTAAGGCTTAGCGAGGTAAGGCAAGCCTTCGCCAGGGCCTGTGAGCACAACCCCCGGGAGAGACCGCGATGTACGTGTGCATGTGCCATGCGGTCACCGAGGACCAGGTCAGGAAGCAGATCGACGGCGGCGCCAACTCGCCGCGCCAGATCGCCAAGGGCTGCAAGGCCGGTACCGACTGCGGTTCCTGCGTGCGCCGGATCCAGGCGCTGCTCGGCGAGCACGGCGCGCGTCCGTGTCCGACCGCCCGCCTGGCTGCCAAGCTCGGGTTGGCCGAGCCGAACACCGAGCTGGTCGAGCCGCTGCGGGCCGCCTGAGGCTCGGACGGCTGTCCGAGGGGCGGTAGTCCGAGGGCCGGCGGTCGCGGCCGGCGGTTCAGGACTCCGGCTGCTCGATCACCTGGGCGATGTAGAGGGCCTCGCCGAGCTTCTCCACCAGCTCCAGCTGGGTGTCGAGGTAGTCGATGTGCTGCTCCTCGTCCGCCAGGATGTCCTCGAAGATGTTGGCCGAGGTGACGTCGTTCTTGGCCCGCATCACCACGATGCCGCGCTTCAGCCGGTCGATGGCCTCGACCTCGATCTGGCGGTCGGCCTCGAACATCTCCTTGACCGTCTGGCCGATCCGGACGTGGAACAGCCGCTGGTAGTTGGGCAGGCCGTCGAGGAAGAGGATCCGGTCGGTGAGCACCTCGGCGTGCTTCATCTCGTCGAAGGACTCGTGCCGGGTGTACTTCGCGAGCTTCGTCCAGCCGAAGTTCTCCTGCATCTTGGCATGCAGGAAGTACTGGTTGATGGCGGTCAGCTCGGCGGTGAGCTGCTCGTTCAGGAACTCGATGACCTCGGAGTCGCCTTTCATGGCGGTGCCTTCCTGTTCGTGCGTCGCGCGCGAAAACCATGGCTGTGACCGCATCGTGACACCCCCTTGGGCGAAAATTCCAGTTAGTTCACACTTACCGGAAGATGCTTAGGGATATCCGATTTGTCCCCTATGGGGATCGCGGGGGCGCTGATCAGGGGCGCGCGCGGCGCGCAGTCCGCCGTCTGTCACCATGGAGCCATGGGTCAGTACGAACAAGAACCGATTCAGCCGTCTGACCCGAGACTCCCTCCCGGCCAGCGGCTGCAGCGTGGCTGGCCGGTGCTGCACTACGGTCCCGTTCCCCGGTTCAAGCCGCTGACCTGGGACTTTCAGGTCTTCGGGGCCACTGCCTCGGCCGAGAAGCACAGCTGGGACTTCGAGGGCTTCCACGCCCTTCCCCGGACCACCGTGCACGGCGACTTCCACTGTGTGACCCGGTTCTCGATGCTCGGCAGCGAGTGGAGCGGCGTGGCGGCTGCGACCGTCCTCGACCTGGTGCCGCCGACCCCGGACGTCACGCACGTGATGGTCTGGGCGGAGTACGGCTACAGCTCCAACCTGCGGCTCGCCGACTTCGCCGACCCGCGCACCGTGTTCGCCACCCACCGCAACGGCGAGCCGCTCACCGTCGAGCACGGCTTCCCGGTCCGCCTGGTCGTCCCGCACCTGTACGCCTGGAAGGGGCCCAAGTGGGTGCGTGCGGTCGAGTACATGCGCGCCGACCGCCGGGGCTTCTGGGAGGAGCGCGGCTACCACAACCTGGCCGATCCGTGGGCGGAGCAGCGCTACTCGTACCAGGAGGAGCCCGGCGACGGGCCACTGCGGTAGCCGCAGGCGACCGGACTCGCACCGCCCCCGGAGGGTCAGAACGCGGGGAGCTTCAGGGTGACCGCGGTGCCCTGCTTGGCGGGCTGGCCGGCGGGCGGGGTCTGGCTGACCACCTTGCCGGTGCCGAAGAAGTCGAGCCCGCTGGTCTGGGCCTGGAAACCGGCGTCGGTCAGGGCCTTGGCGGCCGCGTCCTTGGTCAGGCCGACCACGTTCGGCACCGGGGTCATGCCCTTGCTGACCACCATCGCCACCGGTGTGTTCACCGCGACCTGCTGGCCCGCACCCGGGGTGGCGCTGATCACCGAGCCCTGCGGGACGGAGTCGCTGTACGTCTCGGTGGTCGTCCCCGGCGCCAGGCCGGCGTCGGTCAGGGCCTTGCGGGCCTGCTCCAGCGGCTTCCCGGCCAGTGCGGGAACGGTGATCCGCTGCGGGCCCTTGGAGAGCGTCACCTTCACCGGGTCGCTCTTGCGCACCCGCTGCCCGACGCCCGGGTCCGAGGCCATCACCTGGCCGGCCGGGACGCTCTCGCTGAACTGCTGGCCGAACGTGCCCTGCAGCCCCGCCTTGTCCAGCGTCTGCACCGCCTGCGCCTGGGTCTGCCCGAGCACGCTCGGCACCGTCGCGTACACCGCGCCGGACAGGACGTAGCTCGCCCCGCCGACCAGGGCCAGCAGCACGGCCACCACCGCCGCCCAGATCAGCGGTCGGCGCGAGCGCCGCGGCCGGTCGGCGCGGGCTGGGAGGGGCTCGTCGTACGGGCGCGGGCGGGTGAGGTTGAGCGTGGGGAACTCCAGCACGCTGGTGTGCTCCACCTGCCGGGCGACCGGGGCGGTCACCTCGCCGGTGGAGTGCTGCGGGGTGGTCCTGGACGAGGTGGGCGGCTCGGCGTCCAACTGCTGCGGGGTCAGCGAGCGGCGGGCCCGCTGGAGGGTGGCCAGCAGTTCGACGGCGTCGTACGGGCGGCCCTGGGGGTCGCGGGCGGTGGCGGCCGCCACGATGGCGTCCAGCCCGGGGCCGATGGCGGGCGCCACCAGCGAGGGCGGCGGGACGTCCTCGTGCAGGTGCCGGTAGATCACCTGCATCGGGTTGTCCCCGGTGTGCGGCTTGGTGCCGGTCAGCATCTCGTAGAGCAGGATGCCGGCCGCGTAGACGTCCACCCGCTGGTCGGTGGGCATGCCGGGCTGGACCTGCTCGGGCGCGAGGTAGGAGACCGTGCCCAGCACGGTGGTGGCCGAGGTGGTGTTGGTGACCGCGCCGTCCCCGCCGGAGAGCACCCGGACCAGGCCGAAGTCGGCCACCTTGACCAGGCCGCCCTCGGTGATCAGGACGTTCTCCGGCTTCACGTCCCGGTGCACCAGACCGGCCCGGTGTGCGGCGCCGAGCGCGGCCAGCACCGGTTCCAGGATGTCCAGGGCGGCCCGGGCGCTCAGCGCGCCGCGCTCGCGCAGCAGGTCGCGCAGGGTGCACCCGGGGACGTACTCCATGGCCAGGAAGACCGTGCGGCCGTCCGCGCCCTGGTCGAAGACGTTGACCACGTTGGCGTGGGTGAGCCGGGCGACGGCCTTGGCCTCGCGGATGAACCGGGCCGTGAAGTCGGGGTCGTCCACCAGTGACGGGTGCATCACCTTGAGCGCGACCACCCGGTCGAGCCGGGTGTCGGTGCCCCGGTAGACCGTGGACATGCCACCCGCGGCGATGCGCTGATCGACCCGGTACCGGCCGTCGAGCAGGGTACCGATCAGGGGGTCGTCGAGCGTCATGTCCACCAGAGGAGTGTAGGGGGTCGGGGTGAGAGCCCTCCGGAGCGAGCCTGCGGGGCAGCGGTTCCCCGGGGGTGCGGGGTACGGCACGGGGCGGAAGGCGCCGGGCCGCACCGATCCGCTGGACCGCACGCTACGCCGTCGCGGCGGGGGAGCGGGGTGCAACCGGCTCTCCGGGTCCGGTGATCGCCGGAACCTTCCGCTGCGCGCGGTCTCCCGCGCCGCTGAATTCCACGCCCTAGAAGGCCGGCCGCTCGCGGTGGTCGAGGTCGGCGCGGCCGGCCATGGCGGAGGAGGCCTCGGCGTGGAAGCGGCGCGGGATGCGGCCTGCCCGGTGGGCGAGGCGGCCCGCCTCGGCCGCGTGCCGCATCGCCTCGGCCATCAGCACCGGTTCCTGGGCGCGGGTGACCGCGGAGGCCAACATGACCGCGGCGCAGCCGAGTTCCATCGCCAGCGCCACGTCGGAGGCGGTGCCGGCGCCCGCGTCCAGGATCACCGGGACGTTCGCGCTCTCGACGATCAGCTGGAAGTTGTGCGGGTTGCGGATGCCCAGGCCCGAGCCGATCGGCGAGCCCAGCGGCATGATCGCCGCGCAGCCGACGTCCTCCAGCTTCCGGGCCAGCACCGGGTCGTCGTTGGTGTACGGGAGCACGGTGAAGCCGTCGTCGACCAAGGTCTCGGCGGCGTCGAGGAGTTCGATCGGGTCGGGCAGCAGGGTGCGCTCGTCCGCGATGACTTCGAGCTTGACCCAGTCGGTGCCGAGCGCCTCGCGGGCCAGCCGCGCGGTCAGCACGGCCTCTCCGGCGGTGAAGCAGCCGGCGGTGTTGGGGAGGATGCGGATGCCGTTGCGGGTCAGGACGTCCAGCACCGAGCCCTGGGTGCCCGGGTTGACCCTGCGCATCGCGACGGTGGTCAGTTCGGTGCCCGAGACGCGCAGCGCCTGCTCCAGGATCTCCAGGCTCGGCGCACCGCCGGTGCCCATGATCAGGCGGGAGTTGAAGGTGGTACCGGCGATGGTCAGCAGATCGTCAGCCATGGTGCGGCTCAGCCTCCCTGGACGGCGGTGAGGATCTCGATGCGGTCGCCCGCGTCCAGGACGGTGTCGGCCCACGCGCTGCGCGGGACGACGGCCTCGTTCAGTGCGGCGGCCACTCCCCTCGGGGCCCTGCTCAGCGTGGCCACCACCTCGGCGAGCGTGGTCGCGGGGGGAATCCGGCGCGGCTCGCCGTTGACGGTGAGTGAGATCTCGTTCATGCGGGGACCTTTGTGCCGAAGCGGCTGGGGGAGAAGGGGACGGCGAGTTCGGGGGTGACCCCGGTGGCCAGGTACTCGGCGAGCAGGTCGCCCGTCACCGGGGTGAGCAGCACGCCGTTGCGGTAGTGGCCGGTGGCCGCGACCAGTCCGGGGAGGGCGGTCGGGCCGAGCAGCGGGGCGTTGTCCGGTGAGCCGGGCCGTAGCCCCGCGTTGGTCTCCACCAGCGGCAGTTCGGTCAGTCCCGGGACCAACTCGTGCGCGTCCCGCAGCAGTTCGTACACCCCGCCGGCCGTGACCGTGGTGTCGTAGCCCTGCTCCTCGGTGGTGGCGCCGATCACCAGCTCGCCGTCGGCGCGCGGGACCAGGTAGATGTGCTGACCGCGCACCACCGCACGGACGTTGCGGGAGAGGAACGGCGTGCCGCCCTGGACCGCGAGGAGCGCATCGGGCATGTGCAGCCGCAGCACCTGCCCCTTGACCGGCCGGATCGGGGGCAGGACGCCCTCGGGCAGGCCGGGCAGCAGATGGCTGCGCGAACCGGCGGCCAGCACGATGCGCTCGGCGTGCAGGGTCTCGCCGGTGGACAGGCGGACACCGGTCGCCCGCCCGTCCTCGACCAGCAGCTCGGTGGCCTCGGCACGGTGCAGCTGGGCCCCGGCGAGTTCGCAGGCGCGCACCAGGGCCCCGGACAGCCGGCGGCCGTCCACCTGGTGGTCGTCCGTGACGTGCAGGCCGCCGCGTACGCCGGGGGCGAGCATGGGCTCCAGCTTCCGGCACTCGCGGCCGGTCAGCCAGTGCGAGTCGAGGCCGAGCCGCTGGTGGAAGGCGTGGAGTTCACGCAGTTCGGCGCGGTCGTCGGAGTCCAGGGCGACCGCCAGGGTGCCGGTCTGCCGGTACCCGGTGTCCAGGCCGGTGAGGGCGGAGAGTTCGGCGGCGAAGGCCGCGTACCGCTCGTTGGACGCCATGCCGAGCCGCAGCAGCGGCTCCTCGCCGTACTGGAGCTCGGTGACGGGCGCCAGCATCCCCGCCGCGACCTGGGCCGCGCCACCGCCGTGCGCCGGGTCGACCACGGTGACGGCCAGACCGCGCTGGGCGGACCGCCAGGCCACTCCCAGTCCGATGATGCCGCCGCCGATCACCAGCACGTCGGTTCCGGAACGTGCCACAGTCTCGTCTCTCCCTTCGCCGGCATGACCCGGATCAGGTTCGGACGGTCGCGGGCCGCCTCAGCCCGC
Organism: Saccharothrix sp. ST-888; assembly: GCF_000955975.1. Classification (GTDB taxonomy): domain Bacteria; phylum Actinomycetota; class Actinomycetes; order Streptomycetales; family Streptomycetaceae; genus Kitasatospora. Next base: position 51,317 of record NZ_JYJF01000003.1, read on the forward strand.
CTCTCAGCCCGGTGCGCCGGGCTCCCGTGATGCTCCACCCACCATAACGCCGGGGGCCGACCGGACCGAAGGCGCGTACGCATTGTGGACAATCACCCGGATGCCGGTATCCGGCTCGGTAGGGTGATCGCGTGGCTGAGCTGAACATCACGGATCCGATGGTCGTCGTGGGCGCCGGGATGGCGGGGGCGCAGGCGGCGCTCGCGCTGCGGCAGGGTGGCTGGCGCGGGCCGATAGCCCTGGTCGGCGAGGAACCGCACCCGCCGTACGACCGACCCCCGCTCTCCAAGGACGTCCTGCTGGGCAAGCGCGACTCCACCGAGCTCGACATCGACTGGCAGCACCTGGGCATCGAGCTGCTGCCGGGCCGCCGCGCCACCGCCGTGGCCCCCGGTGTCCTGCACACCGAGGCCGGTGAACTCCCGTACGGCGGCCTGGTGATCGCCACCGGCGCCGCTCCGATCGCACTGCCGGGATCCGACCGCGCCCGGGTGCTGCGCACCGTGGACGACGCGCTCGCGTTGCGGGCCGAACTGGTGCCCGGAGTCAGGCTGGTCCTGGTCGGGGCCGGCTGGATCGGCGCCGAGACCGCGACGGTGGCACGACAGTTGGGCTGCGAGGTGACCGTGGTCGAGGCCGGACCGGCTCCGGTGGCCGGCGCCCTGCCCGCCGAACTCGGCGCGCTGATGGCCGGCTGGTACGCCGCCGCCGGGGTCGAACTGCGCTGCGGCACCGGCGTCGCGGCCGTCGAACCGGACGCGGTGCTGCTCACCGACGGCACCCGGCTGCCCGCCGACGAGGTCGTGGTCGGCATCGGCGCCCGTCCGGCCACCGGGTGGCTCGCGGGCAGTGCCGTCCAGCTGGACGCGACCGGCGCGATCCTGGTCGACGGGCAGCTGCGCACCAGCGCCGAGCACGTCTGGGCGGCCGGCGACTGCGTCTCGTACCCCTCCGCCAGGTCCGGCACCCGGCTGGCCGTCCAGCACTGGGACCACGCGCTCCAGTCCGGCCGCGCGGTGGCCGGATCGGTGCTCGGCGCGGCGCTCGGCCAGGAGGCCGCGGAGTCGTACGACCCGGTGCCGTACTTCTGGTCGGAGCAGTTCGGGCGGATGGTCCAGTACGCCGGGCGGCACGCCGGGGCGGACCGGCTGCTCTGGCGCGGCTCGGCGCAGGACCCGTCCTGGGCGGTGCTCTGGCTGCGCGAGGACCGGCTGGTCGGGGTGCTCGGGGTGGACCGGCCGCGCGACGTCAACCAGGCGCGGCGGCTGATCGCCGGTGGCGCCGTGCTGGACCCGGTGAAGGCGGCCGATCTGTCCGTCCAGCTGAAGGCGGCGCTGGCGTAGGACCGCCCGCAGCTGCGGACCTTCCTGGACGGGGAGCGACTCGACGTACCCGGGCGGCCGCGCGCCGTCCACGTCCCGGGCCACACCGCCGGCAGCGCGGCCTTCCTGCTGCCGGCCCCGGCCGTGGTCTTCACCGGCGACGCCCTGATCACCGACGACACCGTCGTCGGGCGGACCGGTCCGCGCCTCTCCAGCCGGGCCTTCACCCAGGACAGCGCCGCCGCCGGCGCCTCGCTCGACGAGCTGGCCGGACTCCCGGCCGACACCGTCCTGCCCGGGCACGGCGACCCCTGGGACGGCGGGATCGCGGACGGCGTCGCGCTCGCCCGTGCCGCCGGCATCGCCTGAGCGGAAGGCCGGCCCGGCGGCGGGCGGCGGGGCGGTCCCGGTGGCGATAGGTGCGCCGGAGCGCCGCGAGGTGAGAGTCTGGTCCCGTGAGTGAGATCAACCCCAAGATTGAAGCCCTGGTCCCCGAGTGGACTTACCTGCCCGACATCTCCGAGCTGTGGGGTGTGCAGGTGACCGAAGTCCGCAACATGGTGAAGACCGGCCAACTGATCGCCATCCGGCGTGGCGAGAACCGGTCGCTCCAGGTCCCGGCCGCGTTCATCGAGGCCGACGGCCTGGTGAAGCACCTCAGCGGCACGCTGACCGTGCTGCGGGACTGCAAGTTCAGCGACGAAGAGATCATCGAATGGCTGTTCACCGAGGACCCGTCGCTGCCCGGCAGCCCGATCCAGGCGCTGCGTGAGAACCGGGGCACCGAGGTCAAGCGCCGCGCCCAGGCGATGGCGCTCTGATGGCGGACGCCCGTAGCCGGCTGGCGGACGCCAGGCTCTACCTGTGCACCGATGCCCGGCGCGAGCAGGGTGACCTGCCCGAGTTCCTGGACGCGGTGCTGGCGAACGGCGTGGACATCGTCCAGCTCCGCGACAAGGGCCTGGAGGTCCGGCAGGAGCTGGAGTACCTGGAGGTGTTCGCCGACGCCGCCCAGCGGCACGGCAGGCTCTTCTCGGTCAACGACCGCGCCGACGTCGCGCACGCCGCCCGCCCGCAGGTGCTGCACCTCGGGCAGGACGACCTGCCGGTACCGGCGGCGCGGGCGATCCTCGGTGACGAGGTGATCATCGGACGGTCCTGCCACGCCGAGTCCGAGGTGGACGCGGCCGTCGCCGAGCCGGGGGTGGACTACTTCTGCACCGGACCGGTCTGGCCGACCCCGACCAAGCCGGGCCGCCACGCACCCGGCCTCGGCCTGGTCTCGTACGCGGCCAAAGCCGTCACCGACCGTCCCTGGTTCGCGATCGGCGGCATCGACCTCACCAACCTGGACGAGGTCCTCGCGGCAGGCGCCCGCCGGGTGGTGGTGGTCCGCGCGATCACAGCGGCCGAAGACCCGGGAGCAGCGGCCGCAGAGCTGGCCCGCCGCGTCCGTGCCGCCTAGACACGCGAGCTAGCTGAAACAGCGAGCGGCTGCTGCCCGTCCAGGGGCAAGGGCCAGCTGACCAGGGGCGCGGGGAACTGCGCGACTGCGGAAGGCAGCTGACCCGCACCGGACCCTCAGGAGCGAGCTGCACCTCACACCGGGGGCAGCTCGCTCGCTGCCCGTCAGTACTTGCGGGCGGTGGCGGCGTCGGCCAGGGCGAGCAGGGCCGAGCGCGCCGGGCCGTCCGCCAGCGGGGCGGCGTCGAGTGCGTCGAGGGACTGCCGCATCAGCTCACCGATCCGGTGCTCGACCAACTCGGCCGCCCCGCTGCGCTCGACCAGCCCGCGCAGTGCGGGTATCTCCTCGGCGGTCAGGTCGGGTGCGCCGAGCCGCTGGTCCAGCCGACGGGCGTCCGCCGGGCTGAGCCCGCGCATCGCGTGGGCGATCAGCAGCGTCCGCTTGCCCTCGCGCAGGTCGTCCCCGGCGGGCTTGCCGGTGACGGCCGGGTCGCCGAAGACCCCGAGCAGGTCGTCGCGGAGCTGGAACGCCTCGCCGAGCGGCAGCCCGAACTCCGAGTAGGCCGTGAGCAGTTCGGGCCCGGCGCCGGCCAGCAGGGCGCCGACCTGGAGCGGGCGCTCGATGGTGTACTTGGCCGATTTGTAGTGCAGGACGGTCCGGGTGCGCTCCAGCGCGCCCTCGTCGGTGGAGTCCCCGGCGACCGGCTCCAGGACGTCCAGGTACTGGCCGACCATCACCTCGGTCCGCATCAGGTCGAAGGCGGGCTTGGCCGCGAGCACCCGCTCGGCGGGCAGGCCGGAGCGCAGGAAGAGTTCGTCGCACCAGATCAGCAGCAGGTCGCCGAGCAGGACCGCCGTCGAGGCGCCGTACTGTTCGCGGTTGCCGCGCCAGCCGCTGCTCCGGTGCAGCGCCTCGAACCGGCGGTGGACCGAGGGCAGGCCGCGCCGGGTGTCGCTGCGGTCCATCAGGTCGTCGTGCACCAGGGCGCTGGCCTGGAGCAGCTCCAGTGCGGCGGCGGCACGGGCGATCGACGGGTCCTCGGCGGCGCCGCCCGCGCCGCGCCAGCCCCAGTAGCAGAAGGCCGGACGCAGCCGCTTGCCGCCGTCCAGCAGGAACTCGCGCAGTGCCTCGGTGACGGGCGGCAGCTGCGGAGAGATCCCGGCGAGCAGGGTGGCCTGCCCGTCCATGAACTCCGCGAGGGCCGCGTTGACGCGCTCGCGGACGGCCTCCACGGCGATGGGGTCGACCGACTGGCTGCTGGACGAGGGCACGAGGAACTCCGGATCACTGGGGTGACAATCAGCCTAACGGGATGACCTTTCAAGCCGGATATCAAGGGCTTCCCCGGGCTGTCCGTCCGGTGTCTCATTTGGTGGACATGGATTGTCAGGCCCTTCACCGCGCCCGCTAACCTGCCAGCATGGCACTAGGCATCTCCTCCACCAGGACTGACCGCGCCCAGACGGTCCACGACCTGCTGGCGGCAGGGGACCGTTCGTTCTCCTTCGAGTTCATGCCCCCGCGCAGCGAGGACGCCGAGCGCCGCCTGTGGGACGCGATCCGCCGTCTCGAACCGCTCAGCCCCAACTTCGTCTGCATGACGTACGGCGCCGGCGGCTCCTCCCGCGGTCGCACCGTGGACATGGTCGGCCGGATCGCCACCGAGACCACCCTGACCCCCGTCGCCCACCTCACCGCCGTCGACCACTCGCTCGCCGAGCTGCGCAACATCATCGGCCAGTACGCGGACGAGGGCGTCCGGAACGTCCTCGCCGTCCGCGGCGACCCGCCCGGCGACCCGCAGGGCGAGTGGGTCCGCCACCCGCAGGGCGTCACCTACGCGTACGAGCTGGTCGAACTGATCAAGAGCATCGGCGAGTTCTGCGTCGGCGTGGCCGCGTTCCCGCAGATGCACCCGCGCTCGGAGAACTGGGACGACGACATCCGGCACTTCGTCAACAAGATCCGTGCGGGCGCCGACTACGCGATCACCCAGATGTTCTTCGAGGTCGAGGACTACCTGCGGCTGCGCGACCGGGTCGCGGCGGCCGGCTGCGAGGTGCCGATCATCCCGGAGATCATGCCGGTCACCAACATCCGGCAGCTGGAACGCTTCCCCCAGCTGTCCGGCTCGGCCTTCCCGGCCGACCTGGTGCGCCGGTTCCAGGCCGTCGCCGACGACAAGGAGGCGGTGCGGGCCATCGGCATCGAGCACGCCACCGCGATGTCGGAGCAGCTGCTCGCCGAGGGCGCCCCCGGCCTGCACTTCATCACCCTCAACCACTCCACCTCGACCCTGGACATCTACCAGAACCTCGGCCTCCACCAGCGCTGAACCGCCGCCTTCGACGGGCTCCCGGCGATGTGGGTCCGGGGCCGTCGAGGCGGTACAGTCGCCCGCACACGCGCGGTTCGCGACTGGAGGTGGCCGATGGGCATCGGAATCCTGGTGCTGTACGTCGCGCTGGCGGTGGTGGCGCTCTGGCTGCTCGCCGAGCTGCTGCTCCAGAACCGCGCCCCGCTGCACTGGCGGGCCCTCGCCCTGGTCGGTTTCCTGACGGTCGTCGGCGGGATGCAGCTCCGCTCGGTGGTGGTGATCGGTGCCGGGGCGGCGGCGTTCGCACTCGGCCAGGTCTTCGTCACCCTCGCGGTCAAGGCCGGCCGGGCCTCCGCCTGGTCGCTGCGCCGCCGGGACGGTGGCCTGCCGGGCCCGCTCGCCCGGATCCCGCTGCTCAGCGCGGCGACCGGCGGCTCCGCCGCGGCCGTGGCCGCCGTCGTGGCGCAGCCGGTCGGCGAGGTCGGCCCGATCGAGGAGGCCGGTCCGGCCATACCCGAGCCCGCCCCGCAGGACCAGGGCCCGTTCGACCCGGCCCCCTTCGACCCCTATGCGCCGTATGCGCAGACCGCCTCGTACGCCCCGTACGGCGAGCTGCAGGAGATCGGCGACGACAGCGTGTACGCCGCGCCCTTCCAGCCGCAGCCGCAGCCCGAGCCGTACCCGCAGCCCGAGCCGTACCCGCAGAACGGCTTCCAGCCGCAGCCCGCAGCGGCCTCCCCCTACGGGGATCGGCACTGGCCGCAGCAGCCCGCCTTCGGCTACGACCAGTCGTACCCGGTGTCCCAGCCCTACCCGGACCCGTACGCGCAGCCGCAGCCCGATCCGCAGCACGGCCAGTCCCCGTACGGGGATCCCCAGTTCGCCGGCGCCCAGTACGGTGCCGCCCAGTTCACCGAGGCGCAGTATGCCGCCGCCCAGTACGCCCAGCCCTGGGAGTACCAGCAGCCGCAGGCCGCGGCCGAGCAGCCCGTCCACGGTCACAACCCGTGGGGCTACCAGCAGCAGGGCTGAGGTCCGGACCGGCGGGTCAGGACTCGTAGCCCTCGACCTGGGCGGCCGGGCGGACGTGGGCGTCGTCGGGGTTCTCGCCGTACTGGGTGCGGGCGCGGCGCTGGCGGAGCAGGTCCCAGCACTGGTCGAGCCTGACCTCCAGGGCGGCGAGTTCCTGCTGGGCGGTGGTGGCGTCGGCCTGGCCGGAGGCGATGCGGGTGCGCAGGTCCTTCTCGGCGGCGACCATGTCGCCGATGGTGGCCAGGATGTCGGAGTCGGTCATGGCGTCCTCCCGAGCGGGGCACGGTTGGGTCCACTCCTCATCCTCGATTCGCGATCGCCGGGCCGCATCCGGCGGGCGCGGCGGGCACCGGGAACACCCGGACCGCGGCGGTGGTTGAAGCGGCGGTCCGCACCGGTCGAGCCGGTCCGCCGAGGAAGGAGCCGTTCCCATGAGCTACGAGGAGTACCAGCGCGCAGGGCTGTTCTTCGATTCGAAGGACTACATCGGGGCGGCCGAGATCCTCGCGCCGATCGTCGAGCAGGACCCGGCCAACCGCTCCGCCGTCGAGCTGCTGGGCCGCTCGTACTTCCACAGTGCCCAGCTCGGCCGCGCCGAGCAGGTCTTCCGGCGCCTGGTGGAGCTCGACCCGGGCAACGACTGGGCGTACGAGGTGCTGGGCCGGACGCTGGAGCGCCGGGGTGACGCCGCCGGGGCGGCCCGGTTCCGGAAGCTGGCCCGCGCGATGGGCGGCGAGAGTGCCGAGCCGGTGGTCCTCTCGCTGACCGCCGCCGACCTGGTGGACGGCTCCCGGGAGCGGTAATCAGGCCAAGTCCCGTTCTTCGGGGGACTCTGTGGCCGGCCGCTCAGCTGGGCCGTAGGCTGGTCGAGTTGACGTGTCGTCAGCCTTCGCGGGGGTGCCTGTGTCCCACACCGTCACGGTCGAGATCGCGGCGTCGCCCGCGCGGGTCCGGCAGGTGCTGGCGGCGGTCGAACGGTGGCCCTCCTGGACCGCCTCCGTCGCCGAGGTCCGCCTCCTGGAGGAGGGCCGGTTCGGTGTGGGCAGCACGGTGCGGATCCGGCAGCCCAGGCTCCGCCCCGCCGTCTGGCGGGTGACGGTGTACGAGCCCGACCGCTGCCTCACCTGGCAGAGCGTCGCCCCGGGCGTGCTGACCGTCGCCCGACACCGGATCGAGCCGCGGCCGGACGGCGGCGCCGACGACACGCTGACGCTCGGCCAGTCCGGCCCGGCGGCCCCGGTGCTCGGCGTGGTGTACGGGCCGCTGACCCGCCGCTATCTGGCCGTCGAGGCGGCGGGCCTCAAGCGCGCCGCCGAACAGGCGCCGTCCGGCACCTGACGCCGTCCGGCACACGCCGGTCAGGCCGGGCCGATCCCGGCGGCCGCGATCGAGGCGGACATCCCGGCGCGGGCCAGGCCCCCGCCGGGGTGGACGGTGGCGCCGATCAGCTGCAGACCAGGGGTGCCGGAGTCGTTCGGCGGGTTGAGGAACCGCCCGTCGGCGCCCGCCAGCGACGGATGGGCCAGTGCGGCGGTCGGCGGCAGGATCTCGCGCCACAGCACGCGCCCGCGCAGGTCGATCCCGGCGGCGGCGAGGTGGTCCAGCAGATGGTCGGCGTACGCCTCGAAGTCCGGTGCGAGTTCGGCGAGTTCGCCGGGATCAGGCACGGTCACGGTCAGCGTGACGGCCTCGTGCCCGTCGTCCGGGCGCAGCGTGGGGTCGTCGGGCCGGTGCACCTGCACCGTGGGGTACCGGGGCAGGTCGGGGTGTTCGAAGACCTGGTCCAGTTCGCGCTCCGTGTCCCGGGCGTGCACCACCGTGCGGTACGCCGTCCCGGTCGGGCGTGCGCCCCGCAGGGCCAGCAGCACGGTGAGCCGGCCGGTGGACGCGGCCCGGCCGGACGACGGGTCGAGGCCCGGCACGATTCCGTGCCGGGCCAGGGTGCGGGTGTCGACCGCCGAGAGCACCAGGTCCGCCTCGAAGCGGCGGTCCCCGGCGGCGACCCCGCAGGCCCGCCCGTCCGCCAGCAGCACCTGCGTGACCGGGGTGCCGAAGTGGAACTCCACCCCCCGCTGCTCGCACCGCCGGTACACCGCCGCGGCCAGCGCCCGGTTGCCGCCGGTCACGTACCAGACCCCGAAGGACTGCTCCATGTACGGCAGCACACTGGCCCCGGCCGGGGCATCGTCGGGGGGGAGCCCGAAGCGCAGCGCGTACTCGTACAGCAGCGCGGTCAGCCCGGGGTGGCCGCCGAGTTCGCGTTCGGCGAGGTCGGCGAGCGTGCTGGTGCGACGGGTCAGGCGGGCCAGTCCGCGGCGCGGCGCTGCGGGGTACGGGTCGGTGTGCAGCGGACGGGGGTCGGCCGGCAGCGGCTCCTCCAGCAGCGGGCGCCGGGTGGCCTCCCAGACCGCGCGGGCCCGGTTCATCACCTCGCCCCAGCGCTCGCCCGAACCCGGGCCGAAGGCCGCGTCCAGCGCCTGGGCGACCCCGCCGCGCGAGGCGTTGGGCAGCACCAGGTCCGTACCGTCCGGGAACAGGTGCCGGCTCTCCGGCTCCAGCGGCGCCAGCTCGACCAGCTGCTCCAGCGGCTCGCGGCCGGACTTCAGTGCCAGGTCGCGGTAGACGGCGGGCAGGGTGAGCAGTCCGGGCCCGGTGTCGAAGGCGAAGCCGTCCCGCTCGTAGCGGCCGAGCATGCCCCCGTACGTCCCGCTCGCCTCACAGACCGTCACCCGGTGTCCGAGGGTGGCCAGCCGAGCCGCGGCGGCCAGTCCGCTGATTCCTGCCCCGATGATGACGATCCGTGCCATGGGACCTGATCCTAGGGCCCGTCCTGCTGCGCGGGCACGAGGCGTCGGGGCAGGTGGGCGGGTGCGGGGGTGCCGGGCCTCAGGAGCGGTACTGTCCCGTGCCGACCGGCTGGGGCTGCTGGGCGGCGGCCCGCTGCGCCTTGCGCTCGCGGCGGCGCTGGCGGAAGCGGCGGATCCGGGAGATCGCGAACCAGACCAGCACCGCGCCGATCACCAGCAGGGTCGCGGCGATGGAGGCGGCGAACCACGGGTGGAAGATCGCCAGGGTGACCAGACCGGCCACCGAGAGGTCCTCGGCCAGGCTGATGACGATGTTGCTGGCGGGCTCCGGCGAGGTGTTGACCGCCATCCGCAGGGAGGCCTTGATGCCGTGGCTGAGCAGCGCGGTCGTACCGCCCATCGCCCCGGCCGCGACCTCGCCCAGCGAACCCGGGTGCGCACTGGCCAGCAGCGCGCCGACGGTCGCACCGGCGATCGGGCGGATCACCGTGTGGATCGCGTCCCAGACCGTGTCCACGTAGGGGATCTTGTCGGCGACCGCCTCGCAGAGGAAGAGCACGGTCGCGGCGATCAGCACATCGGTACGCTCCAGCACCGGCGGCACCGAGTCCGCTCCGCCGAACCGCCCGAGCAGGCCGAGCAGCATCACCACGGCGTAGGCGTTGATCCCGCTCGCCCAGCCGCTGGTGAAAATCAACGGGACAATGCCCACTTTCGCGCTCCCCCTCGGAAACCAGGTCGGACGGTCGGGCCACACCGTACCCGGACGGACCGCCCGAGTCCTTGGGACGCTGCCGCGCGCCGACCGGTTCCAGCGGGCCGAGCGGGCGGCGGGATCTGAGTACGGATACTCAGTTCTCGACTTGAGTACCCCAGCGGATGGCCCCCGACCTGCGGAAACCGGCAGAGTGATGGCACCGGGACGACGGCCTGTCAGCAGGCCGCCCGCCCCGGTAGCGGTTTCGCGTCCATCGGCAGTGGGGGATCGATGGCCACTGTTGCGAGCCGCGCGGACAGGCCGGACGACGGCCGCGCACCGCCGATACGGGGCGGCGGAGCGGGGCCGGGGGGACGGACGGCCGACGGGGGGAGTACCGGGACGTGTCGGGCCGTTGGCGCCCGCACTCCCGGTTGACGAGCAGGGCGGTTCCGCACGGCAGGCCGACGGGGGAGTCGGGGCGGCCGGGCGGGGCCGCCCTCGCCATGCGCCGCCCGGGGCGCCGGACGGCCTCTCGGGGACGGATTGGGGACGGATTGTCAGTGGTGGCGTTCAGGATGGAGTCGCACGGGTCGTCCGACCCGCGTCACCCGCTTTGGACCGGGGGACTCCATGACCATCAGCCACCCTGAGACCGTCACCCGCCGCCCGTCCGCCGATTCCCGTGTCCCGGCTCCCCAGAGCCCGCTGCCACCGGCCGCGCCGCCGCAGAGCCCGCCGCAGCAGACCCCACTGCCACTGAACCTGCCGCCGAGTCCGGCACCGCGCGGCCGGGGTGCCGACATCCACCCCGTGCTGCGCCGGGCCGCCGCCCCGCCCGCCGCGCTGGACCTGCTCCGCCAGGCCGATCTGACACTCGTCCGGGCAAGTCAGTACGAGGACCCGCTGGAGCGGTACGCTGCCGCGCACCTGGCCGCGCTGCGGACCACCGCGGCCGTGCTCGCCGTCCGGGGGCGGCCGGAGCGGAACCCGCGCCGCCGCCGGGCCATCCGCAGCGCCTGGGACGTCCTGCCGGAGGTCGCTCCCGAACTCGCGGAGTGGGCCGTCTACTTCGCGGCCGGCGCCCGCCGCCGGGCCGCCGCCGAGGCGGGCATCCGGGGTGCGGCCACCGCGCGCGAGGCGGACGACCTGATCCGCAACACCGCGCTCTACCACCGCATCGTCCAGCGGCTGCTCGGACTTCACCCCGACCCGCAGACCCGGCCGTTGCCTCCCGACCGCCGCGCCGCCGCGCCGGGGGACGCCGGGTAGCCCGGCGGCCGACCGCCTGCGGGGCGCAGACCCAGCCCGTTGTGCAGCCGGGGCGGGGCGGGGCTGCGGAGGGTCCGGGCGCACTAAGGTGGGGGCATCAGCAACCCCCGCGACGAGGAGCTTCAGCCTTGTACCCGACGCGTCCCCGCAGCGCCCTGCGTACCGCCGTGGTGTGGGAGGTGGTGAAGACGGCCCTCGAACACCGGGCCGCCGAGCTGGACCAGCCGGTACTGGACGTGCTCGACACGGGCGGCGGCACCGGTAACTTCGCCGTGCCGGTGGCCCGGCTCGGCCACCGGGTGACCGTGGTCGACCCGAGCCCGGACGCGCTCTTCGCGCTGGAGCGCCGGGCCGCCGAGGCGGGCGTCACCGACCTGGTCCGCGCCGTGCAGGGCGACACCCAGACCCTGCCCGAGGTGATCAGCCCGGGCAGCGTGGACGCGGTGCTCTGCCACGGTGTCCTGGAGATGGTGGACGACCCGGCCGAGGCGCTCGGCAACCTCACCGCGACCCTGCACAAGGGCGGCCTGGTCAGCCTGCTCGCCGCCAACCGCAACGGCGCCGTGCTGGCCCGCGCCCTCGGCGGCCACTTCGCCGAGGCCCGTGCCGTGCTGGACGCCTCCGACGGCCGCTGGGGCGAGCAGGACCCGATGCCCCGCCGGTTCAGCGTCGAGGAGCTCGACCGCCTGGCCTGTGCCGCCGGTCTGCGGGTGGACTCGGTGCACGGTGTACGGGTCTTCGCCGACCTCGTCCCCGGCGTCCTGGTGGACACCGAGCCCGGTGCGATGGACGCGCTGCTCAGGCTGGAGCAGGCCGCCGCAGGGGAGCCGGCCTTCCACGCCGTGGCCACCCAGCTGCACCTGCTCGCCTCGCTCGCCTGACCGTTCGCTCACAGTCCGCTCGCCGTCCGTGCACCGTCCGCGCACCGTTCCGAAAGATTCCGCTCTTCCGGGCACTTGTCCCGGCGCTGCGGCGTTGGGCACCGTACGGGAAGCACACGGGCACGTGGCCGGAGCCACGTGCGCCTGACCACCCCGAACCCGGCTCCCGGACCGTATGATCTGGGTAAAGCCGGAAAGCATGACAGCCAGAACCATGGGGCATATGGACCACACAGGGCCGAGCCAGGGGTGGTGGACCGGTCGCCCCGCGACCGACGAGTAGGAGGACTCCGTGCCGCTCTCGGAGCACGAGCAGCGACTGCTCGAGCAGATGGAGCGAGCGCTGTACGCAGAAGATCCCAAGTTCGCGTCAGCGCTCGAGGGAACCGGGCTGCGCACCTACACCCGTCGGAAGGTCTACCTGGCCGCCGCAGGGTTCGTCGTGGGTGTCGGCCTCCTGATGGGGGGCATGGTCGCTCAGCACATCTGGGTGGGCGTTGTCGGGTTCCTGGTGATGCTGGTCTGCGCGGTCCTCGCCGTTACCGGCTGGAGGCGCAGTCCTGCCGGGCACAGGGCAGGTCCCAAGGCGGCCCCAGCCCCGCGTCGGAAGGCCAGTGTGATGGACCGGATGGAGCAACGCTGGCAGCGCCGCAGGGACGAGCACAACGGCATGTAGCCGGTCGGCGTTCTGGACGGACGGGTGACAGACGGGTGAGGGCGGGCAGTCCATCGACTGCCCGCCCTCACCTGTTGTGCTGCCCGGCCGGCCAGGCCCCGCCGGGGGCTACCGCTTGCGGCGGGGCAGCCGGGCGCGTACCGGTTCGGCGAGCCGGGAGGCGAGTCGGCCGAGGGCCGCGCGGCCGGCGGCGGCCCGGTCCTCGAACCGCCACCGCAGCCGCACCGAGGAGGGCGGCAGCAGCACCGCCCGGGCCCGGCCGCGCCGTCCGGCGGCGGCCCGCAGGCCCGCCGAGGCGGCCCGTACATCCGCCCCGAGGGCGGGCTGCGGCTGCGTCGCGGGTGCGTAGAGCACCTGCTCGGTGGCCAGCGCGACCCGTCCGGCGGCGGCGGTGGCGGTCTCGTCCAGGTGCCCGCTCTCGGCGATCCGCTGGACCGCGCGGCGCGGGGTGCGGGTCTCGTCGGGCGGGATGCCGAGGTCCCAGGCGGTGTCGGTCAGCTCTTCCCAGGCGGCCAGCACCTGCTGGTCGGTCAGCTCGGTGGACGGGCCGCCGGGCAGGTGCCGTCCGGCCCCCAGGCGCCGTCGGCGCTGTCGGGCCCGCCAGAGCATCGGTGTGGCCAGCAGGGCGAGTACCAGCAGGAGGACGGCGAGTGAGACCAGGGCCTGCCAGCCGAGCCACCACGAGGTCGGCTCGGCGGCGCGGAGCACGGCCTCGTGCTGGTCCGCGCAGTCCCCGGCCCGGCGCTGCTGCGCGCTGCAGGCGCTGCTCGGGCTGGGCGCCGCCGAGGCGCTCGCGGACGGTGCGGCGCTGGGCCGGTCGGCGGGGGCGCTGGGCGCGGGTGCGGCCTGCTCCTGGGAGTAGGACGGGGAGTTGCCGCGGCTCGGAGTCGGCTCGAAGCGGAGCCAGCCGGAACCGGCGAAGTACAGCTCGGGCCAGGCGTGGTAGTCCTGGCTGTGCACCACGTAGCGGTCGTTGCCCTGGCTGCTGCCGGGAGCGAACCCGATGGCGACCCGGGCGGGGATGCCGAGCGACCGGGCCATGGCGGCCATGGTGGCCGCGAAGTGCACGCAGAAACCGGTCTTGTCCTGCAGGAACCGGACGATGGCGTCATTGCCGGTGGCGGGGGCGACCAGCAGGCTGTAGTGGAACTCCGGCGAGTTGAACCAGGTCTGCAGGGCCACCGCCCGGTCGTAGGCGTTGGTCTTCCCCGCGGTGACGCTCCGGGCGGTCTCGGCGACCACCGGCGGAAGGTTCTGCGGGAGGGTGAGGTACCGCTTCGCGAAGTCGGCGGGTGCCGCCCCGGCCGTGCGCAGCTGCGCCGGGCTCGGCTCGACGTCCAGGCTGTCGACCTGGTACTTCAGGCCGTTGCTCTGCTGGCCGTTGTCGGCGACCACGGTACGGGCCTCGGGCTCGTACCGCCAGTGGCCCGGCACGGTGACCGTGTCGGCCGGGTACGGCATCGGCAGGGTGTCGGTGCTGAGGCTGTCGGAGATCGTGAAGCTGGTGCGGACCGGGGTGGTCGGAACGCCCCGGCCGAGGCCCTCCGGTGCGGGGAGGGGCGCCTGGAGCGGCTCCAGCGGCTGGTCGGAGGACTTCCACTCGACGCCGTCGAAGCTGTCCAGGGCATTGATCCGCAGGTACATCTGGCTCGCATTGCTGGCGTCCGTGGTGTAGCTGAACATCTCCACGTTGTCCGGCCGGTTGAGGTTGGCGGTCAGTGCCACCACCGGGTTGAGCGAGGTGATCCGCCCGGCGGAGCCGGTGCCCCGGCCCGCTCCCGAACCCTTGCCGAACAGGCCGAGATCGCCGTGCGGGATGAACACCGGCAGGACCAGCGCACACACCAGGGCGAGCAGCCCGACCCGGTGGCCGTTGTGGGAGAGCGTCCCGGTGCCGGCGCCGCCCCGGCCGGTGCCGCGGAAGACCCGGCCCCAGCGGGACAGCCGGTCCTGCCCCTCGGCGAACAGCAGCAGCAGGTAGCCGGCGGACGCGACCAGGAACCAGAGCCAGCCGTGCCCGGCACCGTTCAGCCCGGTGCCCACCGAGTAGAGCGCGAGCAGCGGCAGGCCCGCCGCCGCGGCCCGCCGCAAGGTCACCGCGAGGGCGTCCACCAGGACGGCGATCAGCGTGACCGAGCCGATCAGGATCAGCCTGAGCCCGTCCGAGGCGGGCGCCGGGATCGTGTACTGCTGGATGGTCGAGACGCCGTCGGCCACCAGGGTGCCGATCGCGTCGATCGCCTGGGGGCCAGGCAGCACGCCGGCCGTCATCGAGGGCGCGACGCTGAGGAACATCAGCAGGTACAGCACGGCCAGCAGCTGGAGCGGCACCACCAGCGCCCGGGACAGGGCGAGACGGCGCAGCCCGGCGCCGACCGCCGCCACCGCGACGATCTGGACGAAGGCGGCGAGGTACCAGGTGTTCTGCTTGACCAGGGGGGTCAGGCAGAGCGTGGTCAGCGCGGTGGCCAGCGCCGAGTAGAGCGTCAACTTGGCCCGGGTGGTCACGAACCGGCCTCGTCTCGGGAGGGGCCCCACTGCGGGGACCGGCCGGGCTGGGGGGTGGACTGGGCCTCGGGGCCGTGGGCGGCCAGGCGGCGCGAGGAGCCCTGGGCGGAGCGGTCGGCCAGGCGCCAGAGGTCGGGCACCGAGTCGTTCGATCCGGCGGGCAGGACGATCCAGCCGGCGTCCCGGAGCAGGTTGATCCGCCGGGTGGCCTGGTCGTCGGGAGCGTTGGGCGGCACCGGGCGCAGCCCGGCCCAGTCGGCGGTGGACAGCAGGAAGGCGATCCCGGCCCCGGCCCGGCGGCGCAGCCGGCCGAGCCGGGCGATCTGCTCCTCGTCGAGCTCGCCGAGGACGGCCACCAGCAGGCCCTCGCCGCCGGCCCGGAGGACCTCCTCGGCGCGGGTGAAGCCGCTGCCGTCGGACTGCTCGATCACGGCCAGCGCGTCCAGCAGCAGCCCGGCCGACTCGCCGACCGTCGCCGTGCCGCCCTCGGTGCCGGGGACGGACCAGCCGGTGTCGGTGAGCAGCCGGGTCTGGTAGCCGAGTTCCATCAGGTGGACGCCGGCCGAGGCGGCGCAGCTGACGGCCCATTCGAAGGAGGAGGCGGGGCCGGTCCCGCGGTGCGCGAGCTCCCGGGTGTCCAGCAGGACGGTGGCGCGGGCCTTGAGCGGCTGCTCCTCCCGGCGGACCATCAGTTCGCCGTACCGGGCGGTGGACTTCCAGTGCACCCGGCGTAGGTCGTCGCCCTGCCGGTAGGCGCGCGGGATGACGTCGTCGTCCCCGGCCAGCGCGAGGGTGCGGGTGTTGCTCTCGCCGCGGCCGGTCCACTCGCCGGTCAGCCGCAGCGGAGTCAGCGGCTGTACCTGCGGCACCACGGTGAGGGTGTCGGAGGCGGCGAACGACCTGGTCAGCTCGCACATCCCGAACGGGTCGGCGACCCGCAGCTGGAGCGGCCCGAGCGGGTAGCGCCCGCGGAGGTCCGAGCGGACCCGGTAGGAGACCTCCCGGAAGCCGCGCGGCTCGACCCGGTCCAGCACGAAGCGCGGGCGCGGCCCGAGCACGTACGGGACCTGGTCCTCCAGCAGCAGCAGGCCGGTGGGGACCCGCGAGACGTTGTCCAGGCGCAGGTGCACCCGGGCCTCCTGCCCGGCCGAGGCGCGGTGCGGGGCGAGCCGTCGTCCCCCGGCGACCCGGTAGCGGGTGCGCAGCAGCAGGGTGGCGGCACACAGCGGCAGTGCGGCCAGCAGCACGCCGACCTGGAGCAGGGTGTCCTGCCCGAAGACGTACGCGCACACGACGGCGGTGATCCCCGCGGCCAGGAAGGAGCGGCCCCTGGTGGTCAGGCCCTGCAGACCGGTGCGCAGACCTGACGGCTTGTCGGCCTTCGCCACCTCAGCCGCGCCCCTGCGGACGGGGGATCGGCAGCCTGGCCACCAGGTCGAGGACGATCTGCTCGACGGTGCGGCGGCCCAGCTGGGTCTCGGCGGTGGGCAGCAGGCGGTGCGCGAGCACGGGGACGGCGAGGGACTGGATGTCGTCCGGCAGCACGTACTCGCGGCCGTCCAGGGCGGCGGCCGCGCGGGCGGCCCGGACCAGGTGCAGGGTGGCCCGGGGGGAGGCGCCGAGGCGCAGCTCCGGGTGGGTGCGGGTGGCGGCGACCAGGTCGACGGCGTAACGGCGGACCGGGTCGGCGAGGTGGACCGCGCGGACCCGGTCGATCAGCTTGAGGATGTCGTCGGCGTGCGCGACCGGCTGGAGGTCGTCCAGCGGGTTGGCGCCGGCGTGGTGGTCGAGCATGGCGAACTCGGCCTCGGGGCTGGGGTAGCCGATCGAGATCCGGGCCATGAAGCGGTCGCGCTGGGCCTCGGGCAGCGTGTAGGTGCCCTCCATCTCCACCGGGTTCTGGGTGGCGATCACCATGAACGGGGAGGGCAGTTCGTAGCTGGTGCCGTCGATGGTGACCTGGCGTTCCTCCATCGACTCCAGCAGCGCGGACTGGGTCTTCGGCGAGGCCCGGTTGATCTCGTCGCCGACCACGATCTGGGCGAAGATGGCGCCGGGACGGAACTCGAAGTCCATCCGCTGCTGGTCGAAGATGCTGGTGCCGGTCACGTCGGAGGGCAGCAGGTCCGGGGTGAACTGGATCCGGCGCACCGAGCAGTCGAGCGAGCGGGCGAGGGTCTTGGCGAGCATGGTCTTGCCGACGCCGGGGACGTCCTCCAGCAGCAGGTGGCCCTCGGCCAGCAGGACGGTCAGCGCGATCCGGACGGCCTCCGGCTTGCCCTCGATGACGCTCTCGACCGAGGCGCGGACCCGCTCCACCACCGCACTCAGCTCGTGCAGCCCGGCCGGTCGCGGGGCCCCCGCCCCGACGGCGGCGGTCTGTCCGTTGTAGGTCGTCACCCGTAAACTCCCATGGCCCAGTCCGGCCGGACCTCGTCCCGGGCCCGGCCCCCACCCCGATTACGCGGCCTGCCGCCGTTTCGGTTCCGGAGAGGACCTGAGGTGCTGGAGGACCAGTCCGAGGACCGGTGAGGGCCGGTGGCGCGGTCAGGCAGCCCCAGGTGGTGCGGGGTCAGCCTGCAGGCGCATTCTTCCCTGCCGGACTGCCGAAAGTCACCCGGGAGGGCGAGACGCCGGGACTGTCCCGGTTCGTCCCGGAGGGCGTGCGGTGCCGCCCGGGGCCCGGACGTCATCGGCCGGGCCGGCGGGCGGCACCGGACGGTCAGCGGATCTCGCGCAGCAGTCCGGTGTGGACGTCGAAGACGAAGCCCCGGACGTCGTCGGTGTGCAGCAGGAACGGGGAGGTGCGCACCCGCTGCATCGACTGCCGGACGTCGCTGTCCAGGTCCACGAAGGACTCGACGGCCCACTGCGGGCGCTGGCCGACCTCCAGCTCCAGTTCGCGGCGGAAGTCCTCGGTGAGTCCGAGCAGGCCGCAGCCGGTGTGGTGGATCAGGGCGATCGAGCGGGTACCGAGGGCGCGCTGGCTGATGGTGAGCGAGCGGATGGTGTCGTCGGTGACGACGCCGCCGGCGTTGCGGATCACGTGCGCGTCGCCGAGTTCCAGGCCGAGCGCGGCGAACAGGTCGAGCCGGGCGTCCATGCAGGCCACGACGGTGACCTTCTGGACGGGGCGGGCGTCCATGCCGCCGTCGCGGTAGCCGACGGCGTAGGCCCGGTTGGCCTCGACGAAGCGATCGATGATCGTCGGGGCGGGGTCGGCAGCGGCGGACGGCGTGGGCCGGTCAGGGGTCACTGTCATGCCGACGACGGTAATAGGCTTTCGCGCTCCGTGGTGGGGGAGGGGTGCGGCTTCTTCGGCGGTGTGATGGAGTGCATAGCGGCGCACGGAGATCGGTCCGGGTGACTTGCCCGCTGTGTCCCGGTCTGTACGGCGCGCGCCGGGCGCGGTGCGCACCTCGCCCCGGCGCCCTGCCATCGGCGGCGGCCGACCATCGCCCCGCCTCCGACCTGCGGAGAGGCGATACCTCCGCCCGGGTGGTGCGCCGTCGCGGACGATTGACTGACCACTTCGGCGCGATAGAGTTGCGGCGCAGTGAAGCACCGGTGTCATGCACCGTCAACTGTGCCTTTCCGGCCGGTCGGTGCGCTCCGTACGCCGCCTTCGGCCTCCACCCGCTCCGTGCCTCCTGGCGCACCTTCCCCGGTGCCGGGCGGCACTCCTTCCCCAGGCGAGCGGGCGGGGACCAGAGGCGGCGTGCGTGTCCGGCCCGCCCGGTGGTTCAGAATGGTGGGATGAGCAGCGAGAACTCGGCCCCCAAGCACGTCCCGGTGATGCTCCAGCGCTGTGTGGACGCGCTGGCGCCAGCGATCTCCGCACCCGGCGCCGTGGTGGTGGATGCCACGCTCGGCCTCGGCGGGCACAGTGAGGCACTGCTCACCCAGTTCCCCGAGGTCAGGCTGGTGGCCGTGGACCGCGACCCGGCCGCCCTCAAGCTCTCCGGCGAGCGGCTGGCCCGCTTCGGCGACCGGGCCACCCTGGTGCACGCCGTGTACGACGAGATCCCCCGGGTGCTCGACGACCTGGGCATCCCCGAGGTGCAGGGCATCCTCTTCGACCTCGGCGTCTCCTCGATGCAGCTGGACGAGGCCGAGCGCGGCTTCGCGTACGCTCAGGACGCGCCACTCGACATGCGGATGGACCAGACCCGGGGGCTGAGCGCCGCCGAGGTGCTGAACACCTACAGCCACGGCGACCTCGCCCGGATTCTCAAGGTCTACGGTGAGGAGCGGTTCGCCGGGAAGATCGCCTCGGTGATCCTGCGGGAGCGCGAGAAGGAACCGTTCACCAACAGCGCGCGTCTGGTGGAGTTGGTGCGCAACGCCATTCCGGCCGCCACCCGGCGGACCGGAGGCAATCCGGCCAAGCGCACCTTCCAGGCGCTGCGGATCGAGGTCAACGGCGAGCTGGAGGTCCTGGACCGGGCCATCCCCGGTGCGCTCGACTCGCTCGCGGTGGGGGGGCGGATCGTGGTGATGTCGTACCAGTCGCTGGAGGACCGCCTGGTCAAGCAGTACTTCGCGGCCGGCGCCACCAGCACCGCCCCGCGCGGCCTGCCGTTCGTCCCGGAGGAGCTCCAGCCCTGGCTGAAGCTGCACACCCGGGGCGCCGAGCTGGCCACGGAACAGGAGATCGAGGAGAACCGGCGCGCCGCGCCCGTACGACTGCGCGTGGCGGAGAGGATCAGGGAGACTCGGGCCTGATCCGGCCGGGGGGAGAGCGGCGAGGGAGAAGCGCAGTGCCGGTGGCCGGCGGAGGGCCCCTCCTTGGCGGGCAGGGAGGGCGGGTTCGGGGAGGCAGGATGCTGCCCGGTCAGGGGGGCAGGGCGCGGATCACGCTGCGGCCGGGGCGGCGGTCGGTCCGGGGGCGTACGCCGTTCGCGGTGCTGGTGGTGGTGCTGCTCTCGGGCGGGCTGCTCGGGCTGCTGATGCTGAACACGGCGTTGAACGAGGGCTCGTTCGAGCTGTCCCGGCTGCAGAAGCAGACCACCGAGCAGACCGATCAGCAGCAGACCCTGCAGCAGCAGATCGACCGGGCCTCGGCCCCGGACGCGCTGGAGCACAGGGCCCGTGAGCTGGGCATGGTGCCCGGCGATGATCCCGCCTTCCTGCAGGACGACGGCAAGGTGCTGGGCAAGCCGGGCCAGGCGCAGGACAGCCCGCCGGTGAAGCGTTCCGGCACCGAGCTGTGGCAGCGGCAGAACCGGTCCGCCCAGCCGAGCGCCCCGGCCGGGCCGTCCGCCGCCGCCTCGGCTTCCGCCGCCGCCTCGGCCGCGCCGTCGCCCAGCCCCGGCGGGGACGGCACGGTGCAGATCGACCCGGCGCCGCCCGTCACCCCGTCAGCCCCGGCCGGAGGTTCGCCGCGATGAGCACACCCCGTCAGCCTCCGCGCGGCTCCGGCGAGCGCCGGCCGCAGCGCCCCGGCGGGGCCCGTCCCAAGCCCGCCGGCGACCCGGGCCGCTACCCGGCGCGCGGTGCGGCCCGTACCCCGGCGCGCAACCCGGGCGAGCGCCCGCGCGCCCCGCGTCAGCGCACCTCCGACCCGCGCCGCCCGCCGGAGCGGCGCCCGCACCCGCCGGCCGGCCGCCCCCAGCCTCGGACGGTCCGGCTCGGCGACCCGCGCCGCCGCCTGCGGCTGGTCACCGTCGCGCTGGCCCTGGTCTTCTCGGTCTTCGCGGGCCGACTGGTCCAGCTCCAGCTGCTCGACTCGGACACGCTGGCGGTCGCGGCGGGCGCCAACCAGTACTACGACGCGAAGCTCTCCGCCGAGCGTGGCTCGATAACGTCCTCGGACGGCGTCGCCCTGGCGACCACGGTGGACGCGTACGACGTCATCGCCGACCCGACCTTCTACCCCGCCGACAAGACGAAGATCCCGGACGCCCCGGAGCAGGCCGCCGCCCTGCTGGCGCCCATCCTCGGCCGCAGCAAGGAACAGCTGGCCACCGCCCTGCACACGCCGAAGACCAAGTGGGTGATGCTCGCGCCCCGGCAGGGCCCCGACGTCAAGAAGCAGATCACCGACCTGCGGACCTCGCTCACCAAGCAGACCGACACCAAGGAGTGCCGGGCGCAGAAGGCCCTCCTCGGCAAGCCCGCCGAACAGGGCGGACGCCAGCACCTGGACAACGCCTGCGTCAACCCGCTGGTGGGCCTCGGCTTCACCGAGAGCAAGCGGCGGGTCTACCCGGCCGGCGGCCTGGCCGCCAACCTGGTCGGCTTCGTCAACTCCGACGGGGTCGGCACCGGCGGCCTGGAGCTCCAGTACCAGAAGGAGCTGGCCGGCAAGGACGGCCGGGTCACCTACGCGTCCGGGGCCGGCCGGGTGGTCCCCACCTCCGCCGGCGGCAGCCAGCAGCTCCCGGTGCCGGGGCTCGACCTGCGGCTGACCGTCAACCGGGACATCCAGTGGGCGGCCCAGCGGGCCATCACCGACCAGGTGGCCAACGCCGGGGCCGAGAAGGGCTACGTGGTCGTCCAGGACGTGAAGACCGGCCAGGTCCTGGCGATGGCCGCCTCGCCCGGTTTCGACCCCAACAACCTGCGCGCCGCCAAGGCGGACCAGCTCGGCAACGCGGCCGTCCAGGACGCGTACGAGCCGGGGTCCACCGCCAAGCTGATGACCATGGCCGCCGTGCTGGACAGCGGCTCGGCGCAGTGGGACACCCACGTCACCGTGCCCAACACGCTGCAGCGCTCCGACCGGGTCTTCCACGACGACATCGACCACCCGACCTGGTACCTGACACTGGCCGGGGTGCTGGCCAAGTCCTCCAACATCGGTACCATCGAGGCCGCCGAGCACCTGGGCAAGACCCAGCAGGAGTCCAACCGGATCCTCGGCGACTACCTGCACCGCTTCGGCATCGGCCAGTCCAGCGGGCTCGGATTCCCCGGTGAGACCAAGGGCATCCTGGCCAAGCCGGAGTCCTGGAGCGGCTCGCAGCAGTACACCATCCCGTTCGGCCAGGGGCTGTCGGTCAACGCGCTGCAGGCCACCTCGGTCTTCTCCACCATCGCCAACGGCGGTGTGCGGGTGACCCCGAGCCTGCTGGCCGGGACCACCGGTCCGGACGGCCGGTACACCCCGGCCCCGGCCGGGGAGCAGACCCGGGTGGTCAAGCCGGAGACCGCCAAGACCCTCACCGGGATGCTGGAGTCGGTCGTCTCCGACGAGCAGGGGACCGGCGGCGCGGCCCAGATCCCGGGCTACCGGGTGGCCGGGAAGACCGGCACTGCCAACCGGGTGGACCCCAAGACCGGCAAGTACTCCGGCTACACCGCCTCGTTCATCGGCTTCGCCCCCGCCGAGGCGCCCCGGGTGACGGTCTCCTGCGTCATCCAGGACCCGGTCAACGGCCACTTCGGCGGCCAGCTCTGCGGGCCGGTGTTCAAGCAGGTGATGGAGTTCACTCTGAAGACCCTGCACGTCGCGCCCAGCGGGAGCGAGGCGCCCAACCTGCCCGTCGACTGGAAGCCCTGATGAGCCACCGCCCCGACCGTGCCACCGACTCGACTCCGCAGCCCGCGCCGGGTGCCGGCGCTGCTCGGCGACCCGAAGGGCGGGCCGGTGCCGCGGCGGCGCCGTCCGCCACCGAGACGGGCGGCGGCCGAGGGGCGGGGGAGCACGGCAGCGGCGGGCACCGGGGCCGGCCGGACGCGCCCGGGGGCGGTGCGGGCCGCGAGGAAGAGGCCCGGTTTGGCCCTGGGGGCCCATCGGCAGATAGCCTTCCCGCCGTGCCGAAACCCGATCAAACCAACGCGACCCCGCCCCGCCCGACCAGCCCGGCGGTGACTCCGCTCGCCGAGGTCGCCCGCCTGCTGGGCCTGGAGCCGCTCCCTTCGGCTCCCGAGGACAGCGCAGAGGGCGCGCAGGTCACTGGCATCACCCACGACTCCCGGGCGGTTCGCCCGGGTGACGTGTACGTGGCCTTCCCGGGCGCCAACCACCACGGCGCGGCCTTCGCCGCCCAGGCGGTGGCCGCCGGAGCCGTCGCCGTGCTGACCGACCAGGCCGGGGCCGAACTGGCCGTCTCCGCAGGCGTGCCGCTGCTCGTCGTGGAGAGCCCGCGGGCCGTGATGGGCCTGGTGGCCGCCGTGGTCTACGGCCGCCCCAGCGAGCAGCTGCTGACCATCGGCCTGACCGGAACCAACGGCAAGACCACCACCTCGTACCTGGTCGAGGGCGGCCTGCGCGGCGCCGACCTGGTGCCCGGGGTGATCGGCACCGTGGAGATGCGGGTCGGCGACGAGCGGATCAAGAGCGAGCGCACCACCCCCGAGGCCACCGACCTGCATGCGATCCTCGCCGTGATGCGCGAGCGCGGCGCCGACGCGGTGGTCATGGAGGTCTCCAGCCACGCCCTGGTCTACGGCCGGGTGGACGGGGTCGTCTACGACGTCGCCCTGTTCAACAACCTGACGCCCGAGCACCTGGACTTCCACCCGGACATGGAGGACTACTACCGGGCCAAGGCCCGGCTCTTCCAGCCGGAGAAGGCCCGGCGCGGGGTGGCCAACCTGGACGACGCGTACGGCCGCCGGCTGGCCGGCGAGGCGCCGATCCCGGTCACCACCTTCTCCGCCAAGGGCGACCGGGACGCCGACTGGCGCGCCGTGGACGTCCAGCTCGGCCCGGTCGGCTCGACTTTCCGGGTGCTCGGCCCGGACGGTGCCACCGCTGACGCCTCGGTGCCGCTGCCTGGGCCCTTCAACGTCGCCAACGCGCTCGGCGCGATCACCGCCCTGGTCACCGCCGGAGTGCCGCTGGAGGCGGCCGTCGCCGGGGTGGCCTCGATCGCGGGCGTGCCCGGCCGGCTGGAGCGGGTGGACGCCGGCCAGCCGTACGTCGCCGTGGTCGACTACGCGCACAAGCCGGACGCCCTGGAGGCGGTCCTGAACTCGCTGCGCGAGATCACCAAGGGCCGGCTGCACGTGGTGATCGGCTGCGGCGGCGACCGTGACCCGCACAAGCGCGGCCCGATGGGCGCCATCGCCGCCCGGATCGCCGACACGGCCGTCCTCACCAGCGACAACCCGCGCTCCGAGGACCCGCTGGCGATCCTCGCCACCATGCTGACCGGTGCCGCCGGTGTGCCCGAGGCCGAGCGCGGCGAGGTGCTGGTCGTCCCCGACCGGGCCGAGGCCATCGCCGGCGCCATCGCCCGCGCCCACGCCGGGGACACCGTCCTGGTGGCCGGCAAGGGCCACGAACTGGGCCAGTACGTACGGGACGAGATCCGTCCCTTCGACGACCGCGAGGTGCTGCGCGAGGCCATCGCGCACAGCCACGCCGAACACAGCCAGGCCGCCCAGGACCCCGCAGGGCCCCGGGACGGCCGTGGAGTGGAGCAGCAGTGATCGCACTGACCCTGGCAGAGGTCGCCACCGCCGTCGGCGGCACCCTGGATGCCGCCGACCCGCAGGCCCTGGTGACCGGCCCGGTCGAGGTGGACTCCCGCCGGCTGCGCCCCGGCGGCCTGTTCGCGGCCATTCTCGGCGAGCACGTGGACGGCCACGACTTCGCCGAGAAGGCCGTCGCGGACGGCGCCGTCGCGGTGCTGGCGACCCGCCGGGTCGGCGTCCCCGCCGTGCTGGTGGACGACGTGGTGGTGGCCCTCGGCCGACTGGCTCGCGCCGTGATGGACCGGGCGAGCGGCACCGAGGTGGTGGCGATCACCGGCTCGGCCGGAAAGACCAGCACCAAGGACCTGATCGCCCAGGTGCTCCAGCGCCGGGGCACGACCGTCTTCCCGCCCGGCTCGTTCAACAACGAGATCGGCATGCCGCTGACCGCGCTGCGGGTCGAGGAGTCCACCCGGCACCTGGTGCTGGAGATGGGCGCCCGCGGCAAGGGCCACATCGACTACCTGACCGGGATCGTCCCGCCGCGGATCGGCGTGGTGCTCAACATCGGCACCGCGCACCTGGGGGAGTTCGGCTCCAGGGCCGCGATCGCCGAGGCCAAGGGCGAGTTGGTGGAGGCGCTCACCACCGAGGGGGTCGCGGTGCTGAACGCCGACGACCCGCTGGTGCGGCCGATGGTCGAGCGCACCAAGGCCCGGGTGCTGCTCTTCGGCGAGCACTCGGAGGCTGACGTCCGGGCGGTGGATGTTCGTCTGGATGCCACCGGGCGGCCATCGTTCACGTTGATCACCCCGGCCGGTTCCGCAACGGTACAGCTGCGCCTGTACGGTGAGCACCACGTCTCGAACGCCCTCGCCGCCGCTGCGGTGGCGGTGGCGCTCGGTATGTCCGTCGACGACACCGCCGCCGCCCTTGGCGAGGCGGGTGCGCTGTCCCGCTGGCGCATGGAGGTCGTCGACCGGGCCGATGGAGTCACCGTCGTCAACGACGCCTACAACGCGAACCCCGAGTCCATGAGGGCCGCGCTGCGGGCTCTGGTGTCGATGGGGGGCCGGGGCCCGGAGCGCCGCCGCACCTGGGCGGTGCTCGGTGAGATGCGGGAGCTCGGCGAGGACAGCCTCGACGAGCACGACGCCATCGGGCGGCTCGCGGTCCGACTGGACGTCACCAAGCTGGTGGCGGTCGGCGGACGCGACGCGGCCTGCATGGAACTCGGCGCGAGGAACGAAGGTTCGTGGGGTGAGGAGTCGGTGCTGGTGTCCGACGCGGACGCGGCGATCGAGCTGCTGCGGGCTCAACTGCAGCCAGGGGACGTGGTGCTGGTGAAGGCTTCCCGTTCGGTGGGGCTGGAAACGGTTGCCGAGGCACTGCTCGCGGACGGTGCTGCCCGGTGAAGCAGATCCTCTTCTCGGGCATGATCGGGCTGGTCCTGTCCCTGCTCGGCACCCCGGCGCTGATCAAGCTGCTGGCCCGGCACGGCTACGGGCAGTACATCCGTGACGACGGCCCCAAGGCCCACCACAGCAAGCGCGGTACGCCCACCATGGGTGGTATCGCCTTCATCCTGGCGACGCTGATCGCCTACTTCGCCACCAAGGTGATAACGGGCGAGAAGCTCACCGCCTCCGGCCTGCTGGTGCTGTTCCTGACCACGGGTCTGGGTCTGGTCGGCTTCCTGGACGACTACATCAAGGTGGTCAAGCGCCGTTCGCTCGGTCTGCGGGCCAAGGCGAAGCTGCTCGGCCAGTCGTTCGTGGGCCTCGCCTTCGCGATCCTGGCGCTGCAGTTCCACGACGCGCGCGGGCTGACCCCGGCCTCGACCCACCTGTCCTTCGTCAAGGACTTCAGCTGGTCGGTCGGCCCGGTGCTGTTCGTCATCTGGGCCTATTTCATGATCGCCGCAATGTCCAACGGCGTGAACCTGACCGACGGTCTGGACGGCCTGGCCACCGGCGCCTCGGTGATGGTCTTCGGCGCCTACACCTTCATCGGCGTCTGGCAGTACGGCCAGAGCTGCGCCTCGATGATCACCGCCACCGCCAACTGCTACGACGTCCGCGACCCGCTGGACCTGGCCGTGGTGGCCGCCGGTCTGATGGGCTCCTGCTTCGGCTTCCTGTGGTGGAACACCTCGCCCGCCAAGATCTTCATGGGTGACACCGGTTCGCTGGCCCTCGGTGGCGCGCTGGCCGGTCTGGCGATCTGCTCCCGCACCGAGATGCTGCTGGCGCTGCTCGGCGGCCTCTTCGTGATCATCACGCTGTCGGTGATCATCCAGGTCGGCTCGTTCCGGATGACCGGCAAGCGCGTCTTCAAGATGGCACCGCTGCAGCACCACTTCGAGCTCAAGGGCTGGAGCGAGGTGCTGATCGTGGTCCGGTTCTGGATCATCCAGGGCCTCTGCGTCGCCGTCGGCCTCGGCCTCTTCTACGCGGGCTGGGTGACCGGATGACCCCGATCGCCTGGGACGGACTGCCCGTCACCGTCGCCGGTCTGGGCGTCTCCGGGATCAGCGCGGCCCGGGTGCTGCGCGGTCTCGGCGCCGAGGTCACGGTCGTGGACGGCGGCGACGGCGAGGGCCTGCGCTCCCGCGCCGCCGAGCTCGGCCGGCTGGGCATCCAGGTCCGGCTCGGCGACGGCGACAACCTGCCGGCGGACACCCGGCTGATCGTCACCTCGCCCGGCTGGCCGCCCAGCAGCCCGCTGTTCCTGGCCGCCGCCGAGGCGGGCATCGAGATCTGGGGCGACGTCGAGCTGGCCTGGCGGCTGCGCCGGCCGCTGCCGTCCACCGGCGAGCCGGCCCCCTGGCTGGCCGTCACCGGTACCAACGGCAAGACCACCACCGTCCAGATGCTCGCCTCGATCCTGACGGCGGCCGGGAAGCGCACCGCCGCCGTCGGCAACGTCGGCGTCTCGGTGCTGGACGCGGTGCTCGCCGAGGAGCCGTACGACGTCCTGGCCGTCGAGCTGTCCAGCTACCAGCTGCACTGGGCGCCCTCGCTGCGCCCGCACTCGGCCGCCGTGCTCAACCTGGCGCCGGACCACCTGGACTGGCACGGCTCGATGGAGGCGTACGCGGCCGACAAGGGCCGGATCTACCAGGGCAACCAGGTCGCCTGCGTCTACAACCTGGCCGACCCCGCCACCGAGGCGCTGGTCCGCGAGGCCGACGTCGAGGAGGGCTGCCGGGCCGTCGGCTTCGGCCTGGGCTCGCCGGGACTCTCGCAGTTCGGCGTGGTGGACGGCCTGTTGGTGGACCGGGCCTTCGTCCCCGACCGCCAGAAGAACGCCGCCGAGATCGGCTCGATCGCGGACGTCCACCCGCCGGCCCCGCACAACATCGCCAACGCCCTCGCGGCGGCCGCGCTGGCGCGGGCCTACGGGGTGGACGTCAAGGCCGTCAGGGACGGCCTGCAGGCCTTCCGTCCGGACGCCCACCGGATCGCCGAGGTGGCGGTCGTGGACGAGGTCACCTACATCGACGACTCCAAGGCCACCAACACCCATGCGGCGGCGGCCTCGCTGGCCGCCTACCGGCCGGTGGTCTGGATCGCCGGCGGCCTGGCCAAGGGCGCGACCTTCGACGAGCTGGTGCAGGGCGCGGCCGGGCGGCTGCGTGCGGCGGTGCTGATCGGCGCCGACCGCGAGCTGATCCGCGAGGCGCTGGCGCGACACGCGCCGGATGTCCCGGTGATCGAAGCGGCCACGGGCCAGACTGGCGCGGTGGCGATGACCGAGGTGGTCCGCGAGGCTGCCAAACTCGCCCGTCCGGGTGACACCGTCCTGCTGGCTCCGGCCTGCGCCTCGATGGACATGTTCACCAACTACGGCGAGCGCGGCGACCTGTTCGCCGCGGCCGTGCAGGATCTGAGGAAGTAGGGCGAACGAGCCGCGGGGAGACCGGCAACGGTCCCCGCGGCTCGTCGCCCCCACGCGTGAGGGGGGAACCGCCGTGGCGGGTGAGGGCAAGGCGGCCACGGCCGCTCCACCCGAGCGCACCGGCTCCCGGCTGCGGCTGATCTCGGCGACCACCACCACCTTCAAGTCGGCGGGCCCGATCGCCCGGCTGCGGGCCTTCAGGGACCGCGCGCGCTACACCCTCGGGCGGCCGCTGACGCCGTACTACCTGATCCTCGGCTCGACACTGCTGCTGGTGGTGCTCGGCCTGGTGATGGTCTTCTCCTCCTCGCAGATCCTGGTGATGCAGCGCCACCTGCCGATCACCTTCTTCTTCCGCAAGCAACTGGTCGCCGCCCTGCTCGGCCTGACGCTGATGGTGACGCTGGCGCGGACACCGGTACGGATCCAGCGGGCCCTGGTCTACCCGATACTGATCGGGGTCATCGGGGCGCTGATGCTGGTCGCCATCCCGGGCATCGGCATGGAGGTCAACGGCAACCGGAACTGGATCAACCTGGGCTTCTTCCAGGTCCAGCCCTCCGAGTTCGCCAAGCTGGCGCTGGTGCTCTGGGGCGCCGACCTGCTCGCCCGCAAGCAGAAGGGCAAGCTGCTCGACCAGTGGAAGCACCTGCTGGTGCCGCTGGTCCCCGGCACCGTGCTGCTGATGCTGCTGATCATGCTCGGCGGCGACATGGGCACCACGATGGTCCTGATCGCGATGCTCTTCGGCCTGCTCTGGATGGTCGGCGCCCCGCTGCGGCTCTTCGGCGCCACCGTGGGCATCGCCGTGGTCGCCTGCACCGCCCTGGTGATCACCGTGCCGCACCGGCTCGACCGGCTCGGCTGCGTCGGGGTCACCAAGCCGGGCCCGAACCTGGACTGCTTCCAGGCCCTGCACGGACTGTACGCCTTCGCGGCCGGTGGCCCGTTCGGATCCGGACTGGGTGCCGGTGTGGAAAAATGGGGTCAACTCCCGGAGGCGCACACCGACTTCATCTTCGCCGCGACCGGCGAGGAACTGGGTCTGGTGGGGACGCTGTCGGTACTCGGTCTCTTCGCGGCACTAGGGTATGCGGGTATCCGTGTGGCCATCGGTACGAAGGATCCCTTCGTCAGGTACGCGGCGGGTGCCGCCACCACGTGGATCATGGCGCAGGCCATGATCAACCTGGGGTCGGCGCTGGGACTCCTGCCCATCGCGGGCGTCCCGCTCCCGCTGTTCTCCTACGGCGGCTCCGCCATGCTGTCGGCCATGTGCGCCATCGGGGTGCTGCTCTGCTTCGCACGCACCACCCCGGGGGCGAAGGCGGCTCTGGCCGCCCGGAGCAAGAACTCCCGTTCCAGGGGACTCCTGGCCCGGGTGCTGCCACGACGACGAACCACAGCGCGCCCTGCTCCCCGGCCGGCGCGCAGGGAGCGGTGAATTTCGGTGCATGTCGTACTCGCCGGCGGCGGGACCGCCGGTCACATCGAGCCGGCCCTCGCCCTCGCGGACGCCCTCCGCAGGCACGACCCGAGCTGCGGGATCACCGCCCTGGGCACCGAGCGCGGACTGGAGACCCGGCTGGTCCCCGAGCGCGGCTACGAGCTGGCGCTGATCCCGGCCGTTCCGCTGCCACGCAGGCCCACCCCCGAGCTGATCACCGTCCCGGGCCGACTGCGCGGCACCGTCCGCGCCGCCCAGGACATCATCGAGCGGGTCAAGGCCGACGCGGTGGTCGGCTTCGGCGGCTATGTCGCCATGCCCGCCTATCTGGCGGCCAAACGTGCCGGAGTGCCGATCGTGGTGCACGAGGCCAACGCGCGCCCCGGCCTGGCCAACAAGATCGGCGCCCGCTACACGGACTTCGTCGCGGTCTCCACCCCCGACTCCAAGCTCCGGGACTCCCGCTACATCGGCATCCCGCTCCGCCGCACCATCGCCACCCTGGACCGCAACGCGGTGCGCCCCGAGGCCCGGCACTACTTCGGCCTCGACCAGCGACTGCCCACCCTGCTGGTCTCCGGCGGCTCGCAGGGCGCCCGCCGCCTGAACGAGACCGTCCAGGCGATCGCCCCGCGGCTGCAGCAGTACGGCGTGCAGATCCTGCATGCGGTCGGCCCGAAGAACGAGCTGCCGGTGATCGACGACATCCCCGGGATGCCGCCGTACCGGGCCGTGCCGTACGTGGACCGGATGGACCTCGCGTACGCCGCCGCCGACCTGATGCTCTGCCGGGCCGGTGCGATGACCGTCGCCGAGCTGGCCGCGGTCGGGCTGCCAGCTGCCTTCGTCCCGCTGCCGATCGGCAACGGCGAGCAGCGGCTGAACGCCCAGCCGATGGTCAAGGCGGGCGGCGGGCTGCTGGTGGACGACGCCGAGCTGACCCCGGACTGGGTGCTGCAGAACGTGCTGCCGGTGCTCACCGATCCGCGCAGGCTCTGGGACATGAGCCGGGCCGCCGCCGAGTTCGGCCGCCGCGACGCGGACGAGCTGCTGGTCGGCATGGTCTACGAGGCGATCGAGGCATCAAGGGGCGGCCGCCGTCGTGGCTGACGCCTCGATCCACGAGGACCCGGAGTCCGTACCCGGACTCCGGCTCTCCCGGCGTGGAATCGTGGTGCTGAGCGCCTTCGGCGCCCTGGTGCTGGGGGCGCTCGGCTGGCTGGTCTTCTTCTCCTCGGCCCTGGACGTGCGCACCGTCGCCGTCCAGGGCCTGGAGAGCGGCAAGCTGACGGACGACCAGGTCCGCGAGGCACTCGGGGGGCTCCAGCACGGGCCGCTGGCCAGGATCGACCTGACCGAGGCCGAGCACCGGGTGGAGAAGCTCCCCCGGGTGTCCAAGGCCGAGGTCTGGCGGGGCTGGCCGCACACCCTCCGGGTCAAGCTGGCCGAGCGCAAGCCGGTCGCGGCGATCAAGAACCCGGACGGCACCTTCTCGCAGGTGGACGCCGCCGGAGTGAGCTTCGCCACCGAACCGAGTGCCCCCGCGGGAGTCCCGCTGGTCGAACTGGCACTCAGTCAGCAGGCGAACGATGCCGCGGGGGTGATCGATCGGGCGACCCTGCTCCGGGCGGCGGTGACGGTGGCCGCAGGGCTGCCGGCCGAGGTCGCCAAGCGGGCCGGGGCGCTGCAGATTCACTCGTACGACGACATTCGACTGCAGCTCAGCGGGGGTGTGACGGTCCGCTGGGGGAGTCCGGAACGCACTGCTCGCAAGGCCGTTGTGCTGACCGCGCTGCTCGGTCAGCGGGGTGCGAATTATGACGTGAGTGCGCCGGACGCCCCGGCCGTCTCGGGTTGATCCGGTAAGTTCTCTCCCCGAGGGCGGTGTTGACGGAGTCACAACTCCGCCCCGACCCTTGGTGGTCACCCCGGTTTCGCCGGGCGGTCGATGATCACATAGGCTCAAAAGAAAAACGGGAAGCTCGGCGTGTTCGTTGAACATGGGCCAGATGCGACCTACTGTCCTGTGTCACCAGGCTGTGTCTCACGGTGATGTGACGCAGGCACAGCTGCAACCCTAAAGCTCAAGTTTAGGGTTCGGGTCGGTGGTCGGCATTTCGGACATTCAGTCCTGAAACCCTGCTCCCCACCCTTCGACATCCGTCGGCCTTCACGACACGGGGAAGCCGACCCCGAAATTCGAGGCGAGAGGCCTTCGACGTGGCAGCACCGCAGAACTACCTCGCAGTCATCAAGGTCGTCGGTATCGGCGGCGGTGGTGTGAACGCCATCAACCGGATGATCGAGGTCGGTCTCAAGGGCGTCGAGTTCATCGCGATCAACACCGATGCGCAGGCCCTCCTGATGAGCGACGCCGACGTCAAGCTCGATGTTGGCCGTGAACTCACCCGGGGCCTGGGCGCCGGCGCCAACCCCGAGGTCGGCCGCAAGGCCGCCGAGGACCACCGCGAGGAGATCGAGGAGGTCCTCAAGGGGGCCGACATGGTCTTCGTCACCGCCGGTGAGGGCGGCGGCACCGGCACCGGTGGCGCGCCCGTCGTGGCCAACATCGCCCGCTCGCTCGGCGCGCTGACCATCGGCGTGGTCACCCGCCCCTTCACCTTCGAGGGCCGCCGCCGCGCCAACCAGGCCGAGGACGGCATCGCGTCGCTGCGCGAGCAGGTCGACACCCTGATCGTGATCCCGAACGACCGGCTGCTGTCCATCTCCGACCGCCAGGTCAGCGTGCTGGACGCGTTCCGCTCCGCCGACCAGGTGCTGCTCTCCGGTGTCCAGGGCATCACCGACCTGATCACCACCCCCGGCCTGATCAACCTCGACTTCGCCGACGTCAAGTCGGTCATGTCGGACGCCGGTTCGGCCCTGATGGGCATCGGCTCCGCCCGGGGCGAGGACCGCGCCAAGGCGGCCGCCGTGATGGCGATCTCCTCGCCGCTGCTGGAGGCGTCCATCGACGGGGCGCGCGGTGTGCTGCTCTCCATCTCCGGCGGCTCCGACCTCGGTCTCTTCGAGATCAACGAGGCGGCCCAGCTGGTCAGCGAGGCGGCCCACCCCGAGGCCAACATCATCTTCGGTGCGGTCATCGACGACGCGCTCGGCGACGAGGTCCGGGTCACCGTGATCGCGGCCGGCTTCGACGGCGGCCAGCCGCCGGCCATCGTCCGAGACCCGGTCGTGAAGGCCAGTGCGCCGAGCACCCCGCCGGCCGCGCCGGAGCGGCCGACCGCCCGCCCCTCGTACGGGAACATCGGTTCGGTGACCTCCCGCGAGGAGTCCCGTCCGTCCGAGGCCCCGGCGACCACGACCGCTGCGCCGGTCCCGCCGCAGGTGCAGCCGGTCCGGCAGCCCTTCGTGGAGAGCCCGGCCGAAGAGCTCGACGTGCCGGACTTCCTGAAGTAAGCACATGTGAAGTAAACACTCTTAAGTGATCTATACGACTGAACGCTCTGGTGCTCACTTCGCCTTCACCGACCGGTGGGGCGGGGTGAGCACCGCGCCGTACGGGGAGCTCAACCTCGGCGGCGCGGTCGGGGACGACCCGGCCGCCGTACGGGAGAACCGCACGCTCGCCGCCCGTGAGCTGGGGATCGACCCGGCCGACGTGGTCTGGATGAACCAGGTGCACGGCGCCGAGGTCGCGGTGGTGAGGGAACGCCAACGGCAGGGCCAGGCGCCGACGGTGGACGCGGTGGTCACCGACCGGCTGCTCGCGCTCGCGGTGCTCACCGCGGACTGCACGCCCGTCCTGCTGGCCGACCCGGTGGCCGGGATCGTCGGTGCCGCGCACGCGGGCCGTCCGGGGCTGGCCGCCGGGGTCGTCCCGGCGGTGGTCCGGGCGATGCTGGCGCAGGGCGGGGCGGCGGAGCGGATCGTGGCCGCGATCGGGCCCGCGGTCTGCGGTCGCTGCTACGAGGTGCCGGCCGAACTGCGCGCCGAGGTCGCGGCCCTGGTGCCCGCGGCCCGTGCGGAGACCTCCTGGGGGACGCCCGCGCTGGACGTACCCGGCGGTGTCGCGCGGCAGCTGGCCGAGGCGGGGATCACCGAAGTAGTGCGATCATCTGTCTGCACCCTTGAGTCGGCCGATCACTTCTCCTATCGCCGCGAGCAGCGCACCGGCCGACTTGCGAGCTACGTCTGGTTGGGCTCTGAACTCTCATGACGAATGACATCTACGGACCGTTCCCGGGTCGTGCGGACTTCCTGGCCGGCCTGACGGAGCAGCAGCGCGACCGCTACGAGCAGCTCGGCACCAACCTGGAGGTCGTCGAGCGCCGGATCGTCGCCGCCTGTGAGGCGGCCGGACGCCCTCGCGAGGACGTCACCCTGATCGTGGTCACCAAGACCTACCCGGCCGAGGACACCGCCCTGCTGGCCGGACTGGGTGTCACGGACGTGGCCGAGAACCGCGACCAGGACGCCGCCCCGAAGGCCGAGCTCTGCGTCCAACTGCCGCTGACCTGGCACTTCGTGGGTCAGTTGCAGACCAACAAGGTGCGCTCGGTGGTCCGTTACGCCGATGCCGTGCACTCGGTGGACCGGCCGCGCCTGGTGGAGTCGCTGTCCGCCGCCGTCCTCAGGTCCGAACGGGCCCCGCTGGACTGCCTGGTGCAGGTCGCGCTGGACAAGGAGAGCGGCGAGGGCGAGCACCGGGCCGGGGTCGCGCCGGCCGATGTGCCGGCGCTGGCCGACAAGATCGCCGACACGCCCGGACTGCGGATGGCCGGTGTGATGACCGTCGCACCGCTGGCCGGACCGCTGGCCGACCGGCCGGACCTGGCGTTCGCGCGGCTGGCGGAAATCGCAAGCGCAGTACGGGCGAGCCATCCTGCTGCCACCATGGTGTCGGCAGGGATGAGCGGTGATCTGGAGCAGGCCGTGGCTGCCGGGGCGACACATGTACGCGTCGGTACGGCGGTACTCGGAGTGCGGTCACCGCTCGGGTAACGTCACCGAGTAAGTAGATCAGACTGCAGGACAAAACAGGACATAAAACCTAGCAGCTTGCCACAGCGCTAGCGAACCGTGGATCGCATCCCCGCAGCCGCCCCTCACCACCCTTGACGGACCGTCGTCGACATGACGGTGCGTCGGCGGCCGGCGGGAAACCAACAGGTCAGGACTCGGGCCGCAGGTGACGATCCACCACAGAGCGGAGGAGACAGGAGCATGGCCGGCGCAATGCGCAAAATGGCGGTCTACCTCGGCCTCGTGGAGGACGAGACGTACGACGGCCAGGGGTACGACCCCGACGACGACTACGACGCGGACCCCGAGCCGATCAGGACGGGCCGGACGGAGGACCTGCAGCGGCCCGCTGCCGTACCCGCCCCGGCGCCCGTCGCGCACATCGCGCCGCAGCCGGTCCCGGCCGCCGTGCCGATCCGGCAGGAGGCTCCGAGGATGGCCCCCGTGTCGTCCATCACACCCGAACGCCGCCACAATCTGGAGAAGAGTGCCCCGGTGATCATGCAAAAGGTCGTCAACGAGCGAGAGCCGTACCGCATCACCACACTCCACCCGCGAACCTACAACGAGGCCCGCACAATCGGCGAGCAGTTCCGTGGCGGTACCCCGGTGATCATGAATCTGACCGAGATGGACGACACCGATGCCAAGCGGCTCGTAGACTTCGCGGCTGGACTCGTCTTCGGTCTGCACGGCAGTATCGAGCGAGTGACACAGAAGGTGTTCCTGCTGTCGCCTGCTAACGTCGATGTAACGGCGGAGGACAAGGCTCGGATCGCCGAGGGTGGGTTCTTCAACCAGAGCTGACCCGGCCACGACTTTATGTGTGGATCCAACGACAGTGAGTAACTGACGGTATGTCGGCCAGGGAGAGGGAAACGCGATGGGGATCGTGTGGGCAGTGCTGTACTACGCACTGACCGTCTTCCTGCTGATCCTGCTCTTCAGGCTCGTCATGGACTGGGTGTTCCAGTTCGCCCGCTCGTGGCGTCCGGGGAAGGCCATGGTCGTGGTCCTCGAGGCCACGTACACTGTCACGGATCCGCCACTCAAGCTTCTTCGGCGATTCATCCCGCCGTTGCGTCTCGGGGGCGTGGCGCTCGACCTGTCCTTCTTCGTACTGATGATCATTGTGTTTGTCCTGAGATCGCTCGTGCTGACTCTGCCGTCTTGAGCGCTGCGACAGGATGCCGGTGTGCCGACGATCACGTTGAGGTGAAGAGATGCCATTGACCCCCGAGGACGTTCGGAACAAGCAGTTCACGACCGTCCGGCTGCGTGAAGGCTATGACGAGGACGAGGTCGATGCCTTCCTCGACGAGGTCGAAGCCGAACTGACGCGCCTGCTCCGCGAGAACGAGGACCTGCGCGCCAAGCTGGCCGCCGCCACCCGGGCCGCCGCGCAGAACCAGGCGAACATGCGCAAGGAGCAGCCGCCGCAGGACGCCCGTCCTG
This sequence comes from Saccharothrix sp. ST-888, assembly GCF_000955975.1. Lineage (GTDB taxonomy): Bacteria > Actinomycetota > Actinomycetes > Streptomycetales > Streptomycetaceae > Kitasatospora. The sequence continues at coordinate 87,448 of NZ_JYJF01000003.1, forward strand.
GTGCACCTGTTCCCGCTGCCATATCCGGCCCGCCGGTTCCTGGCCAGCAGAACGGCGGCCCCCAGATGGGCGGTCAGCCGATGGGCGGACAGCCTCAGCTGGGTGGCCCGCAGCAGATGGGTGCCCCGCAGCAGCAGATGGGTAACCAGCCGCTCGGCCTGCCGTCCGGTGCCCCGCAGCTCCCGGCCGGTCAGGGTGCCCCGATGGGCCAGCAGCAGCAGATGGGCCAGACCATGGGCGGCCAGCAGCAGCTGGTGCAGCCGATGGGCGGTCAGATGCTCCAGCCGCTGGGTGGCCCGATGGGTCAGCAGCAGCTCGGTGGCCAGCCCCAGCTCGGTGGCCAGCCCCAGCTGGGCGTCCCGCAGCAGCAGATGGGCCAGACCATGGGCGGCCAGCAGCAGCTGGCGCCGATGGGTGCGCCGATGGGTCAGCAGCAGCTCGGCGGCCCGATGGGTGGCCCGATGGGCCAGCAGCAGGGTCCCGGTGGCGACAGTGCCGCCCGTGTGCTGGCGCTCGCCCAGCAGACCGCCGACCAGGCGATCTCCGAGGCCCGCTCCGAGGCCAACAAGATCGTCGGCGAGGCGCGCAGCCGCGCCGAGGGTCTGGAGCGGGACGCCCGCGCCAAGGCCGACGCGCTGGAGCGGGACGCGCAGGAGAAGCACCGCGTGGCGATGGGCTCGCTGGAGTCCGCCCGCGCGACGCTGGAGCGCAAGGTCGAGGACCTGCGCGCCTTCGAGCGTGAGTACCGCACCCGCCTGAAGTCCTACCTGGAGACCCAGCTGCGTCAGCTGGAGTCGCAGGCCGACGACTCGCTCGCCCCGCCGCGGATCCCCGCCACCGCCTCGCTGCCGCCGGCCGCGTCGTCGATGGCTCCGGCTCCGGCCTCGGCGATGAGCAGCGCCTCGCCCAGCTTCGGCAGCCAGCCGTCCTTCGGTGGCAACGGCCAGTCCTTCGGCGGCCAGAGCTCCTTCGGCGGCGGTGGCGGCCAGCCCTCCTTCGGTGGGCAGGCGAGCGGCTCGACCGGTGCCGCGCAGATGGCTCCCGCCGGGATGACCCAGCCGATGGCCGCGGTCCGTCCGCAGCCGCCGCAGCCGATGCAGCAGGCTCCGGCCCCGATGCGCGGCTTCCTCATCGACGAGGACGGCGACAACTAAGCAGTACCCACTTCGAGGGCGCCCCCACTGTGACTTCAGGTCGCGGCGGGGGCGCCCTCGTTGTCTGCCCGGGCGCGGACCGGGGCGCGGGGGCTTGCGCGGGTGAGTGTGCACCTTCGTCCGGGGTCGGCCGCGCGGGCACTCGCACGGCACGGCAGGCGAATGGCCGGTGGCCGCCACCCTCTCCCGGGTGGCGGCCACCGGCCGTTCGAGGCGGTCAGGCCTTGCGGAGCTGGAAGGCGAGGCCGAGGCTCTCGTCGGAGAAGGTCTCGGACTCCCAGTCGGCGGCGCCGGTGGCGAAGTCGGTCGCGAGGACCTCCTCGGCGACCAGGTGGCCGTGCTCGGCGATGGCCTCCGCGGTCTCCTCGTTGGCGGCGTGCCAGCGGAGGACGATCCGGTCGGCGACGTCCAGACCGGAGTTCTTCCGGGCCTCCTGGATCTGGCGGATGGCGTCGCGGGCGACGCCGAGCCGCTTGAGCTCCGGGGTGATGGCCAGGTCGAGCGCGACGGTGGCGCCGGACTCGTTGGCGACGGCCCAGCCCTCGCGCGGGGTCTCGGTGATGACGACCTCGTCGGGGGAGAGGGCGATCTGCTCGCCGTTCAGTTCGACGCTCGCGCTGCCGGTGGCGCGCAGCGAGGCGGCGAGCTCCGCCGCGTCGGCGGCCGCCACGACCTTGGCCACGTCCTGGACGCCCTTGCCGAAGCGCTTGCCCAGGGCCCGGAAGTTGGCCTTGGCGGTGGTGTCCACCAGCGAGCCCCCGACCGTGGCCAGCGACTCCAGGGTGGAGACGTTGAGCTCCTCGGCGATCTGCGCGCGCAGGTCCTCGGGCAGCTCCTCCCAGCCCTGGGCGGCGATCAGGGCCCGGGAGAGCGGCTGACGGGTCTTCACGCCCGACTCGGCACGGGTGGCGCGGCCCAGCTCGACCAGGCGGCGGACCAGCGCCATGTGCCGGGAGAGGTCGGTGTCGATCAGCGACTCGTCCGCGACCGGCCACTCGGCCAGGTGCACCGAGGCCGGGGCCTCGGCGTCGACCGGGACGACCAGGTCCTGCCAGACCCGCTCGGTGATGAACGGGGTGAGCGGGGCCATCAGGCGGGTGACGGTCTCCAGGGCCTCGTGCAGGGTGGCGAGCGCCGCGGCGTCGCCCTGCCAGAAGCGGCGGCGCCCGCGCCGGACGTACCAGTTGGAGAGGTCGTCGACGAAGCCGGAGAGCAGCTTGCCGGCCCGCTGGGTGTCGTACGACTCCAGCGCGGCGTCCACCTCGCGGACCAGGGTGTTCAGTTCGGAGAGCACCCAGCGGTCCAGCTGCGGCCGGTCGGCCGGCGCCGGGTCGGCGGCGGAGGGGGCCCAGCCGGTGGTGCGGGCGTACAGGGCCTGGAAGGCGACGGTGTTCCAGTAGGTGAGCAGCGTCTTGCGCACCACCTCCTGGATCGTGCCGTGCCCGACCCGGCGGGCCGACCAGGGCGAGCCGCCGGCCGCCATGAACCAGCGGACCGCGTCGGCGCCGTGCTGGTCCATCAGCGGGATCGGCTGCAGGATGTTGCCCAGGTGCTTGGACATCTTGCGGCCGTCCTCGGCCAGGATGTGGCCCAGGCAGACCACGTTCTCGTAGCTGGACTTGTCGAAGACCAGGGTGCCGACGGCCATCAGCGTGTAGAACCAGCCGCGGGTCTGGTCGATCGCCTCGGAGATGAACTGGGCCGGGTAGCGGCTCTCGAACAGCTCCTTGTTCTGGTACGGGTAGCCGTACTGGGCGAACGGCATCGAGCCCGAGTCGTACCAGGCGTCGATCACCTCGGGCACCCGGACCGCCGTGCCGGAGCACTGCGGGCAGGCGAAGGTGACGTCGTCGATGAACGGGCGGTGCGGGTCGAGGCCGCTCTGGTCGGTGCCGGTCAGCTCGGAGAGCTCGGCCAGCGAGCCGACACAGGTGAGGTGGTTGTCCTCGCAGCGCCAGATCGGCAGCGGGGTGCCCCAGTAGCGGTTGCGGCTCAGTGCCCAGTCGATGTTGTTGTTCAGCCAGTCGCCGAAGCGGCCGTGCTTGACGTTCTCGGGGAACCAGTTGGTGTTCTCGTTCTCCCGGATCAGCGCGTCCTTGACCGCGGTGGTGCGGATGTACCAGGACGGCTGCGCGTAGTACAGCAGCGCGGTGTGGCAGCGCCAGCAGTGCGGGTAGCTGTGCTCGTACGGGAGGTGGCGGAAGAGCAGGCCGCGCGCGGCGAGGTCGGCGACCAGGGTCTCGTCGGCCTTCTTGAAGAAGACGCCGCCGACCAGCGGGACGTCGGCCGCGAAGGTGCCGTCCGCCTCGATCGGGTTGACCACCGGCAGGCCGTACTTGCGGCAGGTCGCGAGGTCGTCCGCGCCGAAGGCCGGGGCCTGGTGGACGATACCGGTGCCGTCCTCGGTGGTGACGTAGTCGGCGTTGAGGACGAAGTGCGCGCCCTCCAGCTCGACCAGCTCGAACGGGCGCTGGTAGGCCCAGTGCTCCATCTCGGCGCCGGTGAACGACTGGCCGGTGGTCTCCCAGCCCTCGCCGAGCGCCTTGCCGACCAGCTGCTCGGCGACGACCAGCTGCTCGTTGCCGTCGGTGGCCACCACATAGGTGACCTCGGGGTGCACGGCGGCGGCGGTGTTGGAGACCAGGGTCCACGGGGTGGTCGTCCAGACCAGCAGCGCGGCCTGACCGGCCAGCGGGCCGCTGGTCAGCGGGAAGCGGACGAAGACCGAGGGGTCGACCACGGTCTCGTAGCCCTGGGCCAGCTCGTGGTCGGAGAGGCCGGTGCCGCAGCGGGGGCACCAGGGGGCGACCCGGTGGTCCTGGACCAGCAGGCCCTTGTCGAAGATCTGCTTGAGCGACCACCAGACCGACTGGACATAGGACGGGTCCATGGTGCGGTAGGCCTGGTCGAGGTCGACCCAGTAGCCCATCCGCTCGGTGAGCTTGGTGAACTCGTCGGTGTGCCGGGTGACCGACTCGCGGCACTTGGCGTTGAACTCGGCGATGCCGTACCGCTCGATGTCCTGCTTGCCGGAGAAGCCGAGTTCCTTCTCGACGGCCAGCTCGACCGGGAGGCCGTGGCAGTCCCAGCCGGCCTTGCGGGCGACGTGGTAGCCCTTCATGGTCCGGAAGCGGGGGAACACGTCCTTGAAGACGCGGGCCTCGATGTGGTGGGCACCGGGCATGCCGTTGGCGGTCGGCGGGCCCTCGTAGAAGACCCACTCGGGGCGGCCCTCGGACTGCTCCAGGCTGCGCTGGAAGACCTTGTTGTCGCGCCAGAAGCTCAGGATCTGGTGCTCGAGGGCGGGCAGGTCCACCTGCGCAGGGACGGCGTTGTAGGTGGTCATCGCGGGTGTCTACCTCCGGCGGATGCTTGGACTGGATCCTCCGGAGGGACGAGACGGCGAGCCGTCCCGCGGTACCACCCTCCTTGACCGCGGTACTGCTGCTCGCGGCCCTCTTGTTTGGGTTGTGCTGCCGGGTCTACTGGGCCGTCGGGCCGTTCTTCCGGCGGCTCAGGGGTGATCTTCCCGTCGTGCACGCCCCCGGGCTCGCACCGTCCCCGGGTCGCTCGTGGCTGCGTACGTCGGTACTCGTCCCATCAGCGCCTTGCAGGCCCAGTGTATCCGGCTGCACAAGCCGGTTAAGCCGTAACTCGCCCGTCACCCGGGGTACGGCATGCGGTGAGGTTAGCGGATGACGATCTGGGCACAACTTGGTCAGCAACTCGGGTGGGGCGGCAGCGGCGGCTGCTCGGGTGGGTTGAAATCGGGGCATCGGTATGTCCCGTTGTGACCGGATTCGATGGGGATTATCGTTCCGGCACTGGAAGCCGCCGGGAACCGGCGGTTCGTTTCGTTCGTAGATGAGGTCGAAGCCATGGCTGACAAGGCAATCGGCGGTACCGCCACCGAGCGGGTACGCAAGGCCGTGGCGGGCGACTCAGGGGAGGGCACCGTGACCAACGCACGGCACAAGACCAGCACCACGACCGGCCGCGCTGCCGCTACCAGCCGCAACCACACCCCGGTGGGCACGGGAGCCCGCGGTGGCGCCGAGTCGGTGGACCCGGCCGAGCTGCCGATCCGTCCCGGCGAGGAGCCCTGGACCTCGGCCGAGGTCGCCGAGCTGCACGCCGAGCTGAACGACGAGCTGGGGCGGCTGCGGGCCGAGATCGAGTCGGCCGAGGCCGCGATCACCGGCCTGATGCGCGACTCCAACGACGGCGCGGGGGACGACCAGGTCGACGCCGGCACCAAGAACATCAACCGGGAGAGTGAGCTCGCGCTGGCCAACAACGCCCGCGACAGCCTCGCTCAGGCCGAGCGCGCGCTGGCCCGGCTCGAAGGGGTCGGCTTCGGCGTCTGCGAGTCCTGCGGCCAGGCGGTGGGCAAGGCCAGACTGCAGGCCTTCCCACGGGCGACCCTCTGTGTGAGCTGCAAGGCGAAGCAGGAACGCCGGTAGCACCGGGCCGAGGTCTTTCGGCGGATCGAAGTGTCGCTCGGGCCGAAGTGGACCTGGGGGTCGGGCGTTGCCGTACGCTCGACCCCGTAACGTCGGCCCTCTTTCCCCCAGCCTTCGGCCGGGGGTACCCCCTCAGGCAGCGGAGCGGATCATCAGTACGCCAGGTTCCCCCCAAACCCAGGACGACTCCGTCCCGACCGCGCCCGTGGAGGCCGCCGTGGACGAGCCCGTCGGCGCCACCGCCGCCGGTGCGGCGCCCGGCGTCGTCCGCCGCCGCCGGATCGGTGTGCTGCTGACCGTCGCACTGCTCGCCTACCTGATCGACCTGGGCAGCAAGCTGCTCGTGGTGGCCCGGCTCGAAAGCCACCAGCCGATCCAGGTGCTCGGTGACGTGGTCACCCTCCAGGTGATCCGCAACGGGGGTGCCGCCTTCGGCATGGGCCAGGCGATGACGATCGTCTTCACCATGATCGCCTCCGCCGTGATCGTGGTGATCTGGCGGATCGCCCGGAAGCTCTACAGCCTGCCCTGGGCGATCGCGCTCGGGCTGCTGCTCGGCGGCGCGTTCGGCAACCTCACCGACCGCCTGTTCCGCACCCCCGAGGCGTTCCGGGGCCATGTGGTGGACTTCATCTCCGTCCAGCACTTCGCGGTCTTCAACCTGGCCGACTCGGCCATCGTCTGCGGCGGCATCCTGGTGGTCCTGCTCTCTTTCCGGGGCAGCAACCCGGACGGGACCGTCCACCAGGCGGCCAAGGAGGCGTAGCGGGCGACGGGCGCGGGGCCGAGCTGTAAAGGCGGGCTCCGCGTTCCGGCATACTCGTACGGGTGAGTACCGCAGCGCAGACCCGCAGCCTCCCCGTACCCGACGGCCTTGAGGGTGAGCGGCTCGACGCCGCCCTCGCCCGGATGTTCGGCTTCTCCCGGACGAAGGCCGCCGAGCTGGCCGCCGACGGCAAGGTCACGATCGACGGGACGACGGCAGGCAAGTCGGACCGGGTCGTGGCCGGCAGCTGGCTGGAGGTCGAGATCCCGGCTCCCGCCGCCCCCGCGCAGATCGTTGCCGAGCCCGTCGAGGGCATGCGGATCGTGCACGACGACGACGACATCGTGCTGATCGACAAGCCGGTCGGCGTGGCCGCCCACCCCAGCCCCGGCTGGACCGGCCCGACCGTGATCGGCGGCCTGGCCGCCGCCGGCTACCGGATCTCCACCTCCGGCGCGGCCGAGCGGCAGGGCATCGTGCACCGGCTGGACGTCGGCACCTCCGGCCTGATGGTGGTGGCCAAGTCGGAGCGCGCGTACACCGACCTCAAGCGGCAGTTCCACGACCGGATCACCGAGAAGAAGTACAACGCGCTGGTCCAGGGCCACCCCGATCCGCTGAGCGGCACCGTGGACGCGCCGATCGGCCGCCACCCCAGCTCGGACTGGAAATGGGCGGTGACCCGGGACGGCAAGCCCTCGGTCACCCACTACGACCTGATCGAGGCGTACCGGGCGGCCTCGCTGCTGGACATCAAGCTGGAGACCGGCCGGACCCACCAGATCCGGGTGCACATGTCCGCGCTGCGCCACCCCTGCGTCGGCGACCTCACCTACGGCGCCGACCCGACCCTGGCCAAGCGGCTGGGCCTGACCCGGCAGTGGCTGCACGCCGTCGCGCTCGGCTTCGAGCACCCGGCGGACGGGCAGTGGGTCGAGTTCAGCAGCCCCTACCCGGCCGATCTGCAGAAGGCCCTCGACATCATCGCCTCGGAGAGCTGAGATGGCGCGGATCGAGGTGGCGGGGACGGAAGCCGAGCTGGCACTGGCGTACGGCGTCCGGCGCGAGGTCTTCGTCGAGGAGCAGAACGTGCCCGCCGAGCTGGAGTACGACGAGCTCGACGCCACCTCGGTCCACCTGCTCGCGCTCGCCGAGGACGGCTCGCCGCTGGGTACCGGCCGGCTGATCCACGGTGCGCACGCGCTCGCGCTCACCGGCCGCGAGGGGCGGGTGCTGCTCGGGCGGCTCGCCGTGGCCAAGGCCGCCCGGGGCACCGGGCTGGGGGCGGAGCTGGTCCGCGCGACCGAGCAGGCGGGCCGCGAACGCGGCGGCCTGGAGCTCGAACTGCACGCCCAGGTACAGGCGTTGGGCTTTTACGAGCGGCTCGGCTATGTCGCCGAGGGACCGGTCTACGACGACGCCGGGATACCGCACCGGACGATGACCCGGGTGCTCTGAGGGGCGCGCTTCGGGGCCCTGCTCACGGGGCCTCGCCGGTGCGGATCCGGGGGAGGGCGTATGGGTGCTCGTCGCGGAGGTAGGCGAAGAGCTGTTCGCGTACCTCGAAGCGCAGGACGGCGGCGTCGTCCGGGGTCCGGGCGGTCATGGCGGCCCGGACGACCAGGGTGCTCGGCGTGCAGTCGGTGATCTGCAGGGACCACTCCATGCCGTCCCAGAGCGGTGAGTCCACCAGGAACCGGTGCAGGGCGGCACGCAGCTGGTCGACGGGTGTGCGGTGGTCGAGGTGGAGCAGTACCCAGGCGAGCAGACCGGGATCCCGGCGGGTCCAGTTCTCGAACGGCCTGCTGACGAAGTACGAGACCGGGACGATCAGTCGGCGGTAGTCCCAGAGCCGTACCACCAGATAGGCGAGGGTGATCTCCTCCACCGTGCCCTGCTGGCCGTCCACCAGTACGGTGTCGCCGATCCGTACGGTGTCGCCGAAGGCGATCTGCAGGCCGGCGAAGAAGTTGCCCAGGGTGCTCTGGGCGGCGATGCCGGCGACGATGCCCAGGATTCCGGCCGAGGCCAGCAGGCTGGTGCCGACGGTGCGCATCGCCTGGAAGGTCAGCAGCATCACGGCGGCCGTGACCACCGCGATCACCGCGCTGACCACCCGGCGCAGCATGCCGATCTGGGTCCTGACCCGCTGCACCCGGGCCGCGTCGTCGGTGACGCTCTCGTACCGGCCGAGCACCGCCTGCAGTGCCGCCGCCACGATTCTGACGGTCAGCCAGCCGAGGCAGGCGAGCAGGAGCAGCAGGACGACGTGGTGCAGCTCGCCGTCGCGCACGCCGAACAGCCGCTCCAGCGGCTGCCCGGCCAGCAGCAGGCCGGTGGCGACCACCAGTTGAAGGGGGATCCGGCAGCGTCGCAGCAGTGGCCAGACCGGTGCCTGTGGGTGGCGGGTGGCGACCCGCTGCAGTACCTGGTCGACGATCCAGCCGACGGCCAGGGTGACGGCGACGACGGCGAGCAGGGTGGCGAGCGGCCAGAGCACGGGACACCTCGACGAGGTCGGCACCGGGTGTTCCTCGGGTGGTCTTCCCGGGTGTTTTGCACCATACCGCGCGGATTTGACGGCCTGGGTGATTGGCGTGACGGCCCGTGAGTGGCCTGCCTATCATCAGAGCGAGCGATGGTTCGAACGAGCGGAGGATGGGGCCCATGAGCGCCGAACGGGAGATCGCCGACGACGAGCTGATGGAGGTCGGCTACGACGCGGAGCAGGCGCACCGGCTGCACAAGGCACTGCGGACCATCGCGGACAACCCGTCGGTGGGCGACGGGTTGCAGCGGATGGCCAAGGACGTGCTCGGCGGCCGGGTCGCGATGAGCGAGGTGGTGCGCTCCGACGGGTACCTCGGTCTGATCGGTGACCGGCTCTCGGAGATGCGCAAGGCCGCCGAGGAGTTGACGCCCGAGCAGCAGGCGCAGTCCGAGCAGCGGGCGGAGAAGCTGCGCCAGGAACACGAGCAGGAGGAGCGCGAGGAGCGCGAGCGGCGGGAGGCAGCGGAGCGCGGGGGCTGGTAGCAGGGCCGGCCGGGGCGCCCCCCGAGGGGTGGTGCATACCTCTCCGGGGCCGGGTGGGGCTTACGACTTCCCTACCGCGCACACGGATAGGATCGGTACCCATGAACTTCGGTGGGGCATGGCGGCGCTGGCGCAGGGGTCTGACGACCCGCAGGGTGCTGGCCGGCTCGGTGGCACTGGTGCTGCTGGCCGGGGCCGGTACGGCCGCGGTGGCGGCCGGGTCCGACCAGGCCGCGGTGCACGAGGAGGATCGTTTCCTCGACATGCCCGAGACACCGGGCAGCAAGCAGACCGTCCGCCTGGACACCTCCTTCTTCACCACCGGCGACAGCCCCCGCCCGGCCGTCCTGCTGGCGCACGGCTTCGGCGGCAGCAAGGACGGCGAGCGCGACCGCGCCCGGCAGCTGGCCCGCTCCGGGTATGCCGTACTGACCTGGTCGGCGCGCGGCTTCGGCGCCTCCGGCGGGAAGATCGGCCTCGATGCGCCCGATCGGGAGATCGAGGACGTCAAGCACCTGGTCGACTGGCTGGCCAAGCGCCCCGAGGTGCAGTTGGACGCCCCCGGCGACCCCCGGGTCGGCATCACCGGTGCCTCGTACGGCGGCGGCGCCGCGCTGCTGGCCGCCGCGTACGACCCCCGGATCGATGCGGTGGCCAGCCAGATCACCTGGTGGAACCTGGCCGACGCGCTCTTCCCGCAGGGCGTCCGGGGGAGCAGCGCGGCCGACGGAGTGTTCAAGAAGCTCTGGGCCGGGATCTTCTTCACCACCGGCTCGGCCGGGGACCTGGGCCCCTCCGCGGCCAAGCGGCCGGGGAGTGCGGGCGGGCCGGTCGGCTGCGGGCGTTTCCTGGACTCGCTCTGCGCAATGTACGACCGGGTCGCGACCACCGGCCGGGCGGACGCCGACGCGATCGCCACCCTGGAGCGGTCCAGCCCGTCCTCGGTGGCCTCCCGGATCAAGGCGCCGACGCTGGTGGTGCAGGGCCAGCAGGACTCGCTCTTCCCGCTGGACCAGGGCGATGCCATCGCCAAGGCGGTCGCCGCGAACGGCGCGCCGGTCGGCGTGGACTGGTTCGCGGGCGGCCATGACGGCGGCACCGAGGGCAGCGCCCGGGTGGACTCCCGGGTCACCGGGTGGTTCGACCACTATCTGAAGGGCGCGACGAACGACACCGGCCCGGCCTTCCGGGTCACCCGCACCGGCGGGGTCGACTCCACCGGCTTCCAGGCCGTGCTGCGCGGCGCCGACGCCGACAGCTACCCCGGGCTGTCGGGTACGGGCTCGCGCAGCTTCGAGCTCGACGGCCGGACCCAGGACGTCGCCAACCCGCCGGGCGGAGCGCCGCCGAACATCTCCACGCTGCCGGGGATCGGCGCGCTCTCCCAGCTCGCGTCGGTCGGCGCGGGGCTCTCGCTGGACTTCCCGGGCCAGTTCGCGGCCTTCGAGTCCGCGCCGCTGGACCAGAGCCTGCACCTGACCGGCGCACCCGGGGTCTCCGTCCACGTCCGGGCCGACCGGCCGGACGCGGTGCTCTTCGCGAAGCTGTACGACGTCGGACCGGACGGCAGCAGGACGCTGCCCCAGCAACTGGTCGCCCCGCTGCGGGTGACCGGCGCGGACGCGGCCGGCGGACGCACCGTCGAGGTCGCCCTGCCCGCCGTGGACCACACCTTCGAGTCCGGGCACCGGCTCAGCCTGGTGCTGGCCGCCACCGACCTCGCGTACGCCTCGCCCGCCGAACCCGCCACCTACCAGGTCTCGGTGGCCGGGCCGCTGACCGCGCCGACCGTGGCCGGGCTGCGCACCGAGGCGGCTGGGCTGCCCGTGCGGACCTGGTTGCTGCCGCTGGGCGCCGTCGCGCTGGCCGTGCTGCTGCTGTTCGGCCGCCGGCTGCGTCCGGGCCGGTCCCGCAGGCCGGCCGCCGACCCGGCGCTGGCCGAAGTCCCGCTGCAGATCAGCGGGTTGAGCAAGCGCTACCACGGCGCGGCGGACCGGTACGCGGTCAAGGACCTGACCTTCCGGGTGGAGCAGGGGCAGGTGCTCGGCCTGCTCGGCCCGAACGGCGCCGGGAAGACCACCACCCTGCGGATGCTGATGGGCCTGATCCGGCCGGACGCCGGGGAGATCCGGCTCTTCGGGCACGCGGTGCGCCCCGGCGCGGCCGTCCTCTCCCGGGTGGGCTCCTTCGTGGAGGGCTCGGGCTTCCTGCCGCACCTCACCGGCCGGGCCAACCTGCGGCTGTACTGGCGGGCCACCGGCCGCCCGGCCGAGGACGCCCACTTCGAGGAGGCCCTGGCCATCGCCGACCTGGGCGAGGCGCTGGACCGCGCGGTGCGCACGTACTCCCAGGGCATGCGCCAGCGGCTGGCCATCGCCCAGGCCATGCTCGGCCTGCCGGACCTGCTGATCCTGGACGAGCCCACCAACGGGCTCGACCCGCCGCAGATCCGCGAGATGCGCGAGGTGATGATCCGGTACGCCGCCGCCGGACGTACCGTCATCGTCTCCAGCCACCTGCTCTCCGAGGTCGAGCAGAGCTGCACCCACCTGGTGGTGATGGACCGCGGACGGCTGGTCAGCGCGGGCGCCGTCGGCGAGATCGTCGGCGAGGGCGAGCTGCTGCTGGTCGGCACCCCGGCCGACTACCCGGCCGAGGAGCTGGCGGCGGCCGCCGAGAAGGCGGCCGGCCTGGCGGGCGTCGGTACGGTCTCGGTGGTCGAGCACGGCCTGCTGGTGCAGCTCGACGGCATGACGGCCGGCCGGCTGGTCGCCGAACTGGTCGGGCTCGGCGTCCCGGTGGAGCGGGTCGGACCGCACCGGCGGCTGGAGGACGCGTTCCTGTCCCTGATCGGAGGCTCGGCGTGAGCACGTTGACGGCTGACCGTGCGGAGGGCTACCGGGCCGGCCGGACCCTGCCGCTGCGGGTGGAGATCATCCGCCAACTGCGGCGGCGGCGGACCCTGGTGATGACCGCGGTGCTGGCGGCGATGCCGCTGGTCATCCTGGCGGCGTTCCAGATCGGCGGCACCCCCGACCGGCCCGGCCGCACCACCTTCATCGAGCTGGCGACCGCCTCCGGGCCCAACTTCGCCGCCACCATGCTCTTCATGGGCACCGGCTTCATGCTGGTCATCCCCGTCGCGCTGTACTGCGGGGACACCGTGGCCTCCGAGGCCAGCTGGTCCTCGCTGCGGTACCTGCTGGCCGCGCCGGTGCCCAGGGCCAGACTGCTGGTGCGCAAGTTCACGGTCGGGCTGCTCTTCTCGGCGGCCACGATCGTGCTGCTGCCGCTGCTCGGCCTGGTGGTGGGCACCGCGGCGTACGGCTGGGGCGACCTCCAACTGCCGACCGGCGTCAGTCTGCCCGCCTCGGTCGCGCTGCCCCGGCTCGCCCTCGCGGTGGCCTTCGTCTTCCTCAGCGAACTGGTCATCGCGGCGCTGGCGTTCTGGCTGTCGACCGCGACGGACGCCCCGCTGGGGGCGGTCGGCGGGGCGGTGTTCGTCACGATCATCACCGGTGTGCTGGACGCGGTCACCGCGCTCGGCTCGCTGCGCGAGTGGCTCCCGGCGCACTGGCAGTACTCCTGGGCCGACGCGCTCCAGCCCCAACTGGAGTGGGGCGGCATGCTCCAGGGCGTCTCGCTGTCGGTCAGTTACGCGATCGTGCTGCTCGCGTTGGCGTTCCGGGGCTTCGCCCGCAAGGACGTGGTGTCCTGATCCGCGGTCCCGGGGCGGCCGTGTGCCGTTCCGGGCCGGCTCGGCAGGGCGGCCGGGTCGGCGGATGCCCGGGGACGGGCGGGATGGGCGATGATGGACGGGACCGTGGTGTCCGTCAGTGAAGGATCGAATTCGTGGCCCAGATCGTGCTCTTCCACTCCGTCTACGGACTGCGCCCGGCGGTGTCGGCCGCGGCCGAGCGACTGCGTGCGGCCGGGCACGTGGTGCACACGCCGGACCTGTACGAGGGGCGGGCCTTCGACGACATCGAGGCGGGCACCGCGTACCAGGAGGAGATCGGCAACGACGAGCTGCTGCGGCGGGCCGTCGGCGCGGTCGCGCCGCTGCTGAGCTCGGGCCCGGCGGCCGAGGAGGGGCTGGTGTACGCCGGGTTCTCGCTCGGCGGGGCGCTGGCGCAGAACCTGGCGCTGGCGGACGAGCGGGCCCGGGGCCTGCTGCTCCTGCACGGCACCTCGGACATCCGGGAGGACGCGCAGACCGGGATCCCGGTCCAGCTGCACGTCGCCGAGCCGGACCCGTTCGAGTCCGAGGACTGGCTGAACGCCTGGTACCTGCTGATGTCCCGGGCCGGTGCCGACGTCGAGGTGCACCGCTACCGGGGCGCCGGCCACCTCTACACCGACCCGGAGCTGCCGGACTACGACGCCGAGGCCGCCGAGCGGACCTGGTCCGCCGCACTCGACTTCCTCACGGAGCTGGACGGCTGACGCGAGCGCGGCGGGGCGGGTGCCTCGGCGGTGCGATGCCGGGCCGGAGGGTGACCACGAAGGCGCCGGGGGGTCTGGACGTACGGGGTGTGGTGGTTCAGCAGCAGGAATGCCCACAGCCCCGGCTCGGATGCCCCGACCAGGACACCGAGACCGCCTGCCCAGCGGGACATGAGGTGAAGGATTAGACTCGGTCGCGCGAACGCGGAAGCCGTGGTCCGCCCCCCATCTGCCGGTCGGTCTTGCGTGTTTCACCGCCCCGCGATCCCGTACCGAGACCCCGGAGGCCCCGCCTTGAGCGACCAGCCGTACGCGCATCTGCACGTCCACACCGAGTACTCGATGCTCGACGGTGCCGCCCGGCTGAAGCAGTTGTTCAAGGAGGTCGAGCGGCTCGGGCAGACCCATGTCGCGATGACCGACCACGGCAACATGTACGGCGCGGCGGAGTTCCACAAGCAGGCCACCGCGGCGGGCATCACCCCGGTGATCGGCATCGAGGCGTATGTCGCGCCGGAGGCCCGCCACAACACCAAGCGCATCCTGTGGGGCCAGCCGCACCAGAAGAAGGACGACGTCTCGGCGTCCGGCGCCTACACCCACAAGACCATCTGGGCCCGGAACAGGGAGGGCCTGCACAACCTCTTCAAGCTGACCTCGCGCTCCTACGCCGAGGGCTGGCTGGTGAAGTGGCCCCGGATGGACAAGGAGATCATCGCCGAGCACGCGGCCGGGCTGATGGCCACCACCGGATGCCCCTCCGGCGAGGTGCAGACCAGGCTGCGGCTCGGCCAGTTCGACGAGGCGGTCAGGTCGGCCGCCGACTACCAGGACATCTTCGGCCGGGAGAACTACTTCCTGGAGCTGATGGACCACGGCCTGGACATCGAGAAGCGGGTCCGCGACGGCCTGTTGGAGATCAGCAGGAAGCTGAGCATCCCCCCGGTGGTCACCAACGACTCGCACTACACCACCGAGGCCGACGCGGGCGCGCACGACCTGCTGCTCTGCGTGCAGACCGGCAAGAACCTCTCCGACCCGGACCGGTTCCGCTTCGACGGTACCGGCTACTACATCAAGTCGGCCGCCGAGATGTACGGCCTGGACTCCTCGGACGCCTGGCAGGAGGGCTGCCGCAACAGCCAGCTCCTGGTCGCCGAGCGGGTCGACACCAGCGGCATGTTCGAGTTCAAGAACCTGATGCCGCGCTTCCCCATCCCGGAGGGCTTCCAGAGCGAGGCGGACTTCTTCAGGTCCAAGGTCTGGGAGGGCATGGACTGGCGCTTCCCGGGCGGCTACGACGAGGAGCACC
Source organism: Saccharothrix sp. ST-888 (assembly GCF_000955975.1). Classification (GTDB taxonomy): domain Bacteria; phylum Actinomycetota; class Actinomycetes; order Streptomycetales; family Streptomycetaceae; genus Kitasatospora. The sequence continues at coordinate 102,622 of NZ_JYJF01000003.1, forward strand.
GGAAGCTCGCCGAGTACGAGATGGACACCATCATCCAGATGGGGTTCCCGGCGTACTTCCTCGTGGTCGCCGACTTCATCATGTGGGCGAAGAGCCAGGGCATCGCGGTGGGCCCCGGCCGTGGTTCGGCGGCCGGTTCGCTGGTCGCGTACGCGATGGGCATCACCGACCTCGACCCGATCCCGCACGGCCTGATCTTCGAGCGCTTCCTCAACCCCGAGCGCATCTCGATGCCCGATGTCGACATCGACTTCGACGAGCGCCGGCGCGGCGACGTGATCCGCTACGTGACGGAGAAGTGGGGCTCCGACAAGGTCGCCATGATCGTCACGTACGGCACCATCAAGGCGAAGGCCGCCATCAAGGACTCCTCCCGGGTCCTCGGCTACCCCTACGCGATGGGTGACCGGATCACCAAGGCGATGCCGCCGGACGTGATGGGCAAGGGCATCCCGCTCTCCGGGATCACCGACAGCTCGCACCCGCGCTACGGCGAGGCGGGCGAGATCCGCGGCCTGTACGAGAACGACCCGGACGTCCGGAAGGTCATCGACACCGCGCGCGGTATCGAGGGCCTGATCCGCCAGCCCGGTGTGCACGCGGCCGGTGTCATCATGTCCGCCGAGCCACTGACCGACCACATCCCGGTCTGGACCCGGCACACCGACGGTGTGACCATCACGCAGTTCGACTACCCCACCTGCGAGGGCCTCGGCCTTCTGAAGATGGACTTCCTCGGCCTGCGCAACCTCACGATCATGGACGACGCCGTCAAGGCGATCGAGAAGAACAAGGGCATCAGGATCAACCTGCTTGATCTGCCCCTGGACGACAAGCCCACCTACGAACTGCTCGCCCGCGGCGACACGCTCGGCGTCTTCCAGCTCGACGGCGGCCCGATGCGCTCGCTGCTGCGCCTGATGAAGCCCGACAACTTCGAGGACATCTCCGCCGTTCTCGCGCTGTACCGACCGGGCCCGATGGGCGTCAACTCGCACACCAACTACGCCCTGCGCAAGAACGGCCAGCAGGACATCACCCCGATCCACCCGGAGCTGGAGAAGCCCCTGGAGGAGATCCTCAAGCCGACCTACGGCCTGATCGTCTACCAGGAGCAGGTGCAGAAGGCCGCGCAGATCCTGGCAGGCTACTCACTCGGCCAGGCCGACCTGCTGCGCCGGGCGATGGGCAAGAAGAAGAAGGAGATCCTGGAGGCGGAGTTCGTCCCGTTCCAGAAGGGCTGCCGGGAGCACGGTTACTCGGACGCGGCCGTCCAGGCGGTCTGGGACGTCCTGGTCCCGTTCTCCGGCTACGCGTTCAACAAAGCCCACACCGCCGGGTACGGGCTGGTCTCGTACTGGACCGCGTACCTCAAGGCCAACTACCCGGCCGAGTACATGTCCGGGCTGCTCACCTCGGTCAAGGACGACAAGGACAAGTCCGCGGTCTACCTCAACGAGTGCCGCAAGATGGGCATCCAGGTGCTCCCGCCGGACGTGAACGAGTCGGACTCGGACTTCACCCCGCACGGTGACACCCTCGTCCGCTTCGGCCTCACCGCGATCCGCAACGTCGGCGGCCCGGTGGTGGATTCGATGATCCGCACCAGGAAGGCCAAGGGGAAGTACACCTCCTTCCCCGACTTCCTGGACAAGGTGGAGTCGGTGGTCTGCAACAAGCGGACCGTCGAATCCCTCATCAAGGCGGGTGCGTTCGACTCGCTCGGGCACACCCGCAAGGGCCTGACCGCCGAGTTCGAGCCGATGATCGACAACGTGGTCGGGGTCAAGCGCAAGGAGGCCGAGGGCCAGTTCGACCTGTTCGGCGGGGACACCGCCGCCGACGAGCCGAGCTTCGGCCTCGACGTGGTGTTCACCGAGGACGAGTGGGAGAAGGCCTTCCTGCTCACCCAGGAGCGCGAGATGCTCGGGCTCTACGTCTCCTCGCACCCGCTGCACGGCATCGAGCACGTCCTCGCCGACAAGGCGGACTGCGCCATCGCCGACCTCGCCGAACGCCCCGACGGCACCATCGTCACCATCGGCGGCATCATCTCGGGCCTCCAGCGGAAGATGACCAAGCAGGGCAACGCCTGGGCCATCGCCACCGTCGAGGACCTGGCCGGCTCGATCGACTGCATGTTCTTCCCGGCCAGCTACCAGCTGGTCTCCTCCCAACTGGTCGAGGACGCCGTGGTGTTCGTGCGCGGCAAGCTCGACAAGCGGGAGGACGTGCCGCGGCTGATGGGCATGGAGCTGTCCGCGCCGGACCTCTCCAACGCGCACGCCGAGGCGCCGATCATCATCTCCATCCCGAGCGTGAAGATCACCCCGCCGCTGGTCGCCCGGCTCGGCGAGGTGCTCACCCACCACCGGGGCTCCACCGAGGTGCGGCTGCGGCTGGAGGGCACCCGGCAGACCACGGTGCTGCGGCTCGACCGGCACCGGGTGAAGTCCGACCCGGCGCTGTTCGGGGACCTCAAGCAGCTGCTCGGGCCGAGCTGCCTGGTGAGCTAGCTGCTGTAGCGGGCGCGGGACTTCGGGTGAACGGACCTCCCCCCGGGGGTCCGATCGCCCGACGGCGCCGCTGTAGCGGGCCCGGGCCCGGTGTGGGGTTCCGGATGCTGACGGTCGGTCAACTCGGTTGCAGATCAGAGGGATCGGGCGCCGAGCCCGGCCGGGACGGCGGTGTGGAGGGCGGCGATGAAGGCGGCCACGGCCGGGTGGGCGCCGGCTCCGGCGCGGAACGCGGTACGGGTGCGCCGGTACATCGGCAGCCGGGTGAGGGTCACCCCCGGATGCGCGCCCGCCGTCACACCGAGATGCGGGACCAGGGCCACCCCCTGGCCGGCCGCCACCAGGGCCAGCACGGTGGTGAAGTCGTCGATCCAGTGTCTGACCTGCGGGGTGAACCCGGCCGCCGCGCAGGCGCGTTGGGCCATGGTGTGGCAGAGCGTGCCGAGCGGGGCCATGATCCAGGGGGCGTCCCGGTGCTCGGTGAGCCCGCCCGGGGCGAGCGCGGCGAGGTACATCGGCTCGGTGAACAGCGGCGCGGTGGCCGCCAGCCCCGGCTCCGGCTCGGCCGGGACGAGGTCGTACTCGTGGATCAGCGCGACGTCCAGCTCGCCCGCGCGGAGCGCGGCGGCCACGCCGGCCGGGTCCACCTCGGTCACCATCGGCACCAGCCCGGGATGCCGCCCGGCCAGCTCGGCCAGCGCGGCCGGGATGATCGCGCGGGCGGCCGACGGATACGTCCCGATCCGCAGCGGGCCGGCCAGCCCCCGGCGGGCGTGCGCCAGCTCCGCACCCGCCTGCTCCAGCCGCTCCAGCACCGCCTCCGCGTGCCGGACCAGGTTCCGCCCGGCCGGGGTCAGCGCCACCCGCCGCCCGCTGCGCTCCAGCAGTGCCACCCCGGCCTCCCGCTCCAGCGCCGACAGCTGCTGGGAGACCGCCGACGGGCTGAAGGAGAGCGAGTCGGCGACCGCGGCGATGGTCCCCAGATGGGCGAGTTCGCGCAGCAGGCGCAGACGGCGGACATCGAGCATCAGCCCAGCTTACGAGAAGCCTCGGAAATGTGAACTGGACCTGCACGGTGCTCGGACGGCAGGCTCGGGGGCATGGAACTGCAGGGGATCTACGTACCGCTGATCACACCGTTCGACGAGGACGGCTCCGTCGCCACCGACGCCCTGGACGGGCTGGCCCGCACGGTGCTGGACCAGGGGGCCGCCGGGCTGGTCGCGCTCGGCACCACCGGGGAGCCCGCCACCCTGGACGAGGACGAGCGCCGGACCGTCACCGAGGTCTGCGCCCGGGTCTGCCGCGAGCGCGGCGTCCCGCTGATCGTCGGAGCGGGAAGCAGCGACACCCTGCGCAGTGCCCGGCAGCTCGCCGAGCTGACCGGCGTGGACGCGGCGCTGGTGACCGTCCCGTCCTTCACCCGGCCGGGCGAGGCCGGGGTCCTGGCGCACTTCGAGTACCTGGCCGCGCACAGCGCCGTACCGCTGGTGATCTACCACATCCCCTACCGGACGGGGCAGGCGCTGAGCGCCGCCACCCTGCGCAGCCTGCTGGCGCTGCCCGGGGTGGCCGGGGTCAAGTACGCGGTGGGCGGGATCGACGAGAGCACCGTCGAACTGCTCGCGGACGGGCCCGCCGGGGTCATGGGCGGGGACGACGCGGTGCTCTCGCCGCTGCTCGCGCTGGGCGCCGCCGGGGGCATCCTGGCCTCGGCCCATCTGGCCACCGACCGGTTCGTGGAACTGGTGGACGCCTGGCACAAGGGCGACGCCGTACGGGCCCGGGAGCTCGGCCACCGGCTGGCGGCACTCTCCGGCTCGGCCTTCGCCGAGCCCAACCCGAGCGTGATCAAGGGAGTGCTGCACGCGCAGGGGCGGATTCCCACGGCGGCCGTGCGGCTGCCGCTGCTCCCGGCGGGGGAGGCCTCGGTGGGGCGGGCACTGGAGCTGCTCGCCGCCGTCGCGTAGTGCCCCGAGGGGGCCTCCGGGGCGTCCGCCGGGGTGACCACAGCGTGGGACGAAATCTTGGGTTGGGGCGCCGACCGGGCATGATGGGCCAGGTGCGGGGCCAGAACGAGCACGGCAGAACAACAGGAGGAGTCCGATGAGGATCGGCATCGTAGGAGCCACCGGCCAGGTCGGCAGCGTGATGCGCCGCGTACTGGCCGAGCGCAACTTCCCGGTGGAGCAGCTGAGGCTCTTCGCCTCGGCCCGTTCGGCCGGTCGGACCGTGGAGTGGCAGGGCACCACGATCACCATCGAGGACGCCGCCACGGCGGACTACAGCGGCCTGGACATCGTGCTCTTCTCGGCCGGCGGCGCCACCTCCAAGGCCCTGGCGCCCAAGGTCGCCGCGGCCGGCGCGGTCGTGATCGACAACTCCTCGGCCTGGCGCCGCGACCCCGAGGTCCCGCTGGTGGTCGCCGAGGTCAACCCGCACGCGATCGCGGACCGGCCCAAGGGCATCATCGCCAACCCGAACTGCACCACCATGGCCGCCATGCCGGTGCTGCGCCCGCTGCACCAGGAGGCCGGGCTGGTCGGCCTGGTGGTCTCCACCTACCAGGCGGTCTCCGGCAGCGGCCTGGCCGGTGTCGCGGAACTGCACGAGCAGGCGACCAAGGTGGTGGACGGCGCCCAGGCGCTGACCCACGACGGTTCGGCGGTCGAGTACCCCGAGCCGCAGGTCTACAAGCGCCCGATCGCCTTCAACGTGCTCCCGCTGGCCGGCTCGATCGTGGACGACGGCTCGTTCGAGACCGACGAGGAGCAGAAGCTCCGCCACGAGAGCCGAAAGATCCTGGAGATCCCCGGGCTGAAGGTCTCCGGCACCTGCGTCCGCGTCCCGGTCTTCACCGGTCACTCGCTCCAGGTCAACGCCCGTTTCACTGCCGGGATCACCCCGCAGCGCGCCTACGAGCTGCTCGCCGACGCGCCGGGGGTCGAGCTGTCGGAGATCCCGACCCCGCTCCAGGCGGCCGGTCAGGACCCGACCTTCGTCGGCCGGATCCGTGCGGACGAGACGGTCGAGCACGGCCTGTCGCTCTTCCTCTCCAGCGACAACTTGCGCAAGGGCGCGGCCCTCAACGCCGTCCAGGTGGCCGAGCTGGTCGCCGCCGAGCTCAAGGGCCGCTGACCCTCCGCCGCTGCCGACCCGGTGCCGGGCCTCCTAGGGAGGCCCGGCACCGCCGTCACGGTCCGGGCAGCGCTGTCACTGCCCGGGCACCGTCGTCACGGACCGGGCTTCGCCGCGACGGTGACGGCGAGCGGGGGCGAGATCGCGCTGCCCGTCCACTTGTCACCCGGCGAGTACCACTGGAACTCACCCGTGCCACTCGCCCGGACACGTGCGGTGACGGTGCCGGCGGGATCCGAGACGGCGGTGGCGACCGTCGTCCAGCGGCTGCTGCCGTGCGCGCGGAACTGGAGGTAGGCCGGCCCGCCCTCGTAGCCGTGGTACTTGTTGTCGCTCCAGAACGAACGGTTCAGCCAGCCCTTGACCGTCAGTTCCTGCCCCTGGTCGGCGTGCGGGGGAACCCCGTACCCGGAGATCCGGGCCGCCCGCTTGAGCGAGAAACCGCCGGCGGTCTGGCCGACGAAGCGGTCGCCGTCGTTGGCGTTCACCTTGAGGTCCACGAACCAGGTGCCGGCCTCGTCGTTGTAGACGTCCTTCTTGGCCGGGTCGACGGTCACCGTCCCCCGGCAGACCGAGACGGTGTGCGAGGCCGGGGTGCACTCCATCGGGCTCGCCTTCAGCACCCCGTACGAAGGACCCCAGACACCGATCGGACTCACCGAGCGGATGCCGGAGTCGTCCTCGGCCGTCACCTCCAACGGGAAGGTGACCGGATCGGTCGGGCCGACCAGGAGCGTCCGGCCCCCGTTGACGGTGATCCCGAGCACCCGGGTGTCACCCTGCGACGTGTCCGTGGTGACGGTGGGTACCAGCAGTACCGCGCCCGCCGCCAGGACGGTCGCCACGCACAGGACCGCGATTCTCTTCCGCATCAATCCCTCGGTATTGCCAGTGGCCGGGCTCGCTCCTGCCACACATGATCCGATCGGACGGTTCGCCGCCCGATCGGCGGGTAAAGAAGTGCGCAACGGTAGTGCGGTCCGGGGTCCGGCGCCCCCGCAGGGCGTACCGGCGCACCTCCGGTCACCGGTGGCCGACCCGGAGAAGAGGTGCGGATTTTGGACCGCTGCGTCGTCCTTGTGGACGCCGGATACCTGTTGGGAGCAGCCGCCAGCCTACTGGCCGGAGAACCCTCCCGGTCCCGGGTGACCGTGGACCACACCGCGCTGATCGCCGCCCTGCGGGCCCGCGCCGAGGCCGAGACCGGGCTGCCGCTGCTCCGGATCTACTGGTTCGACGCCGCTCCCGACCGCCGGCCGCTGCCCGAGCACCGGCGCCTTCGGGTGCTTCCCCGGGTCACCGTACGGCTGGGCGCGCTCACCCGGGCCGAGGGCCGCTGGGTGCAGAAGGGCGTGGACGCCGTGATGCACGCCGAGCTCGCCGAACTGGCCCGCAACCGCGCCTGCGCCGACGTGGTGCTGGTCACCGGTGACGGCGACCTGCTGCCCGGCATGATGTCCGCCAAGGAACACGGCGTGGTCGTCCACCTGTGGGCCCTGCAGGCCGCCGACGGTGACTTCAACCAGTCCGAGGACCTGGTCGGCGAGGCCGACGAGCGCCGGGTCCTGGACCGCGAGTGGATCGAGCCCTGGGTACGGCTGCGCGAGGCACCGCCCGCCCACCCGCTCGGCGAACCCCGTCCCGAGATCGCCCAGCTGCTCGCCGCCCCGCCCGCCGCGGGCCACCCCGCGCACCCGATCGGGCCGCCCCGCCCGGAACAGCCCGCCGCGTCGGCCGAGGAGATCCAGCAGGGCGCCGCCCTCAAGATGGTGCCGACCCCCAGGGACCTCGCCCACCGGGCGCCGCCCGCACCCTCCGCCGGGCCCGCCTCGATCGTGCTGCGCTGGTCCTCCGAGCGGGGCTGGGTGGACCGGCCGGGCTCCGAGAACCACACCGCCGGCGACAGCCTGCCGATGCTGGCCCAGCTCACCACCGCGGAACAGCGCTGGGCCGACCGCGAGGAGGACATCACCAGCATCGGCGGTGACGCCCACGAGGTCGGGCAGGTCTTCGCCCGGCGCTGGACCGACCGCCTCGGCTCCGCCTCCCGGCTCACCCCGCTCTGGGCCGACTACCCGCGCATCCCGCACCGGCTCGACGGCGAACTTCTCCGCTACGCCGCCCGGTTCGGCCTGCTCGCCCACAAGGACGACCAGATCGACGAGCACGACCGCTACGCGATCCGGGCCGGATTCTGGAAGGAGCTGGCCGCCCGGGTGCCCGGCGGTGAGCTGCTGACCGCCGACAGCCGGGCCGACGGGTGAACGCCGCAGGAGGTGCACATCCACGGGCCGAACGCCGGGGAAGCCGCACGTCCACCGGGTGAACCGGCCGGCTCCGGTGATGGCAACCCCCTTGTCCTGATCTGCTCTGCCAGCGCGTAGAGTCTTCGACCGTGAGCGACACCGACCGGCCGGCACCGCAGGCCAGGCCGCAAGGCGACCTCGGCGGGACCGGGCAACACACCGGGCAGTGCTGCACCGTCCGGGACCTTGCCAAGACGTACCGCAGCCCGAGCCGGGGCCTCGGCCGAGGCCGTGGCCGTGGTGCGGCCGGGAACGGTAGCGCGGCCGGAAACGGTGGTGCGCCCGGGAACGGCGGCGTCGGCGGCGGGACGGGCGAGATCCGGGCCAACGACGGCATCGACCTGGACATCCGGCGCGGTGAGGTCTTCGGCCTGCTCGGCCCGAACGGCGCCGGGAAGTCCACCCTGGTCCGTCAGCTCACCGGGCTGCTCCGCCCCGACCGGGGCAGTGTGCACATCCTCGGCCACGACATCGTCCGGCACCCCGAGCGGGCCGCCAGACTGCTCGCCTACCTCGGCCAGGAGTCCACCGCGCTGGACGAGCTGACCGTGGCCCTCGCCGCCGAGACCACCGGACGCCTGCGCGGGCTCACCCTGGCGCAGGCCCGCAGCGAGTCCGCCGACGTGCTGGCCGAACTCGGCCTCGAACCGCTCGCGCACCGCCCGCTCGCCAAGCTCTCCGGCGGCCAGCGCCGGCTCGCCTGCTTCGCCGCCGCGCTGGTGGGGGAGCGGCCGCTGCTCGTCCTGGACGAGCCCACCACCGGCATGGACCCGGTCGCCCGCCGCGCCGTCTGGTCGGCGGTGGACCGCCGCCGCGCCGAGCGCGGCACCACCGTGCTGCTGGTCACCCACAACGTCATCGAGGCGGAGACCGTCCTGGACCGGGTCGCCGTGGTCGACCACGGCCGGGTCATCGCCTGCGACACCCCCGGCGGACTGAAGGCCCTGGTCGACGGCGACGTCCGGCTCGACCTGGTCTGGCGGGCCGAGGCCCCGACCGAGGTCCCCGCCGTCGCCCGGCTCGCCGAGCAGGCCGAGTGCACCGGCCGCCGCTGGACCGTCCGCACCAGCCCCGAACAGGCCCGGGAACTGGTCGCCGCCGTCACCACGGGCCCCGCTTTCGCGGCACTCGACGACTTCACCCTGGCCACCCCCAGCCTGGAGGACGCCTACCTCAAGCTGGGCGGTCGCGGCGGGGGGCTGGCGAAGTGAGGCGGGAGCGGGCGGTCGGCCCGACTGGGGTGGCTGTTGGCCGGATGAGGATGGCTGTTGGCCGGGCGCGGTGTGTTCCCGGCCGGGTGGGGGTGGCCGAGTGACGATCTTCTCTTCTTCCGAGGTGGCCCGGTGACCCTGCTCGACCGTCCGGTGGTGGTGACCGAGACCGCCGCGCCGCTCGCGCCCGCCGCGCGGCTCCTGCCAGCGCTGGCGGCCGTCTACCGTGCCCAGCTGGCCCGCGCCAGGGTGGCCCGGATCCCCCTGCTGTTCGTGGCCACCTTCCAGTCGCTCGGCATCCTGATCATGATGCGCGGCGTGGTGGACCCCGGCGACAACTCGGCCGCACACGCCGTGGTCGCCGGGTCGAGCGTGCTGGTGGTCGCCTTCGTGGCCCTCAACCTGCTCGCCCAGTACTTCGGCAAGCTCCGGGCGACCGGTGGGCTCGACCACTACGCGACCCTGCCCGTCCCGCCCGCCGCCGTCGTGCTCGGCGCGGCTGCCGCGTACGCCTCGTTCACCGTGCCCGGCGCGCTGGTGACGGCTGCCGTGGGGGCGGTGATGTTCTCGCTGCCGCTGGCGAACCTGTGGGTGCTGCTGGCCGTGGTCCCGCTGGCGGGTGCCGCGCTGGCCGGCCTCGGCGCGGCCTGCGGGCTGCTCGCGCCGCGCCAGGAGATCGCCACCCTGCTGGGCCAGCTCGGCATGTCCGCCGCGCTGCTGCTGGGCGTCCTGCCGGTGGACCACCTGCCGCAGGTCGTCCGCTGGCTGCGCGACCTGCTGCCCTCGACGTACGGGGTCGAGGCGTTCGCCCGGACCTTCACCGCCGCTCCCGACTGGGCCGCCGTGGCCGGGGACCTGACGGTCTGTGCGGTGGTCGGTCTGGCCTCGCTGACCCTGGCGACCTGGGCCTACCGGTGGGCGACCAGCCGCTGAGTCGGGTGCCGTGAGCGCGGCCGGGTGGGTTCGCGGCAGGTTCCGGCCGGGTATCGGTGGTCTTCCGGGTCGGTGTTCGGGGCCGGTCCTCCGGGCCGGTCTCCCGTGGCGGGCGGATCCACCCGGATCCGGCGAGTCGTGAAACGATGGCCCCGTGACCGTACCGAACACACCTGCGGGTCCGGGCGCCGAGCAGATGCCCGCCGCGAACCCCTACGCAGTCGACCCCCAGTTCCGGACTCCGCCACGGGAACGGCAGCCGCTGCTGCCGGAGCTGCGGATCGGCGTGCTGCTGACGGTGGCCGGGGCGCTGCTGGGCGTCGTCGTCGGCCTGCTCTGGCTCTGGCTGGCGCCCCGGGTGATGCTCGTCGCGACCAGCGACGCCATCCGGTACGTCGACCCCGAGGGGGAGCAGCGGGCCGGTGCGGACAGTGTCTTCGCCCTGCTCGGCCTGGGCGCCGGGGCGGTCAGTGCGCTGGCGGCCTTCCTGTTCACCCGGGCGCGGGGCGGCGGCATCGCCGTGGCCGCCGGGCTGACGCTGGGAGGGCTGGCGGGGTCGTGGGCGGCCTGGCAGCTGGGCATGCGGCTCGGGCCGAGCACGGATGTGGTCGCGAACGCCCGGGCGGCGGGCAAGGGTGTGCAGTTCAGTGCCGCGATCGAGCTCGGGGCGCGGGGTGCGCTGCTGGTGTGGCCGATGGCTGCCCTGGTGCTGCTGCTGATCCTCTCGGCCGCTTTCGGCAAGCGGGAGGAGGACCCGCCGCCGTACTGGGCCGGGCCGGTGTGGGCCGGGCCTGGCCAGCCGGTCGGCGAGAGTGCTCCCCCCGAGGGCGGGCACATCGGCGCGGTGGCGGCATCGCCGGGGCCGGAGTCGGGAGCGGGGCCTGAGCCGGAGATGGGGGCGGGATCGGGGTCGGGATCGGGATCGGGGTCGGGATCGGCGGAGAAGCCCGAGAACGGGCAGGGGATCGTCCCGCCTGCCTGAGGGGTGGCCCGGTTGGGGTGCGGTCGATGGTGCGGCTCTGTGGTGGGTTGATCGCGCGGTTCCTCGCGCCCCTGGGTGGGTGGTGATTGTGCGGTGCTGCTTTGTGGGTGGCCGGTCGCGCAGTTCCTCGCGCCCCTGGGGGTGGGCTCGTTGTGCGGTTCCTCGCGCCCCTGGGGGAGTTCAGCTGGGGGGAGCTCAGCGGGCGATGGGGGCGGTGTGGGCTTTGGTGAGGGTGGCCAGGTCGGTGGGGGAGAGCTCGACCTCCAGGCCGCGGCGTCCGGCGGAGATGTAGACGGTCGGGTGGTCGAGGGCGCTGGTGTCCAGGACGGTGCGCAGGGGGCGGCGCTGGCCGAGCGGGGAGATACCGCCACGGACGTAGCCGCTGCTGCGCTCGGCGGCGGCGGGGTCGGCCATCGCCGCCCGCTTGCCGCCGACGGCCGCGGCCAGCGCCTTGAGGTCGAGTTGCCCGGAGACCGGGACGACGCCGACCGTCAGGGTGCCGTCCACCTCGGCGACCAGTGTCTTGAAGACCCGGGCGCTGTCCACGCCCAGGGCTTCGGCGGCCTCGCCGCCGTAGGAGGCGGCAGCCGGGTCGTGCTGGTACGCGTGCACGGTGAACGTGACCCCGGCCGCCTCCAGGGCGACCGTCGCGGGTGTGCCCTGCCCGCCCTTCGTCCGCTTCGCCACAGTGGGTCCTCCAGTTTCGGTCAGTTCGGGCTGAACGCCTGCCGGGTCAGGTCTGCGGCGGGCAGCGACGGCAGCCAGGCGAGCAGTGCGGTCTCCCTGCGCAGCAGTTCGAGTTCGGTGGTGAGCCGCTGTGCGGTGTCGGGGCAGGCGAGCAGTTCCTGCTTGACCGGGGCGGGCAGTACGGAGGCCGCCGCGACCAGGTAGGAGAGCACCTGCGGGTCGGAGGGCAGCTCCTGCTCGCCCGCCAGACTGGCCTCGCGCGCGCCCGCCAGCCGCTTCCGGTAGGCGAAGAAGGCCCGCTCGACGCCGGCCGCGAGGGCTCCGGCGCCCTCGCCCGCCTGCTCCTCGATCGGTTCGGTCTCGCCGACCAGGTAGGGACCGGTCGTGTCGACGTCGTGCAGCCGGAAGCGGGTGGTGCCGGTGACGAGCAGTTCGTACTGGCCGTCGGGGAGTTCCTTCACGGAGGCGATCGAGGCGACGCAGCCGACGTCGTACAGGGCCTCCTTCGGGTTGCCGGTCACCGTGCCGAGGCCGTCCAGCGGGCCGGCCGGGCCGTCCGGTTCGCGGACCGGCGCGACCTCCCGGCCGTCCCTGATCGCCACCACCCCGAACCGGCGGGGCGGGTCCTCGGGCTGGGCCATGAGGTCGCCGACCAGCCGCCGGTAGCGGTCCTCGAAGACGCGCAGGGGCAGCACGAGCCCCGGGTAGAGGACCGTGTTGAGCGGGAAGAGCGGGAGCCGTTCAGTCACGGCGGACAGACTAGACGGCCGACGGCCCGGCGCGCTCCGGCCTTTCCGGTCCGGGGCGCGGCCGGGCCGTGGTGCGGCAGGCCGTGGTGCCCCGGAACGGCGGGTCAGCCGCGCTGGAGCATCCTGGTCGCGCTGGTCACCACCGTGGTCGCCAGCAGCCAGCCGGAGACCACCAGGGCGGCCACCACCCACTGCCCGGCCCGGTCCGGGTTCCAGCCGTCCTGGCTCAGGTCGACCACCGGGAGGACCTTGCTGAGTGCGAACAGGGCGGGGTTCCAGGTGGGCCGCTCGTCGGCCTTCAGCGGGGCCGGGTGGTGGGTGAGGAAGTACAGGGTGCCGATCGCCCAGGTGGCGAGCAGCCAGAGCGCCGCCCGGCCGGGACGGTAGCCGTAGCCGACGGTGGCGTCCTGCAGCAGGCCCCAGAGGCGTCCGGGCAGTGGCAGGGTGGAGCGGCGGCGGCGCTGCTTGGCGTACTGGACCTCGCGGGCGTCCTCGTCCCGGCCGTCCCGGCGCAGGGCTGCGGCCAGCTGCTCGTACGGCTCGGGCTGGTGCTCGCCGAGCGAGTTCTCCAGCCAGTCGATCCGCTGCCGGACGGTGAAGGGCTCGGCGGGGCGCAGCGACTCGTAGGTGAAGCCGGTGAGGCCGACCGCGCCGTTCTCGGGCCAGGCGCCGGGGGTGTCGACCAGGTTGCCGATCCGGGCGCGGCTGAGGGTGAGCCGGCCGGTGGGCGGGGTGCGGCAGGTGAGGCGCAGCTCGGGGGTCTGGATCCGGTTGAGCGAGAACTCCTCGTCGGGGCCGAGGTGGAACTCGGCGTCGGTGATCAGACAGGCGTTGTCGAAACGGCCGTCGGAGATCCGTACCCGCCCGTGCGAGCGGAACGGGGTGCTCGGGGCGTCCGAGGGAGTGGTCTCGCCGTAGCCGGAGCCGTAGACGCTGGCGGAGTTCACCCAGCCGCTGTCGACGGATCCGCTCAGGTAGAGGGTGTGGCCGACGGTGATCCGGGGTGCGTTGAGGGCGAAGCCGCCGGGGGCGCTGTGCAGCTGGGCGCCGCGCAGCGAGAGGCGGCCGCCGATCTGGGCGGAGCGCAGGCTGAGCTCGCCGGTGGTCTCCAACCGGTCGGCTTCGAGGTCCCGGCTGACCTCCAGGCCGTCGGCGGCGATGGCGCGGCCGTAGCTGTCGTGGCCGAGCCGGGTCTGGTTGAGCAGCAGGTCGGTGCCTATCCGCGCGTCGGTCAGCCGGATGCCGTACGTGATCCGGCAGCGGGCGAGGTGCAGGTCCCCGGTGGTGCTCAGCCGGGACGCCTCCAGGCGGCGGAGCCGGCAGCCGACCAGGCGGATGGTGCCGGCCCGGGCCTCGGAGATCAGGACCTTCTTGTCGAAGCGGCACCGGTGCAGTTCGAGGTAGTGCGAGATCTCGGCGCCGGCCAGCGTGAGCGGTCCGCTGATCCTGGCGCCGACCAGCTGGAGCGCGGCGACACGCCCGGGACGCGCGACGGGTCCGTCCAGCAGCAGCCGGGCGATCACCTCGGCCCGGATGGTCCGCTCCGGCCCCCAGAAATGGCCCGAAAAGGGGTCGTCCACATCGGTGTGTTCCTCCTCCGGTCCGTCCGGTCCGACCGTGGTGCGGAACGCGTTGTCGTTTCGGTCGGGGAATCTCCGCAGGTCGTGGCTTTCCCCGCGGCGGAAGGCCTCCCAGAGGCCCTGTTCCGCCGGTGTCCAGTCGCTCGGTGGCTGCTCCGACATGTGTCCCCCGTGATCTTCGGCCGTCTCGGCTTTCGTATCACGGACTGAAATGCGCGGCCTCCACTTCTGGCCACTCCTTACACTTGCTTCTGTGATCTCCCGAATTGACCTGCGCGGCTCCGCTTACCAGGACCTGCGCGACGTGCTGCCCCGTGCCGAGTTCGACGTGGAGGCCGCCCTGGAGAGGGTGCGGCCGATCTGCGAGGACGTACGCCATCGTGGTGTCGCGGCGCTGATCGAGATCACCGAGCGCTTCGACGGCGTCCGGCTGACGACCACCAGGGTCCCGCAGGCGCAGATCGACGAGGCGCTGGCGACCCTGGACCCGAAGGTGCGGGCCGCGCTGGAGGAGTCCATCCGCCGCGCCCGCCTGGTCCACCGCGAGCAGCGCCGTACCGACCACACCACCCAGGTGGTGCCCGGCGGCACGGTGTCCGAGCGCTGGGTGCCGGTCGACCGGGTCGGCCTGTACGTGCCGGGCGGCCTGGCCGTCTACCCGTCCTCCGTGGTGATGAACGTGGTTCCGGCGCAGGAGGCCGGGGTGCCGGGCATCGCGGTGACCTCGCCGCCGCAGAAGGAGTTCGGCGGGTCCGTCCACCCCACGATCCTGGCGGCCTGCGCGCTGCTCGGCGTCACCGAGGTGTACGCGGCCGGTGGTGCCCAGGCCATCGCGATGTTCGCGTACGGCACCGAGGAGTGCCGTCCGGTGAACCTGGTGACCGGCCCCGGCAACATCTACGTCGCCGCCGCCAAGCGCCTGCTCAAGGGCCGGATCGGCATCGACGCCGAGGCGGGCCCGACCGAGATCGCCGTCCTCGCCGACGACAGCGCCTCGGCGCGTGACGTCGCCGCCGACCTGATCAGCCAGGCCGAGCACGACCCGATGGCCGCCTCGGTGCTGGTCACCGCCTCGGTCGAGCTGGCCGAGGCGGTCGAGGTGGAGCTCAAAGAGCAGGTCGCCAGGACCAGGCACCGCGAGCGGGTCACCACGGCGCTGGGCGGCCGGCAGTCGGGCATCGTGCTGGTGGACGACGTCGAGCAGGGCCTGGACGTGGTCAACGCCTACGGCGCCGAGCACCTGGAGATCCAGACCCGGGACGCCCGCGCGGTCGCCGCCCGGGTGCGCAACGCGGGTGCGATCTTCATCGGCCCGTTCGCGCCGGTCTCGCTCGGCGACTACGCGGCCGGCTCCAACCACGTGCTCCCGACCGGGGGGTGCGCCTGCCACTCCTCCGGTCTGTCGGTGCAGTCCTTCCTGCGCGGCATCCACGTCGTGGACTACTCGCGCGAGGCGCTCGCCGACGTGGCCGCGCACGTGGTCAACCTGGCCGACGCGGAGGACCTGCCCGGGCACGGCGACGCCATCCGTGCCCGGTTCGACTGGACGGTGCCGGGCTCGGCCGCCGCGGAGGGGAACCTTTAATGCGCATCGACGATCTCCCGATCCGTGACGAGCTGCGCGGCCAGTCCCCTTATGGTGCACCGCAGTTGGACGTCTCGGTCCAGCTGAACACCAACGAGAACCCGTACTCGCTGCCCGAGCCGCTCGTGGCCCGGATCGCCGAGCGGGTCGCCGAGGCCGCCCGCCACCTCAACCGCTACCCCGACCGGGACGCGGTCGAGCTGCGCACCGAGCTGGCCGCCTACCTGACCAGGACCACCGGCTTCGAGCGCAGCCGCGAGCAGGTCTGGGCCGCCAACGGGTCCAACGAGATCCTCCAGCAGCTACTGCAGACCTTCGGCGGCACCGGCCGCAGCGCACTCGGCTTCGAGCCCTCGTACTCGATGCACGCGCTCATCTCCCGTGGCACCGGGACGAGTTGGATCTCCGGCCCGCGCAACGACGACTTCACCGTCGACCTCGATGCGGCGCTGGCGGCGATCGCCGAGCACCGGCCGAACGTGCTCTTCATCTGCTCGCCGAACAACCCGACCGGCACCGCCGTCGCGGCCGACACCGTCCTCGCCCTGTACGAGGCCGCCCAGGCCGCCCGGCCCAGCCTGGTGATCGTGGACGAGGCGTACGTCGAGTTCTCGCACCGGGCCTCGCTGCTGCCGCTGCTGGAGGGCCGCCCCAACCTGGTGGTCTCCCGCACCATGTCCAAGGCGTTCGGCGCGGCCGGGCTGCGGCTGGGCTACCTGGCCGCCGACGCGGCCGTGGTGGACGCGGTGCAGCTGGTCCGGCTGCCGTACCACCTGTCGGCCGTCACCCAGGCCACCGCGCTGGCCTGCCTGGAGTTCACCGACACCCTGCTCGGCTACGTCCAGCAGCTGAAGGCCGAGCGGGACCGCGTGGTCGACGCGCTGCGCGAGCTCGGGTTCGAGGTCACCGACTCCGACGCCAACTTCATCCAGTTCGGCCGCTTCGCCGACAGCCACGCGGCCTGGCAGGCGATCCTCGACCGGGGCGTCCTGGTCCGCGACAACGGCGTCCCCGGGTGGCTGCGCGTCACCGCCGGCACCCCCGCCGAGAACGACGCCTTCCTGGATGCGGTCCGCACGGTTCGCATGTCGCCCACCCCCACCCTTGCAGGAGCGCGCCCCGCGCGCGCAGCCAGTCAGGAGCTGTAACCCCGTATGTCCCGTATCGGACGCGTTGAACGCACCACCAAGGAGACCTCGGTCCTGGTCGAGATCGACCTCGACGGTACCGGAAGGACCGACATCTCCACGGGCGTCGGGTTCTACGACCACATGCTCGACCAGCTGGGCCGCCACGGTCTGTTCGACCTGACCGTCAAGACCGACGGCGACCTGCACATCGACACCCACCACACGATCGAGGACACCGCCCTCGCGCTGGGTGCCGCCTTCAGGCAGGCGCTCGGCGACAAGGTCGGCATCTACCGCTTCGGCAACTGCACCGTCCCGCTGGACGAGTCGCTCGCCCAGGTCACCGTGGACCTCTCGGGCCGCCCGTACCTGGTGCACACCGAGCCCGCGGGCATGGCCCCGATGATCGGCTCGTACGACACCACGATGACCCGGCACATATTGGAGTCGTTCGTGGCGCAGGCGCAGATCGCGCTGCACGTCCACGTCCCGTACGGGCGCAACGCGCACCACATCGTGGAGTGCCAGTTCAAGGCCCTCGCCCGGGCGCTGCGGTACGCCTGTGAGCGTGACGTGCGTGCGGCGGGCATTCTTCCCTCGACCAAGGGTGCGCTGTGAGCAAGTCCGCCACGCTGCTGATCATCGCCGGGCTGTTCCTGTCCGGCGGCGTGTACTCGTTCTGGAAGCAGAAGCACTCCAAGAGCGTGATCGCGGTCCTCGCGATCGGCGCCGTGCTGTGCCTCGCCTCCGGCGTCATGCGCCTCTAGAGACCCGGAAGACAGACATGTCCAAGAATGTAGTGGTGCTGGACTACGGCTCCGGCAACCTCCGCTCCGCCCAGCGCGCGGTCGAGCGCACCGGGGCCACGGTGACCGTGACGTCCGACTTCCAGCAGGCGCTGGACGCGGACGGCCTGCTCGTGCCCGGCGTCGGGGCCTACGAGGCGTGCATGCGCGGGCTGAAGGCGGTGCGCGGCGAGCAGATCATCGGACGCCGGCTGGCCGGTGGCCGCCCGGTGCTCGGCATCTGCGTCGGGATGCAGATCCTCTTCGAGCGCGGCGTCGAGCACGGCGTGGAGACGGCGGGCTGCGACGAGTGGCCCGGCACGGTCGAGCCGCTGGACGCGCCGATCGTCCCGCACATGGGCTGGAACACCGTGGACGCCCCCGAGGGCAGCCGCCTGTTCGCCGGGCTGGACCGGGACACCCGGTTCTACTTCGTGCACTCCTACGGCGTCCGCCGCTGGGAGCTGGAGTCCAACAACGAGCGGCTGAACGCCCCGCTGGTCACCTGGGCCACCCACGGGCAGCCCTTCGTCGCCGCGGTCGAGAACGGCCCGCTCTGGGCCACCCAGTTCCATCCCGAGAAGTCCGGCGACGCCGGCGCCGCGCTGCTGACCAACTGGGTCAACACCCTCTAACGTCCTTCGAAGCCAGGAAAGTTGTACACGATGAGCCGCCTGGAACTGCTCCCCGCCGTCGACGTCCGCAACGGTCAGGCGGTCCGCCTGGTCAAGGGCGCCTCCGGCACCGAGACCTCCTTCGGAGAGCCGCTCGCGGCCGCTCTGGCCTGGCAGAACGCCGGCGCCGAGTGGCTGCACCTGGTCGACCTGGACGCCGCCTTCGGCACCGGCAGCAACCGTGAGCTGCTGCGCGAGGTCACCGGCGCGCTCGACATCAAGGTCGAGCTCTCCGGCGGCATCCGCGACGACGAGTCGCTGGCCGCCGCCCTCGCCACCGGCTGCACCCGGGTCAACCTCGGCACCGCCGCCCTGGAGAGCCCCGAGTGGGTCGCCAAGGTCATCGCCGAGCACGGCGACAAGATCGCCGTCGGCCTGGACGTGGTCGGCACCACCCTGCGCGGCCGCGGCTGGACCCGCGACGGCGGCGACCTGTACGAGGTGCTGGCCCGGCTCGACTCCGAGGGCTGCGCCCGCTACGTGGTCACCGACGTCAACCGCGACGGCACCCTGACCGGGCCCAACCTGGAGCTGCTGCGCAACGTCTGCGCCGCCACCGACAAGCCGGTGGTCGCCTCCGGCGGGGTCTCCTCGCTGGACGACCTGCGCGCCATCGCCACCCTGGTACCCGAAGGTGTCGAGGGCTCGATTGTGGGCAAGGCCCTCTACGAGCAGAAGTTCACCCTCGAAGAGGCCCTGGAGGCTGTGTCCCGATGACTGAAACCCCGGCTGTGCAGAGCTCGTTGAGGGTCTCCGGCGCCTCCCCGTGGGAGGAGGAGTTCGGGTACTCCCGCGCTGTGCAGGCCGGGGACTTCGTGCTGGTGGCAGGCAGCACCGCGTTCGACAACGGGGTCGTCCTGAACGAGGGCGACCCCTACCAGCAGACCCTCGCCGCGTTCGGCGTGGCGTTCAAAGCCCTTGCCCGGTACGGCCTCGGCGCAGCGGACGTGATCCGCACCCGGATGTACATCACCCACGTCCGGGACTCCGAGGAGGTCGGCCGGGCGCACAAGAAGCTCTTCGACGCGATCCGCCCGGTGGCGACCATGGTCGTGGTGGAGGGCCTGATCGACTCCCGGATGATGGTCGAGGTCGAACTAGACGCCTACCGTCCCGGGCTCGCAACCTCCCTGGAAGGCAAGCCGTGACCCTCGCAGTACGTGTCATCCCCTGTCTGGACGTCGACGCCGGACGGGTGGTCAAGGGCGTCAACTTCCAGAACCTGCGCGATGCCGGTGACCCGGTCGAGATGGCCAAGCTCTACGACGCCGAGGGCGCCGACGAGTTGACCTTCCTCGACATCACCGCCTCCTCCGGCGACCGGGAGACCACCTACGACGTGGTCCGCCGTACCGCCGAGCAGGTCTTCATCCCGCTGACGGTCGGCGGTGGCATCCGCACCGTCGAGGACGTCGACCGGCTGCTGCGCGCGGGGGCCGACAAGGTCGGCGTCAACACCGCGGCGATCGCCCGTCCCGAGCTGATCCGGGAGATCGCCCGGCGCTTCGGCCGGCAGGTGCTGGTGCTGTCGGTGGACGCCCGCCGCTGCCCGGAGGGCACCGAGACCGCCTCCGGGTACGAGGTCACCACGCACGGCGGCCGCCAGGGCACCGGCCTGGACGCGGTCGAATGGGCCGGCCGGGCGGCCGAGTTGGGCGCCGGAGAGATCCTGCTCAACTCGATGGACGCCGACGGGACCAAGGACGGCTACGACCTGGAGATGATCCAGGCCGTCCGCAAGGCGGTCGGTATCCCGGTGATCGCCTCGGGCGGGGCGGGGAAGCTGGGGGACTTCGCCCCGGCGGTGGCGGCGGGCGCCGACGCGGTGCTGGCCGCCAGCGTCTTCCACTTCGGCGACCTGCGGATCGGCGAGGTCAAGAACGCCCTCCGGGAGGCCGGGCACCCGGTCCGCTAGGCAGCTTTCGGCCGGCGCCCTCCGCAGCGGGGCGCCGGCTCAGCCGCGTGGGACAGGGAGCGCGGCGGCCAGGCTGGCGACCGCAGCCGGGGTGCCGTCCACCTGGAGCGAGGTGCGGGCGCCGCGGCCGAATGCGAAGAGGACCAACTCGCCGGGTTCGCCGGTGAGTTCGACCAGGTCGGTGCCGCGGGGGCCGAACTCGACGCTGCCCGCGCCGGGCCAGCGCAGGGCCAGCCGGACCGGGGTCTTCCGCCCGGCTTCCAGCCGGGTCAGCATCGGCAGCCGCTGCCACAGGGACTGCGCCAACTCCGGTGCCACGTCCTGTGGTTGCCACTCGACGGCGCGTCGGACGTCCTCGGCGTGCACGAAGTACTCGACCGTGTTGGCAGCTTCGTCCACGCCCGGCAGTGCGAACGGCGACAGCCGCGGCGGGCCCGAGCGGAACAGCTGCACCAACTCCTCGTACGGGCGCTCCGCGTATCCCGCCTGCACCCGGGAAGTCCACCCGGCCAGTGCCTGCACCCGGATTCCGGGCGCCGCGTCCGCGCGCCGCTCGCGCAGGACCAGATGGGCGGCCAGGTCGCGGGTGGTCCACCCCTCGCACAGCGTCGGGGCGTCGGGACCGGCCGCGCTCAGCAGCTCGGCAAGCCGCTGACGCTCCGTACGGGCAGAGTTCGACATGGCTCCCACCCTACGCCGAGGCCGGCGGCTCACCCGTCGGCGGGAACGCCCGAGCGGAAGTGTCCGGTCGTCTTCGCGCCGCCCTGGTGCTCGCTCACCGTCATGGTGCACGTCGCGTCCCGCATGCCCTGCTGATAGAACTTCAGATAGGGCCCGATCGGGAAGCCGTAGTACGGCCCGCCGCCGCCCTGCTGCTGCTCCCAGTCGGTCAGCGGCGCCTGGCACAGCTCGCGCAGGGTGCGGCCGATCAGCAGGTCGCTGGCCAGGCCCTCCGGCAGGACGACGTTGGCGATCGCCTCGCCGTCGTGCGCCTCGGTGCACGGGCGGGCCTCCGCCTTGGTGATCCCCGTGCTCAGCTGCGGATGGTCCAGGCACGTCCCCGGCAGGAAGTACGGGTACGGCAGCACCTTCGACGGACTCGGGCTCGCCGAGGGGCTGTGCGAGGTGGGGGCCGCAGGCGGCGGCAGGGCGACCTTCTGCCGCTCCGGCCACAGGAACAGCCCGCCCAGCGCCGCCACCACGACCACGGCCAGCAGCGCCATCCACCACCGCCGTCCTCCGCGCGCCCGGCCGCCCTGCGGCGACGCGCTCCCCATCGGCCCCTGCTCCACCTCAACCCCCTCGGCTCGCAGCCATTCTGGCCGTGCGGACGGCGAGTTGGCAGGGGATTGACAACAACGGTCCGCAGTCGGGGCCCCGCACGCCCCCGGGTATACGCTGGCGGCGGCACGGCCCGGATCACGAGGTGTTTGATGCGAGTCGGAATCATCGGGCACGAGGGGCTCTCGGATCTCTCGGAGATGCTCGTCCGCGGTGAGATGTGGCGGTTGGTGACCGAGTACGGCGCCTACGAGCTGGTCGGGGTGACCTGTCTGGCCGAGGGCCCCGAGACCTGGTTCGCGCAGTCGGTCCTCGGCCACGGCGGGAAGGTCGAGGTGATCGTCTCGGCCAGTGCGGGCCGGGCCGGTGCCTTCGACGCTCCCGGCAGCAGCCGTGCCGGACAGCGGCTGCTGAACGAGGCCACCGCCGTCCACCGGCTGGCCCCCGTCGAGGCCGGCGGACTCGGGGACGACACCTGCCGGGCACTGGTCGGCATGGTCGACGAACTGCTCGCGGTCTGGGACGGGCAGCCGGGCAGCCAACCCGCGAGGGTGGTCGAGGCGGCCCGGCGCGCGGGCCTGTTCGTCCAGGTGATCTGGCCGGACGGCTGCCAGAGCCCGGCGTAGCGCGGTCGTCCCGGAGCGCGGGGGACCGGACGGGCCGGCTCCCGCGCAGGTCCCCGCGTCCCGGCGAAGCCACCGCCGGCCCACCCAGGCCACCTGCGAGAATGGCCGTATGTCCACCACACCCGCCGCCCCCGGCAGCACCGCCCTGGCCGCCGAGATCGCCGCCCGCCTCAAGCGCTCGTCCGACGGCCTGATCCCCGCCATCGCCCAGCAGTACGACACCGGCGAGGTGCTGATGCTCGGCTGGATGGACGACGAGGCGCTGCACCGCACCCTCACCACCGGCCGCTGCACCTACTGGAGCCGCAGCCGGCAGGAGTACTGGGTCAAGGGCGACACCTCCGGGCACGTCCAGCACGTCAAGTCCGTTGCGCTGGACTGCGACGCCGACACCCTGCTGGTCCGGGTCGACCAGGTCGGCGCGGCCTGCCACACCGGGACCCGCACCTGCTTCGACACCGACGTCCTGCCGCTCGCTCGCTAACCTCTTCCTCCGTCAGCCCCTGCTCACGAACGGTGAAGTACCCCATGGACCTTGAGGCCTTCCGCAAGCTCGCCGTAGACACCCGGGTCATCCCGGTCACCCGCCGGCTCCTCGCGGACGGGCTCACGCCCATCGGCCTGTACCGCAGCCTGGCCGCCGAGCGTCCCGGCACCTTCCTGCTGGAGTCGGCCGAGCAGGGCCGGAGTTGGTCCAGGTACTCCTTCGTGGGCGTGCGCAGCGCCGCCGCGCTCACCGCGGACCGGGACGGCAACGCCCACTGGCACGGCACCCCGCCGGTCGGCATCCCCACCGACGGCGACCCGCTGGAGGTGCTCCGGGCCGCACTCGCCGCACTGCACACCCCGCGCGGCGCCGACGACGGCCTGCCGCCGCTCACCGGCGGCCTGGTCGGCTACCTCGGCTACGACATCGTCCGCCGCCTGGAGAAGCTGCCCGACCGCACCCCGGACGACCTCGGGCTGCCCGAGCTCACCATGCTGCTCGCCACCGACCTCGCCGTGCTCGACCACTGGGACGGCTCGGTGGTGCTGATCGCCAACGCGGTCAACCACAACGACCTGGCCAGCGGCGTGGACGAGGCGTACGCGGACGCGGTGGCCCGGCTGGACGCGATGGAGGCCGACCTGCTGGAGCCGGTCGCCTCCGGGCTCGCCACCTTCACCCCGACCGCCGTCGACGCCCACTCGCCGTTCGGCGGCGAGCCGTACGGGCGGGCCGTGGAGGAGATCAAGGAGCGGATCCGGGCCGGCGAGGCGTTCCAGGTGGTGGTCTCCCAGCGGTTCCAGGCCCCCTGCCCGGCCAGCGCGCTGGACGTGTACCGGGTGCTGCGCACCACCAACCCCAGCCCGTACATGTACCTCTTCCGCTTCCCCGGCCCGGACGGCACCGAGCAGGGCGGCTTCGACGTGGTCGGCTCCAGCCCCGAGGCGCTGGTCAAGGTGACCGACGGCGAGGCGATGGTGCACCCCATCGCGGGCACCAGGCACCGGGGCGCCACCCCGCACGAGGACGCCGAGCTGGCCGCCGAGCTGCTCGCGGACCCCAAGGAGCGGGCCGAGCACCTGATGCTGGTCGACCTCGGCCGCAACGACCTGGGACGGGTCTGCACGCCCGGCACCGTCGAGGTGGTCGACTTCATGGCGATCGAGCGGTACAGCCACGTCATGCACATCGTGTCCACCGTCACCGGCGAGGTGGCCGAGGGGCGGACGGCCTTCGACGTGCTCTCCGCCTGTTTCCCGGCCGGGACGCTCTCGGGCGCGCCCAAGCCCCGGGCCATGCAGATCATCGAGGAGCTGGAACCCACCCGCCGCGGCCTGTACGGCGGCTGCGTCGGCTACCTCGACTTCGCGGGCGACGCCGACACCGCGATCGCGATCCGGACCGCGGTGCTGCGCGACGGCACCGCGTACGTCCAGGCGGGCGCGGGTGTGGTCGCGGACTCGACGCCGGAGGGCGAGGACACCGAGTGCCGCAACAAGGCCGCCGCCGTCCTGCGGGCCGTCGCCACCGCCAACACGCTGCGTACGCCGCGGTAGCCGGCTCGCGGGCGAGTCCCGGGCGGGTGCGCGGCCGGTCGGTGCACCCCGGCCGACCGGCTCCGGTGTGCGGTCAGGGATAGTGGACGGGTGAGTGCTACTACATCGCCCGAGCCTGTCGTGTCCGCCGCCGCCGAGCGCAGGGGCGGGCGGCGCAGCCTGGGGCTGATGCTGCTGCTGACCGCCGTGGGGGCGGTCCTGGTGCTGACCGCCGTGGGGCGGACCTGGGCCGAGGGCCACCTTCCGGCCAAGATGGAGGTCTCGGTCACCGGTAGCGCGATCTCCGGTCTGCCGGGCGGGCTGACCCTGGCGGTGATGGCCGCGGCCGTGGCGGTGTTCGCCGTCCGGGGCCTCGGGCGGATCGTGGTCGGCGTGCTGGCGGCGCTCGCCGGAGCCGGGGTGGCCCTCGCCGCCGCCCTCGGCGCCTCGGACACCTCGGCCCTGGACGCGGAGGCGGCCCGCAAGCTGGCGCTGGTGAGCGCGCAGGCCGAGCTGCCCAGCCACACCGCCTGGCCCTGGGTGGCCGTGGCCGGTGGCGTGCTGCTGGCGCTGGCCGGGCTGCTGACCGTACGGTCCGGCCGGGACTGGCCCGCGATGGGCGCCCGCTACGAGGCGCCGGCCGGCCGGTCGCAGGCCGGGCGGAAGCAGGCGAAGCCCGCCGGGACGCCGGCCGAGCTGTGGCAGGCGCTGGACCGTGGCGAGGATCCCACCGATTGATTGCCGCCCCCGCTTGGGTTCGTCTGTGAGGGCCCGGCACAATGGATGACGTCAACCCACCGGGCGCCCCTCGGACACCCGGCCGGGCCCCGGAGACTCAAGGAGCACCATCAATGTCGGCATCAGCGCGCGCAGCGCACGGCCACACTCCCGCCGCCTGGACCGGCGTGACCATCGCCTTCATCGGTTTCATGATCAGCGGCGTGGCCATGATCCTCCCGAACGTGCTGCTCGTCTGGGCCGGGTTCGTGGTCGTCGTGGTCGGCGGCGTGGTCGGCAAGGCCATGCAGATGGCGGGCATGGGCAAGCAGCCGAGCCGGCACCAGGCCCAGGTTGCCACCGAGAAGCCGGCTGCGGTCTCCGTCTCCTGACGGCTCGAGATCATCGAACGGCGGGCGCACCACGCCCGCCGTTTCCGTGTTCCGCCACGCCCGCAGCCCCCTCGGTACGGGGCCGCGACGGCGTTCGCACGGCAGAATCACGGGGGTGAAAGCGATTCCCGCCCAGCCCGAGCCGTCCGCGCCCGCGCCGCAGCCGTCCGTCCTGCGGCGGCTGAGCCGGCCGCTGGCCGCGCTGGCGGCTGTCGCCATCCCGACCGCGTACGTGGGGGCGGTGGACCCGAACGCGGCCGGCCACTACCCGACCTGCCCGGTGCTCCGGGCGACCGGCTGGTGGTGCCCGGGGTGCGGGGGGCTGCGCTGTGTGCACGCGCTGACCCGGGGGGACCTGACCACGGCGGGCCACGACAACCTGCTGGTGCTGCTGCTCGCGGGGGTGCTGGGTCTGCTCTGGCTGCGCTGGCTCTGGGCCGCGCTGACCGGCGGGCGGGCGCCGAGGATCAGCATCGGCTCCGGTGGAGCGGTCGGGCTGACCGTGCTCCTGGTGGTCTTCACGGTGATCCGCAACCTGCCGATCGGCGCGGGGCTGGCCCCACCGGTGGTCTGACCGGTTCGGGGGGCCCACAGCCCGCGCAGCGTGCCGGGATCAGGCCGCTGAGCAGGGCGAACGGCGCGTGTGCCGGTCCGCTCCGCGAGACGCACGCCGGACTGATGCAGTTCGCGCCCCCTGCGCCCGATACCATCGAAGAGCCGATGGAGTCGGATGCGCACAGGATCCTCACCGTTCCGTGCTAATCCCACCCGCGGCCTTGACTGGATCGGCCAGGCCGGAGGGCCGTTCGTCCTCCGGCGCTAGCCGGCCGAATTCCTAGCAGAGAATGATGGGGGCGCTCTCGTGAGTGTGCTCGACGAGATCATCGACGGGGTCCGGCAGGACCTCGCCGAGCGACAGGCCAGGGTCTCCCTGGACGAGCTCAAGGAGCTGGCCGCCAAGGCGCCCGACGCCAAGGACGGCGTGGCCGCACTGCGCGGCGACGGCGTGCGGGTGATCTGCGAGGTCAAGCGCTCCAGCCCGTCCAAGGGCGCGCTGGCGGCGATCGCCGACCCGGCCGCCCTGGCGCTCGACTACGCGGCGGGCGGTGCGGCGGCGATCAGCGTGCTGACCGAGCAGCGCCGCTTCGGCGGCTCCCTCGCCGACCTGGACGCCGTCCGGGCCGCGGTGGACACCCCGATCCTCCGGAAGGACTTCATCGTCACCGCCTACCAGCTCTGGGAGGCCCGCGCCCACGGCGCCGACCTCGCGCTGCTGATCGTGGCGGCCCTGGACCAGCCGGCCCTGGTCTCGCTCATCGAGCGGGCCGAGTCGATCGGGCTGACCCCGCTGGTCGAGGTGCACGACGAGGAGGAGATCGCCCGCGCGGTGGACGCCGGAGCGAAGATCATCGGCGTCAACGCCCGCAACCTCAAGACCCTCGAGGTGGACCGCAACACCTTCGGCAACGTGGTGGACGCCATCCCGGACCACGTCGTCAAGGTGGCCGAGTCCGGTGTCCGCGGCCCGCACGACCTGATCGCCTACGCCAACCTCGGCGCGGACGCGGTCCTGGTCGGCGAGTCGCTGGTGACCGGCAAGGACCCGAAGACGGCCGTCGCCGACCTGGTCGCGGCCGGTGCCCACCCGGCGCTGCGCAACAACGGACGGGGCTGACCCGCAGCCATGTCACTCGCCACCCGACTCGCCCCGGGCTGCCGCCCGCGCGGCTGCCGGGCGCCCGCACGCCGGGTGCTGGGGCGGCGGGTGCGGTACGTGATCGGCTGCGAGCCCGGGCAGGTGCAGGGCCGTCGATGGCGCAGGACGTCCGGCTGAACAGGCCGCTCACGACGTCATCGCAAGCCATCTCTTCACAAGGACGTACCGCATGTCCGAGAACGACTACCTGCCAGGCGCCCAAGTCCCCGACGCGCGAGGCTACTTCGGTGCCTACGGCGGCCGCTTCATCCCGGAGGCGCTGGTCGCCGCCGTCGAGCAGGTCGCCGAGGAGTACGAGAAGGCGAAGGCCGATCCCGCCTTCGCCGCCGAGCTGGACGCCCTGCTCAAGGACTACACCGGCCGCCCCAGCCCGCTCACCGATGTCCACCGGTTCTCCGCCGAGGCGGGCGGCGCGCGGGTCCTGCTCAAGCGCGAGGACCTGAACCACACCGGCTCGCACAAGATCAACAACGTGCTGGGCCAGGCGCTGCTCACCCGGCGGATGGGCAAGACCCGGATCATCGCCGAGACCGGCGCCGGCCAGCACGGTGTGGCCACCGCCACCGCCTGTGCGCTCTTCGGCTTCGACTGCACCATCTACATGGGCGAGGTCGACACCGAGCGCCAGGCACTGAACGTGGCCCGGATGCGGATGCTGGGCGCCGAGGTCGTCGCGGTGAAGTCCGGCAGCCGCACCCTGAAGGACGCCATCAACGAGGCGTTCCGCGACTGGGTCGCCAACGTGGACTCCACCCACTACCTGTTCGGCACGGTGGCCGGCCCGCACCCGTTCCCGATGATGGTCCGCGACTTCCACCGGGTGATCGGCGTCGAGGCCAGGCAGCAGGTCCTGGACCGCACCGGCAGGCTGCCGGACGCGGTCGTCGCCTGCGTCGGCGGCGGCTCCAACGCGATGGGCATCTTCCACGAGTTCATCCCGGACGCCGGGGTGCGCCTGGTCGGCTGCGAGGCGGCCGGCGAGGGAGCCGAGACCCCCAGGCACGCCGCCACCCTCACCAAGGGCGACCCGGGCGTGCTGCACGGCTCGCGCACCTACGTCCTGCAGGACGAGGACGGCCAGACCATCGAGAGCCACTCCATCTCGGCCGGTCTGGACTACCCCGGTGTCGGCCCCGAGCACGCCTGGCTGAAGGACACCGGCCGCGCCGAGTACCGTCCGATCACCGACGACCAGGCCATGCAGGCGCTGCGCCTGCTGTCCAGGACCGAGGGCATCATCCCGGCCATCGAGAGCGCCCACGCGCTGGCGGGCGCGCTGGAGCTGGGCCGCGAGCTCGGCCCGGAGGCCACCATCCTGGTCTCGCTCTCCGGGCGCGGCGACAAGGACATGCACACCGCCGCCGAGTACTTCGGTCTCTACGACAGCGAGGGCAAGTGACCATGGCTTCGAAGCTCAGTGCGGCCCTGGCCGCGGCCAAGGCCGAGAACCGCGCCGCGCTGATCGGCTACCTCCCGGCCGGGTTCCCGACGATCCGGGGCGGGATCGAGGCCGTCAACGCCCTCGTCGAGGGCGGCTGCGACATCGTCGAGATCGGCCTGCCGCACTCCGACCCGGTGCTGGACGGTCCGACCATCCAGACCGCCGACGACATCGCGCTGCGCGGTGGCGTCCGGATCAAGGACGTGCTGCACACCGTCGCCGAGGTGGCCGCCGCCCACCCCGGGGCCGCGGTGCTGGTGATGACGTACTGGAACCCGGTCGACCGCTACGGTGTGGCGCGCTTCGCCGCCGACCTGGCCGCCGCCGGGGGCGCGGGCTGCATCCTGCCCGACCTCCCGGTCGAGGAGTCCGAGGAGTGGCGCAAGGCGGCGGGCGAGCACGGTCTGGACACCGTCTTCGTGGTCGCCCCCAGCAGCAAGGACGCCCGGCTGGCCGAGGTCACGGCGGCGGGCTCCGGCTTCGTCTACGCGGCCGCCGTGATGGGCGTGACCGGCACCCGGACCCAGGTCGGCAACCTGGCCGAGGACCTGGTCGCCCGCACCCGGGCCACCACCGACCTGCCGGTCTGCGTCGGCCTCGGCGTCTCCACCCCGGCCCAGGCCGCGGAGGTGGCCGCCTTCGCGGACGGTGTGATCGTCGGCTCCGCCTTCGTCCAGCGGATCCTGGACGCCGACGGCGACCAGGCCGCGGCGCTGGCAGCGGTCCGCACCCTCGCGGGTGAGCTGGCGGAGGGCGTCCGCCGCCGCTGACGGCTCTGCTCCCGACGGCCCGTCACCTCTTCGGAGGTGGCGGGCCGTCGTGCGTACGCATGCCGATGAACCCGTACGGGTGAAGACTCGGCCGCTCACGCATCGGTGGCGATTGACCGGCGTTGAGTGGAGGGACCACTCTGCGGTGTCGTCCGCTCTGCGTGGTTCGTGCACCGTTCACGTGTGACTGCTGTGAGGGAGCAAGCCTGTGCCGTGCCTCCAACGCGCCGTACTCCTGCGGGCCGCCGTCGCCGCGCTGACGCTCTGCGCGGCCCTCGGTGTGGAGGCCGCCGTCGGGCACGCACTGGCCGCGCGGGGCGCGGAGCGGGCCGAGCGGGACGCGTACGTGTGCAGCGAGGCGGCCCGGTCGGCGACCGCGCTGCACACCGGCGCCGCGCACGCCGCCGGGCGCCCGGCGGCGACCAGGGCCGGGCGCTGCGAGCGGTAGGAGTCGGCGGGCCCGGCGCGCCCGAGCTCCGGTACCGGCCCGAGGGGCCTCGAACAGATCGGACATCAGCTCACCAGACGTCACTCAATCGGCGTAACGTGCGAATGTGGAGGAACCCTCATTCATCCCCTACGGTTCATCAGGAAGCGTGAGCGGGAGCCAGAACGAGGGAGAGACCCGATGGCCAGTCAGACGGTCGAGTCGCCGGCCGGCATCGGCCCGGCGCTGCGCCGGGTGGTGGACGGCCCGGCGGCGGAGTGGGCCGGCCTCGCCGTCCGGCTCGCCCTCGCGGCGGTCTGGGGGTGGGCCGGGCTGGCGAAGATCTCCGATCCGGCCGAGGCGGCCCAGGCCGTCCGGGCGTACGAGATCCTGCCGGAGTCCCTGGTCAAGCCGGTCGGTTACGGGCTGCCGTTCCTCGAGGTGGCCGTCGCGCTGCTGCTGGTGATCGGCCTCGGCGTGCGTGCGGTCGCCGTGGTCTCCGCCGTGCTGCTGCTCACCTTCATCGGCGGGATCAGCTCCGCGTGGGCGCGCGGTATCTCGATCGACTGCGGCTGTTTCGGCGGCGGCGGCGCGGTCGACGCCTCGAAGACCGAGTACCTGCAGGAGATCCTGCGGGACTGCGGCTTCCTGCTGCTCGCCGCCTGGCTGGTGTTCCGGCCGCGTACCAAGCTCTCGGCCGACGCCTGGCTGGCCGCCGCGTAGTACCGGCCCGGTGCCAGTCGGCCCCGTACCCCTCGACCGACACCCGACCTCCACTTTGGACACAGCACGTATGAGCGAGAAGAACCGCGAAGGCAAGCGCAACGCCCGCGAGAAGATGCAGGAGGTGCGTGCGGCCGAGGAGGCGCGCACCAGGCGCAACAAGAAGCTGGGCGTCGTCGGAGTGGTGGCCGCGGTCATCGCCGTCGCCGCGGTGGTCGGCGTGGTGGTGCAGAACCAGCGCTCCAAGCCGGAGACGCCGACCGCCGCCCCGGTCGGCACGATCGGCGACAAGAACCTGGTGATCCCCTCGGGGCCGGCCAACGCGCCCTCCGTGCTGACCGTCTACGAGGACCCGCGCTGCCCCGCCTGCGGCGCCTTCGAGCGGACCTACGCGCCCACCGTCGACCAGCTCGAGGACCAGGGCAAGCTGTACGTCAACTACCACATCGTCTCGTTCATCGACCGCTCGCTCAGCGGCAAGGGCTCCAAGTCCGGCGCCAACGCGCTGGGCTGCGCCCAGGACGCGGGCCACTTCCGCGACCTCCACGACGTGCTCTACCGCAACCAGCCGGAGGAGACCTCCGACGCCTTCGGCGGCAGCGCCACCCTGATCGGCCTGGCCAAGCAGGTCAACGGTCTCGACACGCCGGCCTTCGAGGCCTGCGTCAAGGACAACAAGTACGGCGGCTGGGTCTCCTCGGTGCAGCAGGACTTCGACAAGACCAGCTACAAGTCCACGCCCACCGTGCTGCTGAACGGCAAGCCGGTCTACCCGAAGAACGGCGAGGAGCAGATCACGCCGGAGAACCTGGTCAAGTGGGTCGACGCGGCCAACCAGGGCAAGCCGCTGGGCACCACGGGGCCCGGCAAGGAGAGCCCCGCGCCGACCACCACCGCACCCGTGAGCAACACGCCGCCCTCGCCGTAACGGCGTCCGGAGACGTCGTCCCGGTGGAAGCGTCCCGAGGAGAACGTCGGGAGGGAACGTCCGGCGGAAAAAGAGGGGACTGTTCGGAAGCTGTGACCCCGTCCGGTGCCGTTGTGCCGGGCGGGACACGGTAGCGTCGACCTTGTCATGGAAATCGCTTACATCCCGAGCCCGTCGCGGGGGGTCCTCTACCTCGGCCCCGTCCCGCTGCGCGCCTACGCCTTCTGCATCATCATCGGTGTCGTCGTGGCCGTGTGGCTCGGCAGCAAGCGCTGGGTCGCCCGTGGCGGCGCCAAGCACACCGTGGGTGACATCGCCGTCTGGGCCGTCCCGTTCGGACTGGTCGGCGGCCGCCTCTACCACGTGATCACCGACCACCAGCTGTACTTCGGTGACGGCAAGGACCCCTGGAACGCCCTCAAGATCTGGGAGGGCGGCCTCGGCATCTGGGGTGCCATCGCGCTGGGCGCGGTCGGCGCCTGGATCGGGGCCCGCCGCCGGGGCGTCCCGCTGCCCGCGTACGCCGACGCCATCGCACCCGGTATCGCGCTGGCCCAGGCCTGCGGCCGCTGGGGCAACTGGTTCAACCAGGAGCTCTACGGCAAGGCGACCACCCTGCCCTGGGGTCTGAAGATCCACAAGGTGATGCCGGACGGCACGGTGGCGGACGGCGTCTACCACCCGACCTTCCTGTACGAGTCGCTCTGGTGCGTCGGCGTCGCGCTGCTGGTGATCTGGGCCGACCGGCGCTTCACCCTCGGCCACGGCCGGGCCTTCGCGCTGTACGTCGCCGCCTACACGGTGGGCCGCGCCTGGATCGAGTACCTGCGGATCGACGAGGCGCACCACATCCTGGGCCTGCGGCTCAACGACTGGACCGCGATCGTGGTCTTCGTCGGCGCCATCGCCTACCTGGTGATCGTCGGTAAGAGGCGTCCGGGCCGGGAGGCCCCCGACTCGATCGACCCGGCGGCCCGGGACGAGGAGCTGACGCAGTCCACCGGGGAGAGTGTCCCGTCGCCGAGCCCCGCGCAGGACGAGCCGCAGCCGACCGTCGAAAAGAAGCCGAACAACCCGTCCTGACCTGCACTTTCACCGGAATCCGGCCGCTCCCACCCGTACCGTGGCGAGCGGCCGGAGCGCTGTTCGGACAGCCTTACTTTCCTGGAATCCGTCTAAATTTCGGACTAGTTTAGGGAAGGTGAGACCCCGGGCCGAGCCCGGGGAGAAGTGTTCGAACGGAGGCCGACAGACCATGACCGCGACCATCGCCCAGCCCGCCCTGGATGACCAGCCCAAGCCGCGCATCCCGGCGGAGGGCCACCACCGCGATGTCAACGGCGGCTGGCTCCGCCCGGCGGTGTTCGGTGCGATGGACGGACTGGTCTCCAACTTCGCCCTGATGACCGGTGTGGTGGGCGGTGCCGTCTCCAGCGGCACGGTCATCCTCACCGGCCTCGCGGGTCTGGCCGCCGGCGCCTGCTCGATGGCGGCGGGCGAGTACACGTCGGTGGCCTCCCAGCGCGAACTGGTCGAGGCCGAGATCGAGGCCGAGCGGCTGGAGCTCAGCCGCAACCCGCACGGTGAGCTGGCCGAGCTGGCCCAGCTGTACATCTCGCGCGGTGTCGAGCCGGGGCTCGCCCACGAGGTCGCCCGGCAGCTGTCCGCCGACCCGGACCAGACGCTGGAGATCCACGCCCGCGAGGAACTGGGCATAGACCCCAGCGACCTGCCCTCGCCGCTGGTGGCGGCGGCCTCCTCCTTCCTCTGCTTTGCGATCGGTGCGCTGCTGCCGCTGCTGCCGTACCTGCTGGGGGCCACCTCACTGCTGCCCGCGCTGGCGCTGTCGCTGGTGGGGCTGTTCCTGTGCGGCGCGGTGGTGGCCCGGGTGACCGCGCGCAGCTGGTGGTTCAGCGGGCTGCGGCAGCTGGTGCTGGGCAGTGCGGCCGCCGGGGTGACGTACCTGCTCGGCATGCTGATCGGTGGGCACGTCGGCTGACACCGGGACCTGCACGAGGTCTTTCTCAGGGGCGCGGGAACCGCGCGGGTGGTTCCGCACAGGGTGCGGAATCGCTCGCGCAGTCCCCGCGCCCCGGCCGTTTGCTGCGCCGTCCGGGGGCCTCTCGGCTGTGGGTTTGTACAGGATGTCGTATGGATATGCCGACGGTTGCGTGACGTTCCACACATGGGTTGACGGCCCTGACCTGGCCTAACCTCGCCAACGAGCGTGCTTGACCGCAGATTCGTGCCTGCCGGTCAGCTGCTGAGGGCGGATTCGCAGGCGGTGCCGTTCTCGCTATGTGGACGGCGGATTTCGCCCCTGTTTCGGGGCGGGTGGCCAGGGGCACACTGGTGGCAGCGTGCGGACGGGCGTTCGTCTCTCCCCGCTCCGGTCTCCAGTCGGAAACCCCCGCTGAACTGGGCCTTCTGTCCGCGATGTGGACGCGATATTCCACTTCTCGGGATTCTCGGCATTATGTAACCTGCACGAAATCGCATCAGGGCCAACGTCGTCCCTATTGCACTGAGCACCTTGCCAATGACGACGACGGGAGAGCCGATGCTGTCTGCATCCATGCACTCCGCCAACGAGCCTGCGCAGGCCAACCGCCCGTATGCGCTCGTTCCGGATGCGCGCCCCACAGCCCAGGGTCTGTACGACCCGCGCAACGAGCACGACGCCTGCGGCGTCGGTTTCGTGGCCACGCTGACCGGCATCGCCGACCACACGATCGTCGAGCAGGCGCTGACCGTCCTGCGCAACCTGGAGCACCGGGGTGCCACCGGCGCCGAGCCGGACTCCGGTGACGGCGCGGGAATCCTGACCCAGGTCCCGGACGCCTTCCTGCGCTCCAAGGTCGCCTTCGAGCTCCCCGCCGCCGGTTCGTACGCCGTGGGCATCGCCTTCCTGCCGGACGAGGACGAGGCGGACGCCGCCGCCGTCGCCCGGATCGAGGCGATCGCCGCCGAGGAGGGCCTGACCGTCCTCGGCTGGCGCGAGGTCCCGACCGCCCCCGAACTGCTCGGTGCCACCGCCCGCTCGGTGATGCCCCGCTTCCGCCAGCTCTTCCTCGCCTCGGCGCCCGGTGAGCACGGCGCCGGCCACGGCGCGAAGGCCGGCATCGAGCTGGACCGGGTCGCCTTCGTGGTCCGCAAGCGCGCCGAGCGTGAGGCCGGGGTGTACCTCCCGTCGCTGTCGGCGCGGACGATCGTCTACAAGGGCATGCTGACCACCGGCCAGCTGGAGCCCTTCTTCCCTGACCTCTCGGACCGGCTGTACGCCTCCGCGGTCGGTCTGGTGCACTCGCGCTTCTCCACCAACACCTTCCCGAGCTGGCCGCTCGCCCACCCGTACCGCTTCGTCGCGCACAACGGCGAGATCAACACGGTCAAGGGCAACCGGAACTGGATGACCGCCCGCGAGTCCCAGCTCGCCACCGGGCTCATTCCCGGTGACCTTCGGCGGATCTTCCCGATCTGCACCCCGGACCACTCCGACTCGGCCTCCTTCGACGAGGTCCTGGAGCTGCTGCACCTCGGCGGCCGTTCGCTGCCGCACTCGGTGCTGATGATGATCCCGGAGGCGTGGGAGAACCACGCCACCATGGAGCCGGCCCGGCGCGCCTTCTACCAGTACCACTCCAACCTGATGGAGCCCTGGGACGGCCCGGCCTGCGTCACCTTCACCGACGGCACCCAGATCGGCGCCGTGCTGGACCGCAACGGCCTGCGCCCCGCCCGCTACTGGGTCACCGAGGACGGCCTGGTCGTGCTCTCCTCCGAGGTCGGCGTGCTGGAGATCGCCCCGGAGAAGGTGGTCAGGAAGGGCCGCCTGCAGCCCGGCAAGATGTTCCTCATCGACACGGCCCAGGGCCGCATCGTCGAGGACGAGGAGATCAAGTCCGCGCTGGCCGCCGAGCACCCCTACGAGGACTGGGTCGCCGCCGGGCAAATCCAGCTCGCCAAGCTGCCCGAGCGCGAGCACATCCACCACACCCACGCCTCGGTCACCCGCCGCCAGCAGACCTTCGGGTACACCGAGGAGGAGCTGCGGGTCATCCTGGCGCCGATGGCCAGGACCGGCGCCGAGGCGCTCGGTTCGATGGGCACCGACTCGCCGATCGCCGCGCTCTCCGAGAAGCCGCGCCTGCTGTTCGACTACTTCGTGCAGCTCTTCGCGCAGGTCACCAACCCGCCGCTGGACGCCATCCGGGAGGAACTGGTCACCTCGCTGCTGAGCAACCTCGGTCCCGAGGGCAACCTGCTCGCGGCCGAGGCCGCCTCCTGCCGCTCGGTCGGCATCACCTTCCCGGTGATCGACAACGACGAGCTGGCCAAGCTCATCCACATCAACGCGGACGGCGACCAGCCGGGCCTGAAGGCCGTCACGCTGTCGGGCCTGTACAAGGTCGGCGGCGGCGGCGCGAGCCTGGCCGCCCGGCTCACCGAGATCGCCGCCGAGGCGGACGCCGCGATCGCCGACGGGGCCCGGATCGTCGTCCTCTCCGACCGGCACTCCGACGCCGAGCACGCGCCGATCCCCTCGCTGCTGCTCACCTCGGCCATCCACCACCACCTGATCCGCACCAAGCAGCGCACCCAGGTCTCGCTGATCGTCGAGGCCGGTGACGTCCGCGAGGTGCACCACGTCGCGCTGCTGGTCGGCTACGGCGCCGGCGCGGTCAACCCGTACCTGGCCATGGAGTCCGTCGAGGACCTGGTCGCGCAGGGTGTCTTCATCGAGGGCCTGGAGCCCGAGAAGGCGATCAAGAACCTGATCAAGGCGCTCGGCAAGGGCGTGCTCAAGGTGATGTCCAAGATGGGCATCTCCACCGTGGCCTCGTACCGCGGCGCCCAGGTCTTCGAGGCGATCGGCCTCTCCCAGGAGCTGGTGGACGGCTACTTCGCCGGTACCACCACCAAGCTCGGCGGCATCGGCCTGGACGAGATCGCCAGGGAGGTGGCCGCCCGCCACGCCAAGGCGTACCCGGCGTCCGGGATCTCGGCCGCGCACCGCGCGCTGGAGATCGGCGGCGAGTACCAGTGGCGCCGCGAGGGCGAGCCGCACCTGTTCGACCCGGACACCGTCTTCCGGCTCCAGCACTCCACCCGCTCACGCCGGTACGACATCTTCAAGCAGTACACCGACCGGGTGAACGAGCAGTCGACCCGGCTGATGACCCTGCGCGGCCTGTTCAAGCTGGACGCGCTCGGCCGGGAGCCGATCTCCGTCGACGAGGTCGAGCCGGTCTCCGAGATCGTCAAGCGCTTCTCCACCGGCGCCATGTCGTACGGCTCCATCTCGCGCGAGGCGCACGAGACGCTGGCGATCGCGATGAACCGCCTCGGCGGCAAGTCCAACACCGGTGAGGGCGGCGAGGACCCGGACCGCCTGTACGACCCGGAGCGCCGCTCGGCGATCAAGCAGGTCGCCTCCGGCCGGTTCGGCGTCACCAGCGAGTACCTGGTCAACGCGGACGACATCCAGATCAAGATGGCCCAGGGCGCCAAGCCCGGCGAGGGCGGCCAGCTGCCCGGCCACAAGGTCTACCCGTGGATCGCCAGCACCCGGCACTCCACCCCGGGCGTCGGCCTGATCTCCCCGCCGCCGCACCACGACATCTACTCCATCGAGGACCTGGCCCAGCTGATCCACGACCTCAAGAACGCCAACCCGGCGGCCCGCGTCCACGTGAAGCTGGTCTCCGAGGTCGGTGTCGGCACGGTCGCGGCGGGTGTCAGCAAGGCGCACGCGGACGTGGTGCTGATCTCCGGCCACGACGGCGGTACCGGGGCCTCGCCGCTGACCTCGCTGAAGCACGCGGGCGGCCCCTGGGAGCTCGGCCTCGCCGAGACCCAGCAGACCCTGCTGCTCAACGGCCTGCGCGACCGGATCGTGGTGCAGACCGACGGCCAGCTGAAGACCGGCCGCGACGTGGTGATCGCCGCGCTGCTCGGTGCCGAGGAGTTCGGCTTCGCGACCGCGCCGCTGGTGGTCTCCGGCTGCATCATGATGCGGGTCTGCCACCTGGACACCTGCCCGGTCGGGGTCGCCACCCAGAACCCGGTGCTGCGCGAGCGCTTCTCCGGCAAGCCCGAGTTCGTGGTCAACTTCTTCGAGTTCATCGCCGAGGAGGTCCGCGAGCTCCTCGCCGAGCTGGGCTTCCGCTCGATCGAGGAGGCCATCGGCCACGCCGAGCACATCGACGCAGCCGCCGCGGTCGACCACTGGAAGGCCGCCGGGCTCGACCTGGCCCCGCTCATCCACGTCCCCGAGCTGCCCGAGGGCTCCGCACTGCACCGCACCACCGAGCAGGACCACGCGCTCGACAAGGCGCTGGACAACCAGCTGATCGAGCTGGCCGAGGACGCCCTGGAGCGCGGCGACGCGGTCCGGATCCAGCTGCCGATCCGCAACGTCAACCGGACGGTCGGCACCATGCTCGGCCACCAGGTGACCAAGCGGTACCGCGGCGAGGGCCTGCCGGAGGGGACGATCGACGTCACCTTCACCGGCTCGGCCGGCCAGTCCTTCGGCGCGTTCGTCCCGCGCGGCGTCACGCTGCGCCTGGAGGGCGACGCCAACGACTACGTCGGCAAGGGCCTCTCCGGCGGTGTGGTGATCGTCCGCCCGGCGCGCGAGGCCGCCGCCATCGGCAACGACGCCCAGAACCACGTGATCGCCGGCAACACCATCGGGTACGGCGCCACCGGCGGCCGGATCCACCTGCGCGGCAAGGCCGGCGAGCGTTTCGCGGTCCGCAACTCGGGTGCGACCCTGGTGGTCGAGGGCGTGGGCGACCACGGCCTGGAGTACATGACCGGTGGCCGGGTGCTCATCCTCGGTGAGACCGGCCGCAACCTGGCGGCGGGGATGTCCGGCGGTATCGCCTACGTCCTGGACCTTCGCCCGGCCAACGTCAACGGCGGTATGGTCGGCATCGAGGCCCCGGACGCCAGGGACCGCGACTGGCTGCGCGAGACCGTGCAGCAGCACTACGAGGAGACCGGCTCCACCGTCGCCGCCGAGCTCCTGGCCGACTGGGGCAGCGGGGTCTCCCGCTTCTCCAAGATCATGCCGACCGACTACAAGGCTGTGCTCGCCGCCAAGGACGCCGCTGAGCGCGATGGACTCTCCGAGTCCGAGACCACTCGCAAGATGATGGAGGCGGCGAATGGCTGACCCCAAGGGCTTCCTGACCACCGGCAAGCAGCTGGCCGAGCGCCGGCCCGTGGACGTGCGACTGCGGGACTGGAACGAGGTCTACGTCGAGCGCAGCCTGCTGCCGATCATCACCAAGCAGGCCGGCCGCTGCATGGACTGCGGCATCCCGTTCTGCCACAACGGGTGCCCGCTCGGAAACCTCATCCCCGAGTGGAACGACCTCGCCTACCGGGACGACTGGACCGGCGCGATCGAGCGGCTGCACGCCACCAACAACTTCCCGGAGTTCACCGGCCGGCTGTGCCCGGCTCCGTGCGAGTCGGCGTGCGTGCTGGGGATCAACCAGGACGCGGTGACCATCAAGAACGTCGAGGTCACCATCATCGACAAGGCCTGGGACCGGGGCGGCGTCACCGCGCAGATCCCCGAGCGGCTGTCGGGCAAGACGGTCGCGGTGGTGGGCTCCGGCCCCGCCGGGCTGGCCGCCGCCCAGCAGCTGACCCGGGCCGGGCACACCGTGGTGGTCTACGAGCGCGCCGACCGGATCGGCGGCCTGCTGCGCTACGGCATCCCCGAGTTCAAGATGGAGAAGCGCCACATCAACCGCCGGATCGAGCAGATGCGCGCGGAGGGCACCCGGTTCCGTACCGGCGTGCACGTCGGCGAGGACATCACCGGCCAGCAGCTGCGCGAGCGCTTCGACGCGGTGGTGGTCGCCGCCGGTGCCACCGCCGCCCGTGATCTGCCCGTTCCCGGACGGGAGTTGAAGGGCATCCACCAGGCGATGGAGTACCTGCCGCTGGCCAACAAGGTCCAGGAGGGCGACTTCGTCGACTCCCCGATCAGCGCCAGGGGCAAGCACGTCATCGTCATCGGCGGCGGCGACACCGGTGCCGACTGCCTCGGCACCGCGCTGCGCCAGGGTGCGACCTCGGTCACCCAGCTGGAGATCATGCCGCGGCCGAGCGACGAGCGCCCCGGCCACCAGCCCTGGCCGACCATGCCGATGACCTACAAGGTCACCTCCGCCCACGAGGAGGGCGGCGAGCGCGTGTACGCGGTCAACACCACCCACTTCACCGGCGACGAGGACGGCAATGTGGCCGAACTCCACCTGGTCGAGGTCGAGTTCAGGGACGGCCGGTTCGAGCCCGTCCCCGGCACCGAGCGCTCCCTGCCGGCGCAGCTGGTCACCCTGGCCATGGGCTTCACCGGGACGGACGTCCAGAACGGTCTGGTCGGGCAGCTGGGCGTCGAGCTCGACGCACGAGGTAATATCGCCCGTGATGGGAAGTTCGGCACCAATGTGGACGGTGTGTACGTCTGCGGTGACGCCGGTCGCGGCCAGTCACTGATCGTCTGGGCCATCGCCGAGGGCCGCTCCGCGGCCGCCGCGGTGGACAAGTACCTGGGTGGCAAGACTCCGCTGCCCGCTCCGATCCGTCCGACCGACCGCCCCCTGGTGGTCTGACAACCCTCGCAAGAACCGCCGGGCAACTGCCCGCCCGGCTGCACCACCCGCCCGCCCGCCAGAGCCGCCGGGCATTGCGGTCAAGACGGCGCCTGCCCTCTCCCCGACCAGTTGGGGGCAGGCGCCGTTGCCATGTCCGGCGCCGCCGCCCGTGCCCGGTTTCGTTGTGCTTTCCCCGTCAAGGCAGTTGACTCGACAGTAGGATGACGATCGGTCAGATCTAGTGCTGAAAAGGGGATCGGATGTCCTACTTCTCTGAACTGTCGCGGCAGTACATCGACGGTCGGTGGCAAGCCGGTAGCGGTGCGTGGGACATCGTCGATCTGAACCCCTACGACGGCGAGAAGCTGGCCGCCTTCACCGTGGCGACGGTGGCGGAGGTCGACCAGGCCTACCGGGCCGCCGAGCGGGCGCAGCAGGAGTGGGGCCGGCGCAACCCGTACAGCAGGCGGCTGGTCTTCGAGCGGGCGCTGCGGATCATCGAGGAGCGCGAGCAGGAGATCACCGAGGCGATCATCGCCGAGCTCGGCGGCACCCGGCTCAAGGCGGCGTTCGAGCTGTCGCTCTCCAAGGACATGCTCCGCGAGTGCATGCAGCTGTCGCTGCGGGCGGAGGGCCGGATCCTGCCGTCGCCGGTGGACGGCAAGGAGAACCGGCTGTACCGGCTGCCGGTCGGCGTGGTCGGGGTGATCAGCCCGTTCAACTTCCCGCTGTTCCTCTCGCTCAAGGCGGTCGCGCCCGCGCTGGCGCTCGGCAACGCCGTGGTCCTCAAGCCGCACCAGGAGGCCCCGGTCACCGGCGGCACCCTGCTGGCGAAGATATTCGAGGAGGCCGGGCTGCCGGCCGGTCTGCTGAACGTGGTGCTGACCGACATCGCGGAGATCGGCGACACCTTCCTGGAGCACCCCGTACCCAAGGTCATCGCCTTCACCGGCTCGGACCAGGTCGGCCGGCACGTCGCCCGGGTGGCCGCGGGCCACTTCAAGCGGACGGTCCTGGAACTCGGCGGCAACAGCGCCCTGATCGTGCTGGACGACGCCGACCTCGACTACGCCGTGGACGCCGCGGTGTTCAGCCGGTTCGCCCACCAGGGGCAGGTCTGCATGGCGGCCAACCGGGTGCTGGTCGACCGCAGCGTGGCGGCCGAGTTCACCGAGCGGTTCGTCGCCAAGGTCCGCACCCTGAAGGTCGGCGACCCCCAGGACCCGGCGACCCAGCTCGGCCCGCTGATCAACAGCGCCCAGGCGGAGGCCATCTCCGCGCAGGTGGACCAGGCGGTGGCGGAGGGCGCGACCGTGCTGCTGCGGGGTGCCACCGTGGGCACGCTGATGGAGCCGGTGGTGCTCACCGACGTCCCGGCCGAGTCGGAGATCCTGCGCCGGGAGCTGTTCGGCCCGGTGGTCGTGCTGGTGCCCTTCGACGGTGAGGACGAGGCGGTACGGATCGCCAACGACACGCCGTTCGGCCTGAGCGGGGCGGTGCACACCGGAGACGTCGAGCGCGGGGTCCGGCTGGCCAAGCGGATCGAGACCGGCATGATCCACATCAATGACGGGACCATCCACGACGAGGCCATCGTCCCGTTCGGCGGCGAGAAGAGCTCGGGTGTGGGACGGCTGAACGGCGAGGCCACGGTCGAGGCCTTCACCACGCTGAAGTGGATCTCCGTCCAGCACGGGCGGAGCCGCTTCCCGTTCTGACCGGATCCGGCGGCCGGCCGGGTGAGTGTGCCGGAGCTGTTCACGTGGCGGCTCCGGCACCGTTCACCTTCGGGCGGCAGGCTGACGGGCCATGAGCCCTGTGAACAGTGTCAGCCGGCGTGGTCTTCTGGCGGGAGCGACCGGGGTCGGCCTCGGAGGTGCGGTCGCGCTGGGCGGGGGGACTGCCACGGCAGCTCCTGGCGCACCGAGCCCGCTGCTGTGGTCGCGCCCGGGGCGGCTGGGTGCGCCCCGAGTCGGCGGCCTGCACCTGCAGTTCGGCGCGGACGCCTCCCGCGAGGTGGTCGTCTCCTGGAACACCACCGCCTCGGTCGCGCGTCCCCGGGTGATGTACGGGACGGCGCACGGCGGCTTCGGCCGGACCCAGCAGGCGCAGACCACCACCTACCGGGACGCCAAGTCGGGCACCGAGGTGCGGGTCCACCACGTCCGGATCGGCGGCCTGCAACCGGACACCGACTACGTCTACGCGGCCCTGCACGACGGCGCCGCACCGGAGTTGGGCACCGTACGGACCGCGCCGCGCGGCCGCGGCGCCTTCACCTTCACCAGCTTCGGCGACCAGGGCACACCCACGCTGGGCCGGCAGACCGCGAGCGGGTGGGTGAACGACAACCTCGGCAGCCCGGCAGCCGGCGACACCACGGCCGGGGTCGAGCGCATCGCACCGCTGTTCCACCTGGTCAACGGCGACCTCTGCTACGCCAACCTCTCCACCGACCGGGTCCGCACCTGGTCGGACTGGTTCGAGAACAACTCCCGTTCCGCCCGCCACCGTCCGTGGATGCCCGCCGCCGGGAACCACGAGAACGAGCTCGGCAACGGACCGGTCGGGTACGGCGCGTACCAGGCCTACTTCAGCCTCCCCGAGGCCGGGGCGGACGAGCAACTGCGCGGCCTGTGGTATGCGTTCACCGCCGGCTCGGTGCGGGTCATCAGCCTGAACAACGACGACGTGGCGTACCAGGACGGCGGGAACTCCTATGTGCACGGCTACTCCGGCGGAGCCCAGCAGCGCTGGCTGGAGGCCCAGTTGGCGGCGGCCGACGCCGACCCGGAGATCGACTGGATCGTGGTCTGCATGCACCAGGTGGTGATCTCCACAGCCGACAAGTTCAACGGCGCGGACCTCGGGATCCGGGAGACCTGGGTGCCGCTGTTCGACCGGTACGGGGTGGACCTGGTGGTCTGCGGCCACGAACACCACTACGAGCGCTCCCACCCGATCCGGGGTCAGCAGCCCACCGACACCCGCACCCCGATCCCGGTCGCCACCGGCACCGAGGTGATCGACATCACCAAGGGCACCGTCCACATGGTGATCGGCGGCGGCGGCACCTCGGCGCCCTCCAACCAGCTGCTCTACAGCCCCGCCCGCTGCCGGGTGATCACCGGGGTCGGCCCGGTGGACCCCGCCACCGGGAAGCGTCCGCCGAACTACGTGATCGAGGACGCCCCCTGGTCCGCCTTCCGCGACGCCGACCACTCCTACGGCTTCGCCGCCTTCGAGGTCGACCCGGGCACCCGGGGCGGCCACACCTCGATCGCCGTCACCTACTACGCGGTCACCGGCCCCTACGGCGACCTGCTCCCCGTCGACCGCTTCACGCTCACCCGCCCGCGCGGATCGCGGACCGGCCGGCGGCCGTAGCCGGACCCCTGAGACCGACCTGAACACGGGGGGTGGGTGAAGATGGGGTACCTCCCGGCCGAAGGCTGAGGTGGGGGGTACCTCCCGGAAGGCTGGGGGTGGGGGTACCTCCCGGCCGAAGGCTGGGGTGGGGGTACCTCCCGGCCGAAGGCTGGGGGAGGAGTAGGAGCGGAGCTGCGGCGACTGAGGAGAAGCCGTCCAGGCGACAGCCATCGGCACGCGACGCAGGCCCCCGTGTGCCGGTCGGTCTCAGTTGCGGTTGAAGGTCCGGGTCACGGCTGCGGCGATCGCGATGCCCAGGGTCCAGCCGAGGACGGTCAGGACGACGGTGATCGCGGCGGGGAGGCCGTGGTACTGCCAGTTGTCGGACTGGCCGAAGCGGACGACCGGGATCAGGTGGTCGGCGGAGTAGAGCACCGGGTTGAAGGTCGAGGTGTTGTCGGGGCTGACGCGCTGCGGGTGCACCCGGCTGAAGTACCCGCTGCTCGCCACCAGCAGGACGATCGCCCAGGTGAACGCGCGCAGTGGGCGGTAGCCGTAGCCGACCAGCAGGTCGAGCAGGTGGCCGGGGATGCGGCGCAGCAGGGGGAGTTCGGCGCGCAGGGCGCGCTGCCTGGCCAGCAGGACGGTCCTGGCCTCGCCGTCGTTGCCGAGCGAGCGGTAGTAGGCGGCCAGCTGCTCGTACGGCTGGGCGCGGAAACCGCCGGTCCGGCTCTGGTCGGCCCGGTGGACCTGACGCCGGATCATGTCCAGCCGGACGGTGGCCTCGGCGTACTC
The DNA here is from genome assembly GCF_000955975.1 of Saccharothrix sp. ST-888. Classification (GTDB taxonomy): domain Bacteria; phylum Actinomycetota; class Actinomycetes; order Streptomycetales; family Streptomycetaceae; genus Kitasatospora. The sequence continues at coordinate 146,639 of NZ_JYJF01000003.1, forward strand.
GCTGAACGGGCCGTAGCTGAAGCCGTCCAGGTTCAACCGGCCCGGCCAGGAGTCGGGCCGGTCGTTGACGCCACCGGCGGCGGCCGCCGCGTAGAGGGTGAGCAGGGCATCGGGGCTCGCCATCTCGACCAGGTCGAGGTGGCCGGTGATGCGGGCGCCCGTCAGCCGGATCTCGCCGTCGGTGTGGAAGCCCTTGCCCAGGTGCAGGCTGCCCGCGACCTGCAAGCGGTTGGCGCGCAGGGCCGGTTCGCCGGCGGTCGCGGTGAGCCGGGCACCGCTGAAGGTCAGTCCGCTGCCGAACTTCGCGCCCGGCAGGCGCACCGTGCCGGTGGCCGTGAAGGGCTGATCAACCTGTTCGGTCTGGTGCGGCCCGAAGAAGGAGTAGCTGGCCACGGTGAGTGAGTCGGCGTGCAGTGCGGAGCGGCCGCGGCCGTCCAGCTGGGCGCCGGTCAGGTACAGCGAACTGCCGATCTTCGCACCGGGCAGCCGCAACGGCCCCTGTGTCCTCAGCCGTTGGGCCAGCAGGCTGCGCCCGATCCGGATACCGCCGGCGTTCAGCGACTCGATCCCGGCCCTCGGGTTGAACAGCTTCGCGTCGATGAAGTTCACCCGGCCCTCGATCTGCGCGTTGATCAGGCCGAACGAGCCCGTCACCGCGGCCTTTTCGGCGAGCAGGCTGCCGTCGATGCGGATGCCGTCGGCGAGAACGGTGCGTTCGTCCTCGCCTGCCTCCCCGGCCTCCCCGGCCTCCCCGGCCTCGCCTGCCTCGCCTGCCTCGCCCGTGCCGGTGGTGCTGGGCGGACCGGTGATGACCGTGTTGCTGAGATCCAGGGTGCCGCGCACCTGTGCGCCCTTCGCGCTGAGCGTGGTGAGCTGCGAGCCGCTGAGGTCGATCGACTCGGTGACCGCGCCGTCGAAGACCACCGGCCCGTCGAACCGGCAGCCCTGGAGCAGGAGCAGCGGAGAGACCTGCCCGTGGTCGAAGACCAGCCCGCCGGTGATCCGTGCCCCCGCGAGCCGCACCGCCGCCACCGCTCCGGCCGCCGGCGGGCAGGCGCCCAGCAGCAGCGCGGCGATCACCTCACCGCGGACCGCCCGGTCGGCGGGCCAGTGGTCCGCGCCCGACGGACGGTCGGTGTCGCCGCTGCGCAGATCGACCAGCTCGCCGTGCGGAAAGGCCCGCCAGAGCCGGCGTTCGGTCGCGGTGAGCCCGCCGAGCCGGCTGGGTATCGGGGAGCTTTCGAGAACAGGCGTACGGCGCATGGCGGTTATCTTGCCGCACCCCGGGCACCGGCGGGGCACCTTCCCCGGTCGGCGGGCCGGAGGGTCAGCGCGGGGCGGCGAGCCGGAAGGCCGCCAGCTCGGTGCCGTACCAGCGGTCGGTGCGGCCCAGCGCGGTCATGCCGAGGCGGCGGCAGACCGCCTGGGAGGCGTGGTTGTCCGGGTGGGTCACCGCGTAGATCTCGGCCAGCCCGTCGGCGAAGCCCTTCGCCGCCGCCGCACGGGCCGCCTCGGTGGCGAAGCCGTGGCCCCAGGAGTCCGGGTGGAAGTGCCAGCCGACCTCCACCTCGCCGCCCCCGTCCGGGATCGGCACCAGCAGGACCGAACCCGCCACCACACCGGTGTCCCGCCGCTCGACGGCCCAGACCCCGTACCGGGGATCGGCCGAGCGCGTGCGGAACCGCTCGATCAGGGCGTCCGCCTCCACGAGCTGCTCCAGTGTGCGGCTGCGGCCGAGCCAGCGGGTCACCTCGGTACGGGAGTACAGGTCGAAGGCCCGCTCCCGGTCCCCGGCCCGCCACCGGCGTACGGCCAGGCGGCCGGTGGTGAGCACGGTGGTGGGGTCGGTGGACATCGGCGGAGCCTCCCGGGCTTCCCGGAGCGAAAGTGACGGATCCTCAAGGCTGGCCAGCCGTGGTCACCGGCAGCCGCCCGCTCTGCGGCTCCCCGGTCGACAGGTCGAGCACCGCGCGGGTGCCCAGCGGGCGGGTGAGGTGGAACGTCTCGGTGCCGGCGGTCGCCACGGCCGGGCACACGGTGCCGGGCTTCGCAGTTGTCCCAAGGCGGGCGATCAGCACGACGGCCCGGTCGGTCTCGTACACCTCGCCCGGGAGCGGCCGGTCGCAGCCCCCGAGGGTCACGGTGCCGGTCAGCGTCAGCCCGTCCGGTGAGGTGCCGCTCCACGCCGCGGACTGCTCCGCGAACGGCCGCGGCCGCGGCTCGCCGGAGGTGGTGAGCGGCAGCGGGACGTTCAGCGGGTAGGACCCGGTGCGCCAGGCCTGTTCGAGGGCCGAGCCCGGCCAGGCCCGGGCCACCTCGGCGGCCCGCAGCCGCGCCGCGCCGACCGCCGACGGGGGAGGAACCGGCGCGGCGGCGCCGCAGCCCGTTGAAAGGACGAGCGCGGCGAGCAGCAGGACGGCGCGGGTGGATCTCCTGGACACGGTGTACTCCCGGGCGCGGACGGCGAATCGGCGGCTCTGGGACGCCCCGGGTAGTCGGCCGGTTCCGCCGGCCGGCGCGAGGACCCACGTGAAGGTGGGTCCGGCGCCGGCCGGCGGAACCGGGAGGGCGCGACCTCAGAACAGCGGGACGCCCGCGCGCACCAGGCGCCAGTTCACCGCCGCGAACTCCGCCGGGTCGATGACACCCTTCGCCTTCACCCACGAGATCATGGAGTTGCGGATCTCGTCCGAGCTCGTCCAGACCTGCTTGGCCGCGGCGACGTGCGGGAAGTTGCCGCCGCCGTTCGCCCGGTAGTTGTTCACCGCCAGCACGAACTGCGCCGCCGGGTCGACCGGCTTGCCGCCGTACGAGAGGTTCACGATCCGCGAGCCGACCGGCTTGCTGATGTCGATGTCGTACGAGACGCCGTACACCGAGTCGTAGTTGTAGTCCGGCGTGTTCTGCTGGTTGGTGAGCGTGTCCAGGTTGACCGGGTCACCGGGGGCCAGCTGGGCGAAGTACTTCGCCGAGAACTCCAGGTAGTCCTTGATCTGGGCACCCGTCAGGATCCGGGCCTCCAGGGTGTTCTCGTAGATGTACAGACCGGCCGCGTCGCGCAGCTTGACCGTGCCCGCCGGGATGTCCGCGGTCCGGTTGAACGGCGCGGCCTGGGCCAGCACCGGCAGGGCGGCGTACGAGGTCTTGGCCAGCGCAGCCTGCACGGTGTCCGCCTGCACCCGGCCGATCAGGTCGATGATCGGCACGTCCTTGAACCGGGCCTCGCCGATGGACAGGTCGGTCTTGCAGGTGCCGATCGTCTGGTTGACGTACGCCACCACCTTCTTGTGCTGGGCGTTGATCAGCTTGACGATCTTCGGGTCCTCCGGCACCGTGTTCGAGTTCAGCACCCGCGAGCTCACCGAAGTGACGTGCCACTGGCCGTTGCCGAACTCCACCTCGAAGTCGAAGCAGGACAGCCGCTGCGCCCAGCAGAGCGGCTCGGAGAGCACCACCGTCCTGCCGGTCTTCTTGTTGACGATCAGTCGCTGCGCCACCTCCTTGTGGGTGTGGCCCACCAGCACCGCGTCGATCCCCGGCACGGTCTCGGCCATCTCCCCGGAGGCGTCCTCCGGCCAGGGCAGCTGGTCGCCGTAGGTGGTCGGCTCGTCGATGCCGGAGTGGGCGGCGACGACCACCACGTCGGCGCCCGCCGCCTTCATCCGCGGCACGTACTTCTTCGCCATCTCCACGATCCCGGGGAAGACCATCTGCCCCGAGACGTTGGCCTTGTCCCAGATCGCGATGCCGGGGTTGGTCAGGCCCAGGATGCCCACCTTCAGCGGGCGGCCGCGGCCCAGGTACAGCTCCCGGATGACGTACGGCGGGAAGGCGGGCTTCTCGTTCTTGGCGTGCAGGGCGTTCGCGCCGAGCAGCGGGAACTCCAGCTGCTCCTCGAAGGCCCGGACGGTGGGGATGCCGTAGTTGAACTCGTGGTTGCCGAGCGCGGCGGCGTCGTAGCCGATCGCGTTCATCGCCTCGGCCATCGGGTGCTTCGGCGGGTTCTTGCCGGTGATCGGCTCGACCCGGGCGTAGTAGTAGGAGAGCTGGGTGCCCTGGATGATGTCGCCGGCGTCGATCAGCAGGGTCCGGTGGTGGCCCTTCTGCTCCCGGATCTTCTTGACCAGGGTGGAGATCTTGGCCAGGCCGACGTCGTTGTGCGCCGCGTCGTCGTACTCGGCGTCGGTGAAGTAGTCCCAGTTGAGCACCCGGCCGTGCATGTCGCTGGTGCCCATCACGGTGAAGCTCTCCTTGACCGGAGGCCGCTTGAGATCCGCCACCTCCGACGTCTCGCTCGCCGCGGCCGGGGTGGCGGCGGCGACCGGGACTCCGCCGACGAGGGCCGCTCCGGCGGCGGTTGCGGCCGAGCGGGTGACGAAGTCACGACGATTCAGGGGCATGGACGACTCCAACGTGGGGCGGACGGACCGTCAACTACGGTGTGACGCGCGTAGCGGAACGCGCGTAGAGAAACGCGCGTAGAAGTCTGCCGGGTGGAGACCCCCGCCGAACAGACCTCTGACATGTCCAGCACGTGAGAAATTGCACACTCCCAGGTGAAGCGCGGTGGACGTCAGCGTGTCGGCTGCCCCAGCCGCTTCAGCAGCCGGTCCACCTCCGCCGTCAGCGCCGCCGCCGGATCCGCCCCGCTCGGCGCCAGCAACTCCCAGGCACAGTCCCGGACATAGGTGTCCACCGCCAGCGGCAGCTCCCACCGGACGACCGGCTCCGCACCCTCGGCCCGCGCCAGCGCGGCCAGCAGCAGCGGCAGATCCACCCCGCCGGGCAGCGGAGTGCGCTCCAGCCGCCAGGCCAGCTCCGCCAGTTCGACCGCCGTCACCAGCCCGGCCGTTCCTGCCCCTTGACCCGACGACGACTGCTGTTGCTGTTGCTCCTGCTCCCGTTCCCGGGCCGCCGGGGTCAGCAGCGCCCCCGCCCCGTACAGTCCGGCCACCACCAGCGGCCACCACGACCCGGCCAGATCCGCGAAGTGCAGCCCGAGCCCGACCGCCCCCGCCGCACACCCCACCAGGTTCCGGGTCGACTCCAGATACGCCAACGCCCTACTGGTAGCCACGGATCTCCTCGAAGACCCCGTCCAGCGACCCCGCGGCCTGACCCGTCCCGTCGAACAGCTTCCCGCCCGTCAGATCCGCGATCCCCTGCAACTGGCCCTTGGCCGCCTCCCCGAACAGGATCGGGAACACCGGCACCGTCCGGCCGCCGGCCGGCAACTGCCCGTAGAACGAACGGAAGTCCGCCTCCGACGCCCCCTGGTTGCTCTCCCCGTCCGTCATCAGCACGATCGAGGTGAACCGGTCGTCGCCCGCCGCCGCCTGCTGCCGCGCCACCACCCGGAACGCCTCCTCCAGCGTGCTGTACAGCGCCGTACCACCGGAGGCCGTCAGCCCCTGCACATCGGCCTGAACGGCGCTCAGCTCGCCCTCCGGCGCGGACGCCGGCACCTGGTGCACCCGCTCCGCCTTCACCTCCGAGGCGAACGGGATCAGCGTCACCTCCTCCCGGTCCCGGAACCGCCGCACCGCCCGGGTGTCGTCCGCCCCCGCCAGCCGCGCCATCGCCCGCTTCAGCGCATCCAGCCGGGACCCCTCCATCGACCCCGAGGTGTCCAGCACGTACACCGTCCTGGACGGCCGGCGCAGCTCGTTCTGGTACGAGGCCAGCAGCCCGTCCGCCACCGCCCTGCTCCCCGGGAACGGCAGCTCCCGCCGCCGGTCCGTCGGCAGCCCGGCCGCCGGAGCCACCTCCGCCGTCACCGGACGGCGCAGTGTCTGCTCCGAGATCCGCTGCTGCACGTCGGTGCGCAGCAGGTACTTCGTCAACCGCTGGAAGGAGTCCCTGGCCGGCTGTCCGGCCGAGGCCAGCAGCGACAGCGGATAGTCCGCCGACACCACCCCGTCCACCGGCCGGATCACCGTCAGCCGGTCCGCCGCCGGAAGCGTCCGGTTCAGCGACAGCAGCACCGACTCGTAGTTCACCAGCGCGTCGACCCGGTTGCCCGCACCCGTCCGGTACGCCTGCTGGTACGCCTGCGCCAGCCAGCCGGAGGACCCCGAGGTCAGCTTCTGCCCGGTGAAGAACCGCTGCAACGAGGGCGTCGCCTTCGCCACATCCGCGTCCGTCAGCGCCGCCGACGCCCCCGAGAACGCCGAGGCCACCGCCACCAGCGCGGAGAAGCCCGAGTTGGACCGCGACGGGTCCGCCATCCCGTAGGTCAGCTTCCCGGCCGCCGCCGCATCGCCCAGCATGCCCCAGGTCACCTGCGAGCCGTCCCCCCAGCCCAGCTCGCTCAGCATCCCGCTGCGCACGCCCACCGCGACCGGCGAGACCATCACCGGGGTCTGGGAGACCAGTTCGGATTTCGCGGCGTCGTCCAGCCGCAGGTAGTGCTCGGAGGGGAACCAGACCGCGTCGTACTTGCCGTCCGCCCGGCCGGAGGAGACGGTGTCGGCGCCGTCCAGGGAGCCGGTCCAGGCGAACTGGACGGTGACCCCGGTGGCCTTTCTCGCCTCCTCCAGCACCGGTGCCATGTCCTGGAGCTCGCTGCCCGCCAGGATGCGCAGCACGCCGTCCTTGGGGGTCGGGGAGAGGTCCTCCTCCCGGGGCTTCGGATCGCCGGTGCAGCCGGTCAGCAGCAGCGCCAGCGCGGCGGCGGCCAGCCCGCCGCGCCTGATCGCCCGTGTCCTCATGAGCACCGCCCTCACCGGCCCTTGGCCGCGTCGATCAGCTTGGACAGCATCCCGAACGCCGGGACCGGGGCCTGCCGGATCCCGGCCGCCGACAGGTCGGGGGCGAAGACGGCCGGGCTCTGCCGGCCGGCCAGCGCGCCGGTGAAGGCGCCCGGGTCGGCCTGCGGACGGAAGCCGTAGCGGGCCTCCAGTGCGCGCAGCTTCTCGTCGTCCCGCAGCAGGCCGGCGAGCCGGTCCCCGTCCGGGGTCAAACCGATCGCCGTGTGGTCACTCGAAACGGTGGTGTCCGGATAGAGCACCACCAGGTCCCCCGTCGAACGCCCCTGCGCCACCAGCGCGGCCACCTGGGACTCGTACACCAGCACCAGGGGGTCGCCGATGCCGGACAGGAAGTCCTTGAACGGGCCGTCGCTGCTGGTCTTCTGGTCGCCCTGCATCTGCGTCAACTTCTGTACCAGCGGGGTCACCTTGGCGAGCGAGGCGTCGTCGGAGACCACCGTGCCGCCGTTCGCCAGGTAGGCGACGGCGGCCAGGTGCAGCGCCCCCGAGGAGGAGGTCGCGGGGTCGGTGGTGCGGATGTAGAGCGCGCCGGAGAGATCGGCGTGGCCGGCCGTGTCCTGCAGCTGCTGCCAGGTCCGGCCGGCCTGGACAGCCGCCAGGTAGTCGCCCATCCGGAACGTCCAGACGCCGGAACTCCCCTTGGTGGCAAGGCCGTTCTTCAGCAGCACGTCGGCCACCGGGGCGTGCGCCACGACGACCAGCGGTGAGTAGAACGGCCGCACCGGCTCGGTGGAGATCTGCCGCTGCCGCCTGATCTCCTCGGCCGGCGGCAGGCTGGAGGGGAAGGCGAAACCGTAGCCGTCCAGGCTGCTGCCGGCCATCGACCACGAACCGGTGGTCTCCATCGCGACCTTGAAACCCCGGGCCTTCAGCTCGTCGACCACCGCCGGGTCGTTGAAGAAGTCCAGCTTCTCCGAACCGATCAGACCACGTACCGTCACGGTCCGTTCCGTACCGGTCTGTCCATGGAGTATCGCGAAGGCCACCCCCGCCAGCAGCAGTAAGGCCGCCAGCACACCCCCGGCACGTCTCATCGCCAACCCCTCCTCCGGTCCCGGCCGTTCCGGATCCCCCCGGACCCCCGAGGGTGCCGCTGCCGCCGGAGCGCGGCCCGGCCGGACGGTGAACCAGAGGTGAACAGACGTTCACGGAACCGCATCGGCGACCGGCCCGGCCGGTCTCCGGCCGTCTCCACCGCCGTCCAACTTCCGCCTGACGGAGTCGAAGTCACGTTCCGTCAGCTGGCTGCAAGAGTTAACCGAATCGTTCGCCAACGGCCATGGTCCGGTCCGTCGGATCGTCGTTGTTACGCGCCGGTAATGCCTACGCTCTTAACTCATGCGCCGAGCAAAAATCGTCTGTACCCTCGGGCCCGCCGCCGACTCGTACGACCAGATCAAAGCTCTGGTCGAAGCCGGCATGGACATCGCCCGTTTCAATCTCAGCCACGGCACCCAGCTGGAGCACGAAGAGCGCTACCGCCGGGTCCGCAAAGCCTCCGACGAATCGGGACGCAGCATCGGCGTCCTGGTCGACCTCCAAGGCCCGAAGATCCGACTCGACACCTTCGCCGACGGGCCCGTACTCCTCGAACGCGGCGACGAGTTCACCATCTCCGTCGAGGACGGGGTGATCGGCGACCGCGAGATCTGCGGCACCACCTACAAGGGCCTCGCCGCCGACGTCTCCCGCGGCGAACGCATCCTGGTCGACGACGGCCGGGTCTGCCTGGAGGTCACCCACGTGGACGGCCCGCGCGTCCACTGCATCGTCATCGAAGGCGGCCTGGTCTCCGACCACAAGGGCCTCAACCTGCCCGGAGTCGCCGTCTCCGTGCCCGCGCTCAGCGACAAGGACGTCGCCGACCTGCGCTGGGCCCTGCGGACCGGCGCCGACCTGATCGCCCTCTCCTTCGTCCGCACCGGCCGCGACATCGAGGACGTGCACCGGGTGATGGCGGAGGAGGGCCGCTACCTGCCCGTCATCGCCAAGATCGAGAAGCCGCAGGCCGTCGAGAACCTCGAAGCCATCGTCGACGCCTTCGACGCCATCATGGTCGCCCGCGGCGACCTCGGCGTCGAAATGCCGCTGGAGCAGGTGCCGATCGTCCAGAAGCGCGCCATCAAGCTCGCCAAGCGCAACGCCAAGCCGGTCATCGTCGCCACCCAGATGCTCGACTCGATGATCCACGCCTCCCGCCCCACCCGCGCCGAAGCGTCCGACGTCGCGAACGCCGTCCTCGACGGCACGGACGCGGTGATGCTCTCCGGTGAGACCTCGGTCGGCAAGTACCCCGTCGAGACCGTCAAGACCATGGGCCGGATCATCGAAGCCGTCGAGGAGGAGATCCTCGCCGCCGGACTCCCGCCCCTCACCGAACGCAGCAAGCCCCGCACCCAGGGCGGCGCCGTCGCCCGCGCCGCCGCCGAGATCGGCGACTTCCTCGGCGCCAAGTACCTCATCGCCTTCACCCAGAGCGGCGACACCGCCCGACGCCTCACCCGCTACCGCTCGCCCATCCCCGTCCTCGCCTTCACCTACGAACCGGCCGTCCGCAGCCAACTCGCCCTCACCTGGGGCGTGGAGACCTTCCTCGGCCCCTTCGTCCAGACCACCGACGAGATGGTCGCCCAGGTCGACGCCCAACTGCTCAGCCTCGGCCGCTGCCAGCGCGGCGACATCGTCGTCATCACCGCCGGCTCACCCCCCGGCCTCGCCGGCTCCACCAACCTCGTCCGCGTCCACCACGTCGGCGAACTCGACAACTGACGCGGCCCGTCGCCACCACGGCGCAGCTGCCCCGGAAGGGGGCGGGCTGCGCCGTCGTCAGTACTTGGCGCCGATGTGGGCGTCCATGAAGGCGACGCAGGCGCGGCGGGCGACCGAGACGTCGACGGCTCCGCTCGGGCGCCTGATCGCCTTCCACCGCACGTCGACGGCGTCGAGGGTGTCGGTGAAGATGCGGACGATGTCGCTGGAGGTGTTGGTGAAGAAGTACCTCGGGTACTCGTAGCGTCTGGTCCCGTCCCCGACCGCCCGGGTGGTCCAGTTGGTGATCCGGCAGCCGTCGGAGTGGACGAGACCGCGCAGCAGTTCCCACGGATGCGTGTCCACGGTGCGCTGCTGCCACGGTGCCAGCGCGATGCGGCGCAGGTGTTTGGGTCCGGCACCGTGCTGCGGGAACAGGCAGGGCCAGTGCTTGCTGGTGCTGACGACGCTGGTGCAGCCCGGTGACCGGACCCGGTTCACGCTGTTGTGCGGCATGACCGCCGCCATGGCCCGTGCACACTCGTCGATCAGGCCGGGCCAGGCGTCGCCGCAGGCTATGCGGAGTGCGTGGACGCCTCGACGGCCCGCACTGATGCACCCGTCTCCCAGATACAGGCCGAGCAGGTAGGCGTAGTCGGCCTGCGGGACGGCACTGCCGGTTCCGTCGTCTCCGAGCGGACACTCGGCGGTCATCCCGGGGCTCGGGGTGATCCGGACGGTCCACTCGCGGATCGCGAAGCGGGAGATACCCGTCGAGCGGCTGATCTCACTGAAGGTCAGGCCGGATCGATGGAGTGCCACCGCGCGCTCGCGTGTCGCCTGGTCGTACATGCCGGCGAGATTCGGCGCTCAAGCGGCCAGGTATGCCAAAAACGCCGGGATCTTCACCTGAAGTAATGAAGATCGCCAGCGTAGGTATCCTCGACCTGAACCTTCGATTCGAAGATAATGTGCCCTGGGTGGGATTCGAACCCACGCTGTCGGTGGTTTGAGCACCGTGCCTCTCCCGCTGGGCTACCAGGGCGCCCACTGAATCGAAGGTTGCCCCCGACCCTGCGAGACTCAAACATACCGCGTCTAGGTAGGCTCGTGCATGCAGCACCCCGCCCGAACGAGGAGCCACGTGAGCACCGCCGACGAGCAGCCCCAGGCGCTTGAGACCGACTCGCCCCAGATCACCCGGATTGTGATCGCCGAGGACGAGACGTTGATCCGTCTCGACCTCAAGGAGATGTTGGAGGAGGAGGGCTACACCGTCGTCGGCGAGGCCGGGGACGGGGAGACGGCAGTACGGCTGGTCGAGGAGCTGAAGCCGGATCTGGCGATCCTCGATGTGAAGATGCCGATCCTGGACGGGCTGTCGGCGGCTGAGCGGATCCACCAGGCGCACCTGGCGCCGGTGCTGATGCTGACCGCGTTCTCGCAGCGCGAGCTGGTCGACCGGGCCCGGGACGCGGGTGCGATGGCGTACATCGTGAAGCCGTTCAGCAAGAGCGACCTGGTGCCCGCGATCGAGATGGCGGTGTCCCGGTACACCGAGATGCGGGCGCTGGAGGGGGAGATCGCGGATCTCACCCAGCGGCTGGAGACCCGCAAGCTGGTGGACCGGGCGAAGAGCGTGCTGCAGACGAAGTTCGGCCTGACCGAGCCGGCTGCGTTCCGGTGGATCCAGAAGACCTCGATGGACCGTCGGATGACGATGGCGGCGGTGGCCGAGGCCGTGATCGAGGAGGGCGACGCCCAGGACCGCAAGAAGGCCGAGGAGGCCCGGTCCGAGGGCTGACGAGCGCATGCGAAAGGCCCGGCCCCAGGCGGGCCGGGCCTTTCGCGTACGGTCAGTCCTCGCCGAGGTACGCCTTGCGGACGGACTCGTCGTGGAGCAGGTCGGCGCCGGTGCCGGTGAGGACGATCCGGCCGGTCTCCATCACATAGCCGTGGTCGGAGAGCGAGAGCGCGGCCTGGGCGTTCTGCTCGACCAGCAGGATGGTGGTCCCGGCGGCCTTGAGTTCGACGATGGTGGCCATGATCTTCTGCATCATCAGCGGGGACAGCCCCATCGAGGGCTCGTCCAGCATCAGCAGCTTGGGCCGGGACATCAGGGCGCGGCCCATCGCGAGCATCTGCTGCTCGCCGCCCGAGAGGGTCCCGGCGGCCTGCCGGCGCCGTTCGCCGAGGATCGGGAAGAGGGTGTAGGCGCGTTCGACGTCCTCGGTGATGCCGGCCGGGTCGCGGCGCAGGAAGGCACCGAGGAGGAGGTTCTCCTCGATGGTCATCCGGGGGAAGATGTGGCGTCCCTCGGGGGAGTGGGCCAGGCCGAGCGAAACGATTCTGTGCGCGGGGACGGTGTGCAGGGCCTGGCCGTCGAAGGTGATCCTTCCGCCGGTCGGTCGGAGCAGGCCTGAGACGGTGCGCAGGGTGGTGGTCTTGCCGGCGCCGTTGGTGCCGATCAGGGTGGTGACCTCGCCCTGGTTGACGGTGAAGCTGATGCCCTTGACGGCCTCGATCTTCCCGTAGGCGACGCGGAGGTCCTCGACCTCCAGAAGGGCTGTCACTGTTCTGCCTCCGTGGTGGTACCGGTCTCCTCCAGCGGAGCGCCGAGGTAGGCGGTGATGACGCGCTCGTCGTTCTGGACCGTTTCGCGGTCGCCCTCGACGATCTTCCGGCCCTGGACCAGGACGGCGGTGCGGTCGCAGAGGTTGAAGATGAACCGCATGTCGTGCTCGATGACCAGGACGGCGACGCCCTTGTCCCGGATGGCGAAGACCAACTCCTCTGCGGCGCGGGTCTCCTGGGGGTTCATCCCGGCGGTCGGCTCGTCCAGCAGCAGCAGTTCGGGGTCGCTGGCCAGGGCCCGGGCGATCTCCAGTTTGCGCTGCTCGCCGTAGGGGAGGTTGCGCGAGAGGTGGTCGGCCTTGGCGGCGAGTCCGGTGAACTCCAGGAGTTCCATGGCCCGGTCCCGGCTCTCGGCCTCGGCGCGGCGGTAGCCGGGTCCGCGCAGGACGGCGGAGAGGAGCCCTTCCCTGGTGCGGGTGTGCCGGCCGACCAGGACGTTCTCCAGCACGGTCATGTTGGCGAACAGCCGGATGTTCTGGAAGGTGCGGGCGATCCCGGCCTGGGTGACCAGGTGGGGCTTGGGCGGCAGGACGGTGCCCTGGAAGCTGACGGTTCCCTCGGTCGGGACGTACAGGCCGGTGAGGCAGTTGAAGAAGGTGGTCTTGCCGGCTCCGTTGGGGCCGATCAGGCCGATGATCTCGCCCTGGCCGACGGTGAGGTCGACGTTGTTGACGGCGGTGAGGCCGCCGAAGCGCATGGTGACGCCCCGGACGTCCAGCAGCGGGACGTTCTGCGGCGGGGTGTCCTGCGGCGGTACGGCGGTGGTGCTGGTCATCTGGCGGTTCACGCCCCTGCCTTGGTGAGGAGGGCTCCGGGGGAGGCCTGGGCGGGGATGTCCGCCTCGTGGAATTCGAGCTGCCGGCGCCGGTTGGCGATCATGCCCTCGGGACGGACCCGCATCAGGACGATCAGCGCGATGCCGAAGGCGAGCAGCTGGTAGTCGGAGAGGAACTCCAGCTTCTTCGGGATGAGGAAGAGCAGGGTGGCGCCGAGCAGCGGCCCGCTGATGGTGCCCATGCCGCCGAGGATGACGGCGGCCAGCAGGAACGCGGAGTTGGGCGGCAGCGCCTCGGCGAAGGTGTACTGGTCGGGGGTGACGGTGTAGCTGACGTGGGCCTGGACGGTTCCGGCGAGTCCGGCGAGGCAGGCGCCGAGGGCGAAGGCGAGCAGCTTGAGCCGGAAGCCGTTGATGCCCATGGCCTCGGCGGCGGTCTCGTCCTCGCGGATGGCGACCCAGGCGCGGCCGATCCGGGAGTTGCCGACCCGGGCGAAGACCAGCACGACGAAGGCGGTGACCAGCAGCATCAGCAGGTAGTAGTTGGAGAAGCGGCCGAGTTCGATCCCGCCGACGGTGTGCTTCTCGCCGAGGTTGAAGCCGAGGATCTGCAGGTCGGGGATGCGCGGGATGCCGTTGGAGCCGTTGGTGACCTTGGGGCCGGTGGTGCCGTTGAGGTTGTTCATGGTGATGCGGAAGATCTCGCCGAAGCCCAGGGTGACGATGGCGAGGTAGTCGCCGCGCAGTCGCAGGGTGGGCGCGCCGATCAGTACGCCGAACACGATGGACACCGCTGCGCCGGTCAGCATCGCCGCCCAGAACGGGAACTGGACGTGGATCGGGGAGGCGGGCGAGCCGGAGACCAGGGCGGCGGCGTAGGCGCCGACGCCGAGGAAGGCGACGTAGCCGAGGTCGAGCAGTCCGGCGAGGCCGACCACGATGTTGAGGCCGAGGGCGACGGTGGCGAAGATCAGGATGTTGGTGGCGACCGAGGTGTACTGGTCGCTGGTCTGGGTGAACGGGAAGCCGGCGGCTGCGGCGAAGGCGGCGCTGGTGGTGACCGCGCGGTGTTTGACGGTCAGTGCGCGCAGCCGGGCGATCAGGCCGGACCTGGTGAGTGCGGCGACGGTGAAACCGGCCAGCAGCAGGTAGCCGGTGAAGAGTTCGCCGTAGTCGGTGTCGATGCCGTACGTGATCGCGTAGAGGCCGACGGCGAAGGCGGCGACGATGAGCAGGACCTCGACCCAGGAGGGGAGTTCACGCACGGCCGGGAGCGGGCGGTCGACCTTGGCGAGACGCAGCCCGAGGTAGCGGGTGGCGCCCTGGCCGGTGCCGCGCGGGTGGCGGTCCAGCGGGAGGCCGAGGGTGCCGAGCAGGGCGAGCAGGCTGGTGGCTCCGGCGATCCAGCCGCCGGGTTCGAGGTTGGCGAGGCCGCCGAGTTCGGCGGAGATCGCGATCAGGGTGAACCAGGTGGTGACGGCGGTGCCGAGGGCGGCGTGCAGGACGCCGTTGTTGCTGCCGCTGGGGCTGGTCCAGCGCAGTCCGGGGACGCCGTGCGAGGCGAGCGCCAGGACGAGGGTGACCAGGGCGCCGGTGAGGGTGAGCCACTGGAGGCCGCCGGGGTAGCCGGTGACGGTGAGGTCGCCGGGGAAGTCGGCGGTCCAGGTCCAGGAGAGGAAGCCGGAGGCGATGGTGCCGACGGCGCCGGCGAGGACGAGGACGCGGGTGGCGGTGAGCGGGATGGGGAGGACCGGCGTGGTCTCGGTGCCCCCGGTGGTGGTGCTGCTCATGGTGGTCACGCCCTGTCCGCGACGCGCTCGCCGAGCAGCCCCTGGGGCCGGGCGAGCAGCACGACGATGAGGAGTACGAAGGCCCAGACGTCCTTCCAGGCACCGCCGCCGAACAGGTGCATGCCGGGCAGGTGCTGGATGTAGGCGGTGGCGAGTCCTTCGGCGAGGCCGAGGACGATGCCGCCGACCATGGCTCCGTAGATGTTGCCGATGCCGCCGAGGACTGCGGCGGTGAAGGCCTTCAGGCCGAGGATGAAGCCCATCCTGAAGTCGACCTGGCCGGTGCGCAGTCCGTAGGCGACGGCGGCGACGGCGGCGAAGGCGGCGCCGATGGCGAAGGCCATGACGATGATCCGGTCGGTGTCGATGCCCATCAGCTTCGCGGTGTCCGGGTCCTGGCTGGTGGCCTGCATGGCGCGGCCGGAGCGGGTGCGGGTGACGAACCAGCCGAGGATGAGCATGCAGACGGGTGCGGCGGCGATCAGGAAGAGGTCGCTGCGCTGGATGGTCATGCCGAGGACCTGGAAGGGGTCGCCGGGGATCCGGGGGAAGATCCGGGCCTTCTTGGCGTCGGGGTAGAAGGAGAAGACGAGTTGCTGGAGCACGATCGACAGGCCGATGGCGGTGATCAGCGGGGCGAGCCTCGGGGCGCCGCGCAGGGGCCGGTAGGCGAAGCGTTCGGCGCCGATGGCGACCAGGGTGGAGACGAGGATCCCGGCGAGGAGCATGAGGGGGATGGCGAGCCAGAGGGTGGTGCCGCCGGGCAGGGCGAGGTAGGCGGTGAGGGCGCCGAAACCGCCGACCATGAAGATCTCGCCGTGGGCGAAGTTGATGAGCTGGACGATGCCGTAGACCATCGTGTAGCCGATCGCGATGAGTCCGTAGAGGGCTCCGAGGATCAGGCCGTTGGCCAGCTGTTGCGGTAGTTCGTGCACCGCTCGGCCTCCGTTGTGCGTGGTACGCGGGGTGGGTGGTGGTGCGCGGGGGCGGATCGCGCCCCCGCGCCGGCGGTCAGGGCCTGATCGGTGGTCAGCCGGCGAAGGTGCCGGAGGCTTCCACCGCCCACTTGCCGTCCTGGACCTTGTAGACGGTGAGCTGCTTGTTGGTGGTGTCGCCGAACTCGTCGAAGGAGACCTTGCCGGTGACCCCGTCGAAGCTGACCTTCTGGACGGCGTCGACGACCTTGCTGCGGGCGTCGCTCGGGAGCTTGCCGTTGTTGGCGGCGACGACGGCCTTGACGCCCTGGATGATGGCCCAGGCGCTGTCGTAGGAGTAGCCGCCGTAGGTCTCGTAGGGGTCCTTGAAGCCGGCCGCGGAGTAGTCGGAGATGAACTTGGCCGCGGAGGGCAGCTTCTCGACCGAGAGGCCGACGGCGGTGGCCAGGTCGCCCTGGCTCTTGGGGTTGAGCTTGATGAACTCGGCGCTCTGGACGCCGTCGCCGCCCATCAGGGGGATGCCGACGCCGGCGTTCTTGAGCTGGAGCGAGAGCGGGCCCGCGGCCGGGTACTCGCCGCCGTAGTAGACGGCGTCGGCGCCGGAGCTCTTGACCTTGGTGACGATGGCGCTGAAGTCGCGGTCGTCGGGGTTGACGTGCTCCTCGCCGACGATGTTGCCGCCGAGCTTGGTGAACTCGCCCTTGAAGGTGGCGGCGAGGCCGGCGCCGTAGGTCTTCTGGTCGTCAATCAGGAAGACCTTGGCCTTCTTGGCGTCGTTGTACAGGTAGCGGGCGGCGAACGGGCCCTGGACGGCGTCGGTGGTGGCGGTGCGGAAGTAGCTCTTGAACGGGCGGACCTTGGTGCCGCTCGCCCACTTCTCGCCCTGGCTGAGGGCGACGCCGGTGTTGGCGGGGGAGACCTCGACCAGGTTGGCGTCGTTGAAGATCTGCTGCATCGACTGCGCCACGCTGGAGTTGAGCGGTCCGACCACGCCCAGGACGTTCTTGTCGGCGACCAGCTGGGTGGCGTTCTGCTGGCCGGGGGCGGGTTTGGCGGTGTCGTCCAGGGCCTTGATCTCGAACTTGACGCCGGGGACCTCGTTGGCGGTGTTGGCGTTCCTGACCGCGAGGTCGACGGAGTTCTTGATGCCGAGGCCGAGGGCGGACAGGTCGCCGGTGAGCGGGGCGTCGACGCCGATGACGACGGTGGTGCCGCCGCCGGCGTTGTCGGAGCCGCCCTTCTTGTCGTCACGTGAACCGCAGGCCGAGACGGTGAGCGCTCCGACGACTGCGATGCTCACGACAAGCATTGAACGATGACGCACGAGGGTTCCCTTTCTGCGGGGGCACCCGGCCGGCGTGGCGGGGCGCCAGAACGCGCACTGAGGCCAGGCCCGATCCGTCGGCGCGGTGACTGGGCGTGACTCTAGAGCGCCTTCGGCGGCTCGGGCAGGGGGCCGGACAGGCTGTGATTCTCTTGTTATCCGAATTTGCCCGTGCCGTCTCGCGTGTCGATCTTTCCGCCCGGCCGGATTTCGCCGGTCGGTGGGCGGCGCGTGGCCCTCATCGGGCTCGGAGCTCGAAACTTCGCCGACCGTAGGCGAGTTCGGAATGCGGATACCTGCGTCCGGTCTGCGCTGGTCGGGCAGCGACGTCCGGATATCGGAGTCCGGGCAGGCCGGACGTTGGACTCCGTGGATATTTCCGGCGGAGTCGTCTTCGGAAAGCCGACGGAAAGTCCGGATTTCGCGTCCATTACGCAGTGTTACATCGCTTCGGCGCCGGACGGGATCGACGGGCTCGGCCGACGGTGCGTCAAGTCGGTTGAACGGCCAGGTGGAAGCCCCCCTTCACACCCCTCGGGTTCGGCGAGGCTGCCCACCTGGTACGCGTCTCAAACAGTGGGACGGCCGGTGGTCCGCGGGGCTCGGGCGACTCACGAGGCGGGCGGGGCTGGGGAGTTGGCTTCCGGTTGCGAGTCCTCGCCCCGGCGGCCGCCGACCGGTGGGCGGCCTGCACCGGGGTCGGCGGATCGAAAGTCCGGTGCAGCGCAGGGGAGTTGGGGCGGGCTAGGGCCCGGCGGTGCCCACGGCCTGGCGGCGGCCGGATCCGTGCGCGGCGGGGCGGGGACGTCAAGGCGCGGGGACGCCAAGGCGCGGGGAACCGCGCGAGGCGGACGGCGGTCGCCGTCGAGCCGGGCCCGCGGGGCCGGCCGCACCGTCTCGCGAGGTCCCCCGAGGGCCCGGGCTACAGGTCCCGGAGCATGCAGGTGAGCCGGCAGCTGGTGACCCGCTTGCCGGTGTCGTCGGTGATGGCGATCTCGTACGTCGCGGCGGTGCGGCCCTTGAAGACGGCCGTGGCCACGCCGGTCACCAGGCCCGAGGTGGCCGAGCGGTGGTGGGTGGCGTTGAGGTCCACGCCGACCGCGTAGCGGCCGGGGCCGGCGTGCAGCATGGCGCCGATCGAGCCGAGCGTCTCCGCCAGCGCCGCCGAGGCACCGCCGTGCAGCAGCCCGTACGGCTGCTGGTTGCCCTCGACCGGCATGGTGCCGACCACCCGGTCCCCGGACGCCTCCACGATCCGGATGCCGAGCCGGTCGCCGAGGTGGCCGCCGGTGAAGGTGGACGCGTCGACGCCCAGTTTCGCGAAGTGGTCGAGAACGTCCTGCGGGACTTTCAGAACCGGTGCCGCGTCGGTCATGGTGCTCCTGCCGTTCGAGGGTCACGTCGTCGTGCGTCTTGAGCGTGCTGCCTGTGATCGTACGACCGGTCCGCCGCTCGGGGAGGGGTGCCCGTGCGCGTGCTCGCGGGCGTTGTCGGCGGCGGGCCATAGGATCGGTGGCGAGAAGTGGAATCGGCAGGAACGGACGTTGACGTGGCTACGCAGAGTGCAGGCAAGAGTGCGCCGGGTGGTGCTGCGGGGCAGCGGCCCCGGCTGATGCTGCTCGACGGGCATTCGATGGCGTACCGGGCGTGGTTCGCGCTGCCCGTGGAGAACTTCAGCACCTCCACCGGCCAGTCCACCAACGCGGTGTACGGCTTCGCCTCGATGCTCGCCAACACCGTGCGGGACGAGCGGCCGACCCACCTCGCGGTCGCCTTCGACCTCTCCCGGAAGACGTTCCGCTCCGAGGAGTTCCCCGACTACAAGGCCAACCGGGCCAAGGCGCCGGACGAGTTCAAGAGCCAGATCGGCCTGATCCACGAGCTGCTCGACGCGATGAAGATCTCCCGGATGTCGGTGGAGAACTTCGAGGCGGACGACATCATCGCCACCCTCGCCACCGCCGCCGCGGCCGAGGGCTTCGAGGTGCTGATCGTCACCGGCGACCGCGACTCGCTGCAACTCGTCGGCGAGCACGTCACCGTGCTCTACCCGACCAAGGGCGTCTCCGAGCTCACCCGCTACACCCCGGAGAAGGTCGCCGAGAAGTACGGCGTCACGCCCAGCCAGTACCCGGACCTGGCCGCGCTGCGCGGCGACCCGTCCGACAACCTGCCCGGTATCCCCGGCGTCGGGGAGAAGACGGCCGCGAAGTGGGTCAACCAGTTCGGCTCCTTCGACGAGTTGGTCGCCCGCGCCGACGAGGTCAAGGGCAAGATCGGTGAGAAGCTGCGCGAGCACCTCGACTCGGTCAAGCGCAACCGGGTCCTCACCGAGCTGGTCCGGGACGTCGAACTTCCGCTCGGCGTGGCCGACTTGGAGCGCACGCCGTTCGACAAGGGCGCCGTCGGCGAGATCCTGGAGGCGCTGGAGTTCCGCAACCCCAACTTCCGCGACCGCGTCTACGGCGTCGACCCGGGCGGCGCCGAGGAGGCCGCCGAGCTCGCGGCCGCCCCGGGTGTCGCGGTCGAGGGCGAGCTGCTCGCCGAGCCCGGCGCCCTGGCCGGCTGGCTGACGGCCCACGGCAAGGGCCTGATCGCCGTCGCCGCCGTCTACGAGTGGGCGCTGGGCACCGGCGCCGTCCAGGAGATCGCCCTCGCCACCGGGGAGGAGGCCGCCTGGTTCGACCCGGCGCAGCTCACCGAGGCCGACGAACGCGCCTTCGCCGGCTGGCTCGCCGACGCCGAGCGCCCCAAGGCCCTGCACATCGCCAAGCAGGTGATGCGCGCCTTCGCCGAGCAGGGCTGGCAGATCGCCGGTGTCACCGCCGACACCGCGCTCGCCGCCTACCTCGACAAGCCGGGCCGCCGGACCTTCACCCTCGACGTGCTGGCCGAGGAGTACCTGGCCCGTTCGCTCGCGCCCGCCGCCGCCGTCGAGAGCGGTCAGCTCTCCTTCGACGCCCCCGAGCACGACCCGACCGCCGGTGCCCAGGCCCTGATGACCCAGGCCCGCGCCGTGCTCGACCTCGCGGCCCACTTCGAGGCCAGGCTCGCCCAGGTCGGCGCCGACAAGCTGATGCACGAGATGGAGCTGCCGATCGCCGAGCTGCTGGCCCGGATCGAGCGCACCGGGATCGCCGCCGACCGCGAGTGGCTGACCACCATCGAGTCGCAGTTCGCGGCCGAGATCCAGCGCTGTGTGGAGGAGGCGCACGCCGCCGCCGGGCACCCGTTCAACCTCGGCTCGCCCAAGCAGCTCCAGGAGATCCTCTTCGGGGAGCTGGGCCTGCCCAAGACCAAGAAGATCAAGACCGGCTACACCACCGACGCCGACGCGCTGACCTGGCTCGCCACCCAGACCACCAACGAGCTGCCGGTCATCCTGTTGCGCCACCGCGACCAGGCCAAGCTGCGCACCACCGTGGAGGGCCTGCTCAAGACGGTCTCGCCGCAGGGCCGGATCCACACCACCTTCAACCAGATGGTCGCCGCCACCGGCCGCCTCTCCTCGCAGGACCCGAACCTGCAGAACATCCCCGTCCGCACCGAGGAGGGCCGGATGATCCGCCGCGCCTTCGTGGTCGGCGAGGGCTACGAGGCGCTGCTCACGGCCGACTACTCGCAGATCGAGCTGCGCATCATGGCGCACCTCTCCGAGGACGAGGCCCTGATCGAGGCCTTCGCCAGCGGCGAGGACCTGCACACCACGGTCGCCTCCCAGGTCTTCGAGGTCGCCCCCGAGGCGGTCGACGCCGAGATGCGCCGCAAGATCAAGGCGATGTCCTACGGCCTGGCGTACGGGCTCTCCGCGTACGGGCTGTCCCAGCAGCTCGGCATCAAGCCCGCCGAGGCCCAGGGCCTGATGGACACCTACTTCGAGCGCTTCGGCGGTGTCCGCGACTACCTGCGCCGGGTGGTGGAGGAGGCCCGCGCCACCGGGTACACCGAGACCCTGCTGGGCCGCCGCCGGTACCTGCCCGACCTCACCAGCGACAACCGCCAGCGCCGTGAGATGGCTGAGCGGATGGCGTTGAACGCCCCCATCCAGGGCTCGGCCGCCGACATCGTCAAGATCGCGATGCTCCGGGTCGACGAGCAGCTGCGCCAGGCCGGGCTCCGGACGCGGATGCTGCTCCAGGTGCACGACGAAATCGTCCTGGAGCTGGCGCCCGGCGAGCGCGAGCAGGTCGAGAAGATCGTCCGCGAGCAGATGGCCGGGGCGTACCCGCTGCGCGCACCGCTCGACGTCTCGGTCGGCGTCGGCGCCAACTGGGAGACGGCGGCGCACTGACGCACGGCAGGCGGCGGGCGGCCGGGAGTGACCGCCCGCCGTCCGACGGGGTGTCAGCAATTCCCTTGCGGGCGGGTTCCGGGCCGAGGACGCTGGGGGCATGGGTGCTGACACCGTGGTGGAGCGCGGCCCCGGCTCGACCGCCCTGGTCTTCCGCCGGGGCGGCGGCACGCGGGGCTTCGCGCGCCGCCAAGTACTGCGCAGCGGTGGGCCGGCGCTGCTGACTCTGCTGCTGCTGGTCCCGGCCGCCGTGCCGGTGGTGGCGGCGCTGCTGGCGCTCGGGTCCGGCACCGCCGTGGCGCTGTCGGTCGCCGCCGTCATGGTGGCCGCCGGGGTGGCCGTCATCTGGGTGCGGCACGCCCGGGAGGCGCTGGGGCAGATCCGCCGGGTGGAGTTCGCCCCGGCCGAGGCCCCCACGGCACTGCGGTTCGTCCGGGCGGGCGAGCCCGGCGCCTGGCTGCCGATCGCCGAGCTGGAGCGGATCGTCCTGGTCCAGTGGACCGTCCGGCCCGCCCCGGGCGAGCTGCGCCCCACCGCAGGCTTCTTCACCGTCCGGCTGGCCATGCGGTACGGGGTGGAGAACCCGCGCCTGGTCCGGCACCGGTCGGACGCGCGCCGCCTGGCCAGGGCCCTGCAGGCGCTGCTCGCCGTGCGCGGTGTTCCCGTGGAGCTGGAGACCCGGCAGCTGGTGCGCCGACGGTCGCAGGCGGGCGGCTGGGTCGGCGGCGGCTCGGCGATGGCCGGTCCCCGGTGAACCCGGTGCCATGACGCTTCATCAGGTTGCCAACACTCGGTGAACGCTCACTGTCGAAAATATTCTTGATGGATCATCAGGTATTCACTGCACGGTATCTACTCGCATAGATCCGGTTCTGCTGTCATGGGTTCAGCTCTCGGACTCCGACGAGCCCACAACGCCACCTCCCCCACAGGAGCCCCCCATGACCAGCACCCGGAGACTCGCCGCGCTCGCCCTGGCCCTCGCCACCACCGGCCTGGCGTTCGGCGCCGGTTCGGCGAACGCCGTGACCCGGCCCGTCACCCCCACGTGCAGCCAGGCCCAACTGCCGCTCCCGGACTCGAACTGCCAGCCCGGAGCGCTCAACCCGGCCGTCACCCAGGCCACCATCGGATCCACCATCTGCGTCCCCGGCTACACCGCCACGATCCGCCCCTCGACCTCCTACACCAACGCGCTGAAGATCAAGCAGATCGCCCAGTACGGCTTCCAGGACACCAGCACCTCGGACTACGAGGAGGACCACCTGATAGCGCTGGAGATCGGCGGCAACCCCACCAGCCCGCAGAACCTGTGGCCCGAGCCCCGGTACGCGGTCAACGGGAAGACGGCGGGCAACAAGGACACCGTGGAGAACAAGCTCCACACCGCGGTCTGCGCGCACAAGGTCGGCCTGGTGGCGGCCCAGAACGCGATCGCGACCGACTGGACCACCGCCCTGTCCGTCCTCGGCCTGGGCTGACCGGCCCGGCCCGCTGGGTCCGGCCGGACCTGCCGGCTGCCTGCCGCGCCCGCACGGGGTGCCCCCGCACCAGGTCCGCACCTGGGTGGGGGCCGCCCCGCCGGCGCGGCTACTCGGCGCCGGGGTGCTCCGGCCAGGCGTGGCGCGGGTAGCGGCCGCGCAGTTCGGCGCGGACGGCGCGGTAGCCCTCGCGCCAGAACGAGGCCAGGTCGCCGGTGACGGCGGCCGGACGCCCGGCGGGCGAGAGCAGGTGGACCGTCAGCGGCACCCGGCCGTCCACCAGCGCGGGCGCGGCCTGCCAGCCGAACAGCTCCTGCAACTTCACCGCCAGTACCGGGCGTTCGCCCGAGTAGTCCACCCTGATCCGGGCGCCGCTCGGCACGGTGATCCGCTCGGGCGCCAGCTCGTCCAGCCGGCCGGCCTCGCCGGTGGCCCAGGGCAGCAGCCGCTGGAGTGCGGCCGCGGTGTCGAGGCGCTCCAGATCGGACCGGCGGCGGGCTCGGGACAGCTCGGGCTCCAGCCAGTCCTCGGCGACCGCCGCCAGCGCCTCGTCGCCGACGTCCGGCCAGGGCGCGCCGAGCACCCGGTGCAGCAGGGCCAGCCGCTGCCGGAGCCCCACCGCCTTGGCCGACCAGTTCAGCAGCGAGCCGACCCCCTCGCGGGCCAGCCCCTCCAGCAGGGCCGCCCGCAGCAGCCCGGGGTCCGGGTCGGTCAGCGGCGCGGCGGCGAGCTCGATCGCTCCCAACTCCTCGACCCGGCGCGCGGCGACGTCTCCGCGCCGCCCACCCGGCGGCACCACCCAGCGCACCTCCGTACGCTCCGTCAGCAGCGAGGCCCCGGCCAGCCGGGCGGTCTGCTCGTCCAGTGCCACCGCCCGCTGGATCCGTGCCGAGGGCGAGCCCGCCGGCCGGTCCGCGACCGCCACCGCCAGCCAGCCCGCCCCGGCGAGCGCCGAACCGCCTCCGGTCTCGGCGGCCGTCCCGGAGGCCATCAGGTACGGGCCGTCCGCAGTGCGCGCCCGCGCGATCCGCTCCGGGTACGCCAGCGCGACCACGAGTCCGGCGGCGACGGCATCGGACGGGGCGGCCGTCCGGGCCGACGGGGTGCCGGAACCGCCCGGCCGGTCCGGCACGTCGGGACGGGCTGGGGGCGAAGCGGCGTTCCGCAGCCGGCGGACCTCCTGCTGCCAGCGGGAGGCGTACGGGTCGCGGGCGCCGCGTACCGTGCGCCAGACGGTCAGCAGGTCGTCGCCCAGGGCCCGCGGGGGCTCCTCCGAGAGCAGCGCCACCAGTTCGGCCGCGCGGTGCGCGCCGACCGCACCGGTACCGTCCAGCAGGGCGCGTCCGAGGCGGGGGTGCAGGCCGGTACGGGCGATCCGGAGTCCGCGCTCGGTGGCCCGCCCGGTCGCGTCCACCGCACCGAGTGCGGTCAGCGTCTGCCGGGCCGCGGCCATCGCGCCGCCCGGCGGCCGGTCGGGCAGGGCCAGTCCGCGGGCGTCCGGATCGCCCCAGCAGGCGGCCTGCAGGGCGAACCCGGTGAGGTCGGCCAGCGCGATCTCCGGGGCGGGGAAGCGCGGCGCCCGCGCGTCCTCGACCTCGGCCCAGCAGCGGTACACCGCCCCGGGCGCCTCGCGCCCGGCCCGCCCGGCGCGCTGACGGCCGGCCGCCAGCGAAGCCCGTACGGTGACCAGCCCGGACAGTCCGCGGGCGTGGTCGGTGCGCGGTTCCCTGGCCAGCCCGCAGTCGACCACGGTCCGAACCCCGGGAACGGTCAGCGAGGACTCGGCGACCGAGGTGGCCAGGATGACCCGGCGCCGGTCACCGGCCGCCAGCGCCGCGTCCTGGACCGACTGCGGCGCCTGCCCGTGCAGTTGCAGCACCTCGGCGTCGACCGTACCGGCCAGCAGCCCGGCGACCCGGGCGATCTCGCCGACGCCGGGCAGGAAGCAGAGCAGGTCGCCACCGCGTTCGCCGAGCGCCCGGCGGACGGTCGCGGCGACGTGGTCGAGCAGGGCCGGGTCGGTCCGGGTCCCGTGCGGGGGGCGCACGGCGCGCGGTGGGGGCGCCCAGACCACCTCGACGGGGTACGAGACGCCGTGCGCCTCGACCACCGGGGCCGGCCCGTCCTCGCCGCCGAGCAGCCCGGCCCAGGCGGCGGTGTCCGAGGTCGCCGAGGCGCACAGCAGCTGCAACTCGGGGCGCAGCGCCGCCCGCACGTCCAGCAGGAAGGCGAGGGCGGTGTCCGCGTCCAGGTGCCGTTCGTGGCACTCGTCCAGGACGACCGCGTCCACCCCGCCCAACTCGGCCTCGCGCTGGAGCCGTTGCAGCAGCACACCGGTGGTGACCACCTCGACGACGGTGTCCGGGCCGACCTTCCGCTCACCCCGGACCGTGTACCCGACGCGACGCCCCACCGGCTCACCCAGCAGCCAGGCCATCCGGCGGGCCGCCGCCCGTACGGCCAGCCGGCGCGGCTCGGCCACCAGCACCCGCCGCACCGGCCCGGGGGCGCCGTCCACCAGCCCGGCCAGCGCGAGCGGTACCAGCGTGGTCTTCCCGGTGCCGGGCGGCGCGGCCAGTACGGCGACACCGCGCGCCTCAAGGGCCTGCCGCAGTGGGGCGACGGCGTCACGGACGGGGAGTTCGAGCCAGGCGGGATTCACGAGAAGCAGTATCCGTCCCCGCCGCACCCGGTCTGCCGGGCAGCCCCCGGAGCGCCACTAGCGGGTGGGGTGGCAGCCGTAGAGCTGCTGGGGGGCGTCCGCGGCGCCGCCGTACTCGGCGGCGGGTACCTCGGTGCAGTCGGTGCGCACCCAGGACTGGATCCGGTCGGTCGTCGGGTTGCCCGAGCCGTTGCCGCCGATCAGGACGTACCGCAGTTCGCCGCTGCCGACCAGCTGTTGGAACTCCGCAGGGCTGGGCGACGGTGCCGAGCCGGTGAAGCCGCCCATGGGCAGCACCTCGGCGCCCGTGGCGAGGATGAAGGGCGAGGCACCGCTCCAGCTGGAGGTGGCGAACAGGTACCGGGCGCCGCTCTGATGGGCCTTGAGGTAGTCGAAGAGTGCCTGCTGCGAAGCCGACAGCTGCTGCGAGGAGTCACCGGACCCGCCGCCGCCGCCGAAGCCGCCGCCGAAACCACCGCCCTGCGCGCGTCCGGCCTCCATGAGGCGGGCGAACTGCGCTCCCGCAGCCGAGTGGCGGCTGCCGCCGCCGTGGCCGCCGCCGGCGGGGCCGACCGTGCCCATGCCCGAGTTGCCGTACTTCGAGTCCAGCACCGAGGACGCCCAGGCGCCGGGCGCGACCAGTACGGCCGTGATGCCCGTCAGCACACCGGCCAGCGCGAGCCGCCGCCCGGAGAGCCGGGGGAACCGCCCGGTCCCGGCCGCACCGTCCGTCCCGATCGCCCCGCCCCGCCCGGCCGCTCCGAGCAGGAGCAGCGCCAGCAGGCCCAGGACGATCGCGGTCGGCGCCAGCCACGGCAGGAAGGCCGGGAACAGCCGGGCCAGGTAGACGGACCAGGCGACCGTGCCGGCGATCGCCACCGGCAGCGCCCAGGCCCGTGCGCCGCCCTTGCGGAACGCCCGCCACATCAGCACCGTCCCGGTGCCGCTCAGCGCCGCCAGCGGGGTTGCGATCACGCCCATGTAGTAGCTGTGGCCGCCCACGCTGCCCGCGCTGAAGACCAGGAAGAAGACGGCCAGCCAGGTTCCCCACAGGACGAATCCGGCCCGCCGCACATCGGTGCGCGGCGCACGCCGCCGCCAGGCCAGCCCGCAGATCAGCGAGACCAGCGCCAGCGGGTAGAGCCAACCGGTCTGCGGGGCGAACTGCGAGTTGAACATCTTGGTCCAACCACCGTCGCTCATACCGCCGCCGCCGCCGCCGCCGCCGCCGCCACCACCACCGGCACCGGCACCGGCCGCCCAGGACGCTCCCGGAGCGCCCGCCGCACCCGAGGGGCCCGTTCCGGTGCCCGTACCGGGCGCACGACCCGCGTCGGCACCGCTCCGACCACCGCTCCGGCCCCCGTAATGAGCGCCGCCGCCGGCGCCGTTGCCGCCTGCGCCGTGGTCACCCCCGCCACCGCCGCCGCCACGGACCGCCTGGACGCTGCCGGTCTCCGACGCCGTCAGGCCCAGCGACGAGAAGCGGTTCAGGAAGTTGTAACCGACCACCATGCTGAACGCGGAGTTGTCCGTGGTGCCGTCGACGTACGGACGGTCCTGGGCCGGGGTGAGGGTGACGGCCAGCATCCAGGAGGCCGACACGGCGAGCGTCACCAGACCGGCCAGCGCCACGTGCCCGAAGCGCCGCCGCAGGGCGATCGGCGCCGAGAGCAGGTACACCGCGGCGAGCGCGGGCAGGACCGCCCAGGCCTCCAGCATCTTGGTCTGGAACGCGAGCCCGACCCAGACCCCGGCGAGCAGCAGCGGGCGCAGCCGCCCCGCCTGCGCGGCGCGCTGGGCCGCGTCCGCCGCCAGCAGGAGCAGCAGCGTGAACGCCGCGTCCTCGACCGCCGTACGGAACAGCCCGGCGGCCACCGGCGTCAGGGTGAACGCTGCCGCCGCGATCAGCGCGGCGTTGGCGCCGGCCCACCGCCGGACCACCCGGTACAGCACCAGGACCGCCAGGACGCCCTCGACCACCTGCGGCAGGGTGAGCGCCCACGGGTGGAAGCCGAACACCCGTGCCGACAGCGCCTGCGGCCACAGGAAGCCGGGCAGCTTGTCGAGGGTGATGGTGTTCGCCGGGTCGAACGAGCCGAAGAAGAACGCCTTCCAGCTCTCGGTCATGCTGCGCACGGCGTCGGCGTAGAAGCTGTGGTACTGGCTGTGGTTGATGTTCCACGCGTACAGCACCGCGGCGACGGCCGCGATCCCCAGCAGCGCGGGCCGGGCGTAGCCGGGCTGGCCCTCGGGGGACTTCCAGGGGACCCTGCGGCCGCTGGGGAAGGCGGCCGCAGTCCGGGCGGGTGCGGTCAGCAGATCGGTAGCCATGTGCGGCACGATCTGCTGCTCTCATGAGAGTTCTCTTGGAGAGTTCCCCAGGTTTGGTCATCTTTGTCCCCAGACAACCCCACCACCCCGTGAGCATCCCTTCGTCCCCGGGACGACCCGTACCGTCCCGGGGACGCCCGCCGGGAGCGGCTCAGTCCCGCTCGGTGACGAAGATCGCCGTCCCCGGGATCAGCCGGCCGCGCAGCGGGCTCCAGCCGCCCCACTCCTGCTCGTGCCCGTCCGGCCACTCCGGCTCGACCAGGTCGAGCAGCCGGAAGCCCGCGGCGGTCAGCTCCCGGACCCGGTCGCCGACCGTGCGGTGGTGCTCGACGTACGTGGCGCGGCCCTGCTCGTCCTGCTCGACGTACGGCGTGCGGTCGAAGTAGGAGGAGGTGGCGGTCAGGCCCTCCACGCCGGGTTCGTCGGGGAAGGCCCAGCGGATCGGGTGGGTGACCGAGAAGACCCAGCGTGCGCCGGGGCGCAGGACCCGGCGCACCTCGCGCATCAGCGCGCCGGTGTCGGCGCTGAAGGGCACCGCCCCGTACGCCGAGCAGGCCAGGTCGAACGCACCGTCGGCGAACGGGAGTACGGCCGCGTCGGCCTGCACCACGGCGACCGGTTCGGCGCCGCGCTCCAGGTCGATCCGGCGGGAGTGCTGGAGCTGCCGGTAGGAGATGTCGAGGGCCACCGGGGCCGCCCCCTGGGCGGCGAGCCAGCGCGAGCACTGGGCGGCGCCCGCGCCGATCTCCAGCACCTTCGCGCCCCTGAGCGAGTCGGGGGAGCCGAGCAGCCGGGCGTCGGCCTCGTCCAGTCCCTCGGGGCACCAGGTGAACCGGGCGTCGCCGAGGAAGGCACCGTGCTCGTCCTGGTACTCGTCCGCGTTGCGGTCCCACCAGTGGCGGCTGGCCCGGCTGCTCTCGGCCGGTGCGGCGTGGCGTCGGACGGCCTCGCCGTCGTCGTCCTCGGACAGCTGGTCCCCGAGGGCGGCCAGGGCTTCGAGGTCGGTCGGGTCCGGAAGGGCGGGGGTGGTGGCCAAAGTGTGAAACCCGTCGCGTAGGGTGGTGGCTGCGGAAGCGCTGCTGCCAGGAACGGCCCGGTCGAACGGGGCGGATCGGGCGGTGGCATCCGGGGACCGGACGAGCCCCTGCGGCTGCGGTCCCGCGTTGATGATCACACCAAAGTACTACGGTGATCATGGGCGCGGGGTGCGCAGACGGAGGATATGGCCTGATCCGTCCCGGCCTCTACCGTCTCGCCGTCTCCGGCGTTGACCGTGCTCGGCTGTCCCCGTATGCTACAAGTTGCGCTGCGGGCCTGCGCGCCTCGGACGGAGCAGGTCGCGCTCGCATCTGTCGAAGACCCCACGGTCGCAAGACGGACATCACCTGAAGAGTTTTTGGGAGATGAGCCGTGTTCTTGGCTGTCCGGCTTTCGGTGGGAGCGATACGGGCCCTCCGCGTGGCATTACCTACGACTTCATGTCCGTACCGGAGCCCTTTTCCTAATGACGAGCCCCACCGACACTCTCAGCACCACCCCGCAGGTTGCGGTCAACGACATCGGCGACGCTGAGGCCTTCCTCGCGGCGATCGACGAGACCATCAAGTACTTCAACGATGGCGACATCGTCGAGGGCGTCATCGTGAAGGTCGACCGTGACGAGGTGCTCCTCGACATCGGTTACAAGACCGAGGGCGTCATCCCCTCCCGTGAGCTCTCGATCAAGCACGACGTTGACCCGCACGAGGTCGTCTCCGTCGGTGACAACATCGAGGCCCTGGTTCTCCAGAAGGAGGACAAGGAGGGTCGTCTCATCCTGTCCAAGAAGCGCGCTCAGTACGAGCGTGCCTGGGGCACGATCGAGAAGATCAAGGAAGAGGACGGCATCGTCACCGGTACCGTCATCGAGGTCGTCAAGGGTGGTCTCATCCTCGACATCGGCCTCCGTGGCTTCCTCCCGGCCTCGCTGGTCGAGATGCGCCGCGTCCGCGACCTCCAGCCCTACGTGGGCAAGGAGCTCGAGGCCAAGATCATCGAGCTGGACAAGAACCGCAACAACGTGGTCCTGTCCCGCCGTGCCTGGCTGGAGCAGACCCAGAGCGAGGTCCGCCAGACCTTCCTCACCACCCTGCAGAAGGGCCAGGTGCGCTCCGGCGTCGTCTCCTCGATCGTCAACTTCGGTGCCTTCGTGGACCTGGGTGGCGTCGACGGTCTCGTTCACGTCTCCGAGCTGTCCTGGAAGCACATCGACCACCCGTCCGAGGTTGTCGAGGTCGGCCAGGAGGTCACCGTCGAGGTTCTCGACGTTGACATGGACCGCGAGCGCGTCTCCCTGTCGCTGAAGGCGACCCAGGAGGACCCGTGGCAGCAGTTCGCCCGGACCCACCAGATCGGCCAGGTCGTCCCGGGTAAGGTCACCAAGCTGGTTCCGTTCGGTGCGTTCGTCCGCGTGGACGAGGGCATCGAGGGTCTGGTCCACATCTCCGAGCTGGCCGAGCGCCACGTGGAGATCCCGGAGCAGGTCGTCCAGGTCGGCGACGAGATCTTCGTCAAGGTCATCGACATCGACCTCGAGCGTCGTCGCATCAGCCTCTCGCTGAAGCAGGCCAACGAGTCCTTCGGTGCCGACCCGGCCTCGGTCGAGTTCGACCCGACCCTGTACGGCATGGCCGCCTCGTACGACGACCAGGGCAACTACATCTACCCGGAGGGCTTCGACCCCGAGGCGAACGACTGGCTGCCCGGCTACGAGAAGCAGCGTGAGGAGTGGGAGCGCCAGTACGCCGAGGCGCAGTCCCGCTTCGAGCAGCACCAGGCCCAGGTCATCAAGAGCCGTGAGGCGGACGCCGAGGCTGCTGCGGAGGCCGGCGAGGCCGTCGCCGCCGCCGCCGGTGGCTCGTACTCCTCCTCCAGTGACGAGGGCTCCGGCGCGCTCGCCTCGGACGAGGCGCTCGCCGCTCTGCGCGAGAAGCTGGCCGGCGGCCAGAGCTGAGCTGACGCTCGGCGCTGACCGGCGCTGGTAACTGACAGACCCCCCATTCGGCCCCCATCCGGGGTGCCGGGTGGGGGGTCTGCCGTTGTCGGGCCGGCGCTCCGGGCAGGCGGGGACTCCTTCGTGTCCGCCTTTCGGGTCCGTCTTCCGTGCCCGGTTTTCGTGCCCGGTTTTCGTGTGAGATGAAGCTCATCATCCGGCTATAGGCCGTTTGGCCCTTTCGGCTTAGTTTTGGGTGAACTGCCCGAAAGGCTCTCGCACATGCGCCATCCGATCGCTGTAGCCGATGAACCTACGGCCGCCACTCCCGTCCAGGTCGACGGGCGGCTGGCCGCTCTCGGCCGGTTCTGCCACCGGCGGCGGCGCTGGGTGCTCGGCTTCTGGCTCCTGGTCCTCGCTCTCGGCGTGCTGATCGGCGGACGGGTCTTCGAAGGCTCGGTGACCGGCACCTCGGCAGGGGGCTCGGAGTCCGCCAGGGGCGAGAGCGTGGTCTCCGCCTCGGACTCCGTCAGGGGCACCGTCGTCGCGGTGGTGGACGGCGAACCCGTGAGCGACCCGGCCGTACGTGCCGCGGTCACCGCCGCCACCGGACAGATCGGCAAGCTGCCCGGGGTGGCCTCGGTCGCCGACACCTACGCTGCGGGCCCCGCGCTCACCTCCACCGACGGCCGGGCGAGCCTGATCTCGGTCCGGATGGCCGGCGGCTCCACCGACGCCCAGCTCAAGGCCGTGACCCGGGAGCTGGACGCGCTCCGGGCGGACGGCGTGCACACCACGGTCGGCGGGGACCTGGTGCTGGAGCGGGAGGTCAAGGACCAGACCGCCGGCGACACCCGGTTCGGTGAACTCGTCACCCTGCCGTTGACGCTGATCGTGATGGTCCTGGTCTTCGGCGGACTGGCCGCGGCCGGGCTGCCGGTGATCGGCGCGGTGGCCTCGGTGGGCGGGGCGCTGCTGGCCATGTTCGGCTTCAGCAAGATCATGGACATCGACACCAGCGTGCTGCCGATCGCCACCGTGCTCGGCCTCGGGCTGTCGATCGACTACGCGCTGCTGATGGTCAACCGCTTCCGCGAGGAGCGCGGCCGGGGCGCGGGGACCGCGCACGCCGTCGAGCGCACCGCCGCCACGGCCGGCCGTACGATCGGGTTCTCCGGGCTCACCGTGGCCGTGGCGCTGGCGGGGCTCTTCGTCTTCACCAGCCCGGTCTTCCGCGCTGTCGCGGCGGCCGGGGTGAGCGTGGTGGTGATCTCGGTGGCCGCCGCGCTGACCCTCGTCCCCGCGCTGCTCGGTTTCGTCGGCCACCGGGTCAAGGCGCCCACCGCGCCCGTCTCGGACGAGGGCTTCTTCACCCGGACGGTGCGCCGGGTGCAGCGGCGGCCGGTGCCCGTGGTGCTCGGATGCATCGCGCTGCTGCTGGCCGCCGGCGCTCCCTTCCTG
Organism: Saccharothrix sp. ST-888; assembly: GCF_000955975.1. Classification (GTDB taxonomy): domain Bacteria; phylum Actinomycetota; class Actinomycetes; order Streptomycetales; family Streptomycetaceae; genus Kitasatospora. Next base: position 178,815 of record NZ_JYJF01000003.1, read on the forward strand.
GGCTCGGAGTGGCGCAACTCGGGCGCGGCCGTGCTGCCGACCTCCTCCGTCGGACGCCAGGTGACCGAGACCGTCCAGCAGCGCTTCCCGCAGCAGGTGCCCGCCCCGGTCACCGTCGTGGTCGACGCGGACCGGCACACCGCGCAGGCGTACGCCGAGGACGTGGTGGCCAAGCTGCCCGGCGTCAGCGGGATCCGCTCGGTCGCCCCGGTCACCGACCGGGTCAGCACCGTCGAGGTCCTGGTGCACGGCGACCCGCAGGGCGGCCAGGCGAAGAGCGTGGTCGGCGAACTGCGGGCCGACCGGGGCGGCCTCACCACCTACGTCACCGGCGACGCCGCCTCGGTGGTCGACTTCCAGCACGAGATCGCCACCCGGGGCCCCTGGGCGCTCGGGCTGGTCGCGGTCGGAACGCTGGTGCTGCTCTTCCTGATGACCGGCTCGGTGGTGGTCCCGGTCAAGGCACTGCTGATGAACGTGCTCTCGCTGGGTGCCTCGCTCGGCGCGCTGACCCTGGTCTTCCAGCACGGCTACCTCAGCGGGCTGCTCGGATTCAGCCCGACGGGCGGCCTGGAGACCTTCATCCCGGTCCTGGTCTTCGCCTTCGCCTTCGGTCTCTCGATGGACTACGAGGTCTTCCTGCTCGCCCGGATCAAGGAACTCCGGGACCAGGGCCACACCTGCTCGCGTGCGGTGGAGCTCGGACTCCAGCGCAGCGGTCGGATCATCACCTCGGCGGCGCTGCTGATGGTGATCGTCTTCGCCGGGTTCGCGGCCGGGCAGATGCTCATGGTCAAGGAGATGGGCATCGCGCTGGCGGTGGCCGTCGCGGTGGACGCCACGCTGGTCCGGTGCCTGCTGGTGCCGACCGCGATGACGCTGTTCGGCGAGTTCAACTGGTGGGCCCCGGCCCCGCTGCGGCGGCTGTACCAGCGGATCGGACTCAAGGAGCACGTGGTGCTGCCGCCGATCCCCGTTGCTCCGGCTGCTGCTTCGGCCGCCGCTCTTCCCGCGCAGCGGGCGGAGCAGGAGGCGGAGCGGGCCGGGGCCGTCGGTTGACGGTCAGCGGCTGACGCAGGAGTTGCCGAAGCCCGGGGCGAGTCCGCCGACCGCGTCCAGTGCGCTGCACGCGGCGGCGCTGCCCGCGGAGGCGAACGTCAGGCCGCACAGGGCGGCGGCGACGAGCAGGGCGTTCCGGACGGTCAGGGTCTTGCGGGCGGCGCTCACGGCTGGGTTCCCTTCGGGGCGGTACGGATCGCCCTGCTCAACGCCGTGGAGCCTGGGAAGGCATGGCCGCTCACCCGCGCGGTGGTAGCGCGGACCCCGGCCGGGTGCGCGCGGCCCGGCGCACGGCTCGGCTTCCGGGGGTGCGGGGAGCCACCCGCGAACCCGGCTGCCGCCATGGGGCCTTGGAGTTCCGCGCGCCCTCTCGACGCCCTCTCGAAGAGCGGCCCGGCGCACCACGGCGGGCCTGGGGCCCGGAGTTCAGGCCAGCCGGTGGAGCAGGGCGACGCTCTCGCGGAGGCGGCGCTGTTCGTCCGGGCTGAGGCGCTCGCTGATGGCTGCGGCGATCTGCCCCTCGCGGCGGGCGCGTTGGGCGTACAGAGCAGCCGTGCCGGTCTCGGTGGCGGCGATCAGGACCTTGCGGCCGTCGGTGGCATGCGGCTGCTGCTCGACCAGCCCCGCCTCGGTGAGCAGCGCGACCGTACGGGCCATCGACTGGTGGCGGACCCGCTGGAGCCCGGCGAGCTGGCTGGTGGTGCGCGGCCCCTCGCGGACCAGCCAGCCGAGCACGGCCGCCTGGTTCTGCGGGAGTTCGTCGTCCACCCGGAGCCGGCGGACCATGGCGCCGATGGCCAGCCGCAGTTCGGCGGCGATCTCGAACGGATCCGTGGGGTTTGCGAGTTCTGCGGGATCTGCTGGGTCCAGGGGCTCCATGGGTTCAGCTTATCGGGTCATCCCGATTTCTACAGCACATCTGTACAGCCTTGCTGTATGGTTTCGAGCTATGCGACTTACCAAGTTCGGACATGCCTGCGTACGGATCGAGCACGCGGACGCCACCGTGGTCATCGACCCCGGGGTGTTCACCGCGCCGGAGGCCATCGACGGCGCGGACGCCGTACTGATCACCCATGAGCACTTCGACCACTTCGTGGAGGACCGGCTGCGGGCCGCCGCCGAAGCCGACCCGGGCCTGCGGATCTGGACCAACCGCTCGGTCGCCGACCAGCTCTCGGGGCTGGGCGCCCGGGTCACGGTGGTGGGCGACGGCGACGCCTTCGACATCAACGGCCTCGGGGTGAGCGTGCACGGCGAGTGGCACGCCGTGATCCACCCCGACATCCCGCGGGTGCACAACATCGGCTTCCTGCTGGACGGCCGGGTCTTCCATCCGGGAGACGCCCTCACCGTGCTCGACCGTTCGGTGGAGACGCTGCTGCTGCCGATCGGGGCCCCGTGGTCCAAGGCCGGGGAGCTGATCGACTACGTCCGCGAGTTCAAGCCCCGGCGCGCGCTGGCCGTGCACGAGGCCGTGCTCAGCGAGCCCGGCCAGATGGTGTACGGCCGCCTGCTGGGCGAGGGCGGTCCGGGCACGGGTGCGGAGCTGCGGCAGCTCGCGGCCGGCGAGCAGGTCGACCTCGGCTGAGAGCCTGATCCGCTCCGCGTCCGATCCCATCGGTGACCGAGTAGTTCCGCATGCGAGCAGTGCGCAGCGCGAGCAGTGCGGCGGCCGAGGTGCACCGAATGGAGATCTGCTCTGCACCGGACCGGGTCCGGTGCAGAGCAGATCAGGTCAGCCTGGTGCCGATGCGGCCCGGCGTCAGCGTCGCGCGCCGCAGCTCGGGCAGAAGGCGGCGCCGTCCGGGAGCGGGTTGTGGCAGGCGCCGCAGTCGGTCTGGAGGGCCAGCCGGTTGCCGCAGCCGGGGCAGAACGGAGTCCCGTGGGTCTCCGCCCGGCAGTGCGGGCAGACCAGTTGGCGCGGCGCGGTGACGTCGTAGGACTGGCCGGCCTGCTGGCCCTGGGCGTAAGCCTGCTGGGAGACCATGTCGTTGAGCCCGCGCTGCTGGGCGGCCACCGCCTCGGCGGCGGTGTCGGGCGCACAGTGCAGACAGAGGCCCTGGGCGGGGCTCCAGCATTGGCCGCAGACGTAACTGGTGCACCGGGCGCAGCGGTTGAAGTGCTGCTGGGCGTTGCCGATCGCGCGTTCGAAGGCGCTGTCCCGCGAGCTGCCCCAGGTCGCTCCGGCCAGTCCGTCGGCGGCGTTGCTGATCCCGTTGGTGGCGTTCCCGCCGATCAGGTTGTAGACCGCGCCGATGCCCTTGTTGACCCAGCCGGCCACCTGGCCGCTCGTGAACGCCTCGAACGGCGAGCGCCAGGTGTCGTGGCAGCGCGAGCACGAGAACTCGAACTGGAAGCCCGCTCCGGTCCCTTGCTGCTGGCACAGATCCCGGTAGTTGTTGCTGAAGTAGATCTCGTTGCTCACCCTGTTCCCACCCTTGTAGGTCCTGCTCTCGTGAAGTCGGAGCACAGCGTGGCACATATGTGCCGGTCGGCGGTTACTGCCCCTGGCCCTGCGGCTGCGCGGGGGCGTTCGGGTTGCCGGGATCGGTGGGGCTGCCGCCCGTACCGCCCGTACCGGTGGGGTCGGTCGGGTCGGTGGGGTCGGTCGGGCTGCCGGGGTCGTTGCCCGACGAGGGCAGCTGGACCGAGGTGAAGCTGCTGGGCGGGACGTCGGCGAGGGCGTCCTCCATGGCGGCGCGCCAGATCGGGCCCGCCACCGTGCCACCGAAGGCGTTCTCGATGGTGTCGCCGCCCATCCGCTGGCCCTCCAGCGGGCGCGGGGTGACGGTGTCGCCGACTACGGTGGCCCCGGCCAGCTCGGGGGTGTAGCCGACGAACCAGACCTGCTTGCTGTCGTTGGTGGTACCGGTCTTGCCCGCGTTGTCCCGGTCCTTGAGGCCCGCCTGGGTGCCGGTGCCGTCCTGGACGACGCCCGTGAGCATGGCGGTGATGGTGTCGGCGGTGGTCGCGGACATCGCCTGGCTGCAGGCGGCCTGCGGCACGCTCAGGCTCTTGCCGCCGGGCGCGGTGACCGAGGTGATCACGGTCGGCGTGCAGTAGGTGCCGTGCGCGGCGAAGGTGGCGTACACCTCGGCCATCTCCAGCGGAGTCAGGTCGTTGCTGCCGAGCGTCATCGAGGGCACCACGGCGAGCTTCTCGCCGCCGGCCTGCTGGGTGATGCCGAGCCTGTTGGCCATCTGGGCGACGTTGCACAGCCCGGCGTCGGCCTCCAGGCTGGCGAAGTAGGTGTTGACCGACTGGGCCATCGCCTGCGGCATCGCGAAGCTGCCGGTCAGGCTGGGGCTGTCGTTGTGCACGTCGCCGGTGTTCTTGTAGCGCTTGCCCTCGCAGTCCGTCATGGTCGGCCACGGAATGCTGTAGGGGGTGTTGTAGGACTGGCCGGGCGGGAGGCCGGCCTCCAGCGCGGCCGCCGCGACGATCGGCTTGAAGGTGGAGCCGGTCGGGTAGCCGAGGCCGCCGCCCATCTTCTTGGGCACGTTCAGGTCGATCTGGGTCTGGTCGGTGTCGAGCCCGTACGGGCGGCTCTGCCCCATGGCGAGGATCTTGCCCGTGCCCGGCTGGACCAGGGTCATCACGGCGGCCGGCTTGTCGGAGGCGTCCGCGTGACTGGTGACCGCGTCCTGCACGGCCTTCTGGTCCTTCGGGACGAGCGTGGTGTGGATCTGCAGGCCACCGCGGTTCCACAGGGCCTGGCGGTCGTCCGCGGTCCGCCCGAACGCGGGGTCGGAGAGCACCGTCCGGTGCACGTAGTCGCAGAAGAAGCCCTCGCCCGACTGCGCGGTTATGCAGCCCTGGTGGGGGCGGGTGACGGTCAGGTCGAGCGGGGTGGCGATGGCGTCCTCGGCCTGCTTCTGGGTGATGTGCCCCAGTTCGGCCATCTTGCGCAGCACGGTGTCGCGGCGCTGCTTGGCCTGGGTCGGGTGGGCGATCGGGTCGTCCCCGGAGGGCGACTGGACCAGACCGGCCAGCATGGCGGCCTGCGGCAGGGTCAAGTCCTTGGCGTGGACGCTGAAGTAGCGCTGGGAGGCGGCCTCGATGCCGTAGGCCCGCTCACCGAAGAAGGTGATGTTCAGGTAGTTGGTGAGGATCTGGTCCTTGGTGAGGGTCTCCTCGACCTTGATCGCGTACTTGAGCTCCTTGATCTTGCGGTCGAGGGTGGCCCGCTGGGCCTCCAGCACCTTGGCCTGGTCGTCCCCGGCCTCTTCGACGAAGACGTTCTTCACGTACTGCTGGGTGAGGGTGGAGCCGCCCTGCGCGGTGCCCCCGGCGCTGGCGTTGGTGTTGAGGGCGCGCAGCACACCCTTCAGGTCGATCGCACCGTGCTGGTAGAAGCGGTTGTCCTCGATGTCGACCAGCGCGGTCTTCACCAGCGGGGACATCTGGTCGCCCGGCACCACGGTGCGGTCGCGGTCGTAGACGGTGGCGATCACACCGCCGTCGGCGTCGTAGATGGTGGACGCCTGGGAGAGCGGTGGTGTCTTGAAGTCGTCCGGCAGGCTGTCGAAGTTCTGCACTGCCGACTGTGCGCCGAGACCGGCGGCGCCCACCGCAGGGAGAACGAGTCCTGCGGCCAGGACGCCGCCCACCACGCACGCGCCGATGAAACTGGCGCTGAGACTGATGTTCTTGCGGAGCCCGTTCGGCTTTCTGCGTGGCATGGGCCGACCATACGTCTGCCCCGGTAAAGGCAGTACCCGATTTTCGGCACACCTTCGTCACAGGACGGTGACGAAGGGTCAGATGAGTGAAAGCTGGGTGTCAGCTGACCATAGCCGGTGTCCTGGCCTGGGTGAAGGGGCGTCCGTCCAGGGTCCAGTGCGGGTCGGGGACGATCTCCAGCGCGGCGTAGACGTGGGCGGCGACATCGGTGTGGTGCAGGTCGGCGACCGGCGCGCCCGGGACGATGCCGGGCCCGCGGGCGGCGATCCACGCGGTGCGCTCCAGCTCGGTCCGGCCGCCGTGGCCGCCCTGGTCGACATGGCCGTGATCGGTCACCACGATGACCGTCCACTCCTCGTCCGCGCGGTCCTCGATCGCCTCGAGCAGCCGGCCGAGCCGGGCGTCGGCGGTCTCGATCGAGCGGCGGTACTCCTCGCCGCAGCCGAGGAAGTGCGCGGTCTCGTCCACCGCGCCGAGGTAGACGAAGGACGCCTGCGGCCGGTCCTCGCCGCTCAGCACGTGCACCGCCTCCGCGGTGACCCGCTCGTCGCACACCTCCCACGCCTCCGGCGTGTCCTCCAGCGGCGCTATGTACGACAGTCGGCTCGGCGCGGCGAACAGCGGGCCGCCGCTGCGGGACAGGAACAGCGGCTCCCAGCCGCCCGCGGCGAAGGTCCGGCGGCGGTGCACGGCGGCCAGCCGGGTGGTGAAGTCCGGGAAGACGTCCAGCCGGTTGCCGCCGAGGTGGTTGCCGAGCACGCCGTGCTTGGCGGCCCCGACCCCGGTGACGATGGTCGCCCAGCACGGCCCCGACATGGTCGGGGTGGCGTCGTCCACCAGGACGGGAGCGAGGAAGCCGGCGGCGGCGACCGAGTCCAGGTGCGGGGTGTGCAGCTCGGGCAGCAGGTCGAGGCGGACGCCGTCGATACCGACGACCAGGACGCGGCGGGAGCCGGCGGGCCAGAGGCTGGACACGGGGAACTCCAGGGGGCGGGGAGGTGCGGGGATCTGTCCGGCACCCTAGCCGGGCCGAACGGCCCTCGGCAGCAGCCCGGTTGGGCCTTCCCGGAAATCCCGGGGCGGCGGTCCGCACTGTTCCCCGACCGGGCGTGCGATGTTCACCTTCCGTTGGTCTGGGGTGGGGGAGGCGGGGCAGGGCGGGGCGGCTGGCAGGGGCCTTCGGACGGTGTCCGGGCGGCGGCGGTAGCCTGACGGCATGCTGAGGATCGGACTGACGGGCGGGATCGGCGCGGGCAAGAGCGAGGTCTCGCGGCAACTCGCCGCACTGGGTGCGGTGATCGTGGACTCGGACCTGATCGCCCGCGAGGTGGTGGCGCCCGGTACCGACGGGCTGGCGGCCGTGGTCGCCGAGTTCGGGCCCGGGGTCCTCCGTGCGGACGGTGCGCTCGACCGTCCCGCGCTCGGCGCGGTGGTCTTCGCCGACCCGGCGCGGCTGGCGGCGCTCAACGCGATCGTCCACCCGCTGGTCCGGGCCCGCTCCGCCGAACTGGAGGACGCCGCGGGGGCCGAGGACGTCGTCGTGCACGACGTACCGCTGCTCGCCGAGAACGGGCTGGCGCCGCTGTACGACCTGGTGATCGTGATCGACGTCGACGACGAGGTCCGGCTCGACCGGCTGGTCCGGCTGCGCGGCATGGCCGAGGCGGAGGCCAAGGCCCGGATGGCGGCCCAGGCCTCCCGTGAGGAGCGGCTCGCCGTCGCCGACCTGGTGATCGACAACAGCGGACCGCTGGCGGAGCTGGCGGCCCGCGTGCACGAGGTCTGGGACCAGTTGAAGGCGTGCCAGGGGCGGTAGGGCTTCAGGGCTTTCCGGGGGCGGGGAACTGGGTGAGCAAGGCTCTACGGAGGTGGGGGGCTTCTCGCGCAGTTCCCCGCGCCCCTGGTGGTGCACGGCTCATGGCCCGGGGGGTCAGGTGCGGTGGGTGGCGGCGGTGGCGAGGGCTCGGACGATCGGGTGGGCCCGGGCGCCGTCGCCGGCGAGTTCGGGCTGGAACAGGGTGGCCCAGGAAGAAGGGGTGCCAGGGGAGTTCGGCGATCCGCACCGCGCCGTCCTCGTCGTGACCGGTGAAGCGCAGCCCGTGCGCCCGCAGGACGTCCAGGTGCGCGGTGCCGAGCCCGGACGAGCAGTGGCAGCGCTCGACGGTGCGGCCGGTGCCCAGCAGCCAGACGGTGTCGAAGCCGTCCAGCGCGTCCTCGGCCTGCCCGGTGGGATCCAAGTAGCGCCTGGTCCCGCGCGGTTGCCTCCGGCGGGCCCGCCCGATCGGGCCGGGCGCTCCTCGCCGGCTGGTGCCCGCTACTTGGGCTGGAGGAGGTCCCAGCGGTTGCCGTACAGGTCCTCGAAGACGGCCACCGTGCCGTAGGGCTCCTGGCGGGGCTCCTCCAGGAAGGTGACCCCGGCGGCGGTCATCCGGCGGTGGTCGGCCGCGAAGTCCTCGGTGTGCAGGAAGAGGCCGACCCGGCCGCCGGTCTGGTCACCGATCCGGGCCTGCTGCTCGGGCTTGCCGGGGCGGGCGAGCAGCAGCCCGGTCTCGCGGGAGCCGCGCGGGGCGACCACCACCCAGCGCCCGCCGTCCGCCCGGGGCTCGTCCTCCCGCAGTTCGAAGCCGAGGGCGTCTACGAAGAAGGCGATGGCCTCGTCGTAGTCGCGGACGAGCAGGGTGGTGAGTCCGAGGTGTGCCATGCGGTCATGCTGCCACGGCCCGGCGCCGTGGACTACGGCTTGCGGGCGACCCCGGCCCAGATGCCGGTGGTGGCGTCGGTGCTCCTGGGCTCCTGGTCCGGGCGCCAGAGCGGGGCGGTGACCAGGCCGGGCTCCAGCAGCTCCAGCCCGTCGAAGAAGCGCAGCACCTGCTCCCGGGGGCGGGTGGTCAGTTGGGCGGTGGCGCTGCGGTAGACGGCCGCGCCCTTGCCCTGGTCGGCGGGCGGGACGAAGTCCGAGGTGCCGTGCGAGAGGGCGAGGTAGCTGCCGGAGGGCAGCGCGTCGACCAGCTGCCGGACGATCGCGTACGGGTCGTCCGCCTCGTCGACGAAGTGCAGGATCGCGAACAGCAGCAGGGCCACCGGCTGCCCGAGGTCGATGAGCTGGCGCACCTCGGGGTCGGCCAGGATGGCGGCGGGATCGCGCAGGTCGGCGTGGACGACGGTGGCGGTGCCGTGGCTGGCCGCGAGCAGGGCGCGGCTGTGCACCAGCACGATCGGGTCGTTGTCCAGGTAGGCGACCCGGGCGTCGAGGTGCACCTGCTGGGCGATCTCGTGGGTGTTGCCCGCCGTCGGGATGCCGGTGCCGATGTCCAGGAACTGCTTCACGCCCTGCTCGGCGAGGTGCCGGACGGCCCGCTGCAGGAAGGCCCGGTTGGCGAGTGCGCTGATCTTCACCATCGGGCCGAGCGCCATCACCCGCTCGGCGGCGTCCCGGTCGGCGGGGAAGTTGTCCTTCCCGCCCAGGTAGTAGTCGTACATTCTGGCCGGATGGGGTATTTCGGGGCGCAGGTCGGCCGGCGGGCGCAGGTCCGCTCCGTCGGACGACATCCAGTCCAGCGAGATGTTCTGATGGTCGGTCATGTCGGTGAACCCCGTTCCCCCGTGACGCCTAGGTGTCTTCGCACGCAGCATAGAGGGACGCGCCGGTGGGCGGGTGCGGTTCCGGTCCGGCGGACGGATCCCGGGTGAGCAGGTAGCGCGCTCCGGACCCGGTGGCGGCGGCGCGGTCCTCGGCGTTGTAGAGGGCGCAGCGGGCGAGCGAGAGGCAGCCGCAGCCGATGCAGCCGGTCAACTTGACCTTGAGCTGCTCCAGTTCGGCGATCTGCCGGTCGATCCGGGACTGCCAGGACTGGGCGACCCCGCTCCACTCGGAGGTGCTGGGCGCCCGGTCCTCGGGCAGCCGGTCGAGTGCGGTGCGGGCCTCCTCCAGGGAGAGGCCGACCCGTTGGGCTGCTCGCACGAAGGCGACCCGGCGCAGCGTGGAGCGGGCGTAGCGGCGCTGGTTGCCGGTGGTGCGTTCGGAGTTGATCAGCCCGAGCTGCTCGTAGTACCGCAGCGCGGAGGTGGCCAGCCCACTGCGTTCGGCGAGCTGGCCGATGGTGAGCAGGTCGTGCCTGGAGAGTCCCATGATCGGGAGAATAGCGCGCTTGACTTCAAGTCGACTTCAACTTGCACGCTCTATCCATGACCACCGCAGAGACCACTCCGCAGACCTCCGAGCACCTGTACGGCTTCGGCGACCTCCCCGGCCTGATGGCCCGGATGACCGGCGACGAGAAGCACGGACCGGCCGCCACCTCCACCCTCGACGCCCTGTGGGTGCTCTACGACCGGGTGCTCCGGGTCTCCCCGGCCACCGCGACCCGGATCGACCGCGACCGCTTCCTGCTCTCCAAGGGCCACGGCCCGATGGCCTACTACGCGGTGCTGGCCGCGAAGGGCTTCCTGGACCCGGAGATCCTCGCCAGCTTCGGCGCGTACGACTCCCCGCTCGGCCACCACCCGGACCGGCTGCTCGTCCCGGGCGCGGAGATCTCCTCCGGATCGCTCGGCCACGGCCTGCCGCTGGCGGTCGGCACCGCGCTCGGCCTGCGCGCCCAGGGGCTGTCGGACCCGGCGGTGTGGGTCCTGATCGGGGACGCCGAGTTCGACGAGGGCAGCAACCACGAGGCCCTCGCCTTCGCCGGCTCGGCCGGGCTGGAGCGGCTGCACGTGATCGCCGTCGACAACTCCTCGGCCACGCACGGCTGGCGCGGCGGCATCGCCTCCCGCTTCGAGGCCGAGGGCTGGTCCGCCGTCACGGTGGACGGACGCGACCACCAGGCCCTGTACGAGGCGTACACCAGGCCGCACCCGGGCCGCCCGCACGCCGTCGTCGCCCGCGTCGAGCCCAAGAACTCCTGAGCCCCGTCCTCCCCGAGCCTCCGGGCTCCGCCTGCCCCGAGCCTCCGGGCTCCGCCTGCCCCGAGCCTCCGGGCTCCGCCTGCCCCGAGCCGAAAGAGACCACCGATGGAAACCATGCGCGAGCGCTTCTTCGACGTCACCGGCGACCTGCTCGACCACGACCCCCGGATCGCCCTGCTGCTCGCCGACATCAGCGCGGACCCGTTCGCCGAGGCCGCCCGCCGCCACCCCGACCGGGTGGTGAACGTGGGCATCCGGGAGCAGCTGCTGATCGGTGCCGCCGGTGGCATGGCGCTGACCGGGATGCGGCCGATCGCCCACACCTTCGCCAGCTTCCTGGTCGAGCGCCCCTTCGAGCAGGTGAAGCTGGACCTTGAGCACCAGGGCGTCGGAGCGCTCCTGGTCAGCGCGGCGGGTTCGTACGACTGGCCGGCCGGCGGCCGTACCCACATGGCACCCGGCGACATCGCGCTGCTCGACACCCTGCCCGGCTGGACGGTCCACGTGCCCGGCCACCCGGACGAGGCGGAGACCCTGCTGCGGCACGCGGCGGCGGACGGCGACCGCAAGGTGTACGTCCGGCTCTCCAACCACCGCAACGCCACCGCCCGCCCGATCACGCCCGGCAGGTTCCTCACCCTGCGCGAGGGGAGGCGCGGCGTGGTGCTGGCGGTCGGGCCGATGCTGGACGCGGTGCTCGACGCCACCGAGGGGCTGGACGTCACCGTGCTCTACGCCGCCACGGTCCGCCCGTTCGACGCGGCCGGACTGCGCGCCGCCCTCGGTGGCCGGCCCGACGTGGTCCTGGTCGAGCCCTACCTGGCGGGTACCTCCGCCAACGAGGCGCACGAGGCGCTGGCCGACCGCGCGCACCGCGTCCTCGGCCTCGGCGTGCCGCGCGAGGAGCACCGCCACTACGGCTCCATCCCCGAGCACCTCGCCGCCTACGGTCTGGACGCCACCGGTCTGCGCGAGCGCATCACCGCCTACCTCTGGTGAGCGGACCTTCGCGCCGCTACGCACCGTCGAGGGATGCGGGGAACTGCGTGAACAGCACCGCAGCTCCGTAGTGGCCTGCTCGCGCAGTTCCCCGCGCCTCTGGGGAGAAGTGCATGCCCGCGGACGGGGAGGCCCCGGTTTCAGCCGACCCGGACCACCGCCACCGAGTCGGGCGCCAGGAAGAGCGAGTTCTCCGCATCGCCCGGCCAGCAGTCACCGAACAGCGCGAGCGTCCCCGCGTACGGCAGGTCCAGCGGCACCGAACGCGGCGTCTCGCCGCCTAGGTTGACCACCACCCGGTACGGACCCCGGTGCACCACCAGCCAGCCCTTCTCCTCGTCGTACCCGACCCGGACGGCCGACAGGTCGGGGTCGGTCAGCTCGGGACAGATCCGCCGCAGCCGGATCAACCGCCGGTACCAGTCGAGCAGTTCCAGGTGCGGTTCGCACCGGAGCTCGGTCCAGTCCAGCGTCGAGGCGAGCACGGTGGCCGCCGCCTGCGGATCCGGTACGTCCTCCGCCGCCCAGCCGAACTCGGTGAACTCCCTGCGCCTGCCCTCCCGGACGGCCTCGGCGAGTGCCGGATCGGTGTGGTCGGTGAAGTACTGCCAGGGGGTGGACGCCCCCCACTCCTCGCCCATGAAGAGCATCGGGGTGAACGGTGAGGTGAGCACCAGCGCCGCCCCGGCGGCGAGCCGCCCGGGGGAGAGGGAGGCGGAGAGCCGGTCGCCGGTGGCCCGGTTGCCGATCTGGTCGTGGGTCTGGAGGTAGCCGAGCAGCCGGTGCCCGTACGGCTTGGGGAAGGGGCGGCCGTGGCTGCGGCCCCGGAACGAGGACCAGCCGCCGTCGTGGAAGTAGCCGCCGGTCAGGGCCTTGGCGAGGGCGGCGAGCGGGCGGCGGGCGAAGTCGCCGTAGTAGCCCTGGCTCTCGCCGGTCAGAGCGGCGTGCAGCGCGTGGTGGAAGTCGTCGCTCCACTGCGCGGTCAGGCCGAAGCCGCCCGCCTGGCGCGGATCGGTCACCCTGGGGTCGTTCTGGTCGGACTCGGCCACCAGGAACAGCGGTCGCCCGGTGGCCTCGCCCAACTCCGTCACCGCGCGGGCGAGTTCCTCCAGGAAGTGCAGTGCCCGCCCGTCCACCAGTGCGTGCACCGCGTCCAGCCGCAGCCCGTCCACCCGGTAGTCCCGCAACCAGGCCAGCGCACTGCCGATCAGGAAGTCCCGCACCTCGTCCGAACCCGGCGCGTCCAGGTTGACCGCCGCTCCCCACGGGGTGTGGTGCCGCTCGGTGAAGTACGGGCCGAAGGCGGGCAGGTGGTTCCCGGACGGGCCGAGGTGGTTGTGCACCACGTCCAGGATGACGCCGAGCCCCTTGCGATGGGCCGTGTCCACGAAGCGCTTCAAGGCGTCCGGACCGCCGTAGGGTTCGTGCACCGCCCAGGGCGCGACCCCGTCGTACCCCCAGCCGTGCCGCCCGGGGAACGGGCAGACGGGCATCAACTCCACGAAGTCCACGCCGAGTTCGACCAGGTGGTCGAGCCGTTCGGCCGCCGCGTCGAAGGTCCCGGCCGAGGTGAAGGTGCCGATGTGCAGCTCGTACACCACGCAGCCGGGCAGCGCCCGGCCGTGCCACGGGACGTCGGACCAGCGGAAGTCGCCGTGCGCCACCGGGCGGCTGGGCCCGTTCGGCCCGTACGGCTGGCGCGGCGAACGAGGGTCCGGCAGCGGCGGGCCCCCGTCCAGCCGGAAGCCGTAGTCGCCGGACGGTGCCTCGGCCCGCCACCAGCCGAGCCGCTCGGCGGCCCGCTCCATCGGCTGCGGGACGCCGTCCACCTCGACCTCCACCAGGGTGGCTTCCGGCGCCCAGACCCGGTACGTCGTCACCGAATTCAGCTCCTCCCAGAGTCCGGTCGGCGCCGGCTCAGCAGCGCGACCGGATGCTGCTCGAACAGCGAAGCCACCGGCACCGCACCGGAGTCGAACGGGCGCTGCGTCAGTTCGTCCACCCACGGGCCTTCGGGCAGCTCCAGCACGGTGTCCCGCCAACCCCCCTGCCGGGCCAGCCCGTACGGCAGCCGGGTCACGGCGGTGACCACCTGGGGCCCGCGCCCGAAGGCCAGCAGATGGGCGGCGGCCTGCCCCTGCGCGGCCAGCGGGCGGTACGGCCCGAGCGGGACGTCCCGGCGCAGGTGCAGGGCGGTGGTGGTCAGGTGCAGCTTCTCCCTGGCCAGGTCGCGGGGCCGGTCGGCGGCCGAGTCGGTGAGTCGCGCCGCCAGCGCGGAGAGGTCGACCGGGCGCCGGTTGTCCGGATCCACCAGGGTGTAGAGCGGCTCCTCGCTGCCCTGGTACAGGTCCGGCGCGCCCGGCACGGTCAGGTGCAGCAGGGCCGCCGCCAGGGTGTTGCTGCGCGCGTACGGGGCGATCAGCTCGACGAACCCGGCGATCCGCGGACAGAGGCCGGGATGGGCGAGCACACCGCGCGCGTAGTCGGTCAGCGCCCGCTCGAAGCGGGTGTCGGGCGCCGTCCAGGAGGTGTGCAGCTTCGCCTCCCGGGCCGACTTCAGCAGGACGGACACCAGCCGGTCGGCGGAGAGCGGCCAGGCGGCGACCAGGGTCTGCCAGAGCAGCCAGGCCGTGCTGCGGTCCGGGCAGTGGCCGGCCGCGTCCGTCCAGGCGAGGCACTCGTCGGCCCAGTGCCCGGGCAGCTCGGCCAGCACCGCGAGCCGCGCGCGGGCATCGGCGCTGCGCTTGGTGTCATGGGTGGACAGCACCGTCATGGAGTGCGGCCAGTGCTGCTCCTGCTCCGCGCACCAGCGGTGGAACTCGGCACTCGGCAGACCCGGATGCGCAGGCTCGCCGCCCACCTCGTTCAGGCTCAGCAGCGCGTTCCAGCGGTAGAAGGCGGTGTCCTCCACGCCCTTGGCGGCGACGGCCGAGGCGGTCTGGGCGAAGCGGGTGCAGAACTCGTCCTTCGCCACGCTGCGCCCCAGCCGCCCGAGCACCAGGTCGCGGATCAGGCCGGTGGTCGCCTCGGCCCCCGGCAGGTCGGCCGGAGGGCCCGCGAGCGCCGCCTCGACCTGCGCCACCGAGGCGTCGGGTGCGCTCTCGCCCGGCCGGACGTACGGGCGGTAGCCGGGGTAGGCGGTCAGCAACCGGCGCAGTGTCTCGCGGACCGTCCAGGGCGCATGGTCGGCGAGCGCGGGCTCGCTGGCGCAGATCCGCTGCACCAGCCGCACCAGGCGGTCCAGCTCGGCGGCCAGCTCGCCGTCGGGGGCGGTGAGTTCGGCCCGGCCCCGGGTGGCGGCGGCCGCTGCGGGACCGGCGCCGACGTCCCGCCGGTAGGCCGCGATCAGGTGCTCGGCGCCCGCGTGGTCGGTGAGCACGCCGTCGATCCGGCGAAGCGCGTCGTAGCCGGTGGTGCCCGCGCACGGCCAGTCGGCGGGCAGCCGCTCCCGGCCGGTGAGGATCTTCTCGACCACCGTGTACGCCCCGCCGGTGGCCTCGGCGAGCCGTTCCAGATAGCCGCGCGGGTCGGCCAGGCCGTCGGGGTGGTCGATCCGGAAGCCGTCCAGGACACCGTCGGTGTGCAGCCGCAGCAGGGTGCGGTGGGTGGCCTCGAAGACCTCGGGGACCTCGACCCGTACCGCGATCAGTTCGTTGACGGTGAAGAACCGCCGGTAGTTCAGCTCGGTACTGGCCAGTTGCCACCAGGCGGGCCGGTACCACTGGTGCCGGAGCAGCTCCGGCAGCGGCAGGTGGGCGGTGCCGGGGCGCAGCGGGAAGGCGTGCTCGTGGTAGCGCAGCACGTCCCCGTCGACCTCGAACTGCTCCAGCACGGCGCCGAGTCGGTCGCCGAGCAGCGGCAGCAGCAGCCGGCCGCGCTCGGGGGCGTCGGCGGGCCCCGGCTGCGCGGTCCAGTCGATGTCGAACCAGTGCGCGAAGGGGGAGTCGGGGCCGTCCCTGAGTACCTGCCAGAGCGGCTGGTTGAGCTGCTCCGGCACCGGGAGCGCCATGTGGTTGGGTACCACGTCGGCGATCAGGCGCAGGCCGTGCCGGTGTGCCTCGGCGGCCAGCGAGCGCAGGGCGCTCTCGCCGCCGAGCTGTTCGCTGATCCGGCCGTGGTCGACGGTGTCGTAGCCGTGGGTGGAGCCGGGCACGGCCTCCAGCAGCGGTGACAGGTGCAGGTGGGAGACGCCGAGCGCGGCGAGGTAGGCCACCGCGTGCTCGGCGTCGTGCAGGGTGAAGTCCGGCTGGAGCTGGAGCCGGTAACTGGCCGTCGGGTGGGGTGCGGCGGCGGATGTCATGGCGTGATGCCTACCCGGGCTTCGGGGCCGCTATGGCCGCCATGGTGCGAATGGGCCAACGGCCCTCGGGGGGTACTCATGCCGGCCGTTGCAGCACCAGCAGCGAGCGGTCGGTGAGCCAGACGCTGTCACCCGCCTTGACCCTGCTGCCGGTGCCCGGCGCGGGCAGGACGGGCAGGGCGGTGTCCACCACGACCTGCCAGGCTTCGCCGTGGTCCGCGGGCACGGTGAACTCCAGTGGTTGGAAGTGGGCGTTGAACATCAGCAGGAAGGAGTCGTCCACGATCTTCCCGCCGCGCCGGTCCGGTTCCGAGATGGCGTTGCCGTTCAGGAAGACCGTCAGTGACTTGGCGTGGCTGGTGTCCCAGTCGCGCCTGGTCATCTCCTCGCCGCCGGGGGTGAACCAGGCGATGTCGGTGAGGTCGTTGTGCGTGCCGGAGACCGGGCGGCCGTGGAAGAAGCGGCGGCGCCGGAAGACCGGGTGGTCGCGGCGGAGCCAGATCATGCCCTGGGTGAACTCCAGCAGCCGGGCCTGTGGGCCGTCGTCCTCGGGCCAGTGCACCCAGGTGAGTTCGTTGTCCTGGCAGTACGCGTTGTTGTTGCCGCCCTGGCTGCGGCCGAGTTCGTCGCCGTGGGCCAGCATCGGCACGCCCTGGGAGAGCATCAGGGTGGCGATCAGGTTGCGCTGCTGGCGTGCTCTGAGCTCCAGCACGCCCGTGTCCTGGGTCTCGCCCTCCGCACCGCAGTTCCAGGAGCGGTTGAAGGACTCGCCGTCCCGGTTCTCCTCGTGGTTGGCCTCGTTGTGCTTCTCGTTGTAGGAGACCAGGTCGCGCAGGGTGAAACCGTCGTGGCAGGTGACGAAGTTGATCGAGGCGATGGGCCGCCGGCCGTCGTCCTGGTAGAGGTCGGAGGAGCCGGTCAGCCGGGAGCCGAACTCGGCCAGCGTGGCCGCCTCGCCGCGCCACAGGTCGCGGACGGTGTCCCGGTACATGCCGTTCCACTCGGTCCACAGCGGCGGGAAGTTGCCGACCTGGTAGCCGCCCTCGCCGAGGTCCCAGGGCTCGGCGATCAGCTTGGCCTGGGAGACGATCGGGTCCTGCTGGACCAGGTCGAAGAACGAGGAGAGCCGGTCGACCTCGTGGAACTGCCGCGCCAGCGTGGCCGCGAGGTCGAAGCGGAAGCCGTCCACGTGCATCTCGGTGACCCAGTAGCGCAGCGAGTCCATGATCATCTGAAGCACGTGCGGGCTGCGCATCAGCAGGCTGTTGCCGGTGCCGGTGGTGTCCTCGTAGAAGCGGCGGTCCTTGGCGAGGCGGTAGTAGGAGGCGTTGTCCAGGCCGCGGAAGGAGAGGGTGGGGCCCAGGTGGTTGCCCTCGGCGGTGTGGTTGTAGACGACGTCCAGGATCACCTCGATCCCGGCCGCGTGCAGCGCCTTGACCATCGACTTGAACTCCTGCACCTGCTGGCCCCGGTCGCCGCCGGAGGAGTAGGAGGAGTGCGGGGCGAAGTAGCCGATGGTGTTGTAGCCCCAGTAGTTGGACAGGCCCAGGTCGCGCAGCCGGTGGTCGCGGACGAACTGGTGCACCGGCATCAACTCGATCGCGGTGATGCCCAGTTTGGCCAGGTGCTCGATGACCGCCGGGTGGGCCAGGCCCGCGTAGGTGCCCCTGATCTCCTCGGGGATGCCCGGGTGGAGTCTGGTCAGCCCCTTCACATGGGCCTCGTAGAGCACCGTGCGGTGGTAGTCGGTGCGCGGCGGCCGGTCGGTGCCCCAGTCGAAGTACGGATTGATCACCACCGAGTGCATGGTGTGCGGGGCGGAGTCCAGGTCGTTGCGGCGCTCGGGGGCGCCGAAGTGATAGCCGTAGACGGACTCGTCCCAGTCGATGTGACCGCTCATCGCTTTGGCGTAGGGATCCAGCAGCAGTTTGGCGCTGTTGTGCCGCTGGCCCAGACCGGGGTTGTGCGGGCCGTGCACGCGAAAGCCGTACCGCTGCCCGGGCTGGACGCCCGGCAGGTAGGCGTGCCGGACGAAGGCGTCCGTCTCGCGCAGCTCGACGGCGGTCTCGGAGCCGTCCTCGCCGAGCAGGCAGAGCTCGATCCGATCGGCGCTCTCGGAGAAGACCGCGAAGTTGGTGCCGGCGCCGTCGTACGTTGCGCCGAGCGGGTACGGCTGCCCTGGCCAGACCTGCATATGCCTCAACTCACCTCTAAACGACGGCAATTGGTGCTCGAACGGACCATGCCCGGCGGAATGCTCCACCATCTGCGGCCCGGCTGCACCGTGATGTACGGCACATGGGGCATCCTCTCCAACGGCTGCCCCCCAACCGTGCTCATTCGTTCGTTGTTCGCCCGAACGGGTGTCCGTGGACCGGTTGCAGCCTGCTTGCGGTGCGTCACGGTCCGTTCCCGGCCGCGTCGTTGTCCGGTCAACGGGCTGCGTCCCGCAGCGCGTGCGCAGTACCCTTGATCGTCCGGCGCGCTCCGGATCCCATGCGGAGACAGGCCCTGCCAGGACCGCCAGGGTTGAGACTGTGTCAGCGGACGGTCCGTCATTCCAGTGGGACGCGGACCGAGAGGTGAGGTAGCGCATGGTGGTCCCCGCAGACGGCCGGGGCGGCCCCGAGGGCCCCGGGCGGAGCGAGGCGCCGACGGTGGTCATGCACACGTCCCCGCCCGGCCGGATCGCCATCCCCGCCCAGTCCGGACCGTCCGAGGGCCCGACCCTCGCCTGGTCCGCCGACCAGTGGGAGCTGGCCCACCAGCGGGTCCGGCTGGCCGGCCGCGCGTACGTCTGGCTCAACCTGGTCGAGCAGCGGCTGCGTGCCCTGGTCGGCGAGGTGCTGCGCCCCGTCTACGCCCCCGCCCACGGCGAGGACTGGGTGACCGCCGCCGCCGGACCGGCCGGCGAGGAGTGGGTCTACCGGGCCGGGGCGGTCCGTGAGGTCAGCCGCCGCAAGGGCTACCTGCTCGACCCGGCCGACGACGACCCGCTGGTCTTCCTGACCCTGCCCCAGCTGCGCGAGCTGATGGTGCAGCACTGGCCCTGCTTCGAGCCGTACGTACTGGACCGCCGGGAGGTCGAGCTGGCGCTGGACGAGCTGGAGGTCGCCCGGCACGTCGTCTCGCGCAACCGCAGCCTCTCGCAGACCGTCCTGGCCCAGGCCGAACGGGCCGCCGCCAGGCTGCTCGCGCTGCTGGACGGCGGTGCGGGCGGGGTGCCCGCCGACGTGGTCGAGCAGCTGATCGCCGGCCGCTACGCGGACGTGGTCGCGGTGCACGCGGACCGGGTCAGGCTCCAGCGCGACCTGCCGGTGGAGGACCTGCTGGACGGCGCCCGGCGGCTGGACGCGGTCGGCATCGGGCTCGGCATGCTCTGCCAGAACTACACCGGCAAGCGGCTGATCCGGCTCGCCACCGACGGCTGCCGGGTGCGGCTGCTCTTCCTCAACCCGGCCAGCAGTGCGGTCCGCCGCCGCGAGCGCGAACTCGGCCTCGGCCGCGGCGAACTGGCCCGCTCGATCGAGATGAACATCATGCACGTCCGCCGGGTCCGGGCCAGGCTGCGCGACCAGGGCGGCTTCGAGATCCGGGTGTTCGACGAGACCCCCCGGTTCACCGCCTACCTGGTGGAGGGCCCCCGGTCGGTGGCCTCGGCCGGCGGTCGGCGGCGCTCGGAGGGCCTCGGCGTGGTCCAGCCCTACCTGCGGCGCTCCCGGGGCATCGAGTCCCCGGCGCTGGTGCTGCGCGGCGGCGCCGGACAGCTGCCGGGCGGTCAGGAGGCCGGGCTGCTGGAGATCTACCGCGAGGAGTTCGAGGGGGTCTGGGCGGACTCGCGTCCCGTCTCCTGAGAGGCCGTCCCACCGGGTGGCCGCCCGCTGAGGGGCCGTCCGTCCGGGACGGCCACCCCGCCTGAAAGCCCGTCCGCCGCCCTGGGGCGGTTCTGTCTCAGGTTTTGCCTTTTCGGCGTGGCAGCTTGACCCGGCCATTACTAAGGCACGCCTAAGCTAAGTTCCCGCGCCCCGGACAGTGCCTGTCCGGGGCGTCGCTTCTGAGAACAGGCACCGCCGGGGCCGGGACCCGGGGAGGAGAACCCTCGACATGTGGGACGACGCGTTTCCCAGCTTCCTGATAGGCCTACGGGAGGGTCTGGAAGCCGGGTTGATCGTTTCCATCCTGGTCGCCACCCTGGTGCGGTCCGGCCAGAAGGCCCGACTGCCCCAGGTCTGGACCGGAGTGGCGGCCGCCGTGGCACTCGCCCTCAGCTTCGGCTCGGTGCTCACCTTCACCGCCGCCAAGCTCTCCGGCAGCGCCCAGGAGGCCTTCGGCGGCACGCTCAGCCTGATCGCCGTCTGCTTCGTCACGGCGATGGTCTTCTGGATGCGCAAGTCCGCGCGCAACCTCTCCTCGGACATCCGGGAGAAGGTCACCGCCGCACTCGCCATGGGCGCCGGGACACTGATCCTCACCAGCTTCCTGGCCGTCGGCCGGGAGGGCCTGGAGACCTCGCTGTTCCTGTGGAGCACCATCCAGACCGCCGACGAGTCCACCGGCCCGCTGGTCGGCGCGGCGGTCGGCCTGCTCCTCGCCACCGGGCTCTGCTGGGCGCTGTACCGCCGGGTGCTGAAGATCAACCTCACCAAGTTCTTCACCTGGACCGGCGCCGTACTGATCGTCATCGCGGCCGGCGTGCTCAGCTACGGCCTGCGCGACCTGCAGGAGTCGGGCGTGCTGCCCGGCGGCACCGCGTACGCCTTCGACCTGGGCAAGCACGTCGACGCCTCGTCCTGGTACGCCACGCTGGTCCAGGGCGTGCTCAACCTGACCGTCACCATGACCGTCATTCAGGTGCTGGCCTACGTGGCGTACCTGTCGATCGTGATGACGCTCTTCGTCCAGGGCGTCCGGATGACCGCCGCCGTCGCCAAGCCGGCCGAGGCCAAGCCCGCCCCCGCCGAGTCCGCAGCGGCCGCCGAGGCAGAGCCGGCTGCGGCTGAGGCCGAGACCGCCGCTGCGGCGCAGGAGACGCCGGCCGCCGCCGAGGAGGCCCCCGGCAAGGGCGGCCGTCCGCGCTGGCTGGTCCCGGCGGCGCTGGTCGCCGTCCCCGTCGTGGTCGCGGGCGCCGTGATCGCGGTCAGCGGCGGCAAGCCCGCCGGCAGCTCCACCGTCTCGGTCTCCGAGCAGGACTGCGGCAAGGGCTTCGCCGCCCCGCAGCCCGGCCAGCAGGTCTTCCAGATGCACAACACCGGCAGCAAGACCTCCGAGGTCTACCTGGTCAACCCGGGCAGCGGCGCCGTCTACGGCGAGATAGAGGGCCTGGCCCCCGGCACCACCCGCGCGCTGACCGCCACCATAGGCTCCGGCGACTACGCCTGGCGCTGCGTCCCGACCGGCGGACAGATCGTCACCTCCGCGAGCGTGCACGTCTCCGGCGGCACCGCGGTCAAGGCCGTCGTCCCGGTCGCCGAGGGCGACCTCGACGCCCCGCTCGCCGCGTACAGGACCTTCGTCGGCCAGGGCCTGGCCACCCTGCTGACCCAGACCCAGCAGCTCCAGTCCGACATCCACGCGGGCAACCTGGACGCCGCCCGCACCGACTGGCTCACCGCACACACCCAGTACGCCTCGCTGGGCGCCGCCTACGGCACCTTCGCCGACTTCGACGGCAAGATCGACGGCCGCCCCGACGGTCTGGCCGACAAGGCGCAGGACAAGGACTTCAGCGGCTTCCTCCGCCTGGAGTACGGCCTGTGGCACAACCAGAGCGCCGACGACCTCACCCCGGTGGCCGACCAGCTGGTCAGCGACGTGGACGGTCTCGGCAAGGCGTTCCCCACGCAGAAGTTCGACCCCACCGACCTTCCGCTGCGCGCCCACGAGATCCTTGAGAACGCGCTCCAGTTCGAGCTCACCGGAGACACCGACCAGGGCAGCGGCACCAACCTGGCGACCGTGCAGGCCAACGTCGTAGGCACCAAGGAACTGCTGACCGTCCTTCAGCCGCTCCTCCGGTCGCGCGCCCCCGAGCTGCTGACCGAAGTGGACGCTGGCATGATCCGGATCAATGGGCTGCTCGACGCCGCCCACCACCCGGACGGAAGTTGGACCCCCGTGGGCCAGCTCACCCCCACGGCCCGCCGCCAGCTGAACGGCGCCGCAGGCCAGCTGCTCGAAGATCTCGCCAACGTCCCCACCCTGCTCGAAATCCGGAAGGCCGCCTGATGACCGACCAGCCTGCCGTCACCGGCTCGTGCCCCTTCGCCCACCTTTCCGAGGGACGCGGCGGCTCGGACCGCCGTAGCTTCGTCAAGGCCGCGCTCGGCGCGGGTGCCGGAGCCGCCGCCGTCGCCGGGGGTGTGCTGGCCCTCGGCGCCACCCCGGCCTCCGCCGACGGCCCGAGCCAGTCCAAGACCGGGTTGGTCCCCTTCCAGGGCACCCACCAGGCCGGCATCACCACGCCCGCGCCCGGCTACGCCCTCTTCGTCTCGTTCGACGTGGTCGCCCCGGACCGCAAGGCGCTGGAGAACCTCTTCCACACGCTGACCGACCGGATCCGCTACCTGACCGGCGGCGGCACCCCGCCCAACCTCGGCGTCGGCGCACCGCCGTCCGACAGCGGCATCCTCGGCCCGGTGCTGCCGACCGACAACCTGACCGTCACGGTCGGCGTCGGCGCCTCGCTGTTCGACGACCGCTACGGCCTGGCCAAGGCGAAGCCGGTCAAGCTCAACCCGATGAAGACCTTCCCCAACGACAACCTGAACGCCGCCGAACTGCACGGCGACCTCTCGCTGCAGATCTGCGCGGACAGCCAGGACACCGTGCTGCACGCACTGCGCGACATCGCCCGGCACACCCGGGGCGCGATGCAGATCAAGTGGCGGATCGACGGCTTCCAGAACCCCGGCCGCCCGGACGGCGCCCAGCGCAACCTGCTCGGCTTCAAGGACGGCATCGCCAACCCGGACACCACCTCCTCCCGGGTGATGGACCGGCTGGTCTGGGTCACCGCCGGCACGGGCGAACCCGACTGGGCCGTCGGCGGCAGTTACCAGGTCATCAGGATCATTCGGATGCTGGTCGAGTTCTGGGACCGGGTCTCGCTCGCCGAGCAGGAGAAGATGTTCGGTCGCCGCAAGGACACCGGCGCTCCGCTGGACGGTGCCAAGGAGACCGACGCACCCGACTACGCCAAGGACCCGGACGGCAACGCCATCCCGCTGGACGCGCACATCCGGCTCGCCAACCCGCGCACCGACAAGACCGCCGACTCGCGGATCCTGCGCCGGGGCTTCAACTACGACCGGGGCATCGACAGCGTCGGCAACCTCGACATGGGACTGGCCTTCTGCTGCTACCAGCAGGACGTGGTCCGGCAGTTCGAGGCCACCCAGACCCGCCTGATCGGCGAGCCGCTGGTCGACTACATCTCGCCCACCGGCGGCGGCTACTTCTTCGCCCTGCCCGGGGTCAAGGACAGCGCCGACTGGCTCGGACGCGGACTCCTCGCCTCCGCCTGACGGACGGCCCCCGGCCCCTGCCGCAGCCCCGGTACGAACCGTGCCGGGGCTGCCGCGCGTCCTGGCTGTCACAGGCACCCGCGATGATGAGGCCAGACCACGGCGGACGGACGGAAGGACACCCCAGATGAGCTGGTGGAAGGAGCCACTGGTCGGCTTCGACCTGGAGACCACGGGCACCGACCCGGCGCACTCGCGGATCGTCACCGCCGCCCTGGTGGACACCCTCGGCGGTCGGGTCGAACGGATCTCGGGCTGGCTGGTCGACCCGGGCGTGCCGATCCCGGCCGAGGCCGCCGCGATCCACGGCATCACCGACGAACAGGCCCGCACCCACGGCAGACCGGCGGCCGAGGCGGTCGAGGAGATAGCCGCCGCGCTCTGCGCACGGCTGGCCCTCGGGCACCCGGTGGTCGCCTTCAACGCGCCGTTCGACCTCTCGCTGCTCGACGCCGAGCTGCGCCGCCACGGCCGTCCCCCGCTCGCCGAACGGCTCGGCGGCGCCGTCGGTCCGGTGGTGGACGCCCTGGTGATCGACCGTTCGGTGGACCGCTACCGCAAGGGCTCCCGCACGCTCCAGCACGTCTGCGAGGTGTACGGGGTCGAGCTCGCCGACGCCCACGAGGCGGGCAGCGACGCCCTGGCCGCCGTGCGGGTCGCCGTCGCCCTGGGCGAGCGCTACCCCGCCCAGGTCGGCGACCTGACCCCCGAGCAACTGCACGTGCTTCAGATCGACTGGCACCGGTCCTGGGCCGAGGGGCTCCAGGCCTGGCTGCGCAAGGGCAAGGACGTCGAGGCCGTCATCGACCCGCGCTGGCCGCTCCGCTGAGCCCCGGGGCACGCGGGGCAGCACGGCCGGCCCGCTGCCGCTGCGCCCCGGCCCGCCCTGCCGCTCCAGGGAGTCAGACGGCGGGGAAGTCGAAGGTGTAACCGTGGGCGGTGAGCCAGGGGAGGAGCTGGCGCAGGGCCGCCACGGTCTGACTGCGGTCGCCGCCGCCGTCGTGCATCAGCACCACCCCGCCGGGCCCGAGGTTGCGCTGCACATCGGCGACGATCGAGGCGACCCCGGGACGGGACCAGTCGCGGGTGTCCACCGACCAGCCGAGCGGGCGCATGCCGTTCTGAACGGCGATCAGCTTGTTCTCGGCGCTGAAGTCCCCGCCGGGCGCGCGGAACCACGGGACTTCGGTGCCCGTGCCGCCGGCCTTGGTGATCATCTCCTTCGCTGCGGCGATCTCGTACACCTGCCGGTCGTGGGAGAGCGTGTGCATCGGCTGCGGGTGGTGGACGGTGTGGTCGCAGAGCCGGTGCCCCTCGGCCAGGATGCGCTTGACGGCGGCCGGCCGGGCGGTCGCCTGCGGACCGATCTGGCAGAACGTGGCGTGCGCGCCGTACTGGGCCAGCAGGTCGAGTACCTGGCCGGTGTACTGGCTCGGCCCGTCGTCGAAGGTGAGCGCGACCGTACGGCCGCCTGACGCGGTGTGGTAGACGATCGAGGTCGGACCGCCGGCGGGCGGCGGTGGCGGCGCGGGCGTCGAACTCCCGGTCGGGTCCGCGGTCGGCGTGGAGCTCACTCTCGGGGTCGGCGTCGGGGAGGTCCGGCCGGTCGAGGGCGAGGCGGCCGAGGAGCCGGCGGGCGTCGGGGCCGTGCTGCCGGACGAGGGCGCGGAGGGTGCGGAAGACCCGGACGGCGAGGACGGGGGCGGAACGGTGGAGGTGCCGGGCGCCGCCGAGCCGACGGTGCCGGGTTCGGCGGGTCCGCAACCTGCGATCAGGGCGGGCGCGAGCAGCGCGGCCAGGCCGTACCCGAGGGCGCGGGCGAGACCTGACCGAGGGCTGGGTATCCGCATGGCAACGGCTCCTGACGTCGTACCGGCGGCCCGGGAGGGTGCGGGCCGCACCCGGTACGACGTCCGCCGTCAGGGCACGGTTCCGTAGGTGCGTACGAAGACGACCCTTGGGTCAGAAGGGATGGGAGGGGAATCGGAGGGACATCGAAGGGAGGCTGCGAGGAGGTCGCAGGGGGGTCAGAAGGAGTACCAGCGCACCGCGGTCGCGCCCTCGCGGAGCGAGTCGACCCGGCGGCGGAACTCGGCGAGCGCGGCCGGGTTGCCGGGGACCTGCTGGGCGACCCAGGACGCGCTGGCGGTCTCCCGGGCGCCGCGCAGCACGGCGAATCCCGGCCAGTCGCGGACGTCCCAGCCGTAGGCGGTGGTGAAGGCGAGGTAGTCCTCGGCGGGGACGCCGTAGCGGTCGTGGCTGAGGGCGAGGACCACCAGGTCGTGCTCGCGCAGATCGTGGGAGACGTTCTCCAGGTCGAGCAGGACGGGTCCGTCGGCGGTGAGGTGGACGTTGCGCGGCAGGGCGTCGCCGTGGATCACGCCGGGCGGCAGCTGCGGGGCGAGGCCCCCGATCGCGGCGGCGAAGTCGGCCTTGCGCTCGCGCAGGAAGGCGGCGTCCGCCGGGTCGATGTGGCCGTCGGCGCCGGCCAGCCAGCGCTCCACCGGGGCGAGCAGGTTGCGGGGGGCGAGCGTGAACGGCGGCGCGGGCAGTCGGTGCAGGGCGTGCAGCAGCGGGGCCAGGTCGGCGGGCTCGGCGGCCCTGACGGCAGGGGCGAGCCGGTGCCAGAAGGTGACGGGGTGCCCGTCCGCGAGGACGGGTGCGGTCAGGTACGGGCGGACCACGGGCACGCCCTGTCCGGCGAGCCAGTCGGCGACGGCCAGTTCGCGCCGGGTGCGCTCGGCGAGTTCGGGGCCGCGTCCGACCTTGGCGACCACGGCCAGATCGCCGAGGTCGAAGACGGCGTTCTCGCCGAGGGCCAGCAGCCGGGCGCCGGCCGGCGCGGGCAGCCCGGCCGCGGCACAGGCGGTGGCGAGCAGGGCCTGGGCGCGCGGCCCGTCGAAGGTGGTCGTCATGGAGTGAATGATGACCTACGGGCTCGGGGCCCGCCCCGCCGGTGGATGGGGGACCGGGCGAGGACGGCAGCTCGGGGCAGTGGTCCGGGGCAGTCGTTCGGGGCAGTCGTTCGGGGAGGGTGTGGGGTTGTTCCCTACTCCTCAGGGACTGGTTCTCCTTCTTGAGGTAGGGGATGGATCCACCCTGAGGGGGAGGGATCTCCACCCGGAGCACGAGGTGTCAGGGCTGGTCAACAGGTCAGGATGGACCGGGGCCGGATTCCAGGCTCCAGGGGGCGCGATCCAGCGGGGCCACTTGCCGGTCGGCAAGTAAGACCCCGTAGGATGCACACAGATACTTACCTGCCGACCGGCTAGAGCCCTGCTCTGCGCCGGCCCAGCCGTCGCCCGGCGTCCCGTCCCCAAGGGCTGCGGTGAACCATGCCCAGGAGGCATTACGAGCATGTTCCACCGAATAGGACAATTCGTCGTCAGGCGGGCGTGGTGGGTGATCGCCGCCTGGGTCGTCGGCATGATCGCGATCGCTGTGACGGCGCCGACCGTCACCGCGCAGAACGACGAGAGCGCCTTCCTGCCCAAGCACTACGAGTCCATCCAGGCCTCCCAGCTGCAGGAGAAGGCCTTCCCGGCCAACTTCACCCCCGGCGCCATGCTGCTCTTCGAGCGTACCGACGGCGGCAAGCTGGACGCTGCCGACCAGGCCACCATGAAGAAGGTGGTCCAGGGTCTGACCGACGAGCACATCAAGGACGTCGAGCAGATCATCCCGGTCGGTCCGCAGAGCATGTCCAAGGACGGCAAGTACGCGCTGTCCATGGTCGCGATCGACAAGACCGTGATGCAGAAGCCCGAGTCCGCCGACGCCGCCAAGGCGCTGCGTGAGGACGGCACCAAGCTCACCGAGGGTTCGGCCCTGAAGTACCGGGTCGGTGGTCCGGCGGCGTCGAACCTCGACGCGAAGGACTCCTCGGGTCTTGCCAACCTCCTGATCGGGCTGGGCAGTTTCGTCCTGATCCTGCTGATCCTCGCGGTCATCTTCCGCAGCATCCTGATCGCGCTGGCGCCGCTGCTGCTGATCATGGTGGTGGTCTCGCCGACGGCCAACGGCCTGATCAACTACGCCACCAAGCTCTTCGGTCTGAAGGCCGACAACACCATGTCGGCGATCCTGATCGTGGTGCTGCTCGGTGTCGGTACCGACTACTTCCTCTTCCTGATGTTCCGCTACCGCGAGCGGCTGCGGGCCGGTGAGGACCGCAAGACGGCCGTGGCCAACGCGGTCGGCCGGGTCGGCGAGGCGATCACCTCCGCCGCCGGTGCGGTGACCGTCGCCTTCGCGGTGCTGGTGCTCTCCAGCCTCGGCATGTTCAAGGCGCTCGGCCCGGCGCTCGCCATCGCGGTCGTCACCACCGCCATCGCCTCGGTCACCCTGGTGCCCGCCGTGCTGTCGGTGATTCCCGCGAAGGGTCTGTTCTGGCCCGGCAAGAAGTGGATGGAGGAGCCCCGGGGCGCTCGCTTCGCCGCCCTCGGCCGGATGGTCCAGCGCCGCCCCGCCATGGTCGCCCTGGCCTCCGGCGGTGTCCTGGTCGCCCTCACCCTGGCCGCCCTCGGCTACAAGGGCACCTTCGACCTGGCCGGCAGCTCGATGCCGAAGGACAAGGAGTCCATGGTCGTCCAGACCAAGCTGATGGACGCCTTCTCGGCGGGTGCGGCCGACCCGAGCCACATCTACGTCACCAGCACCACCGACGGCGCCAAGCTCGACGAGAGCGCCCTGCGGACCTACGCGGGCAAGCTCGCCGAGGTCCCGGGGGTCGCCCAGGTCGAGCCGAAGCCGCAGCTCAGCAAGGACGGCACCACGGCGGACTTCACCGTCCTGCTCAAGGACGACCCCGCGAGCAACGCGGCGATCTCCACCATGGACAAGCTGCGGAACACC
Organism: Saccharothrix sp. ST-888; assembly: GCF_000955975.1. Classification (GTDB taxonomy): domain Bacteria; phylum Actinomycetota; class Actinomycetes; order Streptomycetales; family Streptomycetaceae; genus Kitasatospora. Next base: position 207,141 of record NZ_JYJF01000003.1, read on the forward strand.
GCTCACGCGGACACCCCGGCCGGCACCAAGGCGTACGTCGGCGGCATCACCTCCGTGTACAAGGACATCAACACGGCGATGGCGCACGACTACAAGCTGGTCTTCCCGATCGCCGGCCTGCTGATCATGCTGATCCTCGGCCTGCTGCTGCGCAGCGTCGTCGCCCCCTGGTACCTGATGGCCTCGGTGGGTCTCGGCTTCGGCGCCACGCTCGGCGCCACCAGCCTGATCTTCCAGCACGTCGCGAACCAGCCGGGCCTGATGTTCATGCTGCCGATCTTCATCTACCTCTTCGTGGTGGCGATCGGAACCGACTACAACATCCTGATGGTCGCCCGACTGCGCGAGGAGGCCGCCGAAGGGCGTTCGCCGCGCGAGGCGGCGGCGGAGGCGATCCGCCACGGCGGTCCGACCGTCGGTGCGGCCGGCTTCATCCTGGCCGCGTCCTTCGCGACCTTCATGCTGGCGGGCAACGTCCTGTTCAGCGAGATCGGCTTCTCGATCGCCTTCGGCATCATCGTGGCGGCGTTCGTGATGGCGCTCTTCTTCACCCCGGCCGTCACCGCGCTGCTCGGCCGTGCCGCCTGGTGGCCCGGTCACGGCGAGCTGGCCGGGCACGGGACTCCGGCTCCGCTGGCCGCCGTCCCCTACGAGGACGACCGGGAGCCCGCCGGCCGTTCCTGACGGTCAGCGGTAGCCCGTAGTCACAGGGCGGGGGGCATGCGGTGAGCACACCGCATGCCCCCTCATCTGTGCAGGTAAACCCGGTGCGGACGACTGTGGCGAGGGAAACTCTTCCGATCATTTGACCGCCCGCCCGTGCTACAGTCGAAGCAGTTGCAGTTTTGGTTCCCATGAACGTATGTGTGCGCCTGCTGGTTACCAACCCAACAGGCGCATTTGTTTTGTCCGGTGTTTTGTCTCCGGATGGGGATCGCGGCTACTTGGGGCCTACGAGGTGTAGGTCCTGATGCCCCAGAAAGAGGAGACGGTTATGGCTACCGGCACCGTGAAGTGGTTCAACAGCGAGAAGGGCTTCGGCTTCATCGAGCAGGAGGGTGGCGGCCCGGACGTCTTCGCCCACTACTCGAACATCGCCGCCCAGGGCTTCCGTGAGCTGCTCGAGGGTCAGCACGTCGAGTTCGACGTCACCCAGGGCCAGAAGGGCCCGCAGGCCGAGAACATCCGCGTCATCGGCTGACCATCGGCTCACGCCGACAGCTTGTCGCGAAGCGAGGGCCCGCACCGCACGGTGCGGGCCCTCGCCCATGCCGCCGAACGGCCGGGGCGGCGCACTTCACCCCTGACGGCCGACCTTCCCCCAGCCCCCGGCTGGGGGCACCCCATGGACCATTTGCCACGGCACCCGCGATCCTCTGCGATCATCACGCGGTAGCCGCGGCCATCGGCCGACCCAGGACTGGAGAGCCCATGACCACCCCTGCCCGCCCGCCGCGCAACCGCACCACGGACCGCCCGCGCGCCACCGACCGCGCCCGTACGGCGGACCGCACCCGCGGCGCCGACCGCGCCCGTACCTCGTCCGCACCGCGCCGCGCCCCGCGCGCCCGCGCGGCTGCCGCGCCCCAGGTGGCCGAGGACTTCACCGTGGTCGAGGGCACCCCCGCCCGCCCGGCCGCACAGAGCTTCGCCGAGCTGGAGATGCCCAAGGCACTGCTCTCCGCGCTCGCCAAGGAAGGCGTCACCGAGCCCTTCCCGATCCAGGCCGCCACGCTGCCCGACTCGATCGCCGGGCGTGACGTGCTCGGCCGGGGCCGTACCGGCTCCGGCAAGACCCTCGCCTTCGGCCTGCCGCTGCTGGCCCGCACCGCCGGACAGCGCGCCTCGGCCCGCCGTCCACTGGCCCTCGTGCTGGTGCCCACCCGCGAGCTGGCCCAGCAGGTCACCGACGCCCTCACCCCGTACGCGAGCGCCGTCAACCTGCGGATCACCACCGTGGTCGGCGGTATGTCGATCAACAAGCAGTCCAACGCGGTCCGGCGCGGCACCGAGGTCCTGGTCGCCACCCCCGGCCGACTGGACGACCTGATCAACCGGCAGGACGTCCAGCTCGACGAGGTGCGGATCACCGTCCTCGACGAGGCCGACCAGATGGCCGACATGGGCTTCCTGCCGCAGGTCACCAAGCTCCTGGAGCAGGTCGCCGAGGGCGGGCAGCGGATGCTGTTCTCCGCCACCCTGGACCGCAACGTCGACCGGCTGGTGCGCCGCTTCCTGACCGACCCGGTCACCCATTCGGTGGATCCTTCGGCCGGCGCGGTGACCACCATGGACCATCACCTGCTCCAGCTGGAGGCCGCGGACAAGGCCGAGGCCACCGCGCGGATCGCCGCCCGCGAGGGCCGCGTGATCATGTTCGTGCACACCAAGCACGGCGCCGACCGGCTGGCCAAGCAGCTGCGGGCCAGCGGTGTGCAGGCCGCCGCGCTGCACGGCGGCAAGTCCCAGCCGCAGCGCAACCGCACCCTGGACCAGTTCCGCGACGGCCAGATCAGCGCGCTGATCGCCACCAACGTCGCCGCCCGCGGCATCCACATCGACGGCCTGGACCTGGTCGTCAACGTCGACCCGCCGATCGACCACAAGGACTACCTGCACCGCGGTGGCCGCACCGCGCGGGCCGGCGAGTCCGGCACCGTGGTCACCCTGGTGCTGCCCGAGCAGCGCCGCGAGGTCAACCGGCTGATGTCCACCGCCGGTATCCGGCCCACCGTCACCAAGGTCCGCCCCGCCGACTCCGAGCTGACCCGGATCACCGGCGCGCGTACCCCCAGCGGCGTCGCCGTCCTCCCGATCGCGGCCCCGGCCCAGCCCGCGCCCGCCGCCTCGGCCGCCGGTACGGCCCCGGCCCGCCGCCGGGCGCCCAAGCGCTCCGGCCTGCCCGCCGACGTGGACATCAACGGCAACGCCAAGCGGCCGCGTCCCAAGCAGCGCTTCGGTGCCACCGGTAGCGCCTCCGGCTCGGGTTCGGGTTCGGCCTCGGGTGAGGGCGGCGGCCGCCGGATGGCAGCCGGCTTCATCGGCAAGACCTCCGGCCGCTCCAAGCCCGGCTCCGGCTCCAAGAGCGGCTCCAACTACGGCACCGGCCGTCAGCGCCGCAAGTCCGACTGACCGTCCGCCGGTCTCCGGCTGCTCTCCTCCGGCCCGCCAGGTACGCCCTGGCGGGCCGGAGTGCTGTCGGGTGCCTCGATGTCGTGCACAGATGAGGAATTGACTAAGCGTCAGATACGTGTAGGGGTTGGGCGGGGACCCGATCGTCGTGGACGGTCGCGGTGGTCCGGACGTGATCGTCCAGGGCGGGCCCGGGCAGTACCTTCGGCCTGCGTAAGGTGTGGTCCGGAACTTCGGCGGACGGGGACGGATGGACATCGGCGCACGGCTGGCCCGGCAGGAGGACTGCCTGGACGAGCTCCTGGAGGCGCTCGGGTTGGTGTGGACCGACCCGGAGGACCCGCGCGTCGCCGCGTTCGCCGAGCGGGAGCCGAACTATCCGCAGTACCACCGGGTTGGCCACAAGCGGCAGTTGGCCGTACAGGAGCTGACCGGGAACCGGCCGCTGGTCGAGCTGCACTACGCCTCGGTGCTCCGGGCGCTGGTGAGCGACGACGATCCGGGTTCGCCGCGCTGGCTCGCCGCCGTCGTGGTGGCGGCGGTCGGGCGCAGGCGGGTGCAGGAGAGCCTGGTGCGGGCGGTCGAGGAGGGCGACCCGTACCAGCAGGTCTGTGCGGCGGGTGCCTGGACGTGGGTGCAGGCGCCGCTCGCCTACGCGAGCGAGCAGGACCTGCGGGCCGGGCGGCCGACGCCCGCGAGCCTGGCGGCGCGGGAGGCACTGGCGGACGTCCGGGAGCGCTACCGGAGCGCGCTGCGGGCGGCACTGGCGGCCTGCCGGGACAGCTGGGCCCGCGAGCAGCTGGCCGGGCGCTTGGCCGGTTGACCCGGGCCGGGGCCGACCGGGGCACCGGCGGAAGGTCACCGGCGTTCGCCTGGACGAGGACGAGGACGCGGACGAGACCGAGTTCGACCATGCCGCCGATGGGTCGACCGGTCTGATGCGATGTCATGGCGGACGGTCTCACCGAGATGGATCGTCGAGTGGAAAGACGTGCCGCAGCGGGAGCGGCGCACAGGCTCAGGCCGTCAGGCTGGTGATCCGGGTGGTGCGGGTCGCGCGGTCGGCCAGGTCGTAGCGGTGCACCAGGAGCCGGGCGATCTCCGGGGCGGCGCCGAGGACCGGGGCGATCAGCTCGGCGGCGGCGTCGGTGGCGGCGGAGGCGATCCGGTCGGGGAGCAGCCCCGGCGCCAACAGGTAGGGGGCGACGGCTACCTGGCGGACGCCGGAGGCGCGCAGCGCGGCGACGGCGTCCGGGACGCGCGGCCCGGTGGCCGAGGCGTAGGCGACCTCGACGGCGGCCCAGCCCCGGGTGCGCTGCCAGTCGGCGGCGAGTGCGCGGGTGGCGGCGTCGGCGGCCGGGTCCGAGGAGCCGGCGGCGGCCAGGACCACGCCGGTGCCGGCGCGGACGGCGGCGGAGCCCAGGTCGAGGCCGGACTCGGCCAGGCGGCGGTCCAGAGCGTCGAGGAGCAGCGGGGACGGGCCGAGGACGTCCGCGAGCGGCAGGTCGGCACCGGCCTCGCAGAGCGCGGCCGGGATGTCGCTCTTGGCGTGGAAGGCCCGGTTGAGGAGCAGCGGGACGGCGACCGCGGGGGCGCCGTCGAGGCGGCCGAGGACCTGGGGGATGCGCGGGGCGCAGTGGTCCAGGTAGGCGGTGGCGACCTCCAGTGCGGGGCGCAGCGAGCGGAGCCGCCGGACCAGGGCGTCCACGGTGGCGGCGTGCCGGGGGTCGCGGCTGCCGTGGGCGATCAGCAGCAGCGCCGGGGCGTCGGTCTGCGGGCGGGGGCGGCCGTCCGGCGCCCCGGCGGACTCGGGGCGGACCGGCAGCCGGGTCCGGGACCGGGCCTGGTTCAGGGGCAGGGCCCGGTCCGCGAGGGGGCGGGCGGGCGCGGCGGCGGAGTCGGCCGTGCGCGCGGCCGGGGCTCCGGCAGGTGCGCTGGGCCGGGCGGTGAGCGGGTGCGGGCCGTCGAGGTGCCGGGTCGCATCCGGGCAGGCTGCCGCCGCCGCTCCGGGGCCTGTGGTGAGGCGGTTCGGGGCGGCGGCGGACAGTCTGCTCGTGGACATGGGCGACCCTTCGGCGCGGTGGGGTGTCAGCGGTTGGCGACCAGCAGGCCCCGGCTGCGCAGCACGCGGCGCTCCAGCGGGGAGAAGATCAGCAGGTCGATGGCGATGCCGACGAAGAGGATCAGGATGATGCCGAGCAGCACCCCGGACATGTCGGAGGCCTCGCGGCTGTTCTCCAGGTAGCGGCCGAGGCCGAGGCCGAGGTCGGGGGAGGACGCGATGAGTTCGGCGGCCATCAGGGAGCGCCAGGAGAAGGCCCAGCCCTGCTTGAGTCCGGCCAGGTAGCCGGGGAGGGCGGCGGGCAGCAGGACGTGGCGCGCGCCGGCGAGGCCGGTGGCGCCCATCGTCCGGCCGGCCCGCAGGAACAGCGGCGGGACCTGGTCGACGCCGGAGACCAGCCCGTTGGCGATGGACGGGACGGCGCCGAGCAGGATGACGGCGTACATCGCGGAGTCGTTGATGCCGAGCCAGATGACGGCGGCGGGCACCCAGGCGACCGAGGGCAGCGACTGCAGGCCGGAGAGGATCGGCCCGATCGCGGCCCGGACCGGCTTGACCCGGGCGACCAGCAGTCCGATCGGCGTGCCGATGACGACGGCCGCGAGGAAGCCGGAGACGCCGCGCCAGATGCTGGTCCAGATGATGGAGAACAGCGTGCCCTGGGTCCACAGGTCCGCCAGGCTCTGCCAGACCATGGCGGGACTGGGCAGCTTGTAGGTGTCGGTGAGTTCGAGGCTGAAGGCCAGCTGCCAGAGGCCGATCACCAGCACGACGGCGAGTGCCGGGGGGAGGACCTTCTCCCGCAGGGTCTGGGCGAGCGGGGTGCGCTGGACGACGACGCTGTCCAGCGCGTCCAGGCCCGCGCCGAGGTCCTCGGTGCTGACCGGGGCGTCCTTGGCGGGCCGGATGCGGAGCGGGGCGTCCTCGGCGGGCGCCTCCCGGACCGGCACGGGTGCGGTGTCAGTGCTTGCCATGGCGGCGGATCTCCCCACGCAGTTCTTCGGTGATCTCGATGGACAGGTCCGCGACGCCGGTGTCCTCGATGCGGCGCGGCTGGGGCAGGTCGATCCGCCACTCCCGGGCGACCCGGCCGGGGCGGGAGGAGAGCAGGACGACGCGCTGGGCGAGCCGGACGGCCTCGCGGACGTTGTGGGTGACGAACAGCACGGCCAGCTGCCGCTCGGCCCAGATCCGGGTGATCTCGTCGTGCAGCACGTCCCTGGTGATGGCGTCCAGGGCCGCGAACGGCTCGTCCATCAGCAGCACCCGGCTGCCCTGGGCGAGTGCCCGGGCCATCGCGACGCGCTGGCGCATACCGCCGGAGAGTTCGTGCACCCGCTTGTCGTAGGAGCCACCGAGCCGGACCAGTTCGAGCAGTCGCTCGGCCTCCGGGCGGCGTTCGGCGCGCGGGACGCCGGCCAGCCGGAGCGCGAGTTCGATGTTGCGGCCGGCCGTGAGCCAGGGGAAGAGCGCGTGGTCCTGGAACATCAGCGCGGGGCGGCCGCCGGGGACCTCGATGCTGCCCGCGGTGGGCTTGTCGAGTCCGGCGACCAGGTTGAGCAGGGTGGACTTGCCGCAGCCCGAGGCGCCGAGCAGGGTGACGAACTCGCCGGGGGCGACGTCGAGCGAGATGTCGTCCAGTACCGGGGTGGCCGCGCCGGGGCGGCCGAAGGTCTTGTGGACGTGCGAGAGCCGGACGGCGGGGGCGCCGCCGGTGACCTCGCCGCCGAGGGCGGTCTCCGAGGTGGTCAGTGCCGGGGTCATCCGGGCACCTCCTGCGTGAGTGGTCTGGCGATCTGGCGGGAAGCTGGAGCCGGGGCCCGGCCCCGCGCCGTCCTGTGACTGGGCATCGACCGGGACGGCGCGGGGACGGACCTCGGAGCTGTGCGGGGCGGCCTACCTGGTACCGAGCCCGGCGTCCGCCACGGCGGGCCGGCCCTGCTGCTTGAGCACCTGGTCGAGCAGGGTCAGGTCGTAGATCCCGTTCAGGTTGGGCTTCTTGAGCAGCCCGGCGGTGACCGCGTGGTCGGCCTCGGCCTGCAGGGTGCCGGCCAGCGGGTCGTCGAGGAAGTCGATGTCCTGCCAGGCCGGGTCGAGGACCGCCGGGTCCAGCGAGCTGCCCGCGTCGATCTTGAGCTGGGCGTTGGCGTCGGCCTTGGCCCGGTCCGGGTTGGCCTTGATGAAGGCGTTGGTGTTCACCGAGCCGCGCAGCACGGCCTCGACCACGTCCGGGTGCTCCTTGAGGAACTTCTGCGAGACGATGATGTTGGTGATCACGAACTTGCCGTCGGGCCACAGGGACTTCTCGTCGAGGAGTTCCTTGGCGCCGAGGGTGACCAGCTTGGAGGCGGTCGGCTCGGGCACCCAGGCGCCGTCGATGGAGCCGGACTTGTAGGCGTCGGGGGTGACCTTGTTGTCGGTGCGGACCACGCTCACGTCGCCCGCGCCGGACTGGGCGTCGACCTTGTAGCCCTTGCCCGCCAGGTAGTTGAGCAGCGCGACGTCCTGGGTGTTGCCGAGCTGCGGGGTGGCGATCTTCTTGCCCCTGAGGTCGTCCGGCGACTTGATCCGGTCGGGGTTGACCACCAGCTTGACGCCGCCGGAGGCCGAACCGCCGATGATCTTCAGGGACTGCCCGTTGGACTTGGTGTAGCCGTTGATCGCCGGGGAGGGGCCGATCCAGCCGAGGTCGATCGATCCGGCGTTGAGCGCCTCGATCTCGGCCGGACCCGCGTTGAAGGTCTGGGTCTTGATCCGGGTGGCGCCCAGTTCCTTCTGGAAGATGCCGTCCTTGATCCCGACCAGGGCGGTGCCGTGGGTCAGGTTCGGGAAGTAGCCGATCTTCACGGTGTCGGCGGAGAGCTTCGCCCCCGAGGCGGTGGCGGACGCCGGGGCGGCGTCCGTCCGGTCGGCGCTCTTGGAGCCGTAGCCGCAGGCGGAGAGCAGGCCGACGGCGGCCAGGGCGGCCGCGGCCGCCGCGGCGGACCGTCTGGTCCGGCCGGAGCCGGGGCGCGTTCGGGTATGCGGGATCGCCGGATTCGGTGCCATGGGAGTCGTCCTGTCATGGAAGGAGGGGCGGATCGTGGTGCTGACGGCAGCTCGGATGCCGGGCAAGCCGGGCGGTCGGGGAGGGACGGCCCGGTGACAGGGGTTCAGCGCCCCTGTCCGCCTGCACATCGCGCCAGTCCGCCCTCGCCACTGCCGAGGACGCCGCTGCCGATGCGGCCACCTTCCTTGTCCATGCCCGAGAACGCCTCGCAGGGCATCAGACCCAGTCCTCCTCGTCCGGCTCGGCGGTGCGCACGGTGTCGAAGGCCTCGCCCGCCATGCCGGCGGTGAGGGTGGCGCCGTCGGCCGGGTCGATCAGCAGGAACGATCCGGTGCGGCGGTTGTCCGTGTAGTCGTCCAGCGCCAGCGGCTCGGCGGTGCGCAGCACCACGTGACCGATGTCGTTGACGTTCAACTCCGTCGCCTCGCCGCGCTGTTCGAGCGTCTCGACGTCGATCCGGTAGGAGATCTCCCGGACCAGCGCGCGCACCGTGCGGGTGGTGTGCTTGAGCAGCACCTTGTCGCCGGTCCGCAGCGGGCGCTCGCCCAGGTGGCAGACGGTGGCCTCGATGTCCTTGGTGGGGGCGGGCACCGCACCGGCCGCGATCAGGTCGCCGCGGGAGACGTCGATGTCCTCGGCGAGGCGGACGGTGACGGACTGGGGGGCCCAGGCGATGTCCGTCTCCCGGCCGAGGGCGTCGATGCCCGCGACGGTGGTGGTGTGGCCGGACGGCAGGACGGTGACCGGGTCGCCGACGCGCAGCACGCCGGAGGCCAGCTGGCCCGCGTAGCCGCGGTAGTCCGGGTGCTCCTCGGTCTGCGGGCGGATCACGTACTGGACCGGGAAGCGGGCCGGCTGCCGGCCCGGGTCGCTGCCGACCGGGACGGTCTCCAGGTGTTCCAGCAGGGTCGGGCCGCCGTACCAGTCCATGTGGGCGGAGGGCTCGACCACGTTGTCGCCGGCGAGCGCGGAGATCGGGACGGAGACGACGTCGCGGACGCCGAGCGAGGCGGCGTAGGCGGTGAATTCCTCGGCGATGGCGGCGAAGACGGGCTCGGCGTAGTCGACCAGGTCCATCTTGTTGACGGCCAGCACCACGTGCGGCACGCGCAGCAGGGCGGCGACGGCGGCGTGCCGGCGGGTCTGCTCGACGACGCCGTTGCGGGCGTCGACCAGGACGATGGCCAGCTCG